>DBGCOP010000042.1:0-4767 GCA_048360435.1 Candidatus Limenecus sp. | reverse complement strand
CAATATGTCTATTGGGATAAAAATAACCCGGTAGGCCAGAAAGATAACCCTGACAGCTGGGTAACAACAAACAAATGTGTGTTCACACCGCCAGCCGGAGCAGACAGATTTTCACTGACAGTCATAGGTGGCGGCGGTGGCGGAGGCAGTGCTTCTTCTACCCATCTTGACAAGGGGACTGCTATGTATGGGAACACAGGATCTTTTAGTCCTACTGAAGATGGTTATTACTATGTAGAAGTTGTTGGCGGCGGAGGCGGCAGAGGTGCTACTGTCGGAAACGGCGACCTTCACAGTCCTGCATCAGGTGCGGGTGGAAGTGGTGCCGGGGTATTTGGATATTTGTATTTATTAAAAGGCACCACATATTCGATGAAAGGCGGAGCTGCCGGTTCAGTAGGGGAGTCTCATTATCACAGCGGATGTAACAGAGGTTCAAACTCAAGAACTCCCGGCAGCAACGGCGGCGATTCTTATTTCAAAGCTGATAATGGCGGAACTGATAAAACAACAAAAATAGAAGTAGCCGGAGGGCGAGGCGGCGATTCAACTTCGTATAATGCTGATAACCATGCTGTTGGTGGTACTGGCGGTGGAGGCGGCTGGATTATAAGTTCTAACAAATTGTCGAATTCTAAAGATGTTGTTGAAATTGCAGGTACTAAAGGAGCTAATGGGGCAGCAAGAACGTGGGGATCTGTGATACCTCCTAAGGGTGGAATATCTCCGACAGAATATTCGTCTGCTAATGCAACAGGTTCAACTAAATATGGCAGAGGCAGTGATGGCCAAGTCTGGGTTAGAGACAAAGGCGGAAAGACCTATTTTGGAGATGATGCTGTTACAGGTGTTGCCAGAGTTTCTTTAATTGAACGTTATTTTGGTCAGGGAGGTTCTGCCTCTGTTCCAAATTCATATTACCTGCCTAAAATAGAAGGACATGTAGAAGTTACAATATCACCGGCAGCAAATGCTGATACAGATGGTGGAAATACTGTTGCACAAATAAAACGTAACGGTATTACAGGGCGTACTTTTATCGGTTATGGCGCTAAAGCCGGCGGTAAAAGCAAAACTCTCACTGAGCCGGAACAAGGACAACATTCTCAATTCACTATGAAAGGCGGTGGAATTCCTTCTCCTGCTTGTACTGATCCGAAATATATTCCGGCCGGATATGGACCTGTAACAATAAAAGGAAACAAATGCACGAAGGTTGTTTGTCAGGCAAATATAGAACAGACAAGCGATGTCGGTGCTATATTAACTAAGCTCAGAAGAATTTATAATAACAACATATCAACAGCAGGTGCCAGAACACTCCCGACAGGTTTTGAAGAAATTAAATATCAGGGTGAAAATCTTTATGCACCATACGGTTTGATGCACATGATGGATGATTCATATAACGGTACAAAGCTGTCTGTTGATATTCCCGCATATACAGGCGGTTCAAGCAGAAGCAGTATTGAAAATTACTGTAAAAATACATTAAAGCTGTATGATTATGTTCGCCAGATTGTGGGTTTCCCTATAATGGATCCTGAGGGTTATTTTGGTACATTCTTTCCTAAGTATAATCCCGGGGATTTATACACAACCGATCAATCACTGGGTGAGTTTGCAAACTATACAAACAAAGATGAAATTTATAACAATTACAGATGTTTGGCAGCTCCGGATGTTACATATCTGAAAAGGTGTGTTGAAGAAAAAGAAGTCGAAGAAACTATTTCAAACGGATATCATCAAGCTACATATCAACAAGCTTATTGTGCGCCTGACCAAAACGGTGGTAACGGCACATCATTTGGTGCCGGCGGCGGTGGCGGCTATGCTTCTTTGACACCGAATGTCGCCAGCAGAGGCGGTCGAGGCGGTGCAGGTGCTGTTGTAATTGAATGGTAAAAAAGTTTCTAAACTCTTTATAGTTTAGATTATGCATGTGACTTGACCTTCATATTTGAAGGTCTTTTTTTTTACAAAATATCTATCGGATCAACATCAACTGTCAGTTTTATATCTTGAGGGAGTTTAATTTGTCTTAAAAAATTTAATATAAACTTATGACCTTTTTCACCAAGTTTATTTTTTATAAGAATTTGAAAACGATAGAGTTCCTGTAATCTTTCAATTACACATGCACAAGGTCCCAGAAGAGCAAGCGGCTCTGTAAGACACTGTTTGTCTATTATTTCATTGAGGCGCATAGCAATTTCCTGAGCGCTTCTTTCAGCACGAAACTGATTTTTTGACGAAAGAATTATTCTGATGATTTTGCTGAAAGGCGGATAGTCAAAATTTTCTCTTGCTTCAATTTCTGTTTTGTAAAAGCTATGATAGTCCTGTTGTTTTGCTGATTCAAGGGCAAAAAAGTTCGGGTTGTAAGTCTGAAAAATAACCTGACCGGGGTTGCTGCCTCTTCCTGCTCTTCCTGCTACCTGTGTAAGCAATTGAAAACCTCTTTCACACGAGCGGAAATCAGGAAGGTTGAACCCGTTGTCTGCGTTTATTACTCCAACAAGAGTGACATTAGGGTTGTCCAGACCTTTGGCAAGAATTTGTGTGCCAATCAAAATATCAATTTTGCCTTTTGAAAAATCGTTGAGAATTTCTATATGTCTGTTTTTGTTTTTTAAAGAGTCACTGTCCAAACGCTCGATGCGACAGTCGGGAAAAAGCTTTTGAGCTATGATTTCAACTTTTTGAACTCCTGTTCCGCAATTTCGAAGTGCATCGCTTCCGCATTTTGGACATTCTGTTAATAACGGTTCTTCATGTTCACAATAGTGGCACTTGAGGGTTTGTGTTTGAGAATGAAAAATCAAAGGTATTGCGCATTTTGGACATTGAATAACTTCTCCGCATGCAAGACACTGTGTGTAAGTCGAGAAACCTCTTCGATTCATTAACAGTATTGTTTGTTTTTTGTTTTTCAGGTTTTCTTCAACAGCATTAACAAGTGCTCTTGAGAAGATTCCATGATTTGATCTGAAATGTTCTTCTCTCATGTCAACAATTCTTACTTTTGCGAACGGATAATCGTTGTATCTTTTTGTCATTTCAAGAAGATTTCCTGAATTTACGGCTCTGTAATATGTATTTACATCCGGTGTGGCACTTCCCAGAAGAAGCGGAATGTTATTGAGTTGTGCAAGTTTTTGTGCAACTTTCTTTGCATCGTAGCGCGGGGCCGGCATAGTTTGCTTAAAAGAACTGTCATGTTCTTCATCTATGATAATCAGCCCTATATTTTTTAAAGGAGTAAAAACTGCTGAGCGTGCACCTGCAAGAACCTTGATTTCATTATTTTTTATTTTTTGCCATACATCATATTTTTCACCTTCTGAGATGCTTGAATGCCAGATAGCTGTTTTTTCGATGCCGAATCTTTTTGCCAGTCTTTTGGTCAGCATTGATGCAAGTGCAATTTCAGGTACGAGAAAAAGTACGTTTTTTCCTTCTTCAAGAACTTTTTTTATTGCTTTGAAATAGACTTCGGTTTTTCCTGAAGACGTTACACCATGGATAAGAATTTCGCTGTGAGAGTTCAGGCGTTTTTCAATCTCTTTATAAACGGTATCCTGCTCTTCTGTCAGATTCGGAAATTCTTCAAGATTCTCTTCTTTAAAGATTTCAAGCGGATTTCTGTATAAATTTTCTTCGGTGATTTTAACACATCCTAAGGATTCAAGTTTTTTGAGAGTGGTTCTTGTGGTTTTTATTTCTTTTTCAAATTCAATCAGGTTTGTTTTGCCTTTTGTCTCCAGCGCATGAAGAATGTCGAGCTGTCTTTTTGTAGCATTTTTGCATGTTATGAATTCAATAAATTTTTCATATTGTTCTTTTTGTGCACCATTTAAAAATTTAACAGGTACTGCACATTCAAGAACTGTCTGTATAGGACAAAAGTAATAGTCTGCTACCCATTCAAGAAACCTCAGGTATTTCATATCAAAAATCGGAGTTTCATCAAGGATTTTTGAGATTGATTTTGCTTTGATACCTGCTTCAAGATAGTTTGAAAAGCCTACAACATAAGCATTAATAAGTCCCATTCTTCCAAACGGAACAAGCACAGGATGTCCGATTTTTATTTTTGCTTTTAGCTCTTCAGGAATAATATAGCTGAAAGTTCTGACTCCGAGACCTTTTACACATGTAAGAACCAGGGCATATTTATTCAACATGCCCTGAGATTCATTTATTTTATTTGTGTTTTTGCCGGAACTTTGTGACATTAATTATTCTGCATCCTCTAATGTCATCAATTCTTTCATTGCTTCATCAACTGCATCTTTTAATAATTCAAGATTGTCAGGAGAAACTGTTACACCTTTTTTTGTCGGGAGCCAGTTGATTCCGTCGTCTGTTGTGTAATATATTCTAAGGTCGAGATAGCTTTTGCCTTTGTATTCGTTAATTGAGATTTGAAGCTGTTCGGTTGCGCTTCTTGGAATAGTAGCTATCAATTTAGGTTCTGTTGCCATAATTTTGCTCCTCTGATTTTAAATATACTTTGATTCAAATTTTATTGTATCATGCAAACTATTTCATTTAAAAAACTTAATAAAAACAAAGAGTGTTAAAAAATGTAAAGACAGATTTCAAGAAAAAGCTTTACAGTCCAAACGCAGTCATAATAGCATTTCTGATAGTATAGTATATATGAAGCTGAAGTAGTAAAAAGAAATAAATAAAAGACTCCGCAGGTAGGTATTATAAAAAAAGATACCTAAAAAAAATAAGGAGTCATGATGTATAAAA
>DBGCOP010000041.1:0-1836 GCA_048360435.1 Candidatus Limenecus sp. | reverse complement strand
ATATAGGGTATATCTGCATTCTTCATACCTGGGGTTCTGCAATGAATTATCATCCTCATATTCATACCATTGTTCTTGGAGGTGGGCTTGATGATGAAAATAAATGGAAAGAAACAGGTGGAAATTTTTTTCTCCCATATGGTGTCATCTCAAAGGTGTTCCGTGGAAAATATCTGGATGAGTTAAAAAGCCTGTGGAATGATTCTAAGCTTAAATTTCATGGTACAGCGGAGAAATATCAGAACAGCTATCGTTTTAAAGAACTTCTTGATAAGTGTTATGAAAAGAACTGGGTCACTTACTGTAAAGAAACTTTCAATGGTGCACAGTCGGTTATCAATTATCTTGGAAAATATACCCACAGGATAGCAATCAGTAATCAGCGAATTAAATCCATGAAAGACACGACAGTTACATATGCAGTAAAAGACTATAAAAACGAAGGCTGTTGGAAAGAGAAAACAATTTCAGGAGAAGAATTCATCCGTCGATTCCTGATGCATGTTCCTCCCAAACAATTTGTCAGAATCCGTCACTATGGTCTGCTATCATGTAGAAACAAGAGAAAAAAGATAACTCACTGCAGAAATCTGCTTGGATGCAAGAAATACATTTCTACATTAAAAAATCTAAATGCAATAGAAATGATAAAGGTTTTGTATCACATCGATGTATGCAAATGTTCTTCTTGCGGAGGGAATATGGTATCACCCCGCAAAGATAAATACAGTTCTTCTTTTTGTGCACATATGAGATGTTAAAATCTACAATTGCATAGAATAAATGACTTCCGCATAGGAGGTTTGTTTGTCATGCCTGAAATTGATTTCTTGAATAAAAAAACTTTTACCAAAACATCCGGTATGATAAACTTAAGGAAAAGAGCAACGATTGAATCCCCATAGCTATCGGCTAAAGGGACGCGACTTTGTTCACCAAGGTAAAATCGAAATTGATGTAAACGAAAGGGCAGTTTTTATCAGAACTCAAGGCTGCTTTTTCGTTTACACCAACTCCGATTGTTTCCTTAACAGTTTGTAGAAAAGAGAATGGCGACAGCTGTTCTCTTTTTTCATGTATATCTTAATTTAAAATCCCAAAATTAACATTCTTGGCACTGCCCATTGGGCAGTTGCCAAATGTGGGTTGCATTTTTGGTTGCACTTTTTTAGAAAACTGCAGCCAGAAAAAGCTAGTGTTTTGGTGTGCTACCCGTCAAGTAGACAAATTAAATAACGAAAATTTTTTCTTCCCCGGTACAGTTTATGTACCGGGTTATTTATGCAACGTTTTTTAGTTTTTGTTCATGGAATTCCAGTGGTGTAAGCACCCCAAGATTTCGTTGAACTCTTTTGTTTGTGTAGAGAACAAAAAAGACGGGCATTGAAGAAGCCATTGAAACTGAAAAGTTGAAACAGGCACTTGTTGAAGATGAAAACAGTATAAAGAAATATTTTGAAATGTATGCGAAAGCAGATTTTGACGATGAAGATACACGAAATCAGGTGCTTGAATATTTTGTAGATAAGATATATGTGTATAATGACCGTCTGGTGATTACATGGTATTATTCAGATGATAAAACATCTATTGACCTAGATGCATTAACAGAAATTACAGAAACATCTGAATCTAACACGGTAGATAGGGTTTCGACATTGCTACAGTCAGATCCATATACTTTTCTGCCATATGTACTGCCATAGCACCATCTGCAACTGCTGTTACTATCTGACGAAGTAACTTTGTTCTGACATCTCCTACAGCATAAACACCCGGAATACTCGTTTCAGTGTTTTCACCTGCCACAATATATCCTTTATTATCCAGTTCTAT
>DBGCOP010000040.1:0-93845 GCA_048360435.1 Candidatus Limenecus sp. | reverse complement strand
GTGTGGTAGGTCAGTGTGTATGTATTAGTTTAAAATTAATTTCTCTCTTTAATTCTCTTTTGGTTTTGTTTATCTCTCGTATATATATAAAGTATTTATTAATTAAATAATTGCCTTTTTGATGATAAAAAGACAATTATTTGGTAACATTTCTTAATATATTTGATTAAAAAGCACTATTCTCGCATATTTTGCAGTTCTTCATACCTTTCAAGATTATCAAGAAAAACTTTTGATGCATCATATAAAGAAGCCTGTGCCCACGCCAAAGGAGTATGAGTTCCGGGAACAAATTTTATGTTTCCTTTAGAGTCTTTAATCGCCTGATAAGCCTCAGGAACTTGATAAGCAGGAGCTTTTACACCATTGGCTTTATAAGAATGTTTTCCTGTAATTCTTGCATAGCCTCTGTTAATATATTCTGTTTCTTTTTTAAGGGCATATTTCAAAAGTTTATCAATTTCTTTTGAAGATTCTCCGTCCTGTTCAATTTTATCCATAAGACTCTTTGCTACTTTACCATAGGAAGCAGCAATATCACTTACCATAAACCACTGTGCTTCTGTCTTTGGAGGAAATTTTCGTTGTGGATTATATTCAGATTTTTTTCCGGATAAATCAGAATTTAAATAAAGATATTTATCCTTATTATATCTGATTACGCCATTTTCTCTGACAATTTCTTTATCACCTTTCACACCTTTTTCATAATCCAAAAGGCGTTTCATAACTTTTTTTGCATTTTTTACAACATCATCATCAAGCTTTTCAGTTTTAAAGATAAAGCCCATTGCTCCGTCGAGTTTTCTCTCGTTTGGAACCTCATGTTTACTGTTTGTTTTAATTCTGTATTCACCAATTTCAAGCTGCTGTCTCAATGCTGCTTCATCTTTGAAAACTTCACCATTTTTTGCATTCAGGAGTCTTTTTCTTATTTTTAAAATTTCCTTATTATCTGTCGGAGCATACATAAAGTCTAAAAGTTTTCTGAAAGATTCATTTATAATTGCAACATCACTTGTTGTTGTAGCATTAAAAGTTTTTTCTTCCCATGGACCTGTATCTTTAGCATAAGCATAATTAATTTTTTGTAAATATCTGGCTGCGTTTGCCATTGCCTCAATTGTATTTGAAGAAACATCATCAGCTTTTTTATATCCATAATCTGCGCCGTTAAAACCGTCTTTCATTAAGTCTGTAACAGCTCCTATATAAAGTCCCATCGAATCAAGTCTGGTTTTTGCAAACCACTTGTGAGATATTCCGTTTTTGGGATTGAACACATGACCTACTCCGTTTTTTGCAGTATTAGGCCAATCATGGTTTAGTTCAAATAAGTCAGGATTATTGATGATTCTATCAAAAGCACGTTGTTGTTTTGCATAATATGCTGACATATTTTCCATAAGCGGCACACAAATTTCAGGATGTTTGTCCTTTAAAAGTGGCATAATATTACAACTATCCGTAACCCACACAAGTTTAGACATAAGAGGGTTTTCTTTTGGATTGATCAAGCTTGTTTGGACATAATTTGTTTTTTCATCAACATTAACATCAAAAACACCCTTTTTGTCAGCAAATTCAAACAATGCATCAAAAGAATCCGGAGAATATTCATCTTTCATTCTGTCAGCAATTTTATTATTATGAACAGGAATTTTATAATCCCTAAAGTCTAATATCACTGGCTTATAATTGTCAAAATATTTTTGGAGTTCTTCCATAGGTGGCTTAGCGCCAAAAGAAACCATGTCTCGCTGAAGCGAATTTGTTCCGGTAAAATTAACTGAGTCAGTCTTTTTTACAGAATTTTGTCTAATATTAGGTTTATTAATAAACAACCCGACTGAATTCACAAACATATATACCTCTCCTTCTTTTGTTTAAACAAAAAGAATAAAAAAATTATTTTGTTATTTTTAAATTGCAATTTTACAAAAGTAAACATAACACATTGAAAAACGCACCTGTTGATAATACTATCTAAATATGAATATAAACTATGAATTTGATACTATTTCAGCAATCGCAACACCTCTTGGAACGGGAGGAGTCGGAGTAATCAGACTCTCCGGAGAAAAGGCTTTTGAAACCGCTCAAAAAATTTTTTCAAAAGAGATAAAAGATGCAGGAAAAATTTATCACGGCTGGATTGTAGAGAACAATTCAAAAATAGATGAAGTTATTTTGCTCCCTTTCAAAGCACCTAACAGCTACACTGGTGAAAACATTATCGAAATTCAATGCCATGGCGGTCCAAAGATTGTAAAAAAAATACTCGATTTGACACTCCAAAACGGTGCAAGAATGGCACAAAAAGGTGAATTTACAAAACGTGCGTTTTTGAATAAAAAACTTGACCTTTCACAGGCAGAAGCAGTTCTTGACATTATTCATGCAAAAACCTCCAACTTTGCACAAAAAAGCGCAAACAATCTTTCAGGAGCACTGGCTAAAGAAATTTCTGCAATAAAAAAAGAACTTTTCAATCTCTACTCCAGAATGATAGCAGCAATAGACTTTCCTGAAGATGTTAGAGAGCCTGAATATTCTCTAATTGAAGAGGAAACAACAAAATGTATAGACAAAATTAATAATATCCTTAAAAATGCAAATGCTTCAAACATAATGAGACAGGGGATAAAAATTGCAATAGCAGGATGTCCTAATGCAGGAAAATCTTCGCTATTTAATGCACTATTAAATCTTGAAAGAGCAATAGTTACTGATATTCCGGGCACAACACGAGATGTTATACAAGAATCCATTGACCTTGACGGAATCCCTGCTACACTAATTGATACAGCAGGCATCAGAGACAACACAGAAGTAGATAAAGTTGAAGCAATAGGAATAGAGTATACAAAAAATTGTGTTGAAAATGCTGATCTTATCTTATTTTTATTTGATTGGAGCAAAGGATTTGATAAAAATGATGCAATTATTTATGAAATGATTGAAAACAAACCTCACATCAAAATTGCAACAAAAGCTGATTTAGCAGAAATTCCTAATCCTGAAGCACTGAATATTTCATCAAAAACAGGTTTTAACATAGAAGAATTAAAACAAAAAATTAAAGAATCAGTAATTGACAAAGATGCAATGGAAACAGAGTTCGTAACCAACCAGCGACAGGAAGAATGTCTCAATAGAGCAAAAAATGCACTTACTGATGCACTTTTTGCAACTCAAAATGGTGAACTTCAAGATCTGATATCAATAGACATAAAAACAGCTTTATTGTCATTAGACGAAATCACCGGTGAAGTTATCACCGATGAAATCCTTGAAAATATTTTTGAGCATTTTTGTATAGGAAAATAAAATTATTTATCAATATAATTTCTTGCACAATCAAACATTGCATCAACCAGACCTATGTTTGACTGAAGATTCATTCCTGCACTTTGAAAAAGCTGTCTTGCACGTTCTTCCCAATATGGATATATTTCTTCTTTTGTTATATCCAATACCTGTGCAATCAAAGTAAGCTCTTTCCAGTCTAATGGTATAGGTCTTGCACCTCTTAATATATCAACAATTTCCACACGTTTTTTTCTGGGAAAGCTTTTCAAAAGCTGTACAGTCGAAATTCCTTTTTCTTTTTGTTTTTCTCTTAAAAATTCTATTGATTCATCAATAAGCACAGGCTCCTGTGGAATTTTATATTCAACAAATTCTTCAGGAAGTACATCCATTACAGTCGCAATTCTCTCAAGCGTAATTCCTCTTGTTGAGAAAGGAATAGCATTGTCTATAAGGTTATAAACATAAGAAAGAGTCACACCTATCATTTCAGCGAAATCTTTTTTATGGAGATGATTTGATTCCAAAAAATTAGCAACTTTTTCGCTGCTTTTCAAATTCACTATGGCTTTGCTCTTGGTTGACATTAGTCCCCTCCGTCCCTAAGATATAAAATGTATTAAAATATTAATTTAAACTCGCATTAAAAATTCCTGAGAAATTTCATATTATATAGATAAACGGTTTTAAACTTTTTGTTATTGGTAACAAGTATGTAACGGCAGGGGCAATCTTATTTTTACGAAAATTACAAATTAAACACTAAAAACGAAAGGCAAAAAATGAAACTCATTGCAGGTTTGGGCAATCATGGAGACAAATATAAATTTACAAGACATAATGCAGGTTTTATGGTTCTTGACTATCTAAGCTACCACTGGAACTTTGATTTTAGCTTTGAAACGAAATTCAAAGGAGAAATTGCAAAAATCAATAAAGAAGGAGAAACTTTGATTCTTTTAAAACCGCATACATATATGAACCTGTCCGGCGAATCTGTGATTGCTGTTATGAATTTTTATAAAATTTCGCCTGAAGACATTTTAGTTATTCACGATGATTTAGATTTACCTGTCGGAAAAATGAGATTCAGAGCAAAAGGCTCAGATGGCGGACAAAAAGGAATTCGTTCAATTATCCAAGTTCTGGGAGGAAACAAAGAATTCGACCGACTGAAAATAGGAATAGGCCCCCAGCTGAATCTAAGCGCAGAAGCTTATGTGCTGCAAAACTTTTCAGAAGAACAGCTTAAAAAATTGAAAATTGTGCTTCAAAATTCAAAAGAAGCTGTTGAAATCTATCTTAAAGACGGAATAAATGCTGCACAAACAAAATTCAATTAGCTATTTCAAGATATAACCCGTTGCTTCTATATTTCCGTTTTTATATTTTAAAATATAATATTCTGCATTCCTTGCATCAATATAAGCCGCCATATCAGCCTGTCTTTTTCTTTCGGTCTGGTCTCTCGGGCGTTTTCTTGGATTATTTTTATATTTTTTATAAAGTTTTTCCTGCTCTTTCAAGCGTTCTCGTTCTTCTTGCTCGGATACCATTTTTTCAACAAGTTTTGCAACAGGAACAGAAGCTTTTATCTGCTTTGACTGGACAAAATAAAGTGTCTGCCGGTTTGGAGACAACACAATTTCATAAAATCCCGGCGGAATATTATTACCCTCAAAGTCTTCTAAAATATAAGGCATATTCAACACAGGATAATCAGAAGCCGGATACCCGAATTTTATATATCCTTTGTCTTCATCCAAAAGACCTGACTTCGTAGCAGGATAAGGAAGAATATCTTCCGGACTGTTCAATGCTATTAAATTGCAATCCAAAGCTATCATAATATTATTTATATCACATTATGTGATTATCTGAACATAAACATTTCTGGCTCTGGGCTTGTTATCAAAATCAATCAGAACAATCTGCTGCCATGTACCAAGAAGCAAAGCCCCGTCAATTAAAGGAACCGATATTGAACTGCCGAAAATAGCTGCACGCACGTGAGCGTAACCATTGCCGTCATGCCATGTATCATCGTGATGATAATTTTTATCAATCGGTGCAATTTCATTTAAAACATCCGGCAAATCTTTCAAAAGCCCCGGTTCATATTCAATCGTAGTGATTGAAGCCGTACTGCCGGCCAGAGCGACTACAACATTTCCGTTTTTTATGTTGTGCTGATAAACAGCTGATTTTACCTTTTGTGTGATATCTATTATATCAGTAAATCCATGTGTATTTATCAAAAAATGTTCGTTATAAACAGTCATATTCTCTGTTAATCAACCTCTCCAGCATATTTATATAAATCCATATCTTTTGCTCTTAACGCAAAATAAGGAACATTTTTGTTAGTTTCTTTCATAAAGAGAACAAATGTATTATTGAAGAAGAAGTTTCTGCCTCTTTCTTTTACTTTTATCGGCATTGACATAAAGTTCGCATCAATCACTGCTTCACTTTTCAGTTTAACCCCTCTTCTTGTCATATTAAATTCAACTGTTTGAATAGCTTTGTCTATATATAAATTTGTCGTAAGAATCTCTTTTTTGCACAATTCGGGAAATTCAGTTTGTTGATTTATTGTCATATAAGGAACTTTTAATTGATCACCGGCAACAAATTTCTTGTTTCCTTTATATTTCTGTGACTTTTTCTGAAGATCTGAAAATAATCTGTCAAAAGACTTATTGTCATTAGTTCTGTATAAAATAACCTGATCATTATCAGATTTTAAAACAACCGCATAGTCAAAAGGGTTATTATAAAATAAAACATCTACCCCGTTGTAAAGGTATGCCGGACTTTCTTTATCCAAACCGAAATATGGAATTTCTGTTTTATTATTACCAAATTTCTCTTTATCTAAAATTTCAAATTTTGTATGGAACTTAAAATCCTTTTTCAGCATTGCATAAAACAAATATGCGTTAAAAGGGTCGTTCCAATCAATTTTATCTAGCACTACACTTTTTTCTTGAAATTTATTCCACAAATCTTTTTCTATTTTTGATTTTAACTCCGGATTAGTTCTTCCCCATGCCGTATAATAGGAATCGTCCGAGAGCATTGACTTTTTAAACTCCTGCTTATTCAATAGCAACGCATCTTTAGGAGTTCCGTTTTTAAAATTAATCGGTCCTTTAACTACTTCATCCATAAAATCATTCCAAACCAGTTGGAAAGTACCAACCCAGATTCTATCCTGAGAATCTGATATTGACGAAAAAGCCGGAAGCATTTGTGCCTTTTCAGGCAAGGCTGAAACGCTTGAAATAGAAAGCACTGATATTAAAATAAACAAAAAGATTGATGTAATTTTTTTCATATGAAACTCCTGCTCTTTTATTCTTTTCGTACAATAGCAAAGACAAAATTTGAATGCAAAAAAAAAGAGGTAAAATTTTACCTCTTTCTTAATCTTGTTTATAAAAATTACACTTCCACAAATAAACGTCTTCCTACAATATTCGGCTTACCATTATAATAGCCTGCAAAATAGCCACCCCTTACAGGGTTGTTTTTTCCGTAAAAATTAGAATTTACAGAAGTTTGGCTCATAAAAGGATTTGCTGATGTATTGGCAAAAGGATTCACGGATGCAGGTCTGACAGCCGTAACAGCCGTTGATTTTGACGGAGTCAAAGCTTTTGAAATAAAACCTACAAGATTTTCAATCATACTTTTTTACCTTTCTTGGCAACCCTTAACCGAGCTTCATTGTTTGATTAAAGTTGGGGAAGACCTTACTAAACCTAATTTATTAACAATTATATCTATAAGGATATTTTCAGGTCTGTCATGTTTATTATAATACAATATTAAAAAATGTTAAGTGCTTTTTTCTAAAAATCACCCGAACTGCGTATGCAGACAAGCCTCAAAAGTGTCAAAATAAAAACGGGATAGGAGAACAAAAATGAAAAAATGCCCTTTCAATTTTGATGTATGTACAAGCGAATGTGCACTGTTTATTGCGCCTGATGACATTAACGAGCTGGTTGCAAGCAGGTTAACAAGCATAGGAGTTTATGACAAATCAAAAGGTATGTGCTCATTCAAAAACCACGCTCTTGCAAAAAGCAGAGAAATTTTTGAAAAAAGCCAATCAAACAAATTTTAAACAGAATCAGCAAAACTCTGCTTTATTACGAAAAATTATTATAATAAAGATATAAGTACTTAAACTATGAGAAAACAAAATGGGTGAAATCGGACTCGGACAATTTTTAAAAAATGTCTTTGATTACAGCACCGGCAAAATGCCTACCCAGCAGCCCGGACATGTTGCAAATGAAAATTTTCAAAAAGCACAAAACGAAGCTGTCAAACAAATAAACCAGACAATGCAAAATATTGCACAAAACTTTGTTCGCCAGCAAGATATCATGAATACACAAATGCAGCTCAAAGAACTGTCTAACTTTGAACGTTCCATGCTTTTGAAAAATCTTTTTGATTTTCCATCATCCATTCAAGATCTGGTGCAGTTTCTTGCCACAGACGGAAAAACAGTTGCAGCAAAAGAACTGAATGCACTTATGACACAGAATATGGATATTGCAAAGTTACTTGTGCTTCTTCAAACAAACGGAAAAGAAGCATTATCTAAAATACAAAAAATGATAATAACAATGAATCAATCAGGAATTTTTGACACTCATCAGCTGAAAGAAATGCAAGCTCTCATAAATGCCTGCATTCCGGCAAACGATGCCTCTGCATCTCAGGTTTTAAAAAGCTTTCTTGTAATGTATCTTCCGTGGCTGCCATTAAACGAAGCAGCTGCCTTCAATCTTGGATCAGAAGAAAATAAAGACGGTAAAAACAGCTCCTCAGAAGATGTAATGACAATTATTATCACAACAAAAAATTATGGAATTGTAAAAATCCTTCTTTACAAAGAGGATCAAGGATACAACATAGACATAAGCTGCTGTGAGCAGTTTCCAAAAGATACTTTTAACGAATCTATTAAAACAGATGCGTCAATAATGGGCGTTAAGCCGGATGTTTCTTACACTGTCAGAAAAGCATCTCAAGAAAATGAAGCAGCAAAAACAGATGAAGCAAAAGTAGAATTTTCAAAATCCTCCAAAGTTTCACCTCAATTATTGTTTATTATCCATTCAATTATAAAAATTGTTATGGAAATAGACAACAAAGGTACGCTTAATGAACAGAGAAAAAAATCTGTTTAAACAGATTTTTCTTTCATTGCTTTTTCATAAACGAATGATTTTAACAGGCTGTCTTTTAAAACATCATTTAGTGTTTGAAACTTTTTTCTTATTCTGTTTTCACTTCTGTCAGAATACTTTTTCACTATCTGAGAGCCTCTTTTTCTCTTTCTGCTTTGATTTGTTTGTTATCATAATCAATTCTGCCGATGAGTTTGTTCAAGTGTCTTTGGACTTCTCTGAACTGAGTAAGATTCAAACTTTGAGCTCCGTCAGAAGAAGCATTTTCCGGGTCGTTATGAATTTCAATCATCAACCCGTTTGCTCCTGCAATTAAAGCAGCTTTGCTCATAGGTTCAACAAGATATCTTCTTCCCGTTCCGTGACTTGGGTCAGCAATGACAGGAAGATGTGAATATTTTTTGATTATAGGAATAGCAGCAATGTCAAGTGTATTTCTTGTAAATGTGGAATCAAAGCCCTTCACACCTCTTTCACACAAAATAACTTTATCATTGTCATTCGCCATTATATGTTCAGCAGCCAGCAAAAACTCTCTTATTGTTGCAGCGGGACCTCTTTTTAAAAGCACAGGTTTTCCGGCTTTTCCAACAGCTTTTAAGAGTTTAAAATTTTGCATATTTCTTGCACCAATTTGGATTAAATCAACATAATCACAGAACATATCCACATCAGCAGTATCCATAACCTCAGAAACAACAAGCATGCCTGTTTTTTCAGCTGCTTCTTTCAAATATTGCAGCCCCTTTTCCCCCAAACCTTGAAAATCATAGGGAGAAGTTCTGGGTTTAAAAGCACCGCCTCTAAGAAATTCACAACCCATTTCTTTAGCGGCAGTAGCAATCTCCATCAACCCGTCGAATTCCTTTTCAACAGAACACGGTCCAACCATCATAACAGGTCTTTCTAATCCGCCGATTTTTACACCGTTTTTGAATTCAATAACGGAATCCTCTTCTTTATATTCTCTTGAAGCCAGTTTATAAGGTTCTTGTATAAGCTTTACTTCTCTTACACCTTCAAATGATGCAACAGATTGAGGTTCAATAAGTCTTTTATCTCCAATCGCAGCAAGTACGGTCATAACATCGCCATGGTTCAAAACTATTTTGAAACCTTTATTTTCCATACTCCTTTTGACTGCATTAATTTGTTCGACTGTTGCTTTCGGCTCCATTATTATTATCATTTTTTCATCCCTATCTTCAATGTTCGACTATCTTACACAACTTATATCAACAACTTTGTTGGGTCCTATGACCTCCCAGTTATTTTCTTTACCTTCAATTGAGGTTTTTATTGTAACGTTTTCAGCAATAACACAATTTTTTAAAACAGTATCATCTTCAACCACAATATTATCCCAGAGAATAACATTGTCCAAAACTACATTCTTGCCTACTTTACAGTTATTTCCAACAATTACATGATTTGAAAATTTTGCACTTTTATCTATTATACATTTGTGCCCGACTGTATAAACCGACTCAAACTTTCTCATGATATTAGGCTCAGGAATCATAACCTTTCGGCAAAGCGCATCTTCGTTTGATTGAATATATTGATCAGTCGTACCTATATCCGACCAATAAGAATAAATTCTATATGTATTTATGTCTTCACCTGCTTCTAAAAGCTTCGGAAAAACATTTTTTGCAAAATCAAATTTTTCTCCTTCCGGAATATAATCAAATATTTTTTTGTTAAAAACATAAATTCCTGTGTTTATAAAATTGCTTTTTGCTTCATCAATTGAAGGTTTTTCTTGAAATTCAACAACTTTATGTTCAGGGGAAGAAACCACAACTCCATATTTGTGAACCTCTTCATGTTCAACAGCAACAATAGCCATTGTAGCAATACAACCGCTTTCTAAGTGAGATTTAACAATTTTTTCCAAATCAGCATCATGAAGTCCGTCAGCACTGACCACAATAAAATCTTCGACATCATCAAAAAAGAATTCACACTTTTTTACACCGCCGGCAGTTCCGGAAAGAGTCTTTTCGTGTATGTATGAAAAATTAATATCCACAGGAGAGTTTTGCGAGTATCTTTGTTGAATTTTTTCAGCAAGATAATGAGTGTTTGCTATTACCTTCTCTACACCGAAAGATTTCAGCTTTTCCAGAAGAATATCCATTACCGGCTTATTTAAAACAGGAACAAGGGGTTTAGGTATATTCTGTGTAAGAGGATCCAATCTTGAGCCTACACCTGCTGCCATCACCATTGCTTTTTTAATCAAAACTTCTCTCCCGAATTTTATTTACTAATTGAAATTGTATTATAAATTTTGCTTTCTGTACATTTAATATGTCATTATTTAACAATTCATAAAATTTAGTGCTAAAATAAACTTAATTTTAAATTTGAAAGGAAAAATATGTTAGATTTATCCCAAACTTATGAAGTAGTAATTTTTTCAGTAGGAGATACAAAAGCCGGCACAAAAATGGGAAAACTCCAGTTAAAAAATTTGTCTGATGATTCCTTGTTAAACTGTATTCTTTGGGAAGAAACACTGAACAGACTCGACAGCAGAATCTTTAGAACCGGAAACCAAGTTAAAATTCTTGCCGGTTCTTACAATGAAAAATATAACAACTGTTTGGTTTCAAATCTTGAACTTATTAATGAAGCAAAAATAGGATTGGACCAGGAACAGAGAGATTTGCTTTTTGGATCAATAATTGAATATGCAAATAAAATAGAAAATGAAGATTTAAAAAAATATGTAACAGAGCTTCTTTTTGAGCATGAAGAAAAATTCAAAACCGCTCCTGCGGCAAGATTAATGCACCACAACTACCTGGGAGGTCTCGTTGAACACACTTATGAATGTTTGTGCATTGCAGACTGCCTTATGAATAACATCTATAAAAAATTAGACAAATCATGTGTGTATGCTGCATGCATACTTCATGATTTCGGAAAGATATTTGAATACAGAATTGACACAGAATCAGGACTGATTGAATACGACGAGGATTTTCCAAAAGAATGGCTTACTCATTCACAGTGGGGATTTTCAAACTGTATGGCACACGGATTTAAAACCGTTGCAAAAATGATTGCAGCACACCACGGCAGAGCAGAATGGGGAGCTATTGTTGATTTAGGTGAAAAAGATCTGGAACCTTTGATGTATTTTATTCACCATGTCGATGACCTCAGTGCAAAATTTGGAAAAACAGCGATAAGCGATTTAGGCTAATGGGAATATTTGATACACTCGGGAATTTGATATTAAGCATATTAACCATTTTCGGAAAATAAAAAAGATGAGTTTTTTAAGACTCATCTGATAATCAAGCAATAAGTTTTGGTTTTAGTTTATGCAAAAATATTTACAATTTTTTCTTCTTGTTTTTCATGACCTTTATTAGAATTCATAGAGAAGAAAGAAAAAGGATTTGAACCTCTTTTATCTTTATCCAAAGTTTTAGAATTAGAAAGTTCAATTATTCCGGGAAGGTTAAAAATGTTTTTAACTTCTGATTTTTCACCTTCTGCAACAGGTGCAATCAATTTTCCTTCAACATTTTTTTGAACTTTTTCTGTGTTCATTGCAGCCATTGTGTTCAAATATTGAACGTTAGCAATAAAGTTTTCATTCAAATTAATATCAAGACCGGCATTTCTTACAGCAACCTGTCTTGAAGTATCAAGATTTGTTCTCTGGCTGTAAAGATCAATGCCTACTTCAGGTCTTCTGAACTTTGACAAGTCTACTGTATTGTTAATATCGAAAGATTTTGATTCAGCATTTTGAAAAATTTGTTTTGCAACTTCGTTTACTGAAGATGTATCGATATAATTTCTGTTTGTATTTAATGTAATACCAAGACTCATTTTCTGCCGTACCCCTTATTGCTTGTACTTTTTATATCGGCTATTTGAATTAGGTTCTTTATGATTTTTAGTTTATAATTTACATAAGTTTACAAACTCATTTCAGCAGCAAAAAGCCCTAATGATTTTGTATAAATAAAAAATAATGATATAATCTTAAAAAAGGACAATTAGAGGAAGAAATATGAATAAAAGCCAATCAACGGGAATTTGGATAGTCGTTATTTTATTAATTTTATGTCTCGGTTCAATGTTATTTCCGGGGCAGACAACAAGCACTCAAGATATCTCTTATTCTCAATTTTTAAACAAAGTCAAAAGCGGACAAATTGAGTCAGTTCAAATTGATAAAGACACGTTAATTGCAAAACCGAAAATAGAACAAAAAGAGGCTACACAGCTAAAAACAAAACAGCATCCGGTTGATATTCAATATAGAGTGATGCTTCCGTTAAACGACCTCAGTCTTTATTCAAAACTTGAAGAAAAAAATGTTGATGTAAATGTAAAAAAACCGAGCGACTCTTCTCAGTTATTCGCAATTTTATCAACAGTTCTTCCGCTTCTTTTGATTATCGGTTTTGTTATCTTAATGGCAAAAACCATTCAATCGGGCGGTTCACAAGCTATGTCATTCGGAAAAAGCAAAGCTAAGCTTATGCTTGACAGCAAAGTCAAAGTAACATTTAAAGACGTAGCAGGTATCGATGAAGAAAAACAAGAACTTGAAGAAATTGTAGATTTTCTTAAAAATGGCGAAAAATATATTAAACTCGGTGCAAAAATCCCAAAAGGTGTTTTGCTTGTTGGTGTGCCGGGTACAGGTAAAACATTAATGGCAAAAGCTGTTGCAGGCGAAGCCGGCGTTCCTTTCTTCTCGATAAGCGGCTCTGACTTTGTTGAAATGTTCGTAGGGGTAGGTGCTTCACGTGTAAGAGACCTTTTTGAACAAGCAAAAAAACACCAGCCCTGTATTATCTTCATCGATGAAATCGATGCTGTCGGACGCCAGAGAGGTGCCGGAATGGGAGGCGGACACGATGAAAGAGAACAGACACTCAACCAGCTCCTTGTTGAAATGGATGGTTTTGATGAAAACACAAACATCATTGTAATTGCAGCAACAAACAGACCTGACATTCTTGACAATGCGTTATTAAGACCGGGTCGTTTCGACAGACAAATTGTTGTTCACAGACCTGACATTTTAGGCAGAGAACAAATTCTCGAAGTACATGCAAAAGGTAAACCTCTTTCTGAAGAAGTTGATCTTAAAGTACTTGCAAAAAGAACACCGGGTTTCACAGGTGCTGACTTACAAAACCTTTTAAACGAAGCAGCTTTGCTTGCAGCAAGAAACAATAAAGACAAAATTGAAATGCAGGATCTTGAAGAAGCAATAGACAAAGTTATTGCAGGCCCTGAAAAGAAAAGCAGAATCATTTCTGACGAAGAAAAAGAAAATACTGCATACCACGAAGTCGGTCACGCACTTTTGGCAAAACTGTTAAAAGACACAGATCCTCTGCACAAAGTATCAATTATCCCGAGAGGTATGGCACTTGGTGTAACAATGACTCTTCCTGAAAAAGATCATTTAACTCTAAAAAAATCACAACTTTTAGACAGAATCACAATGCTTCTGGGTGGACGTGTTGCTGAAGAAATCATCTACGGCCCTGATTCTATCACCACAGGTGCACAAAATGACCTCGAAAAAGTCACAGCAACAGCCAGAAATATGGTTACAACCTACGGTATGTCTTTTAAAATGGGTAATATGGCATATGGAAAAAGTCAGGAACATGTATTTATGGGACGTGATTTCGGTCATTCAAGAGACTATTCGGAAGAAATTGCAGCTGACATAGACAGAGAAGTGAAGAAGATAGTTGACGAAAGATACAATCTCGCAAAAGAACTCCTTCTCGGAAATCGTGATATGCTTGAAATAATAGCAAAAGAACTTCTTGAAAAAGAAACACTTGATGAAGAAGAATTCGAAGCTATTATGAAAAAAGTCGAAGAAGCCAGAAAACCTCATGATGTATAAAATGTTTTAGAAATAAAAAAGACCTTTGCTTGTGCAGAGGTCTTTTTTTTATATAATGTTCAGTATGGAAAATAAGAATTTTATGAAAAAAGTATACATTGAAACTATGGGCTGTCAGATGAATAAATCTGATACCGAAAGAATTTTGGGAATGCTTTCACATTTCGGATATGAAGAAATACAAGAGCCGAAAGAAGCTGATTTGTTAATAATAAACACCTGCTCAATACGCCAGCTTTCAGCAGACAAAGCTTACAGTGCTGTCGGCGTGTGGGGTAAGTGGAAACAGGAGGAACGACAAAAAGAACTCCAAAACAAACCTTTCAGAAATATCAAAATAGCTTTTTGCGGATGTGTTGCACAGCAAGATAAAGATAAACTATTGAAACGGTTTCCTTATGTGGATTTGGTTTTTGGAACAAACAATGTTTATGAACTTCCCGATTTAATAAAAAGAATTAATGAAGGTGAGAGAGTTTGTGCAACAAATGAAGCCCCAAAAAAATTTACAGAAGGTGAAGAAGAAGCAAAATATGAAATTAAAAGAGCAAAAAGCCTAAATGCCTGGATTCCTATAATGGAAGGCTGTAACAATTTTTGCACATATTGCATCGTACCTTTTACCAGAGGTCGAGAAAGAAGCAGAAAACCGTCAGAAATTATTGAAGAAGCCCAAAAAGCCATCAAAGAAGGTTTCAAAGAAATCACACTTCTTGGTCAAAATGTGGACAGTTACGGAAAAAATCTTGAACAAGAAAACGGAATTCAACCGACACTGGCAAATCTCTTGAGAGAATTAAATAAAATCGAAGGTAAATTCAGAATCAGATTCGTTACTTCATATCCGACAGATATAACGGACGACCTGATAAAAGCCGTAAAAGAATGTGAAAAAGTATGCGAATTTTTCCATATTCCAATGCAATCAGGAAATTCAAAAGTATTAAAGGAAATGAACAGAAGATACAGTCGTGAAGAATATGGCTCAATTGTAAAAAAAATTCGCAACACTTTTGAAAATGTTGCAATCACTTCCGATTTTATAGCCGGCTTCCCGGGAGAAACAGAAGAAGAATTTCAAGATACAATGAGTGCAATAGATGAATTCGAACTGGATTACTCAAACACAGCGGCATATTCACCACGAGTAAAAACAAAAGCCGCAAAATGGACAGACAAATTTATAGATGAAGAAACAAAATTTGAACGACTGGCAAGATTAAACGAAAAAAATAGAGAAGCCTGTCTAAAATCAAATGAAAAATGTGTAGGAAAAAACTTTGAAATTCTTGTCGAATCTTATGAAGAAAAAGATAACAAAATCATTCTTGCCGGACGTGCACGGAATAACAAGATTGTCCATTTTGAAGGTGAAAAAACACTTGTCGGCGAATTTGTAAATGTTGAAATTACAAGTGCAAGCACATGGCACTTAAGAGGAAAGCTTTTATGAGAAAATATATTGCTCTATTAACTTTTTTTACGTTGCTTTTTTCAGGACCTGCATACGCACTAAAGGTTAAAAACCCAATTAATTGGGGAGTAGCAAAACCGGCAAAAGTTAACTCAATTGACAATGCTCTTGAGGTTTTTGCAACCGTTGACAGAATGTATTCTCCATATTACATAGCAAACCTGAATTGCCATGAATATTCCAGAATTTATACCTTAAAAAGCTCTGAAGGATATACGTATGTAAGACCAAGATCAAGAACAGTCAGAATAAGCAGAGAGCCGAGTATCTTTTTAAGACAGCTTTTTAAAGAAAATGAAGGCAACATATATTTTAAAGCATATGGATTCGGGCTTTACGGAAATTTTGTCGGGGAATTTTTCATCGGAAACAAAAGTGTTAGTAAATATATGATAGAAAAAGGATATTGTGACTACGTTCAATAAAAATTCTGTTGAACAAATCTTGTTAATAATCTATACTTGAGTTAAGAAGACAGAATAGTTTGGCTAGGACCAACAAGGAGATTTTTATGGCTATGCGTTTTGATGCGGGTGAAATTATTACGGCAATGATTACGCCGATGGATAAAGACAAAAAAGTTGATTTCAAAGCGCTGGAAAAACTTGTTGAACATCTTATAGAAACAGGTTCTGACGGAATATTGGTAGCAGGAACAACAGGCGAATCTCCTACATTGACTCACGATGAAGAGTTTGAAATTTTTAAATTCGTAAAAAATGTTGTAAAAGGCAGATGCAAATTAATAATGGGTGCAGGCTCAAACTGCACGGCAACAGCTGTTATGGCAACCGGCAATGCAAAAGAAGCAGGTGCTGATGCTATCCTTTCAGTTGTTCCTTATTATAATAAACCTTCACAAAAAGGACTTGTTGAGCACTTCGAAACAATTGCAAAATCAACAGATTTGCCGATTCTTTTATATAATATTCCCGGCAGAACAGGCATTACGATGAAGCCTGAAACAATTGCACAAATTGCAAAAGAAAATAAAAATGTATTTGCTGTAAAACAAAGTATCGCTGATATGGATGTAATTACGGAAACGGTAAGACTCTGCCCTGAAGATTTTGTTGTATATTCGGGTGACGACAGCCTTACTCTTCCTATGGTATCAGTAGGTGCACACGGTGTAATAAGTGTTGCATCTCACATAATAGGAAAAGAAATGAAAGATATGATACATCTTTTCAAAAACGGAAACACGAAAGAAGCAACAAAAATGCATCTTAAGCTTTATCCTTTATTCAAAAAAATATTTATGGCACCAAACCCTGTTCCGGTTAAAGAATGCCTCAAAAAAATGGGACTTATTGAAAACTATGTAAGACGTCCTCTTGTTGAATTGGATGAAGAAGAAAGAAAAGAATTATATTCAGTTCTTGAGCAGTTTATCTAAAACATACCAACCCATATAATAACCGGCAACAGCAGGCACAAAAGGTGTTGAACCGGGTGTGATTTTTGTAAACTCAAAATTTTCACCGTTTTTTGTTGTAATGTTTTCCGTAACAGAAATTTTCTCTTCAACATGGGGATTCTCTCTGCTGCAAACAGCTGTAATACCGGACTCTATACCTCTTTTTTTCAACTGATAAAGAACGTTTTTTGTAAAAGTACATTTTTTGTTTTCTATACCACTTATATCAGTAATATAAAGCTGTGTCGGGTCAACTCTGTTGCCTGCACCCATTGAAGTGACAACAGGTATATTATTTCTTACACAAAACTCCAAAAGGCTGATTTTTGAACGCATCGTATCTATTGCATCAACAACAAAATCAGTATGCGCATTAAATATGATGCTTTGCAGGTTTTCATGATAAAAATCATCAATACATTTAACTTCTATCTGAGGGTTTATATCAAGAAGCCTTTTTTTAAAAAGCTCTGTCTTTTTATGTCCTACTGTTGAAGATAATGCAATTATCTGACGATTTATATTTGATTCTGAAACTTTGTCAAAATCAATAATTGTAAAATTACAGACACCCGCTCTTGCCAAAGATTCAAGAGCAAAACCGCCTACTCCTCCCAGACCGAAGACAGTTACATGTTTTTTTGCAAGTTTTTTTTGATTAACTTTACCCCAAATAAGCTCATTTCTGGAAAAATCCATTTGCTAATCTTCTTTCTTCAAAGACATACAAATGCCTTCCATGATATTTTCATAATCACTTTCAGGCAAAGTTGAAATTGTTTTTATTGCAACAGAAAGGTTAGGTGTTTTGTCATACCAGCGTCTGCATTTATTTGTCTGATACAAACCAAGAACTCTTTCCAAACCAATGCTCAAAGGTGCAGTATCATTTTCTCTGTGCACAGTTTTTATGGCACTTGCCACATTAATAATATCTTCAGATAATTTGTCTTGAATAGTTCTATGAAGATTCTTCAAAAGGCTTAAAGCCAGTCTGGTTTCTCTATGCTGGTCATACCATCTTCTTTTTTCCACGATTTTATCCTTAATTTACGTCAAGTGCCCAAGTTTATAATAAATATTATATTTCTTTTAAAAGAGAATACAACTTCGTTACAAACTATGCTACAATAACCTTATACTAAGACTTTAAGGGTAGAGAAATGGAATTATATTTAACAGCAGCCGTATCAATCATAGTTTTTCTTGCCGGTCTGGCAATAGGAAGCTTCATTACATTTTTTATTCAAAAGAAAATTCAAAAAAAAGAAGCTGAATCTATGACTCAGGCTTACTCTGACATTTATGAAAAAATGCAGCTGCAATTCGAAAATCTTTCAAACAAAATCTTTAAAGAAACTACACAAGACTTTTCAAATATGTCAAAAGAAAGGATGAATGAGATTCTTGCACCTTTCAAAGAAAAATTTGAAGAGTTAAAAAAGCAATCCATATTCAATATTGAACAAAGCGCAAAACTCGATATGCATATTAAAGAAGTAATCGAGGCCGGAAACAAAATCTCAAACGACACAAACACACTTGCTTCTGCACTTAAAGGCGACAATATGAAACAGGGCAAATGGGGAGAATTGATTCTTGAAAAAGTTCTGGAACTTTCAGGCTTGAGAAAAGGAGAAGAATACCTTGTTCAAACAGGATTTAATTCAAAAAAACCGGATGCAACTATCCTGCTTCCGGAAAACAAAGCAATCTTCGTTGATGCAAAAACTTCGCTGGCTTCTTACGATTCATACATAAATGCAGAAAATGAAGAAGAAGCACAATATGCGCTCAAACAATTCAAGGATTCCGTAAAAACACATATTTCAGGTTTATCAAAACGTGAATATTTTGATATTGAAAACTTTGTGTCCCCTGAATATGTTCTTATGTTTATCCCGATAGAAAGTTGTTATTCTATGCTTTTTGCTGACAATGGAGACCTGTGGGAGCTTGCATGGAAAAATAAAATCATGCCTGTATCGCCATCAACCCTGCTTGCCGCATTAAAAATCATTAACAGCTTCAACATGGTCAACAGACAAAACAAAAATGCACAGGAGATTGCTGGACTGGCAGGAAAAATGATAGATAAACTTGCTGACATGATAAAAGACTTAAACGGAATCCAAACAAACCTTTCAAAAGCAATGACAAAACTTACAGGCAGAGATAATATTATAAGACAATGTGAAAGACTTACAGAGCTGGGTGCAAAAAACAGCAAGCAAATTCCTGAGCCTGCAATTATTGAAACAGAACAACCCAGTTTAATACCTTAATTACAAACTCTGATAATACTCTTTTAAAAGCACCGCATCATCTTCCATAATCGGGCTTTCGCAAACCACAACACCTTTAACATTAAATTTTTTAAAAGCTTTCATCAAATCTTTGTAATTCATATCACTTTCTTTTAAAAGCAAATGTTTTTTCTCGCCTTTTTCACCATATTCAATGCCGGCAATATGCGCATGGAAATTTTCGAGTGCATAATCACCAAGCTCTGTGCCTATATGTTCAAAAATTGAACAAAATTCGTCATAAGTATTATATTTCCCATTTGTCCGTGCATGCAGGTGAGAAAAATCAACACAAGGCAAAACCTGTTTAAAGTCCTTAGAAAGTTTGACAATTTCTTCAAGATTACCCCATTGAGTAGGCTTACCTGTTGTTTCAGGACGAACCCAGATATCATTACCTTCCTCATCAAGAGTTTTGCAAATCTCAACCATTGATTTTTCTACTTTTTTATAAACTTCATCGGGATTCATTCCCATATAAAAAGCAGCGTGGTATGTGACTGAAAAAGCACCGAGTTCTTTTCCTATTCTCGCTGTATCAAGAACACGGGTTATGCTTGCTTCTATTTTTTCTTCTTCTTTAGAATTCAAGTTAATATAATATGGTCCATGTGCTGTCAAAACCATATTTTTTTCTTTTGAGACCTTCTTAACAAGTTCTCTGTTAGCCGGTGACATCCTGACACCATGCACAAACTCAAGTTCCATTCCGTCTAACTTCAGTTTTTCAAGTATATCAAACGCCTTTTCATAACCTGCTGTTCCATTACAAATCGGCTGACCTGCTGTAACAAATTTTAAAGTTTTCATAAAAGATATTATACACTAAACTCCCATTTTTTCTCCGATTTGAGGTTTAAATTTTTCAATAAAATCTTTTGCATCAGCTATCATATAAGAACCAAACTGCAATGATTTTATAAAAAGAATCCCATTACCAGTTGAAACACCCAATGTATCTTTTACAGAACAAATTGTACCGGGTGCTTCTTTTGACTTTTTATCTGTAAAATCAGCAGAATAAACTTTCACAAATACACCTCTGAAATTTGTCATAGCAGATATAAAAGGATTTAAAGAACGCACAAATCTTTCAATATAGGCAGCATCCTGCTCCCAATCGATAAAGTTTTTCAGATTTTTAGCTTCAATAGCCGGAGCTTTTTTGAACTCTCCTTCTGGCTGAGGATAAGACACTATCTCTGCTTCCATTTCAAATTGCTGCAAAAATTTCGAGATTGCCTGAGCACAAATATAGTTCATTTTATTAAACAACGTACCCATTGTTTCTTTTTTATCAATAGGAACTTTATGCTGTAAAATTATATTTCCCGTATCAAAATTTTCATCCATAAAATGGAGAGTGACACCGGTTTCTTTTTCATCATTAATGATAACGTGACTGTATGGATTTGCCCCCCTATACTGAGGCAGCAAAGAAGGATGACAATTCACAAAACCGACTTTTACTGTTTTTAAAAATTCCGGAGGAAATTTCTTGTTATAAGAACAAACCACAGCAATATCAGCATTCAATTGTCTGATTTTGTGCAGAAAATCTATTTCATCAAGACTATTTTCATAAGTAATCAAAGGAAGCTTAACACTTTTTGTAAAACTACACATAAGATTATAAGTAGCATCACTTTTGTGCGGAGGAACTACACCTATTATGTTGAAGCCGTCAGAAACAAGTTTTGAAAGGCAAACAAGAGCCATATCGGGCATTCCCACAAAGAGAACTCTTTTTTGATACTTATTGTCCACAGCTAACTCCTATTTTGGACACTGAATAGATAGATTATAGCATAAAGTTCACTTACAATTGAATTTTTTTTATATATAATGATTTAAAGGAGTTTTAAATGATAGAAAACATAAAAATATTTGAAATATCAGAAAGAAACAATCAACTAATACAAGAATTATTAAAAATCTGGGAAGATTCTGTCAGAACAACTCATTTATTTTTATCAGATAAAGAAATTGAAAATATTAAAAAATATGTTCCTGAAGCTTTAAAAGGAATATCAAATTTAATTGTTGCAAAGAATAAAAACCACAAACCTGTTGCTTTTATGGGTATTCAAGAACACAAACTTGAAATGTTGTTTGTGTCAGCAGAAGAAAGAGGAAAAAAAATCGGCTCAATGCTGATTAAATATGCTATTGAAAAGTTTTCCATAAATGAAGTATCTGTCAATGAACAAAACCCTATGGCAAAAGGTTTTTATGAACACATGGGTTTTCATGTGTATAAACGAACAAAAACAGATGAACAGGGGAATCCTTATCCTCTATTATATATGCGGTTATAAAAACATTAGCTATTGCAAAAAAATAATATTGATTTTATTATAAATATATTGTTGTGATTTGAAAACTTAATATGCCGATGTGGCACTCTGCCGACGCAAAATGACTAAATGTCATTTTGAGGAGAGGTGGTAATAACGAAGTGGTTACCTTTGTCACTGAGGCTCAACTATTGAACTTTGTAAACTTAATTAGATCTTGCCGATGTGGCGAAATGGTAGACGCACACGCTTCAGGTGCGTGCGAGGAAACTCATGGGGGTTCGAGTCCCTTCATCGGCAAATTAAAATATGTTTTGTAAAAATTATGTTTATGTTAATATAATTTTTGTTGATAAGTAAATAAAATACCTTGTGTCGACGTGGCGGAATCGGTATACGCGCACGTTTGAGGGGCGTGTGGGGAAACCCGTGCGGGTTCAAGTCCCGCCGTCGACACCATTTAAGAGACTCCATAGGGAGTCTTTTTTAATACAAATTATTACAATCTGATATTAAAATAACTTTTCGATAAAATGATTTGTATAAGTATCCCAATATTTTTTGTACACAAATGTATCAGGTGTATCAAAATTTATCTGATACATCCTAAAAGTCACTGTTATGTCTTTTGGCTGCCATTGCTCAACATAGGAATATTGATATTTCATACCGAGACGTTTCATAACATTACCGCTTCGTGGATTATTAATATCATGTGTTGCTGTAATGTAAGCAATTCCATCATTTTTTGCTTGTTTTACAATAGCATCACAAGCTTCAAAAACAATGCTTTTATGCCAAAACTCTTTTTTTAGACCATAACCCAAATCATGACTATCATTCATGTTGATATTTACATATCCAACAGGAATATTATCTTCGTTTAGAGCTATTGCATAATTATAGCCATACGGATTTTTATACACATTCGCATATCTTTCAAGCCAAAATCTTCTTGCATCTTTTATTGATTTTAGAGGAAACCAAGGCAAATACTGATTTACTTCAACATCAGAAAAAATCGAGTATATTGCTGGCAGATCATCTTCCGTAAATTTTCTAAGAAGCAATCTTTCAGTTTCAATAGTGGGGGTATTATTCATTTTAAAATACCTTGCAGAACCTACAATATATCAGTTAATTTTAACATAAACTCCATATTTTTCTCTGATTTCATGCTATTGTATACCTATGATAGAACTTTTGATTTTATATAGCTTAAAAAATAGAGAGCGCACATTATATTCACTACGTTCCAATATACTCGAAAAATTCGGCTATTTTACCAGACCAAGCATTGGAACAATTCATCCTGCTCTCAAAAGACTTCTTGAATCAAAAGTAATAACAATAAGAAACGATTTCTCTCAAGGAGGCAAAAAATCAACATTTTACGGATTATCACTGCACTGGCAAAAAAAATTCAATGATTTGTTCTTTTTGCCACTCAGCGAAAACCCGACAATTTTTTTTACTGAATTACAATCCAGAATTGCCGTGTTATCACTTCTGGATAGGGAATTGAAAGAAACCTTCATAAAAGACGCTCTAATTAAACTTGAATCTTTTTACCTGGATTTAAAAAACACACTCGAAGATGAATACATAGATTTTGACCAATACCAAGAAGAACTTTTGAAAAAAAATATTTCTGATATTGAAAATTTCAAAAGCTTTATTGAAAAACTTTCTATTAAGGATTAAATATGGCAGCAATAATCTCCGAAATTCAAAAAGACTCAATAGCAGAAGAACTTGACCTTCAAAAGGGTGATAAGATTCTTTCTATAAACTCTCAAACACCTAAAGATTTTATTGATTACCGGTTTATGATGAGCTCTGAAGAAATTGAAATTGAAATAGAAAAAACAAACGGCGATATTGAAATATATGAAATAGAAAAAGATTTCGAAGAAGATTTGGGTGTAATTTTTGAATCAGCAGTTTTTGATAGAATAAAACCCTGCACAAATAGATGTATATTCTGTTTTGTTGATCAACAACCTGAAGGATTGAGAAAAACCTTATATATAAAAGATGATGATTACAGACTTTCTTATCTTCAAGGCACATATATTACAATGACAAATTTGTCAGACAAAGACAGACAACGTATAGAACAACTGCATCTGGGACCTTTGTATGTATCAGTGCATACAACAAATCCCGAACTACGTTCAAAAATGCTGAATAATCCCAAAGCTGCCAATATCTTAGAAGACCTCAAATGGCTAAAAAAAGCAGATATTCCAATTCATGCACAAATTGTACTATGCCCCGGATATAACGATCAGGAAGAACTGGAAAACACATTGAATGATTTTTCAAAATTCAAATCTATAATTCAATCTATTGCAATAGTTCCTGTCGGTATCACCAAATTTCATAAAAACAACCTGACATCACTCACTCCGGAGAATGCACTCCATGTAATAAAACAGGTTGAAAATTTTAACAAAAAAATGAAAAAACAAATTGCTATGGCTAGTGATGAATTTTTTATAAAAGCTGATTATGAAATACCTCCTCGGAACTATTACGGAAATTTCTCACAGATTGAAGATGGAGTAGGCGCACTGAGACTTCTTCTTGATGATTTTGAAAAAACAAAGAAAAAATTGCCAAAATCCATTAAAAACAAAAAAGAAATCACTTTTGCTGTAACAGAAAGCTCTAAAAGAGTTATGAAGAGCATAATAGAAGAATTGAATAATATAAAAAATTTTACATGCACAATGATTGTTCTAAAAAACAACTTCTTTGGTCCTAATGTAACCGTAGCAGGACTAATAACAGGTCAAGATTTAATCAGCCAGCTGAAAAACAAAAATATCAAAAACCTCGTAATTCCTTCTATAATGATTAGACCATTTACACAAGATTTTCTTGACGGAATAACATTAGAACAAGTACAAAAAGAACTTGGTACAAACATAACTGTTATAAATGATATTTACTCGACAAAAGAATTCATTGATCTTATAAAATCATAAAGCTTTATTACAATTTCTTAAAAATCTTCCATAAAACTAACAAAAAAATCACATATCGTCTTTTAAAGCAAAAAAGACAAGAGAGAATGGAAGAGCAAATTATGATTCAAAAAATCGGATTAAACATCATCACCAAAAGCAGTATTAATAAAGGGATTAACCCACAGCAAAACCTCGTATCCCCCCCCCCGTCCGAAAAACCAAAGCAAGAAAAAGCAAAACCTACGTCAGGACTACTTCATAGCTACTTTGTCAGTTTCGGTGCAAAAACTCAAAGATCTACTGTAAATAAATCTGAAATAATATTAAACAATCTCAATGATCCTGCTCAAGAACTGCTTGACAATGCACAAAAAATAGCAAAAAAATACGGACATCCTGAAGTTGACCGTATCCACGTAATCAGAGCAGGTCTGGATTACACAGACAGCTTTATTGATAACTTAAATTCCGGTGAAATCAGTTACTCTGATGAATCAGCTTATGATGCATATATGTTTTTTGAAAATGATATGGGGAAAAATATATTTAAGAAAAAAGAAAAAAGAGAAATACTTCAGCCAATCATTAAACAAGAAAAGGAAATTCTTGATAAAAAACTCTCAGAAATGCCTAAAGCATCAACAAAAACAAACGGCTCAAATCTTCCTATTTCAAAACAATACCTGAATGATGTTTACAGTGCATACAGTCAAGACAATTCCTCTGACATAGATGGGGACAGCGGAATGGGAGACGGGCTCGTTCATGATGGAACACTCTTCAGTGCAGCTATGCTTCCAAACAGTGATGCTCTTAAAAGAGAAATAACACTTCCTTTTAGAAATACAATGAAAGATGCTGTTTACATCGACAAGAGACCGCTTCAAAAGAGACCTCACTTAAAATTCTATGATGACAAGGCAAAAAACATTTGGAAAAACCTTGAAATAGGTACCAATATGGTTATTCTCCATGACAAAAATTCATATCCGGGTTATCTCATTAATAGTTTCTTACATATATTCAACAATAGCAAAGACGGATTCGGAAACTTAAATAAAAACAATACAAAAATTCTGAATCTGAATGATGAAGGTTTTATTGACAACGGATACATGGCAACAAAACTTAGAGAATTCGGAAAAGATAAAAACAATAACTATATTGTAATAATGGACATCATGGATGATGAATTGAACAATCTTGCAGTGGATGAATATAACATAGAAACATTCAAAAATGCTCCTAAAAATGTAAAGTTTGTTATGGTTGCAAATAAAGATGAATATTACAAAGAAAGCACAGATGAAATGCTGCAAGGCTTCTTCACAGACTTCGGAGAAATATCTCTGCCGCTAATGAACATGGAACAGGCACAAAAAGCCTTTAAAGACTCTCCTGAACTTACAGAAAAAATAAAGAAAAACTTCACAAAACCTGCACTGGAAAAATGCATAGAAGCGGCAAACCAACTTTCGGGAAATTATCCGGAAAAAGCACAAAAAGTAATGGAATTGGTTTCTTCATATTATGTAGATAAACAAAATATTGGCTTAAGTGATGTTCAAAAATACATTAAAGAAGCAAAAGAAATTTTCAAACCCGTAGACAGTGACAACGCAGTTAAAGTCGTTTTTGATACGGGCATAAAACTCAAAGACATGGTTGGTGCACCGGCAACAAAGAAAGAAGCAAAATCAATCGTTGAAAGAATCAAAGACAAAACAATCGGAACAAAAGGTTTTGTGATATATTCTCAAGACGGTTCTGTCGGAGCAGGAAGAAAATATACAGCACAAGCTATTGCTGGTGAAGTTAAAGCACCATACATAGAAATCAATGCAGTAGATTTCGGCACAAAAGATGTTGACTTGTTCGGCGGCGGAAATTTAAGTCCTGAAGCTTCTATGAAAAAACTTTTTAATATGGTCAAAGCACAGGCTGAAACAAACCCGAAAAAATCAGCAGTACTGTTTATTGAAAACTTTGAATACTTCTCATTTGGTGAAAATCTGTCTGAATACCACGAAAAAGCAATGTCACAACTTATCAGAGAAATGAACAAAGCTCAAGAACAAGGTATGAACATTGTTGTTATGGGTTCAATGGGCAACCCTGAATATATAGGTGATGCAACATCCAAATCCTTCAAATTTATAGACCAGATAGAAGTTGAATCACCTGGATATAACAAAGAAGCAAGAGACGAAATCATCAACTATTACATCAAAAAGAAGAATATAAAACTTGCCGGTGATGCAACAGAACAAACAAAAATCAAAGAACATTTGAATCTTTTGATGGAACGTGCTTCTTATATAGAAATTTTGACACTTCTTGATAAAGCAAAAAACGTTGCCAAAGAAAGAAAACATAAAGAGATTGAAAAAGGCGACTTTACAGAAGCATACTTACAACTGACAACAGGAAGACCTTCCAGTGCGCAAGATCCCTATTACAGAAAAGAACTCGTAACCTCTCATGAATGCGGACATGCGCTGAATGCAACAATAATGGAAGAACTTGCCGAAAAAACAGGAAAACCTTCACACAAAGGTACAATTGTGAACTTTATAACACTTGATCCCAGAGGATCATTTGGCGGAGCAGTCTTTACTGCTGATTCAATAAACCCTGAATACTCTTTTGAACACGTATTCTCTGACCTGGTTTGTGACTTTGGCGGAAACTCCTGCGAAAAACACTTCTATGGACAGGATGGAAGCTGGGGCATAACATGTGATATGCAAATGGCAACACACGGTGCATCAATGGCAACAGCTATTATGGGTCAGGGCAAGCACTTTGGTAAAAAATCAATGAACGGAATGTGGGTTCTTTCCGAAAAAGACAAAGACAATATGAACAAAGACATAGATGTTATGCTAACTAATGCACAGCTTGTTTCCGATGCAATAACAAAGATATATGAAGACTTCAACAGAGAATTCACTAGAAAATATGCTCCAAAAGTAGGCACGGGTGAATGTATTGTCCAAAGAGAAGAATTTCTCAAAATGTTGAATGAATGGAGAGCAAAACAATCTCCGGAAAAACAAAGAGAATTTGAACTTCTGGACAAAACAATTCAAGATGTTATTGCTGCAACAAAACGCGGTGTAAAATGTCATAGAGAAGGCGAAAAATAGAGTCAATCAGACTTTGCTAAAACACAAAGATTTCCTTGTAAAAAGTTTTTTTTCGTATGATAATTATTGGCAAAGATACATAAAATGTTTAGGCAAAAACCAAATAGAAAAGAGGAAAAATTATGCCAACAACTATCGAAGACGTAAAAGCAAGACAAATTCTTGACTCAAGAGGTAATCCGACTGTTGAAGTTGATGTTACACTTTCATGCGGCGTTGTAGGACGTGCAGCTGTTCCTTCAGGTGCTTCAACAGGTATTTTTGAAGCTCTTGAAATGAGAGATGGTGACAAATCTGTTTACTGCGGAAAAAGTGTTTTAAAAGCAGTAGACAATGTTAACACAATCATTGCTCCGGAACTTATCGGTGAAAATGCTGCTGACCAACAAGCTATCGACAAATTGATGCTTGAATTGGACGGAACAGAAAACAAATCAAAATTAGGTGCTAACGCTATTTTGGGTGTTTCTTTGGCTTGTGCTAAAGCATCTGCAATGGCTTTTGAAATGCCTTTATACAGATACTTAGGCGGAATCAACGCTACTACACTTCCTGTTCCTATGATGAACGTATTAAACGGTGGTGCACACGCTGACAACAACGTTGACTTCCAAGAATTCATGATTACACCTGTTGGTGCTTCTTCATTCTCTGAAGCTATCAGAATGGGTGCTGAAGTATTCCACAACCTCAAATCAGTTCTTAAAGCTAAAGGTATGGTTACATCAGTAGGTGATGAAGGCGGTTTTGCTCCTAACCTTTCTTCAAACGAAGAAGCTTTGAAAGTTATTATCGAAGCTATCGAAAAAGCAGGTTACACAACAGAACAAGTTAAAATCTGCTTAGACGTTGCTTCTTCTGAATTCTATGAAGACGGAAAATACAACCTCGCAGGCGAAGGCAAAGTTCTTTCAAGAGAAGAAATGGTTGACTTCCTTGCTAACTGGGTTGAAAAATATCCTATCATCTCTATCGAAGACGGTATGGCTGAAGAAGATTGGGAAGGCTGGAAAATGCTTACTGACAGAATCGGTTCACACTGTCAATTAGTTGGTGACGACTTGTTCGTTACAAACACTAAGAGATTGAAAAAAGGTATCGAAACAGGTACTGCTAACTCAATCCTTATCAAAGTTAACCAAATCGGTACTTTGACAGAAACATTGAACGCTATGAACATGGCATTCAAAGCAGGTTACACTGCTATTTCTTCTCACAGATCAGGTGAAACAGAAGATACATTCATCGCTGACTTAGCTGTTGCTACAAACTGCGGTCAAATCAAAACAGGTTCTGCTTCAAGAACTGACAGAATCTGCAAATACAACCAATTGATAAGAATCGAAGAAGAACTCGGTTCTGCTGCAAAATACCCAGGATTGAAAGCATTCAACGGTCAATCTTGCGGTAAATCAGCTTGCAGCTGCGGATGTTAATCATTAAAAAATGATATAAGACAAAAAACGGGTTTTGAATTTAATTCAGAATCCGTTTTTTTTAAGTAAATTTTTTACATTATTTTCAAAGTCGGAGTGTTGTTTTTGAAGTTCGAGAGCAATTTTTAGCACATAGGTTTCTATGAGTGAGATATCGACTTTATTTTCATCGTCAATGTGGATATAAAAAGCCAGATAGAGTTCAACTATTGATTGGAGTTTGAGGAGATTATATTTCATTTGTTCGGCTTCATTAAGTGAATCATCAATTTCAGACATAGACAGCTTCCTAATATTAAATTTATTAAATTTTTAGTACCTTATATTGTAAATTATAGGGAGCATATTCCATAAAATCAACCTAATGCCCCCAATATGTTACAATTCACGCATGATTCGAAATAATCTTTCAACAATACTAGGTACAAAACGTTTACGTGTTGCAGATATAGTCAGAATGACGGACTTAGATTACAAAACCGTAAACAGAATCTATAATGATGTAAGTAAAGGCATTGAGTTTTCCACCCTTGACAAGCTCTGCTGGGCTCTTGAATGCACCCCTAATGAAATCTTTGAATATATTGACCCCTCAAAACAAAACTAAAACCAAACTCAATTGAAAACACCATTTTTATCATTAAATTTCATGATAGAATGTTATCGTTGAGTTGGTTAGATTAAAAAGTTAAGGACCCCTCCCCATGGGTGATGAAGATAAGCAGTTTGAGGCATCCCACCAAAAACTGGAAAAAGCAAGAAAAGAAGGACAAGTTGTAAAGTCAAAAGATTTTTCAACGGCTCTGGCAATGATTGTAATGTTTTTTGCAATAGCAAAACTTGCACCATTCATTTTTGACCAGATATCCAGGCTCTTTGTACTTTGTTATGAACAAATACCTAATCAACACCTTCAAAATATCGGTCTTCCTTATCTTTTATTCATTACACTTGTGCCGACAATTCTTATTATTGCTCCTATTTTAGGTATAGCAATGTTTATAGCTATTCTTGGTGATTTTATACAGGTTGGACCGTTGTTTACAACAACCCCTCTCGCACCAAAACTCGACAAACTTAATCCGACAAAATATTTTAAAAACATAATGTCAGTAAAAACTCTCTTTGAACTGGTAAAAAACATAGTAAAAGTAGCAATTCTCGGATACGTAGGCTGGTCTGTATACAGTGCCCATTTTGAAGTAATTCTTGGATTGGCTGCCACTGACAACAACTTTGCAATTATGCAAGAATTCGGTGCACTGATTATGGATTTCGTAATCAAAGCCAGTATAGCATTTTTGATTATTGCAGCTGCTGATTACGGAATGACTCGTTGGAAATTTCTTCAGGATCAAAAAATGTCATTCAAAGAAGTCAAAGACGAATATAAAAATACAGAAGGCGACCCTAACGTAAAAGCCGCACTCAGACAACGCAGACAACAAATGATGCAACAAGGAATGATGGATGCTGTTCCTGATGCAGACTTTGTTGTTACAAACCCCACTCACATAGCATGTGCTTTAAAATATGATCAGGAAGAAATGGAATCGCCAAAACTTGTTGCAAAAGGTACCGAGCTTTTTGCTAAGAAAATTATAAATATTGCAAGAGAGCACAATGTTCCGGTAATTGAGAACCCACCTGTTGCCAGAGCACTTTTCAGACTTGTTGATGTAAACAGAGAAATTCCTCCTGATTTATATAAAGCAGTAGCAGAAATTTTACTATTTGTATATAATTTGCGAAAAACACAAAAACCTAGTAATATAAATACTAAGAAGACAGATAAGAAATGACCATGGTAAATCATACTTCCCAAAATAAAATTAAAGAATATATATCAATCGTTGAAAAAGTCGCAAAGATAGAACACAGACGTATCCCTTCTCATATGGTAGATTATGAGGAACTTGTTTCTATCGGAATTATTGCAGTTCAAGCAATGATTAAAAACAAGACTGAAGAGCAGCTTGAAAAATACAACAGTTCTTATATCGGAACAGCCGTTCGCTGGGCAATAAGAAATGAGTTGAGAAACAGATACAAATGGTATTCTCTCAAACATACAAAAACTGAAGAAGACTCTGAGGGTTCTGATGACAGCTTAGACGTTTCACCGGGTAAAGTAAGAGAAGCTATCTATGAAACAATCCTGTCAATTGACTCAATTGCCGCTGCATCTTCTGACAACGATTCACCGTTTGATTTCATAAAAGATCCTCATGCTCTTCCTGATGAAAAAGCAGAGATTTCAGAACTTGGAAAAGCTATCCGAGAGGCAATTGCTACTTTGCCCCAAAAAGACAGACTTGTTGTTGAATACAGATTTTACAGAAACATGCAGGTTAAAGAAATTGCCGAACAGGTAGGTTTATCCTCCTCCCGTATAACAAGGATTGTTCAATCTGCACTTAATCATGTTAGAGAATATCTTGTCCAACATGAACATTATGGTTATTAAGGTATAAATTTAGTGCATTTTGCGTTAATCAGTTTATGTATACTTATTGTAATATTATCTGTTTCATTGATTTCTCTTTCAATGAAATATAGAAAGCTGAAAAAAACGTTCCGAAACCATAAAAAACTTCTCAGAGGTATTTTGAAAACAATAAACTCTGTGCGCTATGGAAACCTATATGAAAGAGTAAATGAAGAAACCTTTACAATGCTTCCGAATTTTGCAGAAAGCATAAATAGAATGATTGAAGCAATTGTTGACAGAGAAAAAATGATTGTTGAATATCAAAATGATTTGAACAAAAAAATTGAAGCACTAAAAGAAATAGAACAGCTAAAAGAAGATTTTGTGACTACATTAACTCATGACCTTAAAGTCCCTATCCTCGCTGAAAAAAATATGTTGAATTTTCTTCTTGAAAATAAGTTTGGAGAACTTAATAATCGACAAAAAGAAGCTCTAAGCTACTTAAAAAATTCCAACAAAGAACTTGTAGAACTTGTGGAAATCATACTTGAAACATATAAACTCAATGAAACAAAAATTGATTTACATAAAGAAGAGCTTGATGTCAAAAGGCTGCTTGAAAATACAATTGAAGAAATGAAACCTATTTCAGATACAGATTCAATTTCTCTAAATTTTCATCCTCAATTTTTCGAAAAAGTACAGTTAGATGAATTTTACATAAAAAGAGTGTTTAAAAATCTTATACTAAATGCTATTTCTTTCAGTGAATCATGTTCAAATGTTGATATAACATTAACAGATGATGAAAAAAACATATATATAAAAATTACAAACTATGGCAAAAGCATAAAAAAAGAAGAAATAGACCACGTTTTTGACAAATATTACACCACAGCAAAGAAATTCCGCAAAGTAGGAACAGGACTTGGACTCTATCTGTCTAACAGAATCATAAAAGCTCATAACGGAAAAATATTGATTGAATCGTCAAAAGATGACCCTTCAAATATTTTCACTACATTTATAATATGTCTGCCTAAATAAAATTAACTTTCGTCCAGCCAGCTACAAGTATCAAAGTAATAATTTTCCCAATCTTTTTTGTCAAAATATACAGGCATCTTTGAGGGAATTTCTTCTTTATTTTCAGCATATGTTTTGCCTAACAGTCTGAGATGTTCATGAGTTTCAGGATGATAGGTTTCTGCAACCACATAACAATTTCCATTTAAAAACTTAACATCTTTTATGTCTACAATTACCTTAATACCGTTTCTTTTTAATTTTTCAATTCTGACCTTAGAAAAAAGCGTAAAAAAAGCAAGACTCAATATTGCACTGAATAAAACCAGCAATATTATAATAAGAGTGTTAAACTCCGGTCGTTCCGGAATAAAAGGTCCGAGAAAATCCGTTACATCATCAAACAAAATCGATAATAAAAGTGCAGAACAAAAACTAATAAACAAATAACCGGTCTCAACGGTTCTGAAAAAAATCTGTTTCCAACATACAGGTGCGGCCGCATAGTCAGTCTTTTTTTCCACAATAAGAGCCATAGGCATAATCATATAAATGACAAACCAAATAAACAAAGTTTCAATGCCAAGAAGCGGATTTCCCACCCTAAAAGCATTCCCTATAACAAAAAATGCTAAAGCGAATGTCAAAACTATGCACAATAAATTTTTATCAGACATCTGCACCTCTGTTTACGTTCATTATAACACAGCACAGACAAGTTTACAGTGTCATCAAATTTAGACAGTTTTTAGTTCTTTTGATTTATATTCGATTAAACATTGTGCAAGCTGATCAGGACAGCTTGTAGACTTTGCACCGCATTGAATACCTGTAAGCTTCGAGATAACATCATCAATTTTCATACCTTTTATTAAGGCTTTAATACCTTGAAGATTACCGTTGCATCCTCCTAAGAATTCTGCATCTTCAATAACCCCGTCATTAATTTTGACCTGCATTAAGCCACAACAAACACCTGTTGTTTGATATTGTATAATTTCACTCATTTTAACCTAATCTTTCTAGAATTTTTTTAATATTGTCCTTTTCTTCTTGAGGCACATCAAAGTTTATATATTCTTCAAAATACTCTCTTGCATCATCATTATCACCTCTAGCCATAAACAACATCCCCAGACGTTTGTAGGAAAGGGGGAATTTGTCATTTACAGCTATTGCCTTTAAATGATTTGAAACAGCTTTGTCGAGTTCATCATTAGCCTCATAAGCAAGTGCTGTTTGATAAAAAATCAGTTCATTTTCCTGAACATATTGCAAAACTTCTTCAAAGTTAGAAATTGCACCTGCCCAATCACCTGTCTCAAAATACACCATCCCAAGATCCCAATTTGCATCATAGTTCTTAGGAGCCAATTCCAGCACAGAATCCAATGCATCAATCGCATCATCATACCTTTTATCCTCAATATAAATTCTTGCAAGAAAATGTCTCAAAGCGGCATTGTCAGGCAAAATTGCGACAGCACCCTGAAGCAAATCTATTGCATCCCACAAACGGTTCTGTTTGTAATATACATCAGCCAGATTTATATAAGTTTCAGCAAGTTTTTCATCCAAAAACAACGCTTTTCTGAAATATTCTTCAGCCTGAGAAATTTGCCCCTGATGAGCCAAACAAAGTCCCACATTATTTAATAAATGAGGATTTTTAGGATCCTGTTCAAGAAGATTCTGAAAAACAGTCATAGCATTTTCATAATCTCTTTTTTTAAAATATTCCATTGCCTGATCAAGCATCTTCTTGTCCATAAAAATACCTCTTGCCCTTTAATTCTTTTCCATTATATCCGAAACATAATCAGACCGCAGTTCAATATCCTTTGAAAATTCTTTATTTCTGGTGTTAAATTTATAAACTTCATACTTTTCTCCGTCAGAAACTATTTTCAAAGCATTATTCAAATCCGTACGATATATTTTGACATTATTTTTTGATAAAATCCTCAAAGTTTCTTTTCTCGGATGACCATAAGTGTTGTACCCTGTTGATATCACTGCAACATCAGATTTCAAAAATTTCAGCATTTTATTACTTACAACATTATTTGCACCATGATGTCCTACTTTCAAAATCTCAATCTTTTTATTTTCAGGAAGATTTTTCTTAATTTTATCAAAACTTCTGATTCCGCCGTCAGCCATAAATAACATATCAAAATCACCATAAGACAAAAGTGTGATTATAGAATTGTCATTATCGTTTTTATCTTCTTTAAAATCAGGTGTATATGAAATCAATTTAAAACCTTGTTCCTCCAGCAAAATTTCATTGTTATTTGCATCAGAAGCATTTATGTTCTTAGATTTTATATATTTAGCAATCATTTTTGTTGTTTTTGAATCATCTTTGTCTTTATTTAGAAGTACTTTTTTCACCTCAACTGTTTTCATTACATCAATAGCACCTCCGGAATGGTCTGAATCGAAGTGTGTCAAAATCATCAAATCAAGAGATTTTATTCCATTATCCTTCAAGTACTTGTTTATAATCGCATCAGCCTGTGAAAAATTTGAAGTAATTGAGCCATGTCCTGTATCAATTAGAACATATTTCTTTTGCGGAGTTTTTATTAAGAAACTATCCGCGTTCCCAACATCAAAAACAAGAATCTCAAGATTATTCTTCTCTATTCTTATAAAACTGAAAAAGAATATTATTAACAGTACAAAGATAAAATGCAACAGCCTTTTATCTTTAAATTTGTTTCTTATAGAAAAACCGATAACAAACAAAATAGAATAATACAAAAACAATTTAAACAAATCAGGGTGTGAAGTTGCAATAAGAGAATTGGGAAGAGCTGAAAAATAATTTGAAATATTTACAAGTACAGAAACAATCGGATTCAATATAAAATCAAAAACCATACAAGTCTTGTCAGCAAGAACTTTAACCGGAATCATTGCAATAATAGAACCTAAAAAGCCAAGAAAACTTATCGACATAATGAAAGGTGTAATAGCTAAATTAGCAAATACAGAATACAAAGCGAATGTATTAAAATAAAACATTTGTATTGGAGCAGCCCACAACTGTGCAACAACAGGAATCATCACAGCGCCTGCAATAAACTCTCCAAATTTATTCTTTATGTTTTCAAGAACAGGAGGACAATTAAACATCAAAGCAAAGGTAATAATAAAAGATAATTGAAAACCTACATCATTTATCATTGCAGGATTATATAAAAGCAGCAAAAGTGCAACAAAAAATACAAGAGAAATTCCGTCAGCATTCCTGTCTATTAACTTACCGAATAGAACAAACTCGATCATCAAAGCCGCTCTTAAAACAGACGGCCCCATTCCTGTCATCAAAGTATAAAAAGCAACAAGAATTGCACCTATTAATATTGCAAACCTGTAATTAAGTTTCATTCTCATTGCCAGGAAAAACCATATCCCGAAAATAATTGAAACATTCATTCCTGATGCAGCCAGAATATGCAAAAGACCGGAATTAATAAAAGAGCTTTTTATATCATCAGGAGGATTGATTGCATCATCACCAAAAACAATACCACCCAAAACTTCAAGGTTAGGACTCTTCATATATTTTTTGTGAATATTGATTATTTCTACTCTTTTATCATTGAGCTTCTGGAGGAATTTTCCGCTAAACTTATCAGGCTTTGATATAATTTTCCAATTATTCCCTTTTGAATAAAAAGTAGAAAACGTTTTGTGATTTTTCAAATATTTTGCATAATCAAACTGAGAAGGATTTTTCGCAGAGACAGGTTTTCTAAGCTTGCCTGATAATTCAATCCTATCTCCTATTTTTATTTTTGCCAGATTTTCATCTTTATCATAAAGAGTTACAATTGTTCTGGCTTTTATGTTCCGAAGATGAGCTTTTTCGGTATTATATTCATCTGTTCTTAAATAGAATTTTGTTCTGCCTGCAATATTTGTGGTAGGTATAGAATCCACAACACCTTTAATCGTACCGTTTGTATAAACATATTCTGACAAAGCATCAAAATTCTTTATCTGAAAATGACAATTTAGAATCGCTATTGCAAATAACATATAAAAAATACATGCTGATTTAGCACTTATGAAATCTTTTTTTAAAGCAATCAAAAGAACAATCAAAGCTAAAAAGGCAAAAATAAAAATATTATTGGTAAAAAACGAAATTACACCGATTATATAAAAAGTTGATGCTGCAATTGTAAGTCTTGTTTTCGCAATTTCACTCAAAGCTTCTTCTCTTAATTCCGATTTTTAACTATTAAAAATTATGATATAAAAAAAGTCCCTTATTTAAAAGCCTGAACTTTCAAAGGGACTTCTTTTATATTTGAAAATTTTACTCTGCTTTTTTGCTTGCTTTTAAAGCACCGTCAACAGCATCGTGTAAAGCATCAATTACAACTTGTCTGTCAACAATTTCTTCTTTAAGCACATTAATAACTTCTCTTTGATGAGCAATATGTTCATTTTTTACTTTGTTGGCTTTAACTGCTTTAACAAAACCTGTCACAAGTCCTGTCAAAAGAATAGCAGCTCCGGCAATAAGTCCTGTTTTTTTAGGATTATTTTTAACAAAAGAAATTGTATCTTTGGACAATTCTTTTGCATAATTAATTCCCTTATCCAAAGATGGTTTGTGTTTTGAATAAGTATTTTTTACACCGTCTTTAACAGCTTTGTAGCCATTTACAAAAGGTTTTTTCAAATTGATATCAGGAGTTTTCATTTTTACCTCACTTTTCCTTACAAATTTTTAAAGTTCAAACATAGAAATATTTGCCATTTTTATTAATTTTTTGATAAATATTTAACAAAAATGTTACAAAAATACGGATTCATTAAGTTATGTAAATTTTATATATAAAGTATATACCAAAATGGCAATAATCCCCGATTTTTCGTTTTTTTATATATATAAGAAGTAAATTAAAGAAAGAGAGAATTCAAATGCCAGGTGGATACAGCATTAATACAGATGGAACACAGCAAGTTGATTGGCTAAAAAAATATGGTTTTGACTGGAGCAAAGTTCAAACCCCAACTTATGATTTTAACCTCAACAATAATGGAAACTGGGGTGTTACAGATGGTTTTGAAAGAACAGATTCATCAGAACCTTCCGGCACTGGCAGAACAGTAAAAAATGTTGCAACCTCGGCAGCTCCGGCAGTTGCCGCAGCAGCAGGCAGTTCCTCAGCTGACACCGCAGAAGAAATTGAAGCAGGCAATGCAGCCCTCTCCAGCAAAGATAAACAAGTAGTCACATCCGCCAGAGACGGTGTAGCAACAGTTGAATCAAACCCCGACTCAACTGCACCTGTAAGCACAGCGAACGAAGCAGTTGAAGCAGGAGAAAGCAACGTTGCAACAAATGAAGGAATAAGAAGCAATGCAGTTGCAGCCGAAGAAAAAGCTCAAGGTGTTGAAGAAGCTGCTCAAGCTGGAAAAGATCAAGCAACTAAAGAACTCACTGCACAGGAAAAAGTTGTTAAACAAAAAGAAACAAATCTTCAAAAAGCAAATGCAGCTGTAACAAAAGCAAAAGCTAATGTCAGCACAGCTGAAGCAAATCTTGCAAGTGCGGAAGCAGCTCTCGCATCAGCATCAGCAGCAATTCCATTCTCTTCAGCAGCAGTTGCAGCAGCAAAAGCAGCTGTTGAAGCTGCAAAAGCAAAACTCACAGCTGCTAAAGCAGAACTTGCTAAAGCTGAAGCCGAACAAAAAGTTGCAACAGCTGAACTTGAAGAGGCTAAGCTTAAAGAAGACGCAGCCAAAGAAGCTAAAGAAGCAGCTGAAGAAAAACTCGAAAATGCAAAAAAAGAACTTGAAAAAGCAACAAACGAAGTTACAAAAGCAAACGAAAATCTTGAAGCTGCACAAAAAACACTCTCCGAAAAGAAAACTGCTTATGAAGCAATAAAAAATGATACAAAACAAGTTTCTTCCGAATTAAAACAAGAACTTGATCAGGTCCTTGAAGAGCTTGAAGAAGGAGAAAAAGCTACTTCAGCTGCAAGCCCAAGTTCTACATCAAAAGCAAACAAACTAGGCAGTATTGCAAACCTTGGACAACAGATTTCAAATGGAGCAGGCAATCTTTTCTCTCAAGCACAAAAAAATGCAGCTGCTTCTGAAGAACCGACAAGTTCTAAAAGAAAAATGACAGCAGAAGAAAGTGCCAGATTGGGCGCATTCACAAGTCAGCTTGCTCAATCATTGAATAACGGATTCGGACAAATCACTTCAACAGGAAAAATGGTTTCTGATGTAGCAACTAACCCCTTTATGAAGAAGAAAACAGAAGGCAACGTATAAAAAAATTAAATAAAAAGACCGGTTAATTAAACCGGTCTTTTTTTATTATTTATTGCTTAATTATTATTTAAGAAGATCCTGGAACATTTTTCTTACTTCTTGTTTATTGTTATCATCTTGAGTTCTTGCATTTTGAATTGCTGTATCATTTCTTCTTGAAAGAGCATCAAGTGCATCAACAACTGAAGAATAATCAACTGATTCGAAAGAAACTGCTACAAATGGGTTGTATGTAGAAGATGCATTAACTGTTGTATTTTGATTAGAAGGTACATTTTCTTCAACAGTTGTTTCTGGTTCTTTAACTACTGTTTCATTATTTGTTTGAGTGTTAGTTTCTTCTGTTTTCTCGCCGTTGATTGCAGAAATAGCTGCTTTTGTTTCAGCAATATTTACATTAACTTTTGCAATTTTTGTATCAATTTTTGTAATGTCGTTATCTACTGAAGTAATTTCTTTATTAACAACAGAGATTTGTTCATTTATTGAAGATAATTCTTGTTTTTTAGCTTCGTTAGCAGTGTTTAATGATTGAACTGCTGTGTTGCCGCTTGAAACTTGTGCTTGCAATTTATTAACATTAGTTTGTTTTACAGCCATTGCTGTCATAATAGAAGAAGCACTTGCAATTAAAGCTTTAATTTGAGCACTTAATGCGTTAATTTCAGAAAAAGCAGCAGAAGAATTTGTAGTAACTGCACTACCTGCTTTTTGAGAAACATATTGTGCAACTTCGCTTTCATCAAGTTCACCTGATTCAACTTTAGCATAAGCTTCTTCAGTTGCTTGTTGAATTTTTTCTCTTTGTTCTTTTACATTATTGTTAGAATCTTCAAGCAATTGAGCAATTTTTTCATTAACTTGTTCAGTCAATTCTTGAGCTTCTTTATTTTTAGCATCATATTGTTTTTGTAAATTTTCAATTGCTTCTTGTTCTGCTTCAACTTCTTCGTTGTAAGCCATGATTTGTTCTGTGTATTGAGCAATTGTTTTGTTATTAGCATCGATTTCTGCTTGGATTTTTTCTTTTTGAGCTGTAAGAACTTTTCTTTGAGCTTGTAATTCTTTCTTTTCTGCTTCTTTTTCAGCTTTTTCTGCTTCGAGTGATGCTAATTCAGCTTCATACTGAACAAGTCTTGCTTCAAGCACATCTTTGTCAGTTGAAGCATTTGTTTCAGTAGTCGCAGGGGTTGTGCCAAATAAAGGTTCCTGTGTATCTGAAGGAGCAGTTGTTTTAGAAGGTTTAGCTGTTCCTTGAACGTTATTGCCATTTACATTGTTAACTGAAATACTCATTATTTACACCTTTTAAAATACACACATATATATAAAAACATTTTATTATATACGATTTCAATATTTATTATATCTGTTACAATTGTTTACAATTAACAGAGACCTCAATAATAAAGGGAGTTTTAAAACTCCCTTTAAATTTATTTATTCAAAGCTTCTGAAAGAAGTTTATTTATAACCTGAGGATTTGCTCTGCCTTTGGTTTCTTTCATAATCTGACCTACAAAGAAGCCCATAAGATTTGTTTTTCCGTTTTTATATGCTTCAACCTGTGCAGGATTATTTGCTACAACCTTTTCAACAAGAGATTTTATAGCACCCTCATCAGATATTACGCTAAGTCCTTCTTTCTCAACAATAGTCTTAGGTTCAGAGCCTTGTTCAAGCATTTGGGGAAGAATCTTTTTAGCAATATTATTAGAAATTGTACCTTTTGTAATAAGTTCCACCAGTTCTGCAAGAGATTTTGGTGTTAATTTAGTTTGATTAATATTAATATTATGCTCTTTCAAATAAGCAGTTATATCGCCAACAAGTAGATTGTTTGCAGTTCTGTAATCAGCACCCAGCTCCAACACATCATCATAGAACAAGGCTGTTTCCATTTGTTCAACCATAACATTAGCATCATAAGCACTCAACCCCAGAGATTCATATCTTTTACGTTTAGCTTCCGGGAGTTCTGGCATTGTTTTTCTTACTTCTTCAACCCATTCTCTTGAAATTTCAACAGGCATAAGATCAGGTTCAGGGAAGTAACGATAATCATTAGCATCTTCTTTGCTTCTCATAGTTTTGGTAACTCTCTGATTATCATCCCAGAGTCTTGTTTCCTGATCTACTTCTCCACCTTCTTCAACTATTTCTATCTGTCTGTCAATTTCATATTCAATAGCTCTTTGCAAAGCAGAGAAACTGTTAATGTTCTTGATTTCAGCACGTGTCCCAAACTTGTCAGAACCTTTCGGCATAACAGATATGTTAGCATCACATCTCATAGAGCCTTCTTCAAGGTTTCCGTCACAAACACCTATGTAACGAACAATGTTTCTTAATTCTTCCATATAGGCTCTTGCTTCCTCACTTGAACGCATATCAGGTTCAGATACGATTTCAAGAAGAGGAGTACCTGCACGATTCAAATCAACAAGCGAATACACAGAACCCGCAAGCCCATCAGCACCAGCGTGGACAAGTTTTCCGGCATCTTCTTCAAGATGTGCACGAGTAATACCAATTCTTTTTCCATTAATATTAATATGTCCGTTTATGCAAATCGGCTGATCATATTGAGATATCTGATAACCTTTCGGCAAATCAGGATAAAAATACTGTTTTCTGTCAAATTTACATCTTTCGGGAATTTCACAATTCAAAGCAAGTCCCAAAAGTATACCCATATTTACGCATTCTTTGTTCAATACAGGCAAAACACCCGGCATACCTAATGTAATAGTACTAGTATGAGAATTTGGCTCAGCACCAAATTCTGTACTATCAGGTGCAAAAATTTTTGACTTGGTCTTTAGTTGAGCGTGAACTTCAAGACCTATAACAACTTCATATTTATCTCTAATATCTTGTGAAACCATAATACTTCCTCTATTTATAATTTATGAGTAAATTGTAGCACAAAGGATTATTAATTTATGCTAAAATTTTCTCATGCAAATCACAGGCGGTTACTTAAATTCAAGAAAAATTGACTCACCTAAAGGCAACAATGTCAGACCAACGCTTTCTCAAATAAGAGAAAGTATCTTTAGCATTCTATTTGGATTGATTGATTTTGAAGAATCAACTTTTTTGGATGCCTTTGCAGGTTCCGGAATAATGGGATTTGAAGCCCTATCTCGCGGGTTTAAGAGAGTAAGTTTTATAGAAAAAGATAAAAAAACCTTTGCTCTTTTAAAAACAAACTCCGAAAAACTTAACGTAAAACCTGATTTTCATTTTGGAGATACATCAAAAACACTAAAAAAACTTGAAAGTGAATTTGATGTAATATACATAGATCCACCTTATCAGGGCGGACTATATAACGAGGTTCTTGACATTATAAAAACACATAAGCTTCTGAAAACACAGGGAATTCTTGTTCTTGAACACCCCAAAAGTCTTGATATCAATATTACTGATTTCAAATTAGTCAAACAAAAAACTTACTCAGACAAATCCCTTACTTTTTTAGGATTATCAAATTAGCATGTTTGAGATAATATTTTATTAAAAGGAAATTAAATTATGAAAGATATGCTAGACAAAATTCTTCAAATAGAAGAAAAATATACAGAACTCGGCACAATCCTGTCAGATCCTCAGGTTATTGCTGATTATGAAAAATTCAGAGACCTTTCAAAACAAAGAAAGGCAATGGAAGAAACAGTTGATGTTTATCATCAGTGGAAAAACAATGAGGACGCCATTGAAGATGCAAAAGAACTTTTGAAATCAGAGTCAGACCCTGAAATGAAGCAATTTTTGCATACGGAAATTGAACAAAATGAAGCAAAAAATGTTGAACTTGAAGAAAGAATGAAAGTTCTTCTTCTGCCAAGAGACCCCATGGATGACAAAGATATTATGCTTGAAATCCGTGGAGGAGCAGGTGGGGATGAAGCCAACATTTTTGCCGGCGACCTTATGAGAATGTATCTTCGTTATGCTGACAAGCAGGGGTGGCAATCTCAAATTTTGAGCAAAACAGATTGTGAAGCAGGCGGCGTTTCAGAAGTTATTATATCAATCAAAGGCGACAGTATTTATTCAAAATTGAAATATGAATCAGGTGTACATCGTGTTCAGCGTGTTCCTCAAACAGAATCACAAGGACGTGTTCATACATCAACAGCAACAGTTGCAGTTATGCCTGAAGTTGATGACGTTGAAATCGAATTAAATCCTAATGATTTAGAAATTTCTACTGCACGTTCAGGCGGAGCTGGCGGGCAAAACGTAAACAAAGTTGAAACAGCAGTGCGTGTATTCCACAAACCTTCAGGGATTATGATTTTCTGTACGGAAGAACGCTCCCAGCTACAAAACAAAGAACGCGCATTACAAATTTTGAAAGCTAAATTGTATGACATAGAAGTTCAAAAGCAAATGCAGGAGATTACAGACCTGCGTCGTTCACAGGTTGGAACTGGCGATCGTTCTGAACGTATCAGAACATACAATTTTCCTCAAGGTCGTTTAACAGATCATCGTATAGGTCAAAACCTTAACGTTTGGACAGTTATCGACGGTGATCTTGACGAACTCATCAATCTTTTGATGGAACATGACCAAAAACTAAAATTGGAAAAATTGGCTGAAATTAACTAAACACTACTAGAAATCGAGAGAAAAATGCTTGTAGAACATCATCATATAATTGCCTTTGCGCTGACCCTCATAGCTGGTCTGGCTACAATAATAGGCGGTTCAGTTTCCTTCTTTGTAAAAAGAAGCAATTTGAGAATGCTTGCCATAGGGCTCGGATTCTCAGCCGGAGTAATGATATATATGGCTCTGACAGAAATTTTAAAAGACTCCAAAGAATTCACAACAATGTTCTTTGGCAATAAAGCTGCCTTAATAACATTCCTCGGCTTTTTTGCAGGAATAATTATTGCCGCTCTCATAGATTATTTCCTGCCTGCGCACTTTGGTGACGAAATGATTGACAAAGCACCTCAAGATATCTCAGAAGAAGATGAAAAAATCAAAAAAGCCGGTCTGTTAACAGCAATAGCAATCTCTTTACATAGATTTCCCGAAGGTTTGACAATGTTTCTTGTTGCAAGTACAAACCTGAAACTGGGAATTCCACTCGTTATAGCAATGGCAATTCACAACCTGCCTGAAGGTATTGCTATTGGTTTGCCTATGTACCATGCAACAGGTAAAAGACGCTATGCAATGTTATTTTCTGCTATTGCAGGCATTTCCGGACCGATTGGCGCATTAATAGGATTTTTTATAATACAATTATTCATGCCACAAATGGCAGTAGGAATTCTTTTTGCAATGGTTGCAGGAATTATGGTCTATATTTCTCTTGATACACTTTTGCCGACAGCCAGAGAATATGGAGAAAATCACGACGTAATGGCAGGAATTTTTGCCGGAATGTTCTTTATCGGTGCAGGCTTACTTCTTGTATAAGATTAAAATAAAACAAATAATACAATAAAAGCTGCAAAGACCAATGCAGGTCCAAAAGGAATTACCATTAGTTTTGAACCTTGTTTTATTGAGGCAATTAGTAATTTGCAGCAATAAAGGCCTATACAAGCTACAAGTAAATATGCAAACCAGTGAAATAAATTAGAATCAAAAACATCAAAATATTCACCTAGTGCAAATAAAAATGCTGCAATACAGAACAGCACAAGTGTACTTAAAAGTTTAAAATCTTTTTCTTTAAATAACTTATAAAGAAAAGAAGGGATGCACAAAACACCCCATATAATTATACTTAATATAAATATAACAATTATATTGGCAATTCCGAAAAATGCACCGAGTGAACCTGTAATATACGCATCACCGTCACCAAAACAATCTTTTTTTGTAATCAGCTTGCAGAACCATGCCAGAGTATTCATAACACAAAAACCTGCAATCAAACCCAAAATGGAATATATAAATGTTTGATAGATAGAAATGTCAAACCCGAAAGCAAAGAAATGTATCTTTGTGTTATTTGATCCTGCAAAGTTAAAGAAGTTATAAATCAGCCCTAATACAGCAAGAATATATGTATGAGCCGTTAAAATAACTTTTTCTTTTATATCCGTAACAGCAATAACTATTAAAAGTGAAGCAGCAATCATCAGACACAGTATATTCATCGAAACCCCGAAATGAGCAAATTTATAAAAAATTCCTGCAAAAGTCAAACCTGTAAAAAGCTCCACAAGAGGATATTGAATACTGATTTTTTCTTTACAGTATCTGCATTTTCCTAAAAGCATTAAATATGACAAAACAGGAATATTATCATACCAGGCGAGTTTATGATTACATTTTGTACAATGAGAGGGCGGAAGCACAATAGACTCACCGGAAAGCCCTCTTAGAACAACAACGTTCAAAAAGCTGCCTATACAAAGACCTATTATAAAGACATAACAAGTCCAAAAAATAAATTCGCCCATCGCATACTCCCAAAATTATACTTCTTGTTTTTCTTTTATAATGTCGTAAAGAAGATTCAAGGCTTTTTTCAGTTTTCTGGATACCTGCATTTGAGATATGCCGAGTCTTTTGGCTATTTCGACCTGGCTCATATCTTTGAAATAAGTCATTTCAACAATTTGTTTCAATATAGGTTCTATATTTTCCAAAGACTCGGTAAGCATAATTCTATCTTCTCTCAGGCTCTGCATATTTTCATAATTAACATCAGCAATTTTATCTCCCCAGTTGGAAAAATCATCATCATCCTGAAAAGACAGTTGATCAAGAGAAAGAGTTGTCTTTCTTCTGTCAGCATCAATAGCTTCTTTTACCTTTGCAACAGGAAGCTCCATTTTGTCGGCAATTTGAGAATCAGTAGGTTTTTCACCCATTTCTTCAATCATTTCCATTGTCATTTTATGTACACGATATGCCAACTCTTGAATAGCTCTTGGAGCTTTTATCATAGAAGCCTTGTCTCTGAGATAATGACGAATCTCTCCTGTAATTAAATAAGTTGCATAAGATTTAAAGTTTTTGCTGATTTCAGGATTATATAGCCTGATAGCTTTAATCAAACCCAGACTACCAACCTGTATAATATCTTCAACAGGGTCGGTAGCACGACGTGCAAGAGTTCTTGCCACTTTTTTAACCAGTGGCATACAAGTAATTGCAATAAGATTTTGCAATTGTTCTTTACTCTTTTCTGAATTTACCTGCCGATATTCATCGAGCCATTGTATAACCTGCTCAAAATCAATACCGCCTTGGATTATTTCGGTCAATGATAAAGCCTCTCTCATCTTTTGATAATTATTATATCATTTTAACAAAAAATTTGGTACAATAATTATATGAATTACTTAGAATCAAAAAAACAAATTATAAAATTCGGAAAAAAACTCGGTGAAAAGAACATGACACCTGGAACATCAGGAAATATAAGTGCACGTGCTGATGAAAATGTTTTAATTACCGCATCAGGAACATGCCTTGCTGATCTTTCGGAAGAAGAAATTGTCCTGATGGATATGGATGCCAATGTTATAGAAGGAACAAAACCTTCAAGTGAAAAAAATCTCCATACCGCAATATATAAACTCAGACCGGATATCGGAGCAATTTTTCACTGTCACTCACCTTATGCTTCTGCATTTGCTGTTAGTCATGTACCATTGTCAAAACCAATAATTTCAGAAAATGTATTTTATTTCGGAGAAATTCCTGTTGCACAATATGCACTTCCGGGTTCTGACAAGCTGGTTGAAAACACAATAAAATACTTTGAAAAAAATGACGCAGTACTACTGGCAAATCACGGAATAGTGGTATGTGCAAAAAACTTAAAAGAAGCATATTACAGGATGGAAACTGCTGAAACTTATGCGCAAATTTACTTAAATTCAATGCTGCTTGGAGGTGCTAAAGATTTATCACCAAAAGACATCGAAGAAATATATGCTCTTAAAAAGGCTGCAACCTGTTAAACATCTGCATCATTACATATATTTTTGTAAATATAACCCTTTAGAATTAGTTCTATGGGGTTATATTTTATCAATAATTGTGATATAACTATATTTAATACAGACACACGGGGTCGATAATTATATATGTTTTAGAAAAAGCGCAAAATACAAAAGCGCAAATTAAGAGAAAAGGAGAATTTATGTCAGTAGGACAATTCGTATTTATGCTACACTCCCACCTTCCTTATTACAGAAAAGCCGGTATGTGGCCTTTCGGGGAAGAAAACCTCTACGAATGTATGGCAGAAACATACGTTCCGTTACTTAATGCAATTTCGGAATTGTATGATGATGAAGGTATAAAAGCCAAACTTACCGTAGGTATCACACCTATTTTGGCGGAACAATTGAATGATGAACACCTTAAACAAGGCTTCATCGACTATCTTGATGCAAGAATTAAAGCAGTTTCCGGAGATTTGGAAAGATATCCCGACCCTGAAGTGGCTCATTCACAACATTTGAAATATCTTGCAAAATATTACTTTGATTGGTTTAACCACATCAAAGATTCTTTCATTAATAAATACAATAAAGATTTAATTGGTGCTTTCAAAAAATACCAGGATCTTGGCTGTATCGAAATTACTACATCAGGAGCAACTCACGGATTTTCTCCTCTTCTTGCTACTGATTCAAACTTGAATGCCCAATTTAAAATTGGATCTGATACAACCAAAAGACTTTTCGGCAAAAAAGCTAAAGGTGCATGGCTCCCCGAATGTGCATACAGACAGGGCTATGAATACACAGGCAAAGACGGTCAGAAAAAATGGCGTCCTGCTATTGAAGTAACTCTTCAAAACAATGATATCGAATACTTCTTTACTGAATCTCACGTAATTGAAGGAGGAAACTCAATCGGTAACAGACGTGTAATCGGTGTTTACGGAAACATTGAATATATACCTCTGCCGGAAAGAGAACCGACCGGCTATGACACATACTCCGCATACTGGCTTCCTGATGCACAGGTTGCCGTTATGGGCAGAAATGACAGAGCTGGTTTTCAGGTTTGGTCAGCAGCTGACGGATACCCTGGTGACGGTTGTTACAGAGAGTTTCACAAAAAAGACGATAAATCAGGTGCCCACTATTGGAGAATAACTTCTTCAACAACAGATCTTGGTGACAAAATGCTTTACGACCCGGTATTAGCTATGTCACAGGTAAATCTGAACTCTGACCACTATACAACATTGATTTATCATTTGTTAAATGATTATAAACTTTCTAAAAACAAAGAAGGTCTTGTAATGGTTTCATTTGATACAGAATTGTTTGGACACTGGTGGTTTGAAGGTGTTGAATTTATAAAACAGGTAATCAGAAAATTCAACAACTATCTTCCTCAAGTTGAAAGAATGACAGCCGGTGAATATCTCAAAGCTCATCCGCCAACAGAAGCAATCCAAATTCCTGAATCTTCATGGGGTCAGGGCGGACACTTCTATGTATGGCAAAATCACCTTACTGAATGGATGTGGCCTATTATTCACGGTTGTGAAAAACGAATAATTGATATTGCTTCAAAGTATGAAAAAATACCTGAAGACAAATTATTGCATAGAGCCTTAAATCAGCTTGCAAGAGAAAATCTCCTTTTGCAAAGTTCTGACTGGCCATTCTTAATCACAACATGGCAAGCAAAAGACTATGCAACTGACAGATTCAAAGAGCACGTTGAAAGATTTGAAACAATAGCTGATATGATTGAATCAGAAAATATTGATGAACATACACTTTCAGAAATTGAATCAATCGACAACTGCTTCCCGGTAATTGATTACAGAGCATATCTTCCAATTGAAGAAGGCAAAATTCCTCAGCAGGAAGAAAAGCTAAAACCGCTTTATCAATAAAAATAAAAAACGGCTTTCAAAAATTTGAAAGCCGTTTTTTTTGTCTATAAGCTGTCGTCTTCAAATCCCGGGGAACGAGAAGGAAGATTTGCATAGCCTGGGTTTGAATATACCGTTTTTCTAATAAATTTGCTTGTATAATTACCTTTGATAAAAAGCTTTTTCAACGTGTTTTCTCTTATAACAAGCGGATGCATGCTGTCGTTGTATCTGGGGTCTTTTTCGGAAAGCTTTGTCCACACAGCCGCTTCAAGAGTCCAGGCGTAGGTTTCTTCATTCAAGGAGTTAAAATCATCCTGATGTAAAGCTTCGTGAGCAAGAACTGCCGCAAGAGCAGGAGCCGGCGCATCCTGATGTTTTTCGTTAATGTGTATATAGAGTCTGTTTTTCTTTTTCCAGCCCAGAGCATCAAAGTTGGAATACGCCTGTCCAAAATTGCTCAGATTAGAAAATTCAACAATCATCGGTTTTTCTGAAAGGTTATTGCCCAGGATAGCTCTTCTCGAGAAGTCGCCCAGACCGCCTTTTAAAAGCTCGAGAGCCTCCATAATTCTTTCATCTTTGGTGACGCCTTTGTATGTTTTTTTCAGTTGCTCAGAACGTTCCTTCTGGGATTTAGAGATTTGGTTTCCGTTTTCGTCCGTATAGATTTCTATTTTCTTTTTCTTATTGTTTTTTTGCAGATTCTCTACAAAGTTGTAAGATTGATTTGCCTGAACGCCCGGTTTTAGAATCGGTTTTGGAGCTTCTGCGGCAAATGCTGACGACTGCATGATACAAAAAATAACGGCTCCGGCTATTAAACTTTTAAAACTCTTCTTTTTCAATATTCTTACCCATCCTCAACTGTTTACCTTCAACATTATTAATTACTATTTTATCAATATCAAATTTGAAAGAAAGAATTGTAAGTTTTGTAAAGCATTAAAATCTGTCCAAAATTTTATCACATTCATTTTCAAGTATTTCAATAAGAGAGGAAACTGTCACGAGTTTAGAGTTTTCTTCATTATAGAAACAAAAATCCCTAAGAATCTCGAGTGTATTTTTTATGGTGAGAACTGAATCTATAACTTCGTTAATATCTTCTTTTGTATAATCTTCATTTATCATGATTTCTTCCCATACTATATGGCAGAGTTGTAAATTAAATATAACATTAATATAAAGATATGGCAAATAGTACGATTGATTTAATGAGAGAAAATATAAGAAAATATAGAAACCTAAAAGGTCTGACCCAGGTTCAACTTGCACTCAATGCAGGTTTATCTGAAAATTATATTTATGAAATTGAAAACGGCAGAAAAACCCCAAGCTTGAAACGTTTGATTCTGATTGCTGACGCATTGAAAATCGATATAAAAAATTTATTTGAATAAAAAAAAGCCCCCTGCAAATTGCAAGAGGCTTTTTTTAAATATTTGTGCTGACTTCTAGTTTCCTGCCATTTGGCTTGCTACTTCTTCAGCAAAGTTGTCTTGTCTTTTTTCAAGACCTTCACCGAGCACGTAACGAACAAAAGACTTAACAGTCAATTTGCCTTCACAAAGCTGTGCAACAGTTTCGTCAGGGTTTTTAACAAACGGCTGTTCGAGAAGACATCTTGAAGCCATCAGTTTGTTGATTCTGCCTTCAACGATTTTTGCTCTGATGTTTTCAGGCTTTTTAGCCAAGTCTTCTTTGCCCATTTCGATTCTTGTTTCTTCGTCAATTACAGACTGAGGAATTTCTTCTCTTGAAACAAATTCAGGAGCGTTTGAAGCAATGTGCAAGCAAATATCTTTTTCAAGAGCTTCATCAGCTTTGTCAGTATTGAGCAATACGCCGATTTTTCCGTTGTGGATATAAGTAGCAGGATTACCTTCAACAATTACAAATCTTCTTACAGTAATTTTTTCACCGATAGTAGCTACTTTTTCTTTGATAATTTCTTCTACTTTTTTGTTGCATTTATCACAGGTTGTAGCTAACAAAGCATCAACATCAGCAGGCTTTTTAGCAACAATCAGCTGGGCAAGATTAGAAACAAGCTCTTTGAACTCATCGTTCTTAGCAACAAAATCAGTTTCACAGTTTACTTCAATCATTGCACCAACATTGCCTTCAACATAAGAACCAACCAAACCTTCAGCTGCAATTCTACCCATTTTCTTTTCAGCAGAAGCAATACCTTTTTGGCGGAGATATTCCATAGCTTTTTCCATATCACCGTCGTTTTCGGTAAGTGCTTTTTTGGCATCAAGTATGCCTGCACCGGTTTTTTCTCTAAGTTCTTTTACCATAGCAGCGGTTATTGTCATAATTTTATCCTCTCTTTATTAAATTAATAATAATTTATAATAATAGCGGGCACGGCATTTTTATATTACCTTACCCGCTATAAAGTATTTTGACTAAGCTTCAGCGGGAGCTTCTTCTGTTTTAGCTTCTTCAGTAACACCTGCATCTTCAGCTTTAATAGTTTCTGCTTTTGCGCCAACTGCTTTATTTTCTCTCAATTGCTTACCTTCCAAAACAGCATCAGCAAGTTTTGAAGCAACCAATCTGATTGAACGAATAGCATCATCATTACCGGGAATAATATAATCAATTCCGTCAGGATTAGCGTTTGTATCAGCAAGACAAATTACAGGAATATGCAATTTATTAGCTTCTGCAATAGCAATATCTTCTTTTTTCTGATCAACTACAAAAATCAGATCGGGCATACCGCGCATTTCTTTGATACCACCCAATGTTTTTGACAATTTTTCAAGTTTTTTAGTCATTTGAACAACTTCTTTTTTCGGAAGTTTTTCGATGTGACCTGAGTTTACGAACTCTTCAAGTTCTCTGAGTTTGTTAACTCTGCCTCTGATAGTTTCAAAGTTAGTCAACATACCGCCTAACCAGCGACGGTTGATATAATACATTCCGCATCTTGCTGCTTCTTCAGCAACAACTTCAGATGCTTGTTTTTTTGTACCTACGAAAAGAATGTTTTTGCCTCTTGCTGCAAATTCTCTAACAATAGCATAAGCTTCGTCTAATTTGTCAGAAGTTTTTCTCAAGTCTAATACATAGATTCCATTTCTTGCACCGTAAATATACGGTTTCATTTTGGGGTTCCATCTTTGTGTCTGGTGTCCGAAGTGTACACCTGCTTCGAGTAAATCAATCATTGATGCTACCGGCATCTGTTTCTCCTTTTTCTACGAACTTTAACATACTTGGCGGGTTTTGCTTTCGCTCTGTTTCAGGCGTCTGCCCCTGCGTTTTCCGTATAAAGTTCAATTACTGTACTACATTGTTAATTATATCCCAAACATAATATAAGCAAACATGGTGAAAGGAGGGAATTAATTTTGCTTAACAATATTTTGCGGCTCCTGATGTCCGTTTCTATATCCTATGCCGGCCCTGTATGCAGAAACTGAATATAAAACAGGAAGAATAGGCCCTATCCATTTTAAACCTGAAATGAATCCCACAGAAGCAACATCATCAAGGTGCAAGCTTACATCCAAAGCTTCAGGATGTCTTTCGGAATTCAGGTTTTTAACCATATCTTTTATAGACTTATTCTCTTTTTTCTTGTTTTTATCGAATATGGGATCAATGTAATTTTTACCGACAAAGTTTGCAATTGCATTGCCTGCAACAAGTCCCACACCAAGAACTCCCGTCATCATTGCAGCAAACCTTGCAGCTTTAGACTTGACGTTGAAAGCGTTCATTGTTAATGCACCCAAACCTGCACCTACATTGCATAGTGCAATATTATTCAAATATTGATAAGTGCCTTCCTTAACTTTATCAGGAAAATTCTTTTTCCAATCATCTTTAGTTAATTTATCACCGACAACTCCACCTAATATACCGCCAACAACAGGTATAAACCCTAACAAAGATAACTTCCCAAGATCAGCAAAAGGTGCTTCACTCTCAGGATTCGGAATCACTTTTGAAATTAAATTTTCATCTTTAAATTTATCTCTAAACTCTTGCATAAGAGTCTTTACAGAGGAAAATTTCAGGATTTTTTCCTCTTTAACTTTATTAACAAGTTTTTTAGCCTTATCTGAAATAGGTTTTGTAAGAACTTCAGCAATTCCGTTTTTGTCAATTTCAGGCAATTCAATTATCCCGGGAAAAACTTCTTTTTTCTTTAGCGTCAATCCTCTTGTTGCAAGCAAGGCAGAAACTACTGTAAAAGCAAGGACTGATGCGTTTTTTATTGCTCTTTTTTTTCTTTCTCCGTTCTCTTTTGGAGACTGAAATGTATCATAGATTCCATACCCTGCGGCCAAGCCAGTGAGTACAGGCGGCATTGTATTATATAACTTTTTAACCATAGACGGTTGGTCGAGATATTTTCCCAAAACTTTTAAATTCACTGAAATGGGCATAATTTTTCCTTTTTTTATGTTTTTTTAATTCTTAACGGCAAACATTAATCTTAACACTATCAATTTTAATTAAAATTAAATCACTTGAACAATTTTAATCAACTATATACTTCAAAAAAATAACCTTACAGGCTACCCCCATTCAGAGTTTACAGCCGCGCAGGAAACTTTATAATTAACTTGTGAATAACAAAAGTTATTTGTAAATTTAAGGAGAACTATATGAAAAAACTCGCAATCACCCTCACTGCTGCAATGGTATGCTCTGTTATGAGTGTATGCGCACAAACAAACGTACCTGTCGCCTGTCCCGTAAAATCTTCCCCCTGTCAGGTTAAACAACCTTGCAATTGCAATCCTTGTGAAAAACCGGAATGCAAAGACGGTTGTACACCAAAATGCGACTGCGGATGCAACACCGCGCCTGTATTCAATTCCTGCGAAGAACTTCAAGCATGGAAAACAAAATATTTCGAAAAAAGATGCACAATTTACACAAGATTAGCTCTAACTCAAGAACAACGAGTAAAAGCAAAATGTATTGATGAAAAATTCTTTGACGAAATTGCACCGCTAAAAATGTGCCTAAAACAAGAAAAAGCAAAACTTAAACAAATGAAATGTGACAAAAAATGTACAAATGACATAAAAGCACAAAAAGAAAAAATCAAAGATTTAAAATCAGAAATCAAAGATAAGAAAAAACAACACGATAAATGTTTTGAAGAAATTTTGAACAACTGTCAGAAAGACAGCTACAAAAAAATGAAAAAAGAAAAGTGCAAAGAACATAACAAACCAAAATGCGAATGCGGTTGTAAATAGAAAAAAGCTCCCTGTATAGGGAGCTTTTTATATATTATTCATTGGGTCTTGATTCAATATCAGTTTTTTCAATTTTGAAAACAACCGGTCTCAAACCGTCATTACAACTTACAATAGCAACACCTTTTTCTTTAATCCAATCACCATAATAGAATAAATCAGAAGCACCATGAGACAGAGCAAAAACATACTGATAAATTGCCTTCCAAGCTTCATTACAAAAACCTTTCGGACATTCCCAATCTGCATAAAATTCTTGTCCTTCTTTTAACATAGGACAAGCTGTTAATCCGTCAATTCCATATTGTTTTGAAAGTTCTTCATCAAAATTTCTTTTTAAAACAGTAATTTTACACTTCTTCATTATATACACCTTTCGTTTAGAAGCCTAATCTTATTTTAAAATAAAAAAATATTATTACTAATTATAGTATGTAGAATCATAGTTAGCAATTATATAGAATACAACAATGAAAAAGAAAATTTTAATAGATTTTGGCAAAAGAATTAAAGAAGAAAGACAAAAACTCAATTTATCACAAGAGGCTTTGGCTGAAAAAGCTGGGGTACATCGCACTTATATTGGAATGGTTGAACGAGCAGAAAAAAATATAACATTATCAAATATTTATAAAATTGCTAATGCTCTAAGCTTAAATCTTTCAGACATATTCAAAGGAATTAATTAATGTCTATCGAAAATGCATTGTTTTTAATAAAAAATGAATTAGAGTCTGCAATTTTAAAAAATGGAAGAATTGCACAAACAAGTTTAATTCGTTCACAAAAACTTATTAATATTCTACATAATGAAATAAAATCAGAATTTATAAAATATGGAATATCACCACAATTAATCTATCCACCATTAGACAATACAAAGCCAGAATTAAAAATAACAGGTTTATTAAAAGCAAAGTGCCAGGATGTATGCATTATTCCAGATAATTTAAACATTAAAAATATTTCACAATCTAATGATAGTGAAAAAATTATTATAATTAATGTAAGAAGCCAACTTAGCAGCATGGCAAAAAACATTGATACACTATATGAAAGAACGTTTGCAGAATCTTTAAATCTTCACTTAAAATACCCAAAACAATGCCTTGGCGAAGTTTATCTTATTCCAACACATGAATATTGTTCAAAAGCTATAAAACAAAACCAAATCAAATTCAATCAATTTCACAAAATAGATGATTATATACATAAATTTCAACTAATTAACAATCGTGATTTAAGCAAAAAAGAAGAATATAAATATGAAAGGGTATGTTTACTCATTGTAGATTTTCGACAAAAACAACCTAAAATTTATTCTACAATAGAAGAATTAAAAAAAGATAAAATAATTGATAAAAATTCAACTGTATCAATGGATGGATTGACATTTGACAATTTTGCAAGTGATCTATTAAAAATTTACAAACAAAGATTTGAATGTAGTATTAAATGCTAAATTTCTTACAACAATAATTGATACTTTGTTTTTAAAAATTCATTTATTTTTATTTCAGAGTTTTCTGATTCCAAAAATTTTATCTCTTCATCTTCAAATGCTGGAATTCCGAATAGCTCAATAAAATTTTTTTGATAACAAGGATAACCGCCATCAATACATACACTTGTTGTTCTGACATAATAATCCATTACTTGTGAATTCAATATTTTTTGTAACACCGAAAAACTCATTTTTTTATTTAACAAAGTCATTTGCAAATCCGTTTTTTGATATATTGCATAACCATTACAAAACAATGATGTTGGATCAGAATCAAACAAAAACCTCGGTTCTTCGCTAAAAGTCGGTGTTAATAGTTTTTGACCATAAAAGTTCAGCCCCTGTGTTCTAGCATAAGCATACCATGCGGGATATAAACCTTTTCCCTTATCCCTTGCAGAAAGTTCTTCTTTTATTGCTAATAAGTATTTATAACATTTTGGATATTTCAATTTAAAAGATTCTTCATCAATAACAACAGCTTTGTTGTTATTAATTGTGTACGGAAAAATAATTCTCCTTTTATTATTTTCAAAATTTTTTTGAGTGCTAAAATCTGATATCTTTGATATTTTTCTCGTTACTTCTTTTTCTATTAAATATTCTTGATTATTATAAGTCTTAATATAATAATTATTTTTTTCTGAATCTTCATTTAAAAAATAAAGTTCATCTTTACAAGTTGCAATTCCTACTTTTATATTGAAAAGATTACCCAGCTTATATTCCAATGATTCAATCCTTTTTATATTTTCGAAATCACAAGTTCTAAGTAAACGCCATTTTTTCATATTTAAATCATCAAAAAAACATTTTGAAAAATTTAAATTACTTAAATTTGATAATAAACATTTATCATATATTTTATCAAACAAAAAATAGTCATTTTTTTGTTTAGATAAAAAGGTTATACATGTATATGTCTGTGATTCAAATATTTTTAAATGATTAAAATCTATTATTTTTTCTATAAATTTATTACTTTGTAAGAAGATTCTTAAATTAATACCGGAAATTGATGTAAAATAGTTATTTGGAACAATATAACCAAGCTTTCCTCTTTTTTTCAAAATGTTTATACCCAATTCAAAAAAAGCAAAATATAAATTATAATTACCAACTTTTATTGTTTTCCAATTATTTGGTAAATTCTGCCTTACACTTTGACTTAAATCTTGATATTTAACATATGGAGGATTGCCAACAACTATATCAAATCCGTTTTGAATATTAAATTGCTCAAAAAATTGTGGCCAATTAAAATTTAAACTATTTTGGCAAAATATATTAAAGTGAATTTCTCTTAAGTCCTGATTGTTTAATAAAGCCAAAATTGAAAAAATAATTTTACACCGTCTGACACTATATTCAAGAATATCAAAGCCATAAATATTTTCCTCAATTATTTCAATCACTGGCTTATTAAACTTGTTCTTAATCACCTCTATTGCAGCAATTAAAAAAGCACCGCAGCCACAACTTGGGTCACAAATCTTTTCATTTCCCGTTTTAATTAGTTCATTAGAAATATAGTTTGCTATAATCGGAGGAGTGAAAAAAGCCCCATTTAATTTTCTGTCATCTTGGGGAATTAATAATTCAAATACATTTTCCAATTCATATATGTTTTTTGGCGCAACAATTTTTGATTTTATTGTATTAGTTATATCAGAATCATCTTTTACAATATCTAACAGCAATTTGTTATTCTTAATTGTAAGATGATTAAATTTAATAAAACTTTGAACAAAAGCATTTTCTATATTCTTAATTGGATATTTCTTGATTAATTCAAAAATTTTTTTCTTCATATGCTAAGTTTTAACATAAAAAACCAATTCAATTATTTTAGTTTTTTATGCAAAAAGCCTCCAATATGAATACCTAAAAAAACGCGCCCGGAGGGATTCGAACCCCCGACCTTTTGGTTCGTAGCCAAACGCTCTATCCAGCTGGGCTACGGGCGCATTCTATATCAATAATACATTATAAATAATTTTTATCAAGTATTACCAATAAACACATAGGGGGTCTGACACAACCCCTCTTTTGTGCTAAATTTAAAGTCAAAGGATAAAAAGAGGATTGAAAATGAAAAAACGTGCTTTAATTAGTGTTTTTGATAAAACAGATATAGTTTCTTTCGCAAGAACAATTCAACAGGCTTATGGTTACGAAATTGTTTCAACAGGTTCAACAGCCAAACTTTTAAATGAAAACGGAATTGAAACAATAGAAGTAAGTAAAATAACAAATTTTGATGAAATGCTTTCAGGCAAAGTTAAGACATTGCATCCTGCAATACATGCCGGAATACTTGCAGATACACAAAATATAAATGAAGCAAAAGAACTTGATGACAAAGAAATAGAAGCTTTCCAAATGGTGGTAGTAAATCTCTATCCATTTGAAAAAGTTGCAAAAGAAGCTCACGATGAACAAACTTTGATAGACAATATTGACATTGGCGGTGTTGCACTTCTTAGAGCCGGAGCAAAGAATCATAAAAATGTAACTGTTGTATCATCAGTAAACCAATATTCAACAGTATTGAAAACCCTTGAAGAAAATAACGGAGATACAACTCCCGAATTCAGAAAAGGGCTTGCACTTGATGCTTTTGAGCTGACATCAAAATACGACTCGGTAATTCTCAAAGAACTCTGTGAAGAAAAAAGTAAATATGAAACAATCTTTTTGAACAAAGAAGGTGATCTCAGATATGGAGAAAATCCTCATCAAAAAGCAGCACTTTATAAAAATAAAGAAATTGTTGATTATGAGTTTTTAAACGGAAAAGAACTTTCATACAATAACATTCTTGATATGACAGCAGCTTTGAATATAGCAGGCGAATTCTATGATGTTCCATGTTGTGTAATTGTAAAACACAATACACCCTGTGGAGTTGCCTTGGGCAAATCTATAAACGAAGCATACTTAAAAGCCTTTGATGCTGACCCCATAAGTGCTTTCGGAGGTATTATTGCATTCACACAAAAAGTTGATAAAGAAATCGCCAAACATGCTTCATCTGTTTTTCTGGAAGTTGTAATTGCTCCCGAATTTTCTGATGACGCACTGGAAATATTAAAAGCAAAGAAAAATTTGAGAATTATAAAACTCAATACTCCTTTAAAAACATATAAAACTCTTATTCAAAAAGAAATTAAAGAAACACCTTTCGGCACACTCATTCAAGAGATTGATAACAAAGAACTCGACAAAGATACATTTCAGGTGGTGACAAAGAAAAAACCTTCAGCTGAAATGGTTGAAGACATGGTGTTTGCCTGGAAGGTATGCAAACACGTTAAATCTAATGCAATAGTAATCGCAAAAGACTTTAAAACACTTGCCATATGCGGTGGACAAACCAGCAGAATCGATGCAATGGAAATTGCCTTAAATAGAGCCTGTGACGGCGCAAAAAATGCTGTCGCAGCATCTGACGGATTTTTCCCTGCAATTGATAATATTCAAGCAGCCGCACAATGTCGAATCAGCGGAATAATCCAGCCCGGAGGCAGCATAAAAGACAAAGAGGTCATAGCCGCAGCCGATAAATATGAAATGGTTATGATAACAACAGGTATAAGACATTTCAAACATTAAATATTTTACACTAATCGAGGAAACAAAATGGAAAACAACAAAAATAATCCCCAGTCAGAAAATAAAAAAGCACTGGCCTGGTTGACACTTGGCCATGGTCTGTCTGATAGCTATTCAAGTTTTATAAATCCGATTTTACCATTCATTGTTGCTAATATTGGCGCAAGCCTTGCTATGGCAACATGTGCCTTAAGCGCCTCTCAATTATTCTCATCAATGATGCAGCCTGTATTCGGCTTCATTGCTGACAAATGGCAAAAAAGATTCTTCATATTCTGGGGAATTATTCTCGCATCATTAGCCTTCTCTATGTCAGGACTGGTGCATAATATATGGCAGCTTGCACTGTGCTTAATTATCGGAGGATTGGGAGTCGGATTTTATCATCCTCAGGCAACAGGCTTTGTAGTAAGATACAGCGGTGAAAATCTGGCTAAAAACATGAGCATTTTTATTGCAGCAGGCACAATCGGATATTCATTAGGTCCAATTATATCTTCCTCAATTACACAGGTTTTCGGAGTAACAAAATTGCCTCTTGCTGCTTCCTGGGGATTAATTTTTGCCTTTTGTGTGTTTCTTTTTGTACCTAAAATACAGGCAAAAAATTTTGTAAAAAACGAAAATTCTTTTTTAACAACTTTAACTGATATTTTTAAAAACAAAACAGTACGTATTTTAATAATGGTATCAGCACTAAAATCACTGGTAACTTCAAGTTTTAGTATACTTTTGCCGTTTTATTGGAAAGACCACGGATACAATGCTTTTCAAATAGGCATAGCAGTGTTTGTATTTTTGACTGTCGGTGCATTCGGAACATATATAAGCAGCAGGTATGAAAAAGTCATAGGATATAAAAACGTTTTTTATACTTCTTTAATAGTTCCTTTCATTTTAACAATAATTTTTGTAAGCATAATAAAAACAGCACCTGCTTTGTCTTTTCTGTTATTTGTACTGACAGGGTTTATTACTATGCTGTCAGTTTCAATAAATATGGTAATGGCACAAAGAACAATGCCGCAGTATAAAAGTATGATCTCCGGTTTCATCGGCGGTTTCAGCTGGGGTATAGTAGGTGTATTTTTACCGTTGATAGGCTATATAGCGCAAAACATAGGAATAATAAAAACACTTCTAATTATTTCTTTTATTCCTTTTGTTCTTTCGTATTTTGTAAAATATCTTCCGGACAAAGTTCTAGAAGAATGAATATTTATAAAAACTATAAAAACAAAACAAAAAAGGTTATTAAAAAGCCCCTTTAATATAAAGGGGCTTTTTTCTATATAATTTACGACATAAGATAATTTATAAGTGTTCTCACGCCTGCACCTGTTGCTCCTTTTTTATCAATATATGCTGTACCAGCTATATCAATATGAGCCCAGTGTACTTTTTTAACAAAATTCTGAAGGAATAAAGCAGCTATTTGAGTACCGCCCATTCTTGAACCTGTATTTTTCATATCAGCTATATCACTTTTCAATGAATCTCTGTATTCTTCAAACATAGGCATCTGCCACATTTTTTCACCGCCTGCATTTGCACACTTGATTAACTTATCAATCATTGATTGGTGATTGCCCATTATACCTGAAGCAGTGTTGCCCAAAGCAACAACACAAGCACCTGTCAGAGTAGCCATATCAATAACTTCATCCACGCCAAGTTCACAAGCATAACAAAGAGCATCAGCCAGAGTCAATCTTCCTTCAGCATCTGTGTTGTCAACTTCAATTGTCTTTCCGTTTTTAGCTGTCAGAATATCTCCGGGTTTATAAGCAGAGCATCCGGGCATATTTTCACAAGCCGCAATGATACCATGAACTTCACAATTTGGCTTTAATTCTTTTATAACACTCATAATAGCAAGCACTGAGCCAGCTGCTGACATGTCATCTTTCATATTAAGCATAGATGAAGGCGGCTTCAAATCGAGTCCGCCTGAATCAAAGCAGATTCCCTTGCCTATGATAGCAATTTTTCTTTGAGCTTTATCATTTTTATATCTCATGTGAATGAACTTAGGAGGTTGGCTGCTACCTTTACCCACAGCCAGAAATGCACCCATTCCCATTTTTTCGATTTCATCTTTTTCATAAACACGAACATCAATACCATTGATTCCCTGTGCAATATCAGCTAATTTCGACGGCGTTGCATATTGGGGTGCTTCATTTGAAAGATCTCTTGCCATATTAACGGCAGAAGCAATTATTTTACCTTTTTTGATACCGGCTTTCGCTTTTTTACAATTTTCTTCAACCATATCAACAATGATGAAATCTTCTACTTTCTTTGGAGTCTTTTCGGATTTATATTTATCAAAAGAATAAGAACCTATCATTGTTCCTTCTGTTATCATCTGTGCTGACTGTTGAGGATCAAAACCTCCGATTCCCGCACCGTGCAGAACAGATATAACCTTTTTGGCATTATTCATTTTCATACATTTTTTAATGATTTTTTGAGAAATTTCTCTCAGTCTATTCAAAGTAAAATCCTTATTCTTACCTAAGCCGACAATAAGGACTTTATCGGCAAATATCTTGCCGTATGTCGGAATCACATACATTGAACCGAATTTGCCGTCGAAGCCTTCTTTTTCTATTACAAATTTTGAAATTAAGCCATCCAATGCAATATCAATTGCACCTGTTGCACCTGCCGGAATTTTCACGCCTTCGAAAAGATTCACAACAAGCACATTTGCCGGAGTTTGTTCTAAAAGACCCTTTGCGACACTCACATCTAATTTATTGGTCATATTGCCCCCTAATATTCTATCAATGGCATAATTATACGCTTATTGTATTCATTCTTCAAGTTCCAGTGCCCAGCGTTCCAAAATATCAGACTCTATTCCATCCAAAAATCTTGAAGGTTTTGAAAGTACCATATTGGTAGAATAATCAAACATATCAATCGGATAGGTAATATAAAGATAAGTTTTTGCTCTGGTTGCAGCAACATACATAAGTCTCAATTCCTCATCAAGTTCTTCTTCTGAATTGAATGAATAAACAGAAGGGAATCGTCCGTCAACCGCACCTATTATAAACACAGTCTTCCATTCAAGCCCCTTAGCACTGTGAATTGTAGAAAGGGTTAGATATTCATCTTTTTGTGCACCGTCTTCCACTTCTGAAACCGAAGAATCCGGCGGTTCCAAAGCCAAATCGCTTAAAAAATCCTCAAGACTGCTATATTGTTCAGAAAGATAATGAAAATGCTCCAAATCTTTCAATCTTTTCGCATAATCATCATATTTATCCATTAAAATAGGTTCATAATAAGCAAGAATATTATCAACAACAGTCGAAGGTTTTAAAAGATATTTTCTTTGGGTATCAACTGTATTAAATAATTTTTTTATACTGTCCGAACTTTTTGCAGGCAGTATAAGTTTTTCTGTATCTATTTTTTCACTGCTCAACATAGGCAAAAGTTTCATTGCTGTCTGAGAGCCTACACCGTTTAACAATAAAAGTATTCTGTTAAGACTTATAATATCATTCGGGTTCAATATAACTCTCAAATGAGCAATTACATCTTTTACATGCGCTGTTTCAATGAATTTGAGACCTCCATATTTTTTATAAGGAATAGCCCTTTTTGCCAGTTCTATTTCTAAATTATAGGTCATTCTTGCACTTCTGCACAAAACTGCCATATCATTCAATGAGATATCATCTTCTTGAAGCTCAAGAACTCTTTGAGCAACAAATTCCGCCTCTGTCTGCATATCATTTGTGCAAATCAATGCAGGTATTTCAGAAGAAACAATGTCAGAAAACAAAGTTTTTGTATATTTTTCTTTAGCTTTTTCAATAACTTTATTTGTAAGTGCCAGTATATTTTGAGAGCTTCTGTAATTTTGCTCAAGTTTTATGATTTTTGTATCAGGAAAAATATGAGGAAAATCGAGAATATTTCTAAAGTTTGCTCCTCTAAAAGAATAAATACTCTGAGAATCATCACCAACAGCCATAACATTGTTGTGCTCAGAAGCAAGAAGTTTAATTATATCAGCCTGTAAAGAATTAGTATCTTGATACTCATCTATCAAAATATATTTATACTGATTTGAAAGTTTTTTTCTTATTTCGTCATTTGACTGCAATAGTGTACGAAGGTACAAAAGAAGATCATCGTAATCAAGCAGGCTGTTTTCACGTTTGTATAAGATATATTGTTTTGAAATCTCATTTATTTTTTCCACACAATGTGCAAACTGATTATATTCACTTTCTATAACCGATTCGGCACTCATATTTTTATTCACGGCTTTTGAATAAATATCAAGAATAGTGCCTTTTCTTGGAAAACGTTTCTCCTGTTTTTCAACAATTTTGCCTCTTATGTGATTAATTACATCTTCTGCATCAGCCCTATCAATAATAGTAAAATTGTTTTTCAACTCCAAACAATTTGAATATTTACGAAGAATCATGTTTGAAAAAGAGTGAAAAGTACCGCCGGCAACTTTTTCACATCTTGAATCCAGAATCATAACCGCACGGTTAAGCATTTCGTCAGCAGCTTTTTTTGTAAAAGTCAAAAGAAGGATATTTTCCGGTTTTACACCGCTTTCTATAAGCCTTGCTACACGATATGTCAGAGTTTTAGTTTTGCCTGAACCAGCACCGGCTATAACAAGAATAGCTCCGTCTTTGCTTTTTACAGCTTCGAGTTGTGCAGGATTAAGTTCTTTTTCATAGTTTATTTTATATTGCGCCTGTGTATCCTGTTTTTTCAAAACATATTTTTTAACAGAAGGCTGTGATGACTTTTCTGTGGTTAAATTTTCCATAAGAATATTATACCTGTTAAATCAAATCGGATGCAAATTTACAAACTTTACATCTAGCCTGTACGGCAATTCATTTTTATTGTTTAATAAATTATACTGCTCAGGTAAATATATAAGGAGCAAACAATGGAAAAATATGTATGCCTGGTATGCGGATATGTATATGACCCAACAGAACATGACAATGTTTCTTTCGATGATTTACCTGCGGATTGGCTATGTCCCGTATGCGGAGTAGGGAAAGATCAGTTTACGAGAACAGCCGGTTCAGTATAAATAATTAAAAGGATTTTTGGCAGTAGAATCCCCTTGATTAAGGAGAAAACTACTATGGATTTAAAAATCAGACCAATAAAAAACAATGTCTTTTACATCGGATCAAAAGATGCGAACAGAAAGCTTTTTGACCAGCTTGTTCCATTGCCTCAAGGAACAACCTACAATTCTTACCTTATCAAAGGCAGTGAAAAAACAGCTATTGTAGACACAGATTATCCTAAGAAACTTGAAGAATACAAAAAAAGACTCGAAGAGAACAACATAAATCATGTTGATTACATCATCTCAAATCATGCCGAACAAGATCACTCCGGCGGTATTCCTATGCTTCTTGAGATGTATCCTGATGCAAAAGTTGTTACAAATGCAAAAGTCAAAGAAAATATTATAAATATGCTTCATGTTGATGAAGACAAATTTATTGTTATAAATGACGGTGATGAACTTTCTCTTGGTGACAAAACTCTTCAATTTATCATTGCACCTTTTGTACACTGGCCTGATACAATGTTCACATATTTAAAAGAAGACAAAATGCTTTTCACATGCGACTTTCTGGGTGCACATTACACAAAACATGAGCTTTTTGCAGATTATACAAATGACCTGATTGAATCAGCAAAAAGATATTATGCTGAAATCATTATGCCATTTAGAAGTTTTGCAAAAAAATATACAGACAAAGTAAAAGGAATGGATGTAGACATTATACTGCCCAGCCATGGTCCTATATACGACAAACCTGAATGGATTCTTGATTTATACTCAGATTGGACTTCTGACAGAGTAGAAAACAAAGTAGTTATACCTTATGTTTCAATGTACGACAGTACAACAATGCTTGTAGACAGATTGAATGAAAAATTAACTCAAGCAGGAATTGAAGTAAAACTTTTTGACCTTGTTCACTGTGATGAAGGTGAATTGTCTATGGAACTTGTTGATTGTGCGACAGTTGTTTTGGGCTCATCAATGGTTCTTGCCGGCCCTCACCCTGCCGCAGTTACAGCTGCATATCTTGTTAACGCATTAAGACCGAAATTAAGATACTATTCAATCATCGGTTCTTATGGATGGGGCGGAAATTTAGAAGGAACTATCGAAAAAATGTTCACAATAATCAAACCTGAAAAACTCGACTATGTTGTAGTGAAAGGTCAGCCAAGAGAAGAAGATTTTGAAAAAATTGATTCACTTGCACAACAGATAATTGAAAAGCATAAAATGCTATAATTTTTAACAAACAAAATAAAAAATAAAAGGTTTTATGAAAATTAAGACCTTTTATTTTTTTTATTATTCTTGATGACATTTATAACATCATAATACAATTGCAGTTCATCTTCAGAAGAAGATTCTATTAAAAAATATAAATCATCTTTTATACGGCTATGAGTTTTTTCATTTTTTGTATTGAAATAACTCATACTTAAATTTAAAGCCGTAATTATATTTACAAAATTTTCGAATGTTGGATAATTTAAACCTGATTCAATTCTGGAAATTTGTTTTTCATGCAACCCGACAAGTTCAGCCAATTGAAACTGGGTTAATCCCATTCTTTTTCTTTGCTCTCTAATTTTTACACCTATTATTTTTTTACTTAATGCAAAGTTAATCATATAAAATCCTATATGTATATAACAATAAAGGACTAATGACACAGAATAAACAACACCCAATATTACAAACCATATTGCATAAGTAATACCAATGTACTATAATACATATTATTATCAGCAAGTTTGTACTATCAGGTATTATTATGAATCACAAAAAACTATTCAAACTTTTCTCACTTACTCTCTTATGTATATCTGTTTTTACACAAAAGGCCGAAGCGTACATTGATCCGGGAAGCGGAAGCATGATTATGCAGATTTTCATAGCAGTAATCGGCAGTATCGGTTATGCGGCAAGCTTGTACTGGGGAAAATTTACAAAATTTTTAGAAGAAAAAAAGAAAAAGAAAAAATAATGTCTGACATACAATTACATCCGGCATCTTATAAAGATAAAGATTCACAAATTTTAATAATAAATAATGAAATTTATAGAGAAATAAAAAAATCTTACGAAAATAATTATAAAATGCTTATGAAAAGCGGATTATATGAGGAACTGACAAAAAAAGAGTACCTCATAAAACATAATGAAATCACTAATTCAGAAACAAATAAAAAACTAATCAAACCTGAAGAAATATTTATTTCATATCCTTTTGAATGGTGTTTTTCTCAACTGAAAGATGCTGCTTTATTGACACTTGAAATACAAAAGACTGCTCTAAAATATAACATGTCACTAAAAGATGCCAATTGTTTTAATGTACAATTCCATAACGGAAAACCCATATTTATAGACACAGCTTCATTCGAAAAATATGAAGAAGGAACTATATGGCAAGCTTACAAACAATTTTGTATGAATTTTATTGCTCCTCTGGCATTAATGGCATATAAAGACAATTGTCTTGTGTGTCTTTTAAAAACATACATTAATGGTATAGATTTGAATCTTGCTTCTTCACTTCTTCCACTAAAATCTATATTTAATATAAATATTTTTTTGCATATTCACGAACATGCAAAAATTCAAAAAAAATATGAAAACAATAATAAAAAAATCAACATACAATATTCAAAACTGCAAATGATTATTTTGATAGATAATCTTGTTAAAACAATAAAAAGCATAAAAATGAAGCCTAAAGACAGCTGCTGGAAAGATTACTATAAAAAAACAAATTATAATGATAATAGTTTTCAGCAAAAAATTTCAATAATCAGTGAATATAAGAAAAATCTACAACCACACAGCATGTTAGATATAGGAGCAAACAACGGATTCTTTTCAAGACTTTTTAAAAATGTATGCAATCAAATAATATGTATTGATACAGACTACAATGCAATTGAAAAAAATTATTATGAGACAAAAAAATCTAATGAAAATAATATCTATCCGCTTGTAATTGATTTTACTAATCCAACTCCTAGTCTGGGATGGGAGAATGAAGAAAGATTTTCATTCCATAAAAGAATAAAAAACACCGATCTTGTTATGGCTCTTGCAATCATTCATCATTTAGCAATCAGTAATAATATTCCGCTGTATAATATAGCAAAAACTTTTTCAAAAACAGGAAAATATTTAATCATTGAATTTATAGAAAAAGAAGATTCGCAAATCCAAAAACTGTTAAAAAACAGGCCGGATATTTTTGACGATTATACAAAAGAAAACTTTGAAAAAACATTTTCTGAGTTTTATGAAATTAAAAGAAAAAACCCTATTGGTAATACATTTAGAACATTATATCTTATGCAAAGGATTCGCAATGAATAAAAAAGAATTAATCTTTTGCAACAGTTTATTGTTTTTTCTAATTCAGATTTTGCTTTATGTAGAAAATGTATTTTCTGTATATTTAGAAAATATTTTTCTTATAAAAGTTGTAAAGATTATGCTGCTTCTTTTATTTTTTCTTTGTTTTTATCAATTATGCAAAGAACAAAATGTTTATAATGAAAATAAATATAAAAATATAATATATTTTTTACCAATAATTATATTTTCAACTCATAAAACTTTATATATTTATTCACAAAATTTGCTTCAAATAAATTTTTTTCAGACAATTTTTGCCTGTATTTCATGCAGTTTAATAAATATTCTAATATACTTAATATTTAATAAATTTATAGAAGACAAAGAGAAATGTTCACTGCTTACTTGTATAACTATATTAATTTTTTATAATTACGGCAATTTCATTGATTTTTCCCAATTATATGCATTTATAATCTTTTTATTCTTCTTTCCTGTATTAATTTTAAAATTCAACTCAAAAAATTTATTCAAAATTCTTTTAGTTTTTTCGATTATTCTTTTTAGCTTTAACATTTATAACTTTTTTAAAAATATACCTCAACAAACATCTTCCGAGACAAAACTACACGTAGAACCAAAATACAATTCAGAAAAAACATTGCCTGATGTGTATATAATCATACTCGACTCTTACCCCAATAATGAAGTACTAAAAAGAGATTTCAACTATGACAATTATGAATTTATAAATTATTTGAAAAATAAAGGATTTTTTGTATATGACAAAATGTTGAGCAACTATACAAAAACCATAGGTTCAATACCTTCCTTTACAAATTTTGAATATCTGAAAAACATAAATTACGAAACATCTTCAGAAGCAATAAACAAGTCTGCACTTTTTTATAATGCAAAAAAACATGGCTATAAAACTATATTCATAAATACATATATTGAATTTTCAATTAATAATAACGCTTATATAGATAAAGTGTTAGACTTTTCACATGTTTATTCATCACAAGAATATGTTCTAACTTCTTTTTTCTTTTACAACACTTTATACGAAAACTTGTATAGATATTTTGACCAACTATTCTCAATCGATGACAGTGAAATGTGGAAAAAGCTTCCAAATCCCGATTTAGTTACAAGTCAAAAGAATTCACCAAAATTTATTTTTGCACATATATTATCTCCTCATTTTCCTTATATGAAAAACGATAAAGGAGAAAAGGTTCATGAAAGAGACAGATTGATCAACCCTGTGGATAATGAATATAAGATAAATAAAGAAAGTTGTTTAAAATATATTTTATATACAAATAAAAAAACAGAACAAACAATAGACGAAATTTTAAAAACATCTGCACATAAGCCCTATATAATTATAATGGGTGATCATGGACTCAGACTGCACTATTTTGAAAATAATGATGATAAGAAGACAAATATAATATTTAATGAAAAAAACACAATAAATTCTTATTTCAACACGTTTGCTGCAATATATACACCTGAACAAGACTATAAACAATACAAAAAAGCAAATTCACTAATAAATTTTCTCATTATATTTTCCAATGAATTATTTAAAACAAATTACAAGTTAAAACAAGACAAATTTTATTACATTTATTTTCATCATAATGATGCAGTATTAAAAAATATACAAAAAAATTATGTTGAACTAAAAGAAAGTCTAATTAGATAAATCTTTATATTTTTCATTAAATTCCAATATAGTGTCTTTTAAATGCATAATCAAATCACAACTGGACATAGAATTCAGATGCGTTGTTTTGTCAGTATATGTCGGCGTTTTTTCACCCCAGATATTTTTATGTGCTTCCTGCATTGCTACTATTGCAGTAATCATTGACACAAGTTCTTTTGGTGAAAGATTTATGTGTTGAGCAACATCCGGATCCAAAAGATGAACAAGAGGATTTGTTTTTTGAATTTGAATTGTAAGTTCGCCATTTTCATCTGAACCAAGAAAAACATCATTCTCAGGAAAATATTTATTAATCATTTTTATACCGTCCTGTACTTTAGGTTTGTTTTCTTTAGATAAATTATTGATTGACGGAAAGAGATAAACGCTTTTAAAAGAAATATTAGACAAATTTTTCATCATAATTAACCTCATTCGGTATATTTATGATATTGAAAACACAAACTAATAATTTTTTGCTAGCGGTTTAAGAATCGGCATATAATTTGGCAGAAGCATTGTTTCTTAAATATTCCAAAATAGCACCGCCAACTTCTTCATTTGGGTCAAATGGTTTTTGAACAGGATTTTGAGCATTTTTTATAAACATAGTCATTAATGGACCAAAAGCATCAGGCACTTGAGTTTTTCTATAAATACCAGCAAGCATTACCTGTATGTTATGCGACTTATCATAATTAAATTTGGAAATAATCGGATATGTATCTGCTACATTTTTTGCACCGGCATCAATTATTCTGTTTAATAAAAATAAACCTGCTGTGACATTTTTCTCGTCTGATGAATTTTGCAGCATCTCTGTAACAGGTTTAACTGCATCATCCTTGTATGAAGCTATTTTTTGTGCCAGTCTTTCATCAAAAGAAGAATAGTTTCTCTTATCATCAGGTAACACAAATGACTTGCAAAAAGCATCCACCATTTCACAGGGTTCATAAGATTTCGATGCAACGGTTTTTATTTGTGATAAGGGAATATTAAATTGTTTAAAAACTATCGGACTTAAATTCATAATAGCTCCTATGAATATACAAACGGAGGACCGTTTTTGATTTCGTAAAGAATATTTTCAGCTCTGGTTTTCAATTCATTTTTGTCTTTTCCTTGCATAGCCTGAGCCTTGAATTCATCCATCATGGGGTTAATAACACTCAGTTTTTTAGACTCAAAATTGTTCAACTCAACATTGACCAGCCTTTTTTGTAAATCCAGCTCAGTCTTTGCATTTTCTTTTATGACCTGCGCTTCTTTTATAGCTTCAATCATAGATGTACCTGCATATCCAACAGCCGTAACCGTGGATAATCCGGCAAAAAGGATTTTTAAAAGAGGGTTTTCCCAATTAACAATCATGTTATACAAATGAGCTCTGTCATCGTCTGTATGAGAATATAAAGAAGGTTTGGTTCCCGGTTTTCCTGCAATTGCTTCTGCACCTTCTTGTGTAACCTTTTCAGCCTCTCTTTTTACTTCTTCAATGAAACCCTCAGGCAAATTTTTTGCATCCTTCAATGTATTTTCAATTTTACGAGATGAAAAATTCATTGAAACACAAATATTTTTAACTTTATCCAGACAAGCTTTATCCCACTGTTGCTGCTTATCAACAAGTTCTTTTATTTTACTTTCCATGCCTGAAGCATAATTTTCATAAATTCGTGCAGTTTTTTGTACATTTCTAAAAGCAAGGAAACCCAACCCGGTAATTAAAACCGTAGTCAACCCAACAGCAGTATACCCCAGAATATTCTTCTTTTTAGAATCTTGAGCATTTTCTGTACTTTTAAAAGAAATAAATTTTTTAAAAGTTGTATTTTCATTTCCTATATTTTCTTTATGAAGTATGTTATCAAGCTCTCTTGCCTTTTCCGAAAGCATGTTTCTTAAAATTTGCATCTTGCCTGAAAAGCTTTGTGTTTCAACTGCAATCAATTTTTCCTGCAAATCTTTTTGAACATCTGCCTGTTTTTTACGAACCCATATTTCTTTAACACCATCTACAAAATTTTTACCTGCAAGCCCGACTGCGCTCAAAACAAAAACGCCAAGTGCACCCAAAATATTTCTCATATTAGGGTCTCTTATCATTAAATAGGTAACAAAGTGAGGTTCATTGTTTATTGCAACATTCTTCGGTATCTCAGGAAGCGTTTTCCAATCAGGCAAAACTTTCTTGTGAGTCGCAGCCATTGACAAGGCAGCAGTAGCCGCAGCCAGTATACCAAAAATTCCAACCGTTACGCCCAAAAGAGGAGCAAGTGTCCTATCTGATGATTTATTTTTCTTCTTAATATTATTCAGATCAATGCGTTCAAAAACATCAGGCTTCACTGTTCTGTCAGGTATAACAAGATTATCATACATATTTTCGATATTCGGACAAGACTCATTGTTATCTTTTATCATTGAATTCACAACAACAGCTTCTTTCAACTCAGATATGTTTTTTTTCTGTGTATTTGTATGATTTCTGTATTGTCTTCTGGTTTCAATATCTTGATACGGATTTATGGTACTCATTAATAATCTTCACTTTCTTCTTCATCAGGAGCCATTTCGGGGTTCTTCATTAAATCAAAAAGAGCTTCTTTAGCAGTATTAAGCTCATAAAGTCTTTTTTCTTCTTCTATTTTTTTCAGTTCTTCGTCTTCTTCATTGTCAATTCCAACAAGTCCGAATAATTTGAAGATTTTTTTCTTCATATCTTTGAATTTTTCATCAATTTTCTTTTGAAGCGCAGCTTTTGCCTCACCAAACACAGCCGTAAGTTTATCCATTATCTCAGCAGCCTTTTGTTTTATATCATTAACAGCCTTAGAAAACACATTAGCAACATTTTGAACACCATTTGCAATAGATTGCAATACACGAGCAGCAGGTGCCAACACTCCGTCAGCAAGAGTGGAAACTACTCTGGCTATGGGTTTTGGAAGGTTATTTTCTGCCATTATTTTAAGAGCATTGATTTGTGTTTGCAAATTTTCAAGATGTGCTCTCATGTCCTGTGCCGCAAACATTTGCTGTGTATGCTGTCTTGCAAGTTTTTGAGCCTTTAGCATCTGGCCTATTGCATAACACTCATTCCAGCTCATTTCTTTGGGTTTGTTATCTCTTTTTACGCTTCCGCCACCACCCATACCATTACAAATCGGACATGCACCAAGCGGCAACCCGTGAGGGCAAGTTCCAATTTTTGAATTTCCGGCTCTGGAAAGTGAGGAGGTCATAAAGTAAAATATCCCTGTTCTTAATTCCTAAAAATAAAAACACGGATACTTAAAGCAAAGCTGTCAATATTACCACGGCCTAATGCCCGAAGCAGCGGTGTTTTATTTTAGAGTAAAACTCTCGAAAGTATTCCGGCTTTACGGCTGCGGCTCAGCTGAGGAGTTTCACCCCATTTCCTTTCTTCTTGAATAATTTTACTTTTGACAAATTTTCATGTCAAACCTATTTGGCGTTATTTTTATATATCGTCATAAAGTTTGCATTCTCTGAAATAACTGATTGAAAATCATAGCTTTGAACATAAGAAAAACCTCTTTCTTTAAAGAAATCATTCATTATGTAACAGCTTGATGTAACAATAACCTGACCTTTCTTTGAAGGATCATAAGGCATATGAGAATAGTGGTCCGCATAAATACAGCTGAAAGGTCTTATGCTGTCAAAATATGCTTCACCGTCTGAATTAATTTTATACTCAATTTTTGTATCTTTCGTTTTGTTTAACAAGACAGAACTTGTCAGAACTTTATCTGTCGTAATTAAATAATCATATTTGCTCAAATCATACCGAGGAGCTTTTTCAGGAAGCAGAATCTCTATATTATAGCCCTCATTATTCAACATACTAATTACATATAACCTGCTGTTTACACTTGGGAATATCCCGAATTTTGTTCCTTTGGGTGTTGTACGAATAATATCTCTCAGGTAACAAAACGGCATTTTGCCTTCATATCCGTTGAACAATGCACATCTTATTTTTTCCCTTGCATCATTCAATGTAGGCTCTTTTAAAACAACTTTCAAAGCATCCGAGAATTGTCTTGATGCCAGATTTGTACTCATAACAAGAAAATATGACATAACAAAAAATAAAAGCATCAATTTTATTAAACCTGTAATAATATTTTTTTGCCTCATATAAGAAACAGCAAGGACAGGTGAAGATATAACTATCAAAAAGGTCACAAATCTTACGCTGAATACCATATATGCCAGTGAAAAAGACAAACAAAACAAATTGAAAAAGAACATAAAAGCAAAAGCACAAAGAGAATATGACTTCTGGTTGTTTCTGTTACTATTACAAATGCCTACAATCAAAGAAGTGAGAGCAGACGGCAAAAACACCAGAAATCCCAATAAACCTGCACCCATTTTCACATCCATTAATCTGTTATTGATTATATTTTCATCTGACATTTCGACCCCGAGTTCATGAGGAATCTTTAATAGGTCAAACAATGCAAATTTAGCGTTATTTATATGTTCTCCTACATATTCACTGTATCTGAAGCCTGAAAAATCAAACATCATAAAAATATATCTTATATAATTAGCAATAACAGCTTTGACCCCGCCTCTAAATCCATGAATTTCACGTGCAGATTCCGACCCGAGAAAACTTCCAAAGCTCATAAAGTTTAAGATATAGTTATAACTTGAAAAAAGCATGAAATTTATAAATAAAAAGCCAATATAAGCAAGAATAGGTTTATAAAATTCTTTTTTATCAGTTTTGTATGAGAAAAAGCACAGCAGCAAAAACACTCCCGGAAATGCAATTATAGAAGGAGTCTTTGTCCCCATAGCAAGAGCATATGCCATTGATGAAAAGAAAATTAAACCTGTTTTTCGTTCCCTTAACGAAACTAAAAACAACAATATACTTGTAAGTACCAGACCGGCTATTAAAATATCTGTTTCAACACTTGATGATTCGGCAATTACAGAAGCAAAAGAAGAAAGAATAAGCAAGCTCCAAAGCTTTTTTCTTTCACTAAATCCAAGTATTGCGAGAATATTGTAAACACTAAAAAGAGAAGCAATATATCCGAAAAATGTAAAAAAGCTCAGCCCGATATCATTTTTTAAAAATAAAAGAACCCACAGATACAAAATCTCTGAATTTATAGGCATAACAAGATTTCTGTCATCAGCCGTCACAAAATGATTCAAACTTCCCTGTGTAAGCCAAAAAGAAGATCTGTTCAAATGATATGTCAAAGCATCATAGCTTGAAACAGGCATAAACAGATTCATTATAACAGTGACACAAATAAAGAAGACAAACCCTAATGCCATAACCATAAGAATTTTGTCTTTTTTCAAACCTTTTAAAATTTTCAAAAATGTTTGCTTAAATTGAGGACGATACAAAGGTTTTCCCCTTTTTATCCATAAAATTAGAGTTAAACAGAGAAAAACACCATTGCAAAACAGCACACTTGTTTCATTAATAGCCTTAAACAATGACAAAAATTCAAAAGTCAAAACTGTTTGAGCAAATATCCCAAGAAGAATATATAAAAAACCGGTACCGTATTTTGAAACTCCGTCTTTATCCTTAGGTGAAAAAACACCAGATATGAAATAGGATGAAGTAAATATCATCAAAAATGAAACAATAAATTTTATTAAAGACACAAATGTGAACATAAAAACTCCTCTCTAAAATTATATCCTAATAGATAAAGAGATTTATACAAGTGGCTAATTCAAGAAAGTTCTATAATTTTATAGTATAAAACTGTGCATATTCCACTCTCACTCGTAAACTGTTTACTTTAAGGCCGCCCAAATAGCGGCTTTTTCTTTTATTGTGAACTGTTATCAACATATAAACGTTCATCATTTATAAGCTTGTCGATATTCAAAATATTATAAACCTTATCATCAATATATGCTTCGGCTTGAATGTATAATTTATCAAGCTTCATATCATTTTTGTTGTTAATCACTTCAGGTGAAATATTGATTATATCATCTATTTCATCCGTAAGAAACGCTATTTTCAATTCTGATGACTCTATTACAATAATTTTGCTTTCAGGGTTAATTTCACTTTTTGTATCACAATCCAAACCAATAAACTTTTTTAAATCTATAACTGTATAAAAATTACCTTTGAGGTTGACTATCCCTTCAACAAAATCAGGAGTAAAAGGAATTTTTGTAACAGGGTAATTTTTTAAAGTAATAAGCTCCTTCACAAAAAGAGAATAAATACAATATTTGTGTTTGTTTATTGTAAAAATAATATATTGATTACGCCCGTAAAAGTCAGCATCAAGAGCAAGAATAGGTGATTTTGCAATTTCTTTGCTTCTTCTTTGCATAATACACAGTGATTCTTCATCCTTCGGAAATAATTCAGCATAGCTTGTTGTATTTTTTTCAAAATGAACTTTTTTTACAGTATCTTCTAACTTTTCTACATCAATGATATTAATAATTTTTTCATCTATTTTATAAAAAGTTCTTACAATATTGTTAAAATTTTCGCCCATTACCCTTTGCACATTAGCAGGCTGTGCCGTAAAAAATTCCGACACCTGATCCACAATCATTGCAAATAATGATTCATCCCCTTTCATGATAATAACTTTGTTGCTAAGCTCATAATTTTTAGACGGCAGGTCAAAAACTTTTCTTATATCAAAAACATTGATAAATAAATCATTGTAGTTTAATATGCCAACAATACACTCAGGCAGTTTTTGCGGTTCATTAATCATCGGAAGAGTTGTAACTTCCAGCACATTTTTGGCATTTATTGCATAAGTTTTATCATCAAGTTCGAAACAAAGATGCAAATTGTTAGGATCTTCTATTGTCAAAAGGGATTTCGTATATTCCATTGAAACAGATTCTCTTCCTTTTCTTTCTCCTCTATATTACGTAACAAGTTGGCGCAAACGCAAATTTGTTATAAAATAATTATATTGCATTTTTAGCTAAATTAACAGGGGATTTACAGAATGAGTGAAGATAAATCATTGGATTACAGAAAAAAATCGGATATTAAATTTATACTCGATATAATAGGTATTGTTATCCTTTTGATGCTAATTATTGCCATATCAATTAAACATATGTGGACAACCGGCGCAGTAATTGTTATCTCTTTGTTATTCCTTGCTTATTTGGGTCAATATATTTGGACAAGAGAATGGCTTTTGAATGAATTAAGAAAAGATTTAGCACTAAAAAACAAACAAACCCAGGCATCAGCCGCAAAAATTCTGGACTTGACAGTTGCACAAAAAAACGCAGTACAAAGATATGAAACATCTTTTTCTCAGGCATCTGATAATGTAGAAAAAATAAAATCTCTGGCATTTTCACTTAAACAAAATTCTAAAGAAGCTCTGTATAAAGTTGCACAATCACTAAAAGATACAGACCTTGAACAAAAACCTGTTCAAGCCAACATTGATAAGATGATAGTATTGAAACAACGAATCCAAATCATTGCAGAACTTATTCTCGAATTAAGTGAATACATTCAACAAATTGGCTCTATAATCGGACTGGTTGAAGACATAGCGGAACAAACCAACATGCTTGCTTTAAATGCAGCAGTTGAAGCAGCCAGAGCAGGTGAACACGGCAAGGGATTTGCTGTTGTTGCAGGAGAAATCAGAAAGCTTGCTGATGAATCAAAACAGGCTACAACAAAAATCTCTTCTCTAATCAACGATATTCAGCACACAACAAACTCCACCGTTATGGCAACCGAAGAAGGAAGCAAAGAAATTGAATCCGGTGTAAAACTTGCCGGCAATATTGAACAAAACTTCAATGTATTGAATGAAGCTGTAACAAATTTAATGAAATTTATAGAAAATGTTTCATTTAATTCCGAAAGTCAGGAAAAGCTATCTTCTGAAATAGTAAAAAGTCTCCATGCAGTAGCCTCAGATCTTACACAAATGCAAAACAGTATAAACAATAATATTGACAATATTAATGAGCTAAAAAGCAAATAAAAGCCATTACATAACAATTTAGGAAGACATTAAATGGATTTTCAACCGGAAGAGTTTGAAGAAATCTTAAATATATTCAGGGGTGAAACTGAAGAAATCATCCAAAAGATGAATAACAACCTCTTGCAGCTTGAAACAAACCCCAACAAAGAAGAACTGATTGTTTATCTGTTTCGTGATGCACACTCTTTGAAAGGTGCAGCCAGAATGATTGGCTTTAACAATATTCAAAGACTGGCTCACAAAGCCGAAGATGTCCTGGGTCTTGCTAAAGAAAATAAAATAGAAATAAACAGAGAAATTTCAGATGCTTTATATCAAACAACGGATTTACTAAATGAACTGATACAAGAATCTGTAAAAATAAAAAAAGAATATTATACAGATGATATCCAAAAACTCATTGACCATATTGATGAATTAATAAAAAAATACGAAGCAATATCTGAAACAGTTTCTAAAGAAGAAAAAAAGATTAAAACTTCTTTATCAAAAAAAGCAAAAGAATTCAAAAAAAATATACTGACAATAAATGCATTGATATCAGAAGCCTTTCTTCTTCTGATTAACATTGGAAAAGAGGGCGGTGAATCATACATTGAAACTTTTTACTACCTTCTCAAACAGCTGTCAGAAAAATTTGAACAAACAGACTATTTTGATATAAAAAATGAAATAAATAATCTCGAAGAAAAACTTAATTTTGTTGTTCAAAACTCAAATCTTCTCACAGAAGAAGAACAAAAAGAAATTGACGGAAAACTCACAAACATCGTCAATTCTCTTAATAAAATTTATGAAGAATTTTCAATAGAACAATTTGATTATAAAAAAGCTGTTGAAGAAAAACTCAAACATGAAACAGAAGCAGAAAAAGAGGATAAAACCTCTGTTAATAAAGAAAACGAATCTATAATCAAAGATTTTCTTGAGAAAGTGGAATTTGTTAAAGAAGGTTTTAATAAACTTGAAAACAACTTATCTCAAATACCTGCTCTTAATGATGCACTGGATATAATTATTGAGCTATCAAAGAATAAAGAAGCTATTGATATTTCACACAAAATTGAAGAAATTCTTGAAGTTGTAAAAAACAGCAATACATTACCGGAAAAAGAAATTATAACTATTCTCAAACAGAGTCTGAATTCTGTTGAGAAAATGACTTTGGAAGAAAAAGAAGATACAGAAGATATTTCTCTTGTTCTTCAAAGACTTGATATAATTAAACAAATGCTGGATTTGAACAGCTCTGTCAATCCTCTGACTAACCTGAGTACTACATTGGATGAATCGTCTCTTCCTGTAAAAAAAGCACAAGACTTTTTCAACTCTTTTGAAACAACATCTATCAGAACCTTGCGTGTAGACTCAAAAAAACTCGATAGACTCGTAAATCAAATGGGTGAATTGATTATAGGAAGAATTAAACACAAAAAAAATATTTCAGAACTTGAAAAAATTCTTCAAGACCTTGTGGAATGGAGAAATTTCAACCACAAATCTCAAAGTTTTATCAAATATTATGACAGGAAATATTTGAACACCACCGAAAAAATAGATTACACAACGCTTTCACTTTTCAGCAAACAAATCTTTTCTATATTTCAGGAAAATTCAGCAAAAATTGTAAAATTAAATAATAGAATTTTGAATCTTCAAAAATCTATTGATGAAGAAGATACAAAACAAAACCTTATAATTACACAACTTGAAGGAATGATTAAAAATATCAGAGTTTTGCCTCTGGCAACCATATTTCATATGTTTCCGAGAATGATTCGAGATATTTCAAAAGATACCGGAAAAGAAATTGAACTTTTGATTTCAGGAAGTGAAACAAGTGCTGACAAAAAAGTTATAGAAGAGATAAAAGCACCTTTGATGCACATAATCAGAAACTCTATCGACCATGGAATTGAAACTCCTCAAGAACGTATAGCAGCCGGAAAATCACCTAAAGGCAAAATTTATCTGATAGCTAAAAGCCTTCAAAACAAAATTATCATCGAAATTCACGATGACGGAAGAGGAATAGACCTAAAAAAAATTGTGAACAGAGCTCTTGAGAAAAACTTAATAACTCAAAAAGAAGCAGACTATCTTTCAGCAGAACAGATTATGAATATAATTTTCTGGCCCGGATTTTCAACAGAACAGGTTGTAACAGAAATCTCAGGAAGAGGTGTGGGGCTCGATATAGTTCAAACCAAAATTAACCAATTAAATGGAACAGTTAAAGTATTTTCCGTACCAAAACAGGGCACAAAAATCACAATTGAACTGCCAATATCTATGTCTACGCTCAAAGCATTTATCGTTGAATCTTCAAAACAGCTTTTCGCAATGCCAATGACTTCAATAAAAACAGTTATGTGGGTGAATAAAAAAGATGTCTATTTCAGAAATGATACAAAATCTATGATAATAGACGGAAAAACCGTGAATATATTTTACCTTAGCGAACTTATGGGACTTCCTGCAACAGATTTTTCAAAAACAGAAAAACATACAGTAGTCTTAATTGAAATTGAAAATTCACTGATGGGACTTATTGTAGATAAAATTCTCGGAGATCAGGATATACTTCAAAAAAAACTTGAACCTCCTATTATGAAACTCAAACATATCTCAGGAATTACTACACTCGCAAATGGAGAAGTTTGCCTGATTTTAAATCTCACAGATTTATACAAAAGCACCTATACACCTGTTGAAAAACCGTTAATGGCCGTACCTAAATATCAAATCAATACAAAACCAAACAAAGAATATAAGATTCTCATTGTTGATGATTCTATGACAACACGAGAACTTTTGAAAAATATTCTGGTTCACTGGGGATACAGCTTTGAAATGGTAAATAATCCGAGAGAAGCTTTTGAAAAACTATACAAAGATGACTTTGATCTTATACTTTCCGATATGGAAATGCCGGAAATGGACGGAGGAATGTTTGTTAAAGAACTAAAATCACATCAAAAATTTAAAAATATTCCTGTAATCATAATTTCATCATATGACACCGAAAATCTCGCAAAAGATATGCCGGATGTTGATGCATTTATAAAGAAATCAAACTTTAATCAAGACTACCTGTTAGATACAATAGAAAAACTTTTAAAATATGACTAAAACTTCAGACGAAATTTTAAAAGAAAAAAATGCAGACATTGAACACGCAAAACAAATCGAAAACTATTCGATAAAGATATTTGATGCCTTAAACAATAATATTTGCAGTTTTACACAAAGAGAAAAAGAATACCTCATAGAAGCTTCAAAACTACATGATATAGGATATTTCATAGAAAAAAAATCACACCACAAACACTCTATGAAAATGATTATAGAAGAAGGACTGCAAGGTTTTGATGATTATGAAACAAAAATCATAGCCAACATAGCCAGATACCACAGGGGTTCTGCCCCAAATCCTGAAAAACATGAAACCTTTGCATCTTTGAAAGATAATGACAGGATTCTTGTCAAACAACTCGCATCTATCTTAAGAATAGCAGACGGGATGGATAAACCCCACAAAAATCTGATTCTCAGAATGCGAGCACAACAAAATGACACAAGCATAAACTTGTATATAAAAACAATAGGCTTCAAACCAAATTTAAAAATGGCAGAAAAGAAAAAAGACCTGTTTGAAGAAACTTTTAAGAAAAAACTTGTGTTTTTATTTGAATAACTTAAACAATTGATATTTGTTTAAAAACGTGCTATTGATAAACTGGAACGAAAAAAGAAATTTAGGAGAAAAATAATGTTTAAAAGTACAAACCCTGTTCTTTCAAGAATGGACAACAAAGAACTGCTTCTTGATTCAAAGCCGATGACAGTGTCCGGCACAATTGCAAAAGTTTTTGTATTACTTTTAATTGCGCTCATCTCAGGCTGTGCCGTATTCTATCAAACAATACTTGGCGGTTTTTCCGACAAAGTAATGATAATTTTAACGGTTGCACTGATAGGAGGTCTTATTGCAGGACTTGCTTCCGCAATTTTCCCCAAAATGGCAAAATATCTTGCACCGATATATGCTTTTGCAGAAGGTGCACTGCTTGCAGGTCTTTCATTATTTCTTGAAACCCAATTCCCTGGAATTGCTGTTCAGGCTGTGGCAGGAACATTTGTTGCATTTCTCGTAATGTTAACATTGTACAAAGCTAAAATAATCAAAGCTACGGCAAAATTCAGATCAACAATTATGACAGCACTTATAACAATAATGATTTTGTATTTGATAAGCCTTGTCGGAAGCTTCTTTGACTTCAGCATTCCGTTCATCACGGGTACAGGTCCGATGAGCATTGTTTTCAGCGGCATTGTTGTAACAATTGCTTCATTATGTTTGATTCTTGATTTTGATTTCATTGAAGAAGGTCAAAAAAACCAGCTGCCCAAAGACTATGAATGGTATGGAGCATTTGGTTTGATGGTCACACTTGTATGGCTGTATATAGAAATCTTAAACCTTCTTGCAAAGCTAAGAGACAACTAAAAACCATTTTAAGTTACAAAAAGCGGTTTTTGAGAAAAACCGCTTTTTTTTCATAGCTATTTATTATAAAATTGGCTTAAGAATATAACAAAAAAGGATAGATTATGAAAATTTCACTGGAATGGCTTAATGAATATGTAGATTTAACAGATGTTACACCTGAACAAATCGCTCACGAACTGACAATGAGCGGTCTTGAAGTAGAAGAAATCGAAAAAACAGGTCCGAAATTTTCTAATATAAGAGTTGCTCAAATAAAACTTATTGACCAGCACCCGAATGCAGACAAACTTCACCTTGTAACAGTAGACTTAGGTGGTGAAACAAAAACTGTTGTCTGCGGTGCGCAAAATATTAAAGAAGGACAAATTATTCCCTATGCTTCTGTCGGCTCAAAAGTACTCGACAGAAAAACAGGTGAACAATTTGAACTTACTCCGGCAAAAATCAGAGGAGTTGAATCTCAAGGAATGCTTTGCTCACAAGATGAACTCGGTCTTGAAAATATGCAGGAAGAAGACGGCATACTTATTTTGAACAGACTTTATGAGAACTTGAAACTCGGTGAAGCACTTGAAAAAGTACTCGATATAAAAGAAGATATTGTTTTTGATGTTGCTCCGACAGCCAATAGAGGTGATGAAATGTCAATCATCGGCGTAGCAAGAGAGCTTTCGGCAATTTTTAATAAAAAATTGAACTTCTCGCCGCTTCAAAATACACAAGATACATCAACAGATAAATTCAAAGTTGAAATCCTTGATGAAGAAGGCTGTAAATATTACAGCCTGGGACTTTTGAAGGATGTTGTGATTAAACCTTCACCTGAATGGATGCAAAGAAGACTCACGGCTTGCGGAATCAGAGCCATAAATAATGTAGTCGACATCACAAATTATGTTCTTCTCGAATACGGCTGCCCATTACATGCATTTGATAAAGACAAATTAAACGGATACCTTTGTGTAAGAAGAGCCTTCGAAGGAGAAACAATCGTTACACTTGATGAAGTCGAAAGAAAAACAAACAATGATACAGTGCTGATTGCAACAAAAGAGCAATCTGTATGTATCGGAGGTGTATTCGGTTCTGCCAACAGTGAAGTAGACAACAATACAAAGAATATCGCACTTGAAGCAGCATATTTCACTCCGGCTCAAAACAGACGTTCTGCCAGAAGCGTAGGATATAGAAGCGAAGCCAGTGCCAGATTTGAAAGAGGCATTGACATTGAAATGGTTAAACCTGCTTTGCTTCGTGCAATGCAGTTGATGGTTGATCTTGCCGAGGCAAAAGTAGACGGCATTGTTGAAACAGGAAACAACAAACTGCCTGAAATTGATATAACTCTCAGATTTGCACAAATTAAACGTATTTTAGGCACGGAAATTCCTGCCGAAAAATGTATAGAAATTCTTGAAAATCTTGGCTTTGAACTGCTTGGCAAAAATGAAATAGCAGCAAAATTCAAGGTTCCGTCTTTCAGAATGGTTGATGTATACAGAGAAATTGACCTCATAGAAGAAATTTCAAGAATTTACGGTTTTGACAAAATTGATCCGACATTGCCCAAAAACACACAATCACCTGAAATCAGAGAAGAAAACAAAATTCTTAAAAACATTAATAATATGTTTCTCGGAAACGGATTCTTAGAAGCAGTAACTTCTTCTCTAGTGGGAGAACCATTGTATAAAGAGTTCTGTGTAAAATTTGATGACTCAAAAGCAGTAAAAGTATGCAACCCTCAAAGCGAAGACCATACAATGCTCAGACAATCTCTGATGCCAAGCATATTAAATGTAGTGAAAAATAACATATCAAACGGACAGAAAAACCTTTGGATTTATGAAATGGGAAGAACCTATTTCCACGACCACGAAGCATCTGAAAAAGATTCAGGTGTAACAGAAAAAAGAATTCTGGCAGGAGCAGTAACAGGAAACGTAAATAACGAAAAATGGACACAAAAATCAAAACTCAGTGAGCCTGATTTTTACGTTGTAAAAGGTATAATACAAGACCTTATTTCACTTCTGGGACTTGAAAACAGAATCCAGTTCAGACCGTGTGAGTCAGGAACAAAAGAATTTCTTCACCCCGGCAAATGCGCCAAACTTGTAATGTTAGGCAAACAGCCGATTGAAGTTGGATTCCTGGGCGAAGTTCATCCGATATTAAAAGACAAACAAAAATTCCAACAGAATGTATACCTGTTTGAAATTGATCTTGAGACACTTCTTCAATCAGTACACCATTCAACAATCAGATATAAAAAACTCTCATTGTTCCCTGAAGTACAAAGAGATTTAGCCTTTATTGTACCTGAATCAATAAGCCACGAAGATATTGCGAAGGTAATCAAAAAATCAGTAAAAAGCAATCTCTTTAACGGTGAAGAGCTCTTTGACATATATCAGGGAGAACACATTAAAGAAGGTTACAAAAGTATGGCTTTCAGAATTAAAATGCAAAATTCAGAAGCAACATTAACAGATGAAGCAGTAGAAGAACAAATGAACTCAATCAGAAACAACCTGAAAAAATCTTTTGCGGAACTAAGCTTCAGAGAATAATTTAGAAAGTATTTTATGACAAATAAAGAACAACTCGTAAAAGACCTGACAGCAAAGGAAGAACAAAAAGCCCTTCACGCTGCAAAGGAAATAATCGACAACGCTGATGTTGAAGCGTTTAAACTGCTTGCGCAAAAAAGTGACTTTTTGTTTGATTTTGTAAAAAATAATGTAAACAAAAGACTTCAAAAAGCTATAAACAAAGACAATTACAGAAATTTGTTTAAATTTCTGGATGTTTACTCACCTGACTTCGAAGATACAATCGTAGGCTCATTTGCAAGATTTGCCAATGAAGATTTGACAGATGAGATTATGGAATTGTTTGAAAAAGGAACAGACAATGAAAAAGCATACTGTGCAAAATATTTTTCATACATTCCTGACACAATTGCAGCTGATCTTTTAACACAATATGCATTCAGCGATAATGAGGCAATCTCATTTAACTCTGCTAAAGCTCTGGGGGCAATGAAAATTCAAGAAGCTTATGACAAGGCAATTGAACTTTTGAACTCAGATGACGACTTTACAGTGTTAAAAGCAGTAAAATTTCTTATTGCCTATGAGGACAAAAGTGCAGTAAAAGCTTTATTACAGGCAATGGAAAAATCCTCAATGTCAGAAAACATCGCCGGTGAAATCCCTTATCTACAAAGCCTTATGGAACTTTTAGAAGAGGATGTTACCTCAGCGTTAACCTGTTTGGACAATATTCTTTCAGGACTGGGAGAAATCTTGCCGTTGAATCAAATTTTCTGTTTTGAAATGTTTGACGTATTGTCATATTTGATTTCATACAACGGACAGAACAAAAATCCTCAGGCAGCAGTTGTTCTTTTGAAAGCACTTTCAAAATTCGAAATGCTGAATGAAAACGATGAATACACTTTCGATGAAGACAAAAATACAAAACAGGAAATTTCAGAAATTTATACAATTCTGAAACGCCAGCAGGAATACTTCTGGAATGCACAGAAAAAGCTTGCAGTTTTAGAAATATCAGAATCATCCGCTACGGCAGGACGAATCAGCAGTGCACTCAGAGTCGTTTGTGAATATAATCTTACAACAGCCGAAGAAAACATAAAAAATCTCTTGAATTCACACAACGAAATTCTTCTTTGCGAAGCTGTCAGCGCATTAAAACAGCTCAATAAACTTGACGGAATCAACAAAGAAGATGTGCTGGCAAAGGTTCATGATGAAAACAAAAAAGCCATAATCAACAGCCTTTTTTAATACATTAGGAATAAAAATGCTAATAGACACTCATTCCCACATAGACATGGAAAATTTTGAAACCCGTTTTGATGAAGTAATTCAAAAAGCAAAAGATTACGGCGTGGAAAAAATTGTAATCCCCGGTGTAGAACCAAAAGGATTTGAAAGAATAGCCTGCCTGTGCGAAAAATATCAAAATGTGTATGGTGCGGTCGGAGTGCACCCTGAGGAAGTAAATTCCTTCGATGAAGAGGCTCAAGAGTTGATGAAACAATATTTGAAAAGCCAAAAAATCATAGCTGTTGGAGAAATCGGGCTTGACTATTACTGGGACAAATCACAGGTTGAACTTCAAAAAGAAATCTTTGAAAAACAAATCTTAATAGCAAAAGAAGCAGGCAAACCTGTTCTTGTCCATGATAGAGAAGCACATCTTGACAGTTTTGAAATCCTTAAGAAAACAAAAGCAAATGAAGTCGGGGTTGTTATGCACTGTTTTTCAGGAAGTCCGGAATTTGCAATGGAATGCGTAAGAGAGGGATTTTACATTGCTCTTGGCGGGGTAGTAACCTTCAAAAACGCGAAAAAGGTCAAAGAAGTGGCAAAGATTGTACCTCTTGACAGACTGCTTCTTGAGACAGATGCACCGTATATGGCTCCTGTACCATTCAGAGGCAAAGAAAATGAGCCTGCTTATGTAAAACTTGTTGCCGAAGAAATTGCTCAGCTTAGAGGCATAAGTTTTGATGAGGTGGCAGAAGCAACAACCGCTAATGCAAAAAAACTTTTAAACCTGAGCTAACACATACGTTTTTCATACTGGTGTATTTTATTTTCTACATTTCTGCGTGTGTCATAGAGTAATTTGAGAAGGAGCAGAAGCTCATCTGTGTCATTATCTTTTTTTGCAATTTTTTTAATCAAACGTGAAATCTTGTCCATATCACTGTTCACTGATTTTTTGATTAATTTTATTTGTTCTTTTATGTTCATTCCACTTTTCCTTCTTATTTAATTAATAATATTCATAATATAATATGAATATTATTAATATATTATGAGGATTATTTGTTGTCAATAATTTAAAATTAATAAAATGGAAAATGAGTTATTTTTAAAAAAACTTGGTAGTAAAATTAAAATTTTGAGAAATAATAAAAAATATTCTCAAGAAGGATTAGCCTCGCTATCAAACTTAGACAGAAATTACATAAGTTTAATTGAAAACGGCAAAGCAAACCCCAGCATCATATATCTAAAACAAATTGCACAGGCTCTGGAAGTTGACATAAAAGAGCTTTTCAATTTTGTCATCTGAAATTTTGTATTCATGCAATAATAAACCTATGGCAAAAAACAAAGAAAGACTTGATAAAATACTTGTTGACAAAGGCTTTTTTGAAACAAAAAGCAAAGCTCAAGGTGCAATTATGGCAGGTGATGTAAAAATCAATGATGAAGTCATAACAAAATCAGGCTACCAGATTGAGCTGAAAGAAAACACCAGAATCGAAATAAAATCGCTCCCATTTGTCTCAAGAGGCGGACTCAAACTCGACAAGGCAATAAAAGCCTTTGAAATTGACCTCACTGACAGAATTTGTCTCGATGCAGGTGCATCAACAGGCGGCTTCACAGACTGCATGCTTCAAAACAATGCAAAAAAAGTCTATGCAGTAGATGTGGGATACGGCCAGCTCGCATGGAAGCTCAGACGCGACGAAAGAGTGAAGGTCATAGAAAGAACCAACATCAAAAACTGCGCCCCTTCAGAAATTTATGACGAACAAGACACTCTGCCTGATTTTTGTGCAATGGATTTATCCTTCATTTCTATAACAAAAGTCCTTGAAAATATATTAAAGCTAATGAATCACGAAAAACAAGAAATTGTTTCTTTAATAAAACCACAATTCGAAGCAGGAAAAGAACTTGTGGGTAAAAACGGAGTGGTAAGAGAAAAATCAACACATAAAAAAGTTATCGAAGAAGTAATAGAATTTGCCGAAAACATAGGACTTTACCCGAAACAGTTAACCTTCTCACCGATTAAAGGTCCGGCAGGCAACATAGAATATCTTGTACACCTGTTGAATAAAAAAGCAAACTTTGATAGAGATACAATAGATGAGATAGTAGAAAAAGCAAACGAAAATAATTTTTAGGAGCAGATAAAATGGCGAAAAAAAAGAAAAGTTTTTTAGGCAGATTAGTTTACTGGACACTTTTTACCGTATTTGTTTACTTTGGTGTAACAGCACTGTCATACGCTGATACACTGAAATTTGCACAGATTTCAGATGTACATCTTTCGGACAAAACTGTCGACACAAGCTACAAAGTTCTGGCTTCGTCAAAACCTTTGCTCAAAGATGTGGTTGAACAAATAAATGAAATACCGAAAATTGATTTTGTTTTAGAAACCGGAGATTTAATTGACAAACCCCAAAAACCGCTTTTAGAACAGGCTTGTGACCAAATGAACAAGCTTAAATCTCCCTGGTATTTTGCATTTGGAAACCATGATGCTGCTGTCGGAACCAGCTTCAAAAAAGACAAGTATTTCGACTATCTGCAAAAACGAAACAAAAATATGAATTTTGAAAACAGATACTATTCTTTTATTCCCAAAAAAGGTTACAGGGTAATTGTTCTGGATGCAACAGTCGACACAAGAATAACAGCAAACGGAGAATTACCACAGGAACAACTGAAATGGCTTGACTGCCAGCTAAGTGATGCTCAAAAAGAAAATCAGGTGCCATTGATTTTCCTTCATCATCCTTTGCATGAGCCGTTCCCCAGTTTCCACCACAGACTCATAAATGCACAGGAGTTTAAAGAAACATTAGACAGCCACAAAATTCCTATTGCCGTATTTTCAGGCCACTACCATGCTGCAAGAATTTATAAAGAAGGTCATATCCTTCATGTCAGCACACCCTCGCTTGTCACATACCCCTGTGCTTTCAGAATCATAACCGTAAATAATCTGAAAAACAAAGTTGTTTTCAATTTTGATTTCAGAGAAACCAGGCTCAAAGAAGTACAGAAAAAAGCTAAAATCTTGACCTTCTCATCAAGCACTTACAGCGGAGAAGAATCAGACCAAAACGCCGTTGTTGTTCTGGACAAATAAGAAGAAATAACGTATCATTTTCTTAAAATTCAGGAGCTTATTATGAGAGAATCAAAAGACAAGTTTTTAGTAAAATTCAGAGGAGTAAGAGGAAGCCACCCTACACCTGATTTCAACTTTCTTGAATATGGAGGAAACACTGCCTGTATAGAAGTTAACGTCAACGGTCATTTGATTATCCTTGATGCAGGAACAGGAATAATAAAATGCGGAACAGAGCTTATGAAAGATTATGCCGCACAATTCCACAAAGAACCGATTAGTGCAACAATCCTTTTAAGCCATGTGCACAATGACCACATACAAGGTCTTCCTTTTTTCAAACCTTTACACATAAACAGTTCAAAAGTTAACATAGTCGGATTTTCAGAATACGAAGAAGGTCTGGACAGTGTAATATCACAGCTTATGTTTGACAGGTCGTTTCCTCTTTCGCTCAATGACCTGAATGCAAAGCTTAGTTTTTATGACATAAATGACAATTATGCACTAATCTTTACAGAAGATTCAGATATGCCTGAAATGATAAAAATCGAATCAGATGAAGATATCACACCCGAAGGAGATGAAGTCATAATAAGCTGCCTAAAATCAAATTCTCATCCAAAACAAGGTGTAATGATTTACAAAATAGCTTACAAAGACAAATCTTTAGTTTATGCAACAGATACAGAAGGGTTTATCGGTGCAAACAAAAAACTCGTTCTGTTCGCAAGAGACACCGATTTACTTATCCATGATGCACAATACACAACCGAAGAATATCTGAATTCATACTTTTCAAAACAGGGTTACGGACATTCTACATTTGATATGGCACTTGAAACCTTTTCTCAAGCAAAAGCTAAATCACTCGCTTTCTATCATTATGATCCGAATTACACAGATGAATTTTTACTTAACATAGAAAAGCATTATACTGATAATTGTAAAGACTGTTTCCTTCCGAAAGAAGGACAAGAAATCGTAATTCTGTAACGGAGCAATTACCTTGAAAAACCTCAAAAAGCTTCTTGTCATATTTTGTTTAACTCTCATTCCTCAATGCAGTTATGCAAAAATGGATGTTATGACAATTGATGCAGAAAGAAATGCCGTCAAACACAACAATATGGGAGTTTTGTATATGCAAGACAGATATTATGCTCCCGCAATAAAAGAATTCCAGATGGCAGTGCTCCTAAATCCAGATTCACAGGCGAGTGCTGTTTACTATGCAAACCTGGCCAACTGCTACATGAAAATAGGATATCCTGCTCTTGCACAAGATACCTTGCAAAGAGCAATAAAACTGAATCCCATGAACCTTACATATTACGAAGATCTTGCAGTAGTATTCAAAAGGCAGGGAATTCTCTCTCAAAAGCTTAAATATTACCAGAAAAACTCTGCCAAAAATCCTCTGTCACTCATCATGGTCGGGATGATTTTAATGGAACAGGGAAAAAGCCAGCAAGGGTTAGCAAAGCTTCAGGAATTTGCTGACACAGAACCTGACCTGATTATCACAAGCGGTGTAAATGCTTACGTGAACAAAAGGTCAAAAGAAAAATTTTAAATCCAAATTTTACTCTTTTGTACTTTGTACATTTCAATTGTATTAAATCTGGCTTTTAAAAGTTCTTTTCTTCCTTCAGGATTTTTTGTAAATATTATGTTCATATAACCGATTACAGGTTCCAGATTCTTTTCGAAAATTTTTACTTTATTCTTCTTTGTACCAATTATCTCCGGTACAGCCAAATACCTTTCTTTTTCGGTTTCATTATCATATTTTTTCAGGATATATCGTTGTTTTTCCGGTGCACTAAACATCTCATTCAAAGTTTTAACAAAAAGATTACGTTCATAATTTGAACAATTCACAAGAGTTAAGAAATTTGTAGTAGTCTTTTTACTGTTATCAAAACTTATATTGCTTACCGGTTTTATTTCATCATAAGAAGACAAAATAATATTGGTTTCACACATTGTTTTAAGCAGAGCCTGAGCAATCTCAAAAACCTCTTTTTGAGTATATCGGACATAATATTTTCCAATGAGATTCCTAAAAAATTTAAAAATCGGATTTTTACATTCTCTATAAAAAAACAATGGAAGTTTTATATCCTGGACTTGTACAGCCTCATATACCTGAGGACGAATCTTTGACTCAGAAATCATTGTCTCATCAAAAACCTGATTCCAGCGTTGATTCAACAAAAAACGTTCCTGAGCTTTTTTGCGAGAATATTCATTGAGTTTTTGACAATCTGATTTTTTTATTAAATCAGAATTATAACCAAGCCTAAATAAGCCATTACGAATTTTATCATCTACAAAGCTTATTCCCTCAAATGTTTCGAATCTTCTTCTAATCACATTCAAATCAAAACTCTCATCTTCCTGTGTTAAAGAAACAAGATGCCATATATCAGCAGTTTTTTGAGGACATCTTTTGTAAGTTCTCAAAGCTCTGCCTCTAATCTGATTAGACAACATAAACGAACCGACAGAACTTGCTATAACAAGTGTATTTACACAAGGAGCATCCCATCCCTCACCCAAAAGAGCCTGTGTACCTGTTAGAACATTTATTTCACCTTTTTCGAAAAGTTCTGTTATTATAGGTACAAGATTTACACCTCCATATGTTTCAACCCTCAAATATCCTTCTTTGAAATTCGCAGTCAAAACATTTTCATTTTTTATACCATACTTCTGCAACAAATCGTACAATACTGCTTTTGAAGTTTTGGGAATTACAATCAATGAACCGGTTAAAATTCCTGCTTTTAAAGGATTTTTTGAAGAAAGTTCATCTATTGCGTCAAAAACAGTCAAAACACTCAGCCCAAAGACATTCTTTCCTCCTATATAATCTAAAAGAACAACTTCTCTAAGATTTTCCTTTAATATTTCTGATTCCAATTCCGTAATTTGTTTAATTGAGTCAAGTTTATTTATGCTTCTTGCATAAAGCTTTTTAAAATCAGATTCACCTTTAAAATCAACACATGCGGCAGATTTCAAAAGCCCGTATTCTTTAAGTTTAGATTTCAAAATAGGAACATTTTTAAAATACTTTTTATATTTCCCTAAAATTCCGTTGAATAAAACCTCAGCTGTATCATAATCAAATGGAGGTATGAACTCAGGCTCCAAAGCTAAAAATTCAATAAGTACCTTTGCTTCTATGTTCATATCATCAATTGATAAAAGATAAGAAATCAAGGCAATTGTAAAATCAGTATCGTCATAAATTATCTCTATATGATTTTCATAATCACTGACAAAAACAGAAGTTTTTACCGAATAAGAAAAACCTGACTTTTTATTTAAATAATCAAAAAATTTTCTTCTATTCTCCTCATAGTCAAAAACAATTTTCTTTTCTTCCTTACTTAAATCAGAAAACCACAACAAATCCTGATGAAAACACAAATCACCGTTTTTAACCAGCTCAGGAATAGAGATTTCAGCATCAACAGGACCACAAAGGGAATAATAATTGTTCCATTCACTCATTGAAACATCATAAGGAGGTGTTGCCGTCAATGAAACAACTCTAAAGTCTTTATCCGAAAGTTTAGAACACAAATATTCCAAAGAACGATACCACTCAGCTCTAAGATGATGAGACTCGTCAAGAACAAGCGTTTTTATGCCATGTTTTTTTAATTCTTCAATAAATTTGTCTCTTGTCATACTGTCTTTTAAAATTGTATGCAAAGCTTGATACGTGGTTGAAGTAATTGTTTTAATATCTTTGATACTTGTGCTTATCCAATTTGTATCAGCATCAGACGGCAAAAAACCATCAACAATTCTCTGTTTCCACTGATTTTTTATAGTAATAGTCGGAGCAAGAATTAATGCAGGTCTGTTTAATCTTTTTATTATCTCAATCCCAAGAGTTGTCTTTCCTGCTCCAGGAGCAGCTACAACATTAAGTTTTTTATCAAGGAGGTGAATTCTTATATCATCAAGAAAATCCCTTTGATATGAACGCCAGCTGCCTCTAAATTCAATCATATTAGGCAGGGTTTCATTAGTTAGAACTACATTATTCCGCATAAAATAATTATACAATACATCAAATCCGGCTAGCTCGCTTGGTTAATGTATTTTCTCTTATTTTCATTCATATTTATGCTGATAATACCGGAGGAAAAATATGAAAGAAATCAAAAAAAGAACAAACGATACAAACAAAGCAAAAGAATATTTTCTCAATGAACTCGCATATACAATCGGACCATTAAAGTTGAAAAAAATGCTTGAAAAACACCTTGAAGAATTTGATCTTTTTGATGTAAGAGAATATGAAGATTTTATCAAAGGGCACATTCCTTTTGCTTCACATTTACCTGCTGACCAACTTGAAGACCAGCTTGTTAAATTTTCAAAAGAAAAGATAAATATACTTTACAGCTACAATTTCACATGTCACCTTGCAGCAAAATGCGCTTACAAACTTGCTGATGAAGGATATCCTGTTATGGTTTTGACAGGTGGATTCAAAGGCTGGAAAAAGAACGACTTTGACATTATCGAAGACGATGTTTCAGATTATCCCGGATAAATTCTGCTAATCCTTAAAAATAAAAAAGAGCGTAAACAAAAGGTTTGCGCTCTTTTGTTAACAAATGTTAAGCAAAACAAAACCCAAAAGGCAATTATTTAATTAATAAATACTTTATATATATACGAGAGATAAACAAAACCAAAAGAGAATTAAAGAGAGAAATTAATTTTAAACTAATACATACACACTGACCTACCACAC
>DBGCOP010000039.1:0-1236 GCA_048360435.1 Candidatus Limenecus sp. | reverse complement strand
TCTTGAAGCACCACCGATTGAATTGATTCAGTTTGTAGACAGCAAAATCCATAAAGAACAATCAGACTTGTTTACGACATCTATCTCAGAAGTATGCTTTTACACGGATGACATTGATTTTGTTTACAAAACCCTTATCGAAAATCATGTGGAGTGCTTGTCTGAACCGCAGTATTTCGATTTTAGGGCAGATGGATTTGGGGAAAGCAGAGCTTTTTATTTCAGAGACCCGGATGGAATCATTCTTGAGATGATGCAACCACTTTGATGAAAAATTATAAGTACAGGAAAATGACAACTTCCTGTTTGTTGAATTAAAAATGAAATAAAGTTCCAGTAATCATAGAGTGTATGGATTCAATTCCATATGCTCTTTTTCTTTACTTAATTTCAGGAAAAATGCAGAAATCTAATGTTACGAGTGGTATAAAAAAAACTCGCAAGAAAACTCGTAAGAAAAAAAGTAAAAAAATTTGCTTTTGACCACTGTAAAACATGCTCTGAGCGTTTCGTTATATGAAGGAATAATTTTTCTTTCGTATTTCAAAGAAAAGAGGATAAAGAGATGACAGAGAAAAGATGTTATACAGTTCAGGAGTTACAGGAAATCTTAGGAGTCAGCAGACCTACTATTTATAACCTTTTAAAGAAAAAGGAATTTCGGTGGATTCAGTTGGATGGTGGCAAGTATCGCATCTCCAAGAAGAGTTTCGATGATTGGCTCGATAACTTGGAACAGTAAAAAACAGGGTGTTGATCAGGCAGATTTTGTCTGCATCGACATCCTAAATTTTTTTCTGGATTTGAGATATGATATAAGAAAAAAACACTAACACTAAAAAGACAGGAAGTGAAAAATAAATGGCAACAGCAATTATGAAACAAAAAGGAATTCCGGAAATGGACGATGTGGAAGAAATCATTTCGAAGATTTCAGAAGAAAGTCCTTACAAACGGCGTCCAACACAAAAGAGAACCTGGATGACCGTGCCGGAAATGGGAAAGCTGCTGGGATTAAAAAAGACAGATCGATACTGGCTGGTACATAAAAATGTTTTTGAATCTAAAGAGATTGCCGGAAAGATACGAATCAATATTGCCAGCTTTGAAAAATGGTACGCCAATCAGATTAAATATCATAAAGTTACCGGAGAAGAACCGGGAAAAGAATTGAAATCCTGGTCCTATTCCGTTAAGGAAGTTGCGGATCTGTTGAGTGTTGATGATTATCTTGTT
>DBGCOP010000038.1:0-69569 GCA_048360435.1 Candidatus Limenecus sp. | reverse complement strand
ACAGCAGCAATCACTTCTGTATTGGCAGCAGCTGGTCAAGCTCAAGCTAAAAAATTCGATGAAATCGATGCTGCTCCCGAAGAAAAAGCAAGAGGTATTACTATCTCTACTGCTCACGTAGAATACGAAACAGCAGACAGACACTATGCACACGTTGACTGCCCTGGTCACGCTGACTACGTTAAAAACATGATTACAGGTGCAGCTCAAATGGACGGCGGTATCCTCGTTATCGCTGCAACTGACGGTCCTATGCCTCAAACAAGAGAACACATCCTCTTGGCAAGACAGGTTGGTGTACCTAAATTGGTTGTATTCCTGAACAAATGCGATATGGTTGACGATGAAGAATTGCTCGACCTCGTTGAAATGGAAACAAGAGAATTGTTATCTTCATACGAATTCGACGGTGACAATATTCCTATTATCAAAGGTTCTGCTTTGAAAGCTTTAGAAGCTGTTCAAGCTAACGCTTCAGTTAAAAGAGGCGAAGATAAATGGGTTGACAAAATTTGGGAATTGATGGATGCAGTTGATGCTTACATCCCAACTCCTGAACGTGATTTGGACAAACCTTTCTTGATGCCGGTTGAAGACGTATTCTCAATCACAGGTCGTGGTACAGTTGCAACAGGCCGTGTTGAAAGAGGACGTGTTAAAGTTGGTCAAGAAGTTGAAATTGTTGGTTTCGGCGAAACTAAGAAAACAACAGTTACAGGTGTTGAAATGTTCAGAAAACTGTTAGACGAAGGTCTCGCAGGTGACAACATCGGTGCTTTGCTCCGTGGTGTTGACAAAACTGAAATCCAACGTGGTCAAGTATTGGCTGCTCCCGGATCAATCACACCTCACACTAAATTCACAGCTAACGTTTACGTTTTAACAAAAGAAGAAGGCGGACGTCACACTCCTTTCTTCCCTGGATACAGACCTCAGTTCTACATCAGAACAACTGACGTAACCGGTTCTATCAAATTCGAAGGCGAAATGGTTATGCCTGGTGACAACGTTGTTATGGACGTTGAATTGATTGCACCTGTTGCTATCGAACAAGGTATGAGATTCGCTATTCGTGAAGGCGGACGTACTGTTGGTGCCGGTGTTGTAGACAAAATCGTTGAGTAGCGTATTCCGTGCGGACACGCAGCTGTCCATGTGAGGCGAAACACGCTTTTGCCGAACGCCGGTAATACAAGACTTAATATAAAAAAACAGCTTCGAGAAATCGGAGCTGTTTTTTTATTGCGGAGGAATCATTTTGATAACTTCTTTTCTTAAAGAATTCAAAAAGTAATCATTCAATTCTGAAAGTGTGCTCAATTCTATTTCATCCAAGTCAACACAACCCAAAAAAGTTTTATTCAAAATGGAATTGAGATAATAGACTGTGTAAATTTTCTTATAAATATTCCGAATCTTTTTTCTTTTTATAATAGTTTTTTGCACTGTTAAACACCTCATTTGACTATTTAAAAAATTATATATTGATTACAACATAAAATCTATAAACTATAATCGACAAATGTCGTCTGTAATCTACATAAATACAAAACTCTGGTATCTTGAAATTTGAGACAAATGATTTATAATAAAATAAAGGGAGGTTGCCCTAGCCGGGCAAACAGCTAAGACAACCGCTTCGTTCCCTTAAATGAATAATAATGCAATTTTAAGAGCTGCTATCACTGCAATGATTGCAGCTTTTATTATTTGCTTATTCATAATACCACCTCCCTTCGACCGTCTTCTCCGTAAATACGTGTGTCGAGGAGGTAAGGAACTTACCCTTGATTTAATTATACATAAAAATTGGAATCAGTAGTCATACGCCTAATTTATATACACAAAAAAAGAGCCCTTTTAAGGCTCTTTTTAAATCTTGTTTGATACTGACTATTTGTTTTCGTATCTTTTTTTGAATCTTTCAACTCTACCTTCAGTATCCATAATTTTTTGGTTGCCTGTGTAGAATGGGTGGCATTTGTTGCAAATTTCAACAGTAATGTTTTCTTCAATAGAACCTGTTTCGATTTCATTGCCGCAAACACATTTGATTTTCATTTTTTTATATTCCGGATGAATATCTTTTTTCATTGTTTTCATTCCCTTCTGTAAAAGTTTATTTAGTACTACAATTTTAGACTGCTGAAAAATTATTATCAAGTTTTTTTGTGCTAACATTAAAGAAAATGTAATATAAGAGGATTTGCAAACTATGAAAATGTCAAAATTGTTTGTACAAACACTGAGAGAATTCCCTTCAGATGCTGAGGTAATGAGTCATAAACTGCTTGTTAGAGCAGGATACATAAGAAAACTCGCACAAGGCGTATACAACTATTTGCCTTTGATGTGGAGAGTTTTGAAAAAAGTTGAAAATATCGTAAGAGAAGAAATGGATAGAGCAGGCGCACAAGAAATGCTTATGCCGTTTGTACAGCCGGAAGAGCTCTGGAAAGAATCCGGCAGATGGGACGTATACGGAAAAGAGCTGATGAGACTCAAAGATCGTCATAACAGAGGTATGTGCCTCGGTCCTACTCATGAAGAAGTCATAACTTCTGTTGCCAGAGAAGGTATTAAATCTTATAAACAGCTGCCTGTTAACCTTTATCAGATTCAATCAAAATTTCGTGACGAAGTTCGTCCGAGATACGGTCTTTTAAGAGGTCGTGAGTTCATTATGAAAGATGCTTACAGCTTTGATTCTTCTCAAGAAGGACTGGAAAAATCATACGCTGATATGGCGCAAGCTTATTACAAAATATTTGAACGCTGCGGATTGGAAACAAAAGCCGTTCAATCAGATTCAGGTGCAATTGGTGGTGCGGTTTCTCATGAATACATGGTTTTAATCGATGATACAGAAAACAATGCAGGCGAAAACGATGTATTCTTCTGTAAGAATAAAGCCTGCGGTTATGCGGCAAATGCTAACCATGCTGTTTCCGTTCTTGAACCCGCTGAAGTTGACGGAAGCAAATATTTCAGTGAATTCAAAAAAGTAGATACACCAAACACAACAACAATTGAAGAACTGGCAGATTTCTTAAAAATCCCTCAAACAATAATTTTAAAATCTATGATTTATATTGCTGATAACAAAATTGTTATGGCTTTAATCAGAGCGGATAAGACTTTTGAAGAAACAAAGGTTATGAATGCTGTGAGCGCTAACGAAATCAGAAGTGCCGCTCCTGCGGAATTGGAGGCCATCTTTGGTGCAAGCAAAGGTTTCGTAGGACCTAAAAATATCGAACAGGTTAAAATCCCTGAAGAATACGAAGGCGAAAAAATCACAGTTGTTGCTGATTTGACAGCCAAAGAAATGAAAAACTTTGTAATCGGTGCAAACGAAACAGACAAACACTTTGTCGGCGTAAATCTTTCTGATTTTGAAGAACCGATTTTTGCAGACATAAGACTTGTTGAAAAAGGTGAAAAATGTCCTGATTGCGGTGAGCCGTTGTATGTTACAAAAGGTATTGAAGTAGGCAACATTTTCCAGCTTGGTACAAAATATTCAAAAGCAATGAATGCTGTATATCTTGATGAAAACGGAAAGACACAGCCGTTCATCATGGGATGTTACGGAATCGGAATCTCGAGAACAGCCGCAGCAGCAGTTGAACGCCACCATGATGAATGGGGAATTAAATGGCCTGTTGCCATTGCGCCATATCATGTTGATATTGTTCCGGTAAATATACAAGATGAGCTTCAAATGAAGGTAGCCAATGAACTTTATGAAAAACTATTGAACGCTAAAGTTGAGGCAGTTCTTGATGACCGTGACGAACGTGCCGGAGTTAAGTTCAAGGATGCCGATTTGATAGGTTTCCCGTTTAGAATAACTGTCGGAAAAACTATTAATGAAGGTCTTGTTGAATTCAAAGTCAGAGAAACAGGTGAAACTGTCAAATTAACACCTGATGAAGCATTTGAAAAAATCAAAGAAATGCTTCAACCATACATTAAATAAGAATATTGCGGAGGCAAGTATGAAAAACACACTGACAAAACTCATAATAGCATTAATTATATTTTTATCATCACTGAATATAGCCAATGCTAAATCAAATACATTGCCAATAAACAATAATGCACAACCAATAAACATTATATATATCCATGGAGCCTATGAAACAAAAGAGGCTTTTGATGAATCAGTTCGTAATGTTCATGATGACATGGTCACAAAAATACAAAATGACCCGTTAATGCACAAAAAACTGCTTAACAACGGGGAGAAAAAAATAGGAGACAACGCACTTATTTTTTTCTGGGCAGACAAAACAGAAGAAAATCTAAGAGTATTAGACAAAGCTCTTGCATATGTAAAAAACGCCGGTTCCAAAATTGCACAGTTTGGAAGAGCCACGCTTTCTCACACTTTGCATGATGCAATATGGATAAGCAAACCTGCCAACGCAACACCGCTTTTAAACAATCTAAATGACATGATTAAAGCAGAAAATGCTAAAGGGAATGAAGTAATTCTTTACGGATATAGTGCAGGCAGCCTTCTTGCCTCACAATATTTGACACAAAAAATGCCAATCATCGATATAAACAATATTAAAAATACCGATGATAACTCCTACGTAGGACGATACTTCGCAAATGTAATACAAAAACACAAATTTAAACCAACCTGTTTAGATGCCTTAAAAGAAAGCAAAATCTTATTCTACACAGACAATGATGAATTCGTAACAAACCCAAACATTGCATATTTGAAACAAGAATTTCCCAAATTGGACAATTACACACAAAAGTATTGCTCACCTGAAGGTGCTGTTAAGGGGATAGTAGTTTTTGGTACACCGTTGACTACTTTTGATTCTTCTGCGGCAAAAGTCGGAACATCTTCAAACACACTTTTTCAACTTGCTTTAAAATATATAGTTGAACATGACATTTTCTTTCTTGTACTTAACTATGAAAATGACTTCATAGGAATGCCCTTATCCGCAAAACCGACAATTGCAGATTTGTTGAAATCTGAAACAACCAAAGATGCAAAACCTAATGGAGGTTTTATCTATGACGGCTCAGGAATAAAATGCAGAACAAGCATAATCTCTTCGCACATGGCTTACTGGTCCAACGGCAAGAGATTTGCAAATAACATAATCAAAACATACAACGACGGATATCGATATTTCTATTCAAAATAGTTTCAACTTAATTCTCAATTTTCATAATCAATTGTTGTATCTTGATTAAAAAGATTAATGTTTATTGCAACATTTTTAGGTCCATTATCGTTAACAGTTTTATTATTATCGTTCTCTTCTTGTATTTCAGATTTACGTTTATTGACAACATGAGTTCGAACAACCTTTTTTGTTGCTTTTTTATCTTTAATCAAAGGCAATTCATTCTTTTTTTCTCTCTCATTTTTATTATTATTGTTATCTAAAGAAACAAAATTTGCCCAATAATCATCAATAGCACGATTAAATCTTTGTTTTACATCGGTTTTCCTTATTAGTTTATCCTTTTTAAAGATAAATAAACGTAATATATTCTTGATTGATTTTTTTATCTCTTCATTATAATTAATAATTACATCATCTTTAAGAGGAGACACCAGATACCAAAGAACAATCATTGTCTGTTTATTTCTGGTTTTTCCTTCATTTATTAAAATCAATTTTTCCAATTCTTCTCTTAAAAATGAATCATTAAAAGAGTCTTTATTTTGTAATAAGAGTTTAAGTTTGTGTATGTAATTTTCTATTTTTTTACTAACTTCATCTTTTTCTTTATCAGTTGCAAAATACAGATTGTATAGGAAATTTGAAATTATGGTCGGTTTCTTAATTTCAACCTGCATGGAATCCAGTTTATTACGGAAATTAATATACGGATTAGACTTCCTTATTTCATTTGTAGTCATTGCTTCCAGGTACATAAGTGTTGTATAAAGCTGTTCATTCTTTTTGCGTATATTATTTTTCTTCATAACAATATAGAACCACTGATGATTTATATTGTATAAGTTTTTTATGAATACCGAAACATCTTCAGGCATAATTGTATTCCACATTTCAAAAGAATTACTCGAAATTGGATAAGGTTTACTGTTATGTCTCAAGAACAAACTATGCGGCTCAAATAATTTATTATTTTTTTGATATATAAAAATAACAGGAATAACAAAGTTTAAAATACGTTTTTTATCTCTTTCACTCAAGTTTTCAAACGTAACTCCATTATAACTTTTCAACACTTCTAAATTTTGAAGAGCAAATTTATGTTTTTTTGACATTTTAACTCTACCCATTTCATCCCTATAAGTTTTTCCGCAAAAACCTATAAAAGTTAGCAATCGCTGCTGCCCATCAACAATTTCCCAAAGATTATTTTCTTCATGAACATATACATATATAGGCGGTATAGTATAGCCCAATAGTGTTGACTCTATAATTCTAGAACTTTTGGTTTTCGTAATTTTTTCTTTTCTTTGATAAGGTGGACAAAGAAGAATCATATTCTGTTCAAGTTTATTAAGTATTTCACTGATAGGAAGAGAATCGGGTACATGTTTTGTTATTTCTCTAAAGTCAAATTTAAAATTCTTTGCTTTTTCAGAAGCAAAATCCAAAATTGCGTTCAATACAGGATTTCGTACTTTTTCAGAATCAATATATTTTTTAAGACTGATACTGAAATATTGTTCGAAGAATCCTGCTGTCAACTTATACAACTCGCGTAAACGGATCATATAATAAACTTCTTTATCCGGTTTAGTAAACAGTTCAATATTTTTTTTAGCAAAATCTTTAAATGCAAGAAAAAACTCATCTGAATGAAATTGCTTTTTATTTATACCTTCTTTTTGTGAAACAGTTACTGCCCAATAAATTGTATTAAAGAATAACATATTATATTCAATGTTATTGCTATCCAGCATACTTTTTAAACGATTGAGAAGTTCTATTTTTTTAATAAAAGAATTAAATATTGTTTTACAATTGTTACGTTTTTGTTGTTTTGTAAAAAAATAACATTCAATGATTTCATTCTTGTTTTCTTTTTTAAAAAAGCTGTTAATAGGAATATCCTCAATTACAAACAAAAACCTGAATACCTGCAAAACCCTTTCAATATTATCTGCTTCATCAAAATTCTTTTTAGAATAATTAGGCTTGAAAAGCATAAGAATTTTTTCAATTAATTCAACATTACCTTTCAAATTGTTTCTAAAATAGTTAATAATCTTATTATCAGTATACTTTGCTTTATCAAGTTCAACTCTGGTTAAACAACTTAAACCTGCATTATATCTTCTAAAAAAAGATTTTTTAATAAAATCCTTTTGTATCTTATTAAGTTTTTTATTAGGAAGAATCTCTATTTCCCGTGTTCTTAGATACACATCATTAAGAAAAGCTTTTTGAAATTTTTCATCAAAATCCCTAAAATATTTCCCATGCAAATACTTCAAAACAGGAAGACCTTTTGCATCCAAAGAAAATCCATTGTTAACAAATTCCAACAAAGTCTGGTAGCGTTGCCGGCCATCAATAATTTCATAACAGTCGTCTTCCTCAAATAGTGTTATCGGAGGAATATCCATATTCAATATTATGCTTTCAATCAAATATGACTTCTTTGTTCTATTCCACAAAAATTCTCTTTGAAAAGGGGGATCATATCTAATCTCCCCCAAAATTTCATTCTTATCCAGCAAAACTTTCAAAGAACGTAAGCGATCTATGGTTCTGAAATTTTCCATAAAAAGGTGAAACATTTCATCAGGTGTTTGCATTTTCCTCTCCAAATTTTTTAAATTACAAAATGGGGCAACGGAAAATCATAATATCATAAATAATTAATTATATATGTATAGCAGTATTTTGTATTTTTACAATTTTTAACAAATTTAATTGCATAATATGTAATAATTTCTTTACCAAATTATTTTCAACTGCCATAAAAAAATCTTTTTTATGGTAGAGTGATTGTGTATGGATTTGAAAGGAATTAAGATGAGTAAATTCAATTTGTTAGCATACATTTTACCGCCTGAAGAGAAAGTTTTTTACACACTGTTTGAAGAAAGCGCCCAGGTATGCCACGATGTTGCAGAATTATACAAGGACATAGTAACAACATCTCTGACAGAAGATCACGTCATAAACGCTAAAAGACTGAAACATAAAAGCAATGATTTACTCAAAGAAACCCTTCACCAGCTAAACGTTACATTGATTACCCCGATTGACAGAGAAGACATACAGTGCATAGCATCATTACTCAACAAAATTACAAAAAGAATCGTGAAAGCTTCATTGAATCTTAAAGTTTACAGACTTGAAAACTTCACGGAAAATATGCAAAAACAAGCACAAACACTTTATCAGGCAACTGAAGAACTTAAAATTATCATCCACAATTTCAAAAAATCAAGCTCAATAAAAGAAATGACAGAAACTAACCTCAAAATGAAAGAGATTGAATCTCACGGGGATGAAATACACTACCACGCAATAGATGAACTCTTTTCAGGCAAATATGATGCGCTCACAGTTATCAAACTCAGAGACATTCACAAGGATATTGAAAACGCTTTGGATAGTTGTTTTTCTGTATCAGATCAGGTCGTGAACGTTGTTTTGAAACAGAGCTAAATCTTATTTAGTTGGATTAGTTGAGGGAAAGAAAATATATGACAGTTTCAATAGTATTGTTAGTTTTGGTAATAGTCGGAGCACTCGTATTTGAATACATAAACGGATTTCACGATGCAGCCAATGCTATTGCAACAGTAGTTTCAACAAAAGTTCTGACACCCCGTCAAGCAGTTGTATATGGAGCGGTTCTGGAATTTACCGGTGCTTTGACAGGCACTCACGTAGCCAAAACCATTGGGGCAGGAATTATCGACCCTACAACAATAACTCTTCATGTTATATTTTGTGCACTCTGTGCTGCAATAATCTGGAATTTAATAACATGGTTCTTCGGACTTCCGTCAAGCTCCTCTCATGCTTTGATAGGCGGTCTTATCGGCGCATCTGTTGTGAATGCGGGTTGGGGCTGTGTAAGATTTATGGAGCTTGCAGACAAGGTAATTGAGCCTATGTTCCTTGCTCCGCTAATCGGATTCGGTACAGGTTTTGTTGTAATGGCTGTTTTGCTCAGAATATTTTACAAAGCAAACCCTGATAAAGTTAACAGACGTTTCAGAAGATGCCAGATTTTCTCGGCAGGCTTAATGGCTCTGAGCCATGGCTCAAACGACGCACAAAAAACAATGGGTATAATAACATTAGCACTTCTTGCCGGCGGAATTGTAAAGCATAACGCATCAGGAAGTTTTGACATTCCTGTTTATGTAATTCTTGCATGTGCAACAGTAATGAGCTGCGGCATAATGTCAGGCGGTTGGAAAATTATCAGAACAATGGGCAGCAAAATCATTAAGCTCAAACCAATCAATGGATTTGCTGCCGAAACATCAGCAGCCTCTATCATCCTTGCAGCTTCACATTTCGGCGTACCGTTGAGCACAACCCATGTAATCTCCACAGCTATTATGGGTGTGGGTACAACATACAAAGCTCATGCAGTAAAATGGGGCGTAATCGGCAATATTGTCTGGGCATGGGTTTTAACAATTCCTGTTTGCATAATGATTTCAGGAGCTATATTCTTCCTGTATAAAACAATAATTTTATAAAAATAAAAGGAGCAGCTCATAAGCCGGGTTCTGTTTCTAGATAATTATCTGTCTCGACTTACAGTTGCCTGTAAGCTCCAGCGGTTTGTCAAAAGACGGCGGGTCACCTTAACCTTTTTGTCAACCTTGCACCCGACCGGGGTTTACCTGGCAAAGACCTCTCAGCCTTTCCGGTGAGCTCTTACCTCGCCGTTGCACCATCGCCTGTGAATCCTGAAAGGAAACCATCGGCAGTCTTCATTTCTGTGGCACTATCCTCACGGTCGCCCGCACCTGACGTTATCAGGCGGTCTGCCCTTGGGTGCCCGGACTTTCCTCACAGAGTTTTTCATCTGCGCAATTATCCGACTGCTCCATTACTTAATTTATCATACATAGTGACTAATTCAAATCCCGTAGAACGCTAAGATTAAGTAATACTAATAAATTATTTTTCGACAACTCCCAAAACCCTCTATTCTCAAGCTATACCATCTTTTTCTAGACCACATGGTCTAGATACAAAGGTATATCAACAAACATCATTATTTCGACCTTCTAGTCGATGAGGCACTACTCTATTTAGGGGTAATATACATGGTGTAAATAATACAAGTACACGATTAAAATTTATAAAGAAGAATCATGGGGGAGTAGATGAGAAGAGGTCTTGAATTTAAGAAGAAAGCCAGAATCATTATTGTAGATGACAACTATGATCATTTGTCAGGAATCAAAGAACTGATTGAAATTGAAAGCGATTTCGATGTAGTGGCAACAGCTACAAGTGCAAGTGTTGCAATCAGTCTTATTAAGAAGTATCGTCCTGAAATCGTTTTAATGGATATCAACATGCCTGAAAAAGATGGTTTGACCGCAATTGCGGAAATTGAAAAATTAGATTTGGGAGTGCGTACCATCGCTTTGACAGGCTATGATGATCCTGATTTAATCTTCAGAGCTATGAAAATCGGAGCTAAGGGCTATATCTTAAAAACAATGGCCTCTGCTCAACTCATCTATGCGATAGACGAAGTTGCATCGGGAAAAATTTATCTTCCTGCAACTTTGTCTTCAAGATTCTTCGAATATTTCCAAAAATCCTTCAAAGAAGAAACACAAACTGTTTCGGATGAAGAAAACCTTTTGAACTATTTAACACAAAGAGAAGAAGAAGTTCTTGACCTTTTGACTCAGGGTGTAACTTACAAAGGCGTAGCACAAAAACTCTTCATCTCTGAAACAACAGTAAAAACTCACGTAAACAACATCTTCCAAAAACTTCAGGTAAACGACAGAACACAGGCTGTTTTGTATGCACTGAACAATGGATTTTTAAACAGAAGAAAAGTAAAAATCGCCATTTAGCGGATTAAATAAAGGTAAGATTAAAAATAATGGGCGGAGCAAATTTTAGACAAAAAAATCTTTTAAAAGATTTAATTTATCTGGGTCAAACAAGACCGATTAATAAACAGACAATCAAAGGACTGTTTCGCTTCGCCCTGGAACCGCTTCTTGAAGCACAATCCCAAAAAGCAGTCGCACTTATCAGACTGTTTGACACAAAAGAACTGGACGGAGTGCTCAAAAGACTCGAATTTACAAATGCAGAAGTCTACTCTTTTGATAATGTAACAAAAGGCGAAAACCTTGAAAAAGATGATATCTGGGGAGAGACAGAGTTTCTTGTCATTCTTTCTCCGAGATATTCAGTCTGCCTTCTGTGGGATTATTCAACAGAAACAGTTAAAGATACCTCATGTGTGTACCACCTTTTGAATTCAAGAGACGTAAACAACGTAGTCAGAATCATCTCCGAAAACTCAAAAATTGATTTGACAAGATATACACAAGAATATACACCGGAGCGCAGAAGCAACGAACTTTTGAACAAAGCTGTTCACAAATTCATAAACTTTGCTGATTCATTTGTGGAAGAAGCTTCACTCACACAGGCTGAAGCAGGGCTGCTCGGTGAAAACGAAGATATTGCAAAAAAATATGAGTATATTTCAACAAAAGCAAAAATCATTTCACACGACATAAAAAATCATCTCTCTGTCATTGATTTATACTCAAAAATCATGGAAAAAAGACTCGAGATTGTTTCAAATAAAGAACTTCAAGACTCAATGACAAATGCAATCCACAGCATAAAAAAATCAAAAGATTCAATCTCCACACTGCTCACTGAATTGAGAACAATCCAGAGTGTAAAACTGGTAAGCATAAACTTCTCAAAAGTTCTGGAAACAGCTATCTCGCTTGTTCAGGCAAAAGCACAAGAGACTGACTCAAAATTCGAAGTTTCAAATAAATTCACAGGTGAAATCCTTGCTGACGAAAATAAACTTTTGAATGTAATGATAAATCTTTTCTACAATGCGCTTGATGCAATACAGTGCAAAAAAGAAAGCGGAAAAATTGTCGTAAAAACAGAAGAAACAGCTGATAATATGCTCAAAATTCTTATCAGCGACAACGGATGCGGAATAGATTCAGAAACACAAAAGAAAATTTTCGACGAAGGCTTTACCTCAAAAATAACAGGCTCAGGACTGGGCTTGTATATTTCAAAAGAAGCAATGAAAGAACAATACGGCGACTTGAATCTGGTTTGTTCCGACGAAAACGGCACAACTTTTGAAATACTGGTACCAAAATTATAGAAAGGAGAGAAGCACATGGATTTGTTTAACGTAAGAGCAATCGAAGTTTCTAAACTCGCCATGGACGGTCTTGTAAAAAGACAATCAGCTATTGCCTCAAACACCGCCAACGCAATGACTCCTGACTATCAAAGAAAAATGGTAGCCTTCGAAGATCAGCTTCAAGAAATTATTGAAAAAGATGACATCAGAAAAGATCTGAGAATGAAAAACAGCCTTGCTTATGAAAAAGACCATTCATACAGAACAGGCTATTCTCACGACTACAATCCAATGACGAACAACATCGCACAAAAGCTTCCTCAGGAACAAATGCTCTATATCCAACAGACAAAAGCTGACACGGGTGCTTACGCACCGGAAGTCATCAGGGATGAAAGGTGGATTGATTACGGAAACGGAAACAACGTAAACCTTGAAGAAGAAATGATGGACATGGCAAAAGCCGGAACCCAGTATAATGTTCTGGCAACAGTAGAAGGAAGATTCATGACGAACCTTTTGGACGTTGTAAGAGGAGGATCATAATAAATGAGTTTCAGCGCATTTGATATTTCAGGCTCCGGAATGTATGCCCAAAGAACAATGATGGACAACATTGCTTCGAACATGGCAAACGTTAATACAACAAGAAATCCAGACGGAACTCCCGGAGTATACATAAAAAAGAATGTAACTTTTAAAGCAGTATATGCAGACAAACTCGGCTCAACAGCACCGGCATTCCCTGACGGAAACCACCATGCCTATTACAGCCCGACAAACGGAACTATCGCTCTTAAAGGCGGAATTTCATATGATGAAAAACAAATTTCACAGGGTGTTGAAGTAGCGGAAATTACCCCCTCAAACGACCCTTACAAAACAATATACGACCCGTCAAACCCTGAAGCGGATGCTGACGGATTTGTAACTTTGCCTAACATAAATATCGTCGAAGAAATGGTAAACATGGTTTCAGCCTCACGAGCCTATGAAGCCAACGCAACAACAGCAGAAACAACAAAAGGTATGATTTCTGCGGCTTTAAGAATCTAAAGCCTTTGAAAAGGAGTATAAAAATTGCAGTTTAATCAAATAGCAAACAATTCAATATCAAACTATAACAAAATATTCTCAAAAGAAATGGAGTCTTTTAATATAAACTCCGACAAAAACGGAATGACAGCTTTTGATAATGTTTTGAATCAAAAAATGGAGAACATGGCGAATACGCCTCAAGGTCCAATCATTAATACAGGAATCCAAATGAATGTAGGACTCGAAAACATGGGCGTGTCACCGCTTGAAAGAATAGAAAATGCACAGGGTGTCCAAGAAACACAAAAAAGAAGCCGCTCTGCTGTCGAAAATATGGCAAATGACTTCGGCAAAGCATTTTCAAACGGACTGAATTCCGTAAACGAGTCACAAAATGCAGCTTATGAAGCAGCAGAAACCTTTGCCGCAGGCGGAGACATCAGCGTTCACGAGGTTATGCTTGCTTCTCAAAAAGCAAACCTCACCATGCAAATGGCAATACAAATGAGAAACAGACTCGTCAACGCCTACAACGAAATTAATAACGTTCGTGTATAATCCGTATATATGTTGACATTTGAATGATTAGCAATCTAAAATAGCGTAATAGATTAAAAAAGGAGAACAAACCATTAGCAGAGATTTTTCAAACGGCAAAGACGCAGCACTGATAAATAGAAATATCAGAAGCAAAGAAGTAAGATTGATAGGAAGCGAGGGCGAAAACTTCGGCGTAATTCCTACATCAGAAGCACAAAGAATGGCTGATGAAAAAGACCTCGATTTGGTAGTAGTTTCTCCAAACCAGAACCCTCCCGTAGCAAAAATCATGAACTACGGAAAATATAAATATGAACTCGACAAAAAAGCTAAAGAAGCCAAGAAAAAACAACACACTGTTGAAATAAAAGAAATAAAAATCAGATATAAAATCGATGTTCATGACTATAACGTAAGAATTAAAAACATCAAAAAATTCATTGCATCAGGCGACAAAGTAAAAATCGTTATAATGCTCAGAGGTCGTGAAATGCAGCATACCGAGCTGGCTTTTGACCTCGCTAACAGATTCATAAAAGACCTCGAAGGCGAACCGATTAACGTTGAAAGAAAACCGTCAATGGAAGGTCGAAACCTGATTATTATTCTTGCTCCGCAATAATATTAAATTTTAACATTGCCATTTTGCAATAAATAAATTTATTCATATGTCTATAATTGTATGTATCAATTAGTTATTTAAGGATATTACAATGAATAGACGAGAACAAAAGAAAATCAAACAAAAAATGGCAAAAATTGCCATAGAAAGATTTAATTTTGAAGGCATAGCTAGAATATTAATTAACTGTATAAGAGATGATTCAAATTTAAGACCTTTTGATTCAGAAACACTCGCTACAATTTTATTAGAGCGAATAATTGCTATAAAAAAAGATATAAATTACATTCACAAAATTATGAAAATCTAACCAATCCCCTCAATCTCACCATGAGAGTCAGACCCGCCTGTCATAATCAAACCATACTTTCTGCCGATTCTGCGCACAGCCTCCGCAGTATGAAATTTGATTATCCCTCTGTGTCTACGGTAAGGATAAAACGACTCTATTCCGTCAAGACCCAGCTCAATCAAACCTTTAACAAAATGCTCAAGATTAACTGCCCAGTAACATGCCGGATGAGCAAGAACAGCCAACCCTCCTGCGTTATGAATCGCTTTGATAACATCTTTAGGGTGCCTGTGGTTTAACAAACGAACAATATCAGCCTCGGTTTCCTTCTTGTTTTTTGCACAATAGCTCAAAAGCTCGCTGTTGTTTATGTCCACACCATACCCGAGTACATGAACAAGAACACCCCTGAACCAACAGTCAAACTCAATTGCCGTAAGCACCATACCGCTTTCAAGAACATTTGTTTTCTTATACCCTTCAACAGTATTGTGGTCCGCTATGGCAATCAGCCTGTAACCTTTTTTCTTTGCATCCTCAAGAAGCTCATCAGGAGTCAGCCTGCCGTCAGAAAAACAAGAATGCATATGCAAATCCACATCTTTTTCAAAATCTGCCTGTGTCAAACCTGACAACAATTCTTTTAGATTTTTGTTTTGCTCGTCCATAATTACATGTTAATATAAACATAAATTGAAGTGGCAGATAGGAAATTTTTAGTGGCAAAAAGCGATTCAACCTTCGTCAGCGTGATGAAAATATTTTTTAACGGGATTAAGCTCTATTTTATGAACTTTGAAAAGTTCTTCAAATATATGGCTTTCCCTATCTTCGGCCAAATAATCGGCATAGCGCTGATATTTTTTGCCTCTTACATTTTCACAATACACATCTCATCATTCACAACAAAAAGCCCTGTGTTTGACAACATTCCTCTTGTGTTTTTAGTTCTGATACTCCTGACACTTCCGGGATTTTTCATCTTCTGCAAAGCTTTCTGGGATTATCTCATCGCAATAGCTGCACTCAACTCCATGTCGAGCACTGTTCTTGAAGGCGGAAACCTTGAAGACACGGGAATGCACGCCGAACTAATAAAAAGAAGAAGCGGCTCTTACATTCTTCTTTTGCTCCTTTTGAGTGTAATTTATTTGATTTTGTCCGTTCCCATTTTATGGGGATTGCTTGTTATAGCCTTTGTATATTTGTCCTTGAGCTTTCAAGTGTTTGCGCTTGAAGAGGAGAAGGGCGCATTTGATGCAATAAAAACCGGCATAAATCTTGTGAAATTTAATTTCATTAAAACTTCACTTCTTCTCATAATGCTGGGCATTTTGACATACTGGCTTTTGCCCGGTTTAATCTGCTGGGGGTTTGAAAAAGGTGATTTGGTTGGTTTCTTTTCGTATCCTGCTGAACAATACATAAGACTTTTACCATTAAATGACCTTAACTCTATGCTGCACAGCCTTCATCTTCCTATTACAATAAAAAGTTATGACATTTCAAAAGCTGTCGTGCTTTCATGTGTTTCTTTCATAGTAACAGGTTTTACCCTTCCTATGAGAAGCCTTTGTTGTACAAACCTCTACAAAGACATTTACAAAAAGAATTATGCAGGCAAAATAGCAGCCGACAAACTTGCTTCAAGAGCACAAACCCGGACATCGAAAAGAAAAAGAAATGTAGAGGACGAAGAAGAGTAATGTTCGCATGCAAAAACTGCAAATCTGTTGATAAATTTGAGTTGATGTTTGCACCCGGTTATAAGGGTTCAAAAAATTTCAAATGGGAATACAATGCCAACAAAGATATTGTAATAACCGTCGACGGCTACACTTTCATTCCTGACCTTAACTTTATGAACCAGCACGCAGTCTGCCGATATTGCGGTCAAATTTACATGTGGGATTACGATTACAACTCAAACCCGTAAGGCAAAAGCTCTTCTATTGTAAAAACTGCACATTTTGAATCTTCACTCTCAAGAATTATTTGAAGATTATTGTCCTTTTTAAACTCAGACATCCATTGTCTACAAGCACCGCAGGGCATACAGTTTGTTCTGTCTTTTGAAAAAATGGCTATTTTAACAAGCTTGCCTTTTTCTCCGGCAGCAACCGCATTCGACATAGCATTTCTTTCCGCACAAAGTGAAAGCCCATAGCTTGCATTTTCTACATTACATCCTGTGTAATAATTGCCTGTATCATATAATGCACAAGCTCCCACGTGAAAATTTGAGTAGGGAACATAAGCATTTTCACAAACTTCTTTTGCCAGATTCAACATTTCCATATTGTTTAACATTGTTTGCATACCCGTTTTACCGTTTTATTGCTATTCTTATCTGCATGTTTTCAGTTTCATTATTTTACTACATTTATGTAATTTATTGAACATGAAACTACGAAAAATACTGTATTTAAGGGATATAAATTAAACAAAAAATGAACGATAATATTAACAAAATAATAGGGATAATTATGACTTGGGATAGTATGAAAAGATTTATAACTTATGCGTTTGTACTCTTATCGGCAATTTTTATAACAGAACCGCCCTGCGCATTGGCTGCACCTCAAAGATATAAAGTGCCGACAATTGCGGTTCTCAGTGACACAGGCCACAGAAACGGCACTACTTACCTCATCTGCGGTGCTGCTTCTGACATAATAGCCACTGATATAATCAACAGCTTAAACCGTACAGGACGTATCAAAGCCCCGCTGCTCGGTGAAAATATGTCAAAAATTACTCAGAAAAACATACCTCTTTATTACCTCACATTTTTTAGAGAATACAAATACAATTACAACATTGATTTTGTAAACCTGAAAAGAGTTACAAAAAACATAAACACAGATTACATTCTAATGGTAACAAGCGGACTTGACACACAGAGCGAATTTCTTAAAGAAACCTGGTGGAGCAAATGGGGAATCTCAAGTTCAGAGCCGCTTAAACCTACTTTCAAATTGACAACTCTTGTCACTTTAATCGACAAAAAGACATACTCAATCGTATGGCAGGATTTGTATCAAAGAGAAATCAAAGCAAAAGACATGGATCTCGGAGTTGTTCAGTTTTCACCAAGCTATTCTCAGCTGTCCAAAATCAAAAAATATTCAAAAAATGTATCTGAATATGTAACAGACATCGTCGACAGACAGGTAAATCCGTGGATTGTTCCTCCTGAAGAACCAAAAGCTGTTGAAATGAGAAGCAGATTCCTGAACGAAGGCACAAAATTCTACTATCCGGCTGTTAACGGCGAAGTGGTAAAAGAGAACATTACCGATTTCAAAGACAATACTCAAAGAAAAATCGAAAAATACCGTCAGGAACGTGAAATTAAACGCCAAAAACACATTGAAAATGTAAATTATCAAAAGCAGCAAGAAGCACAGAGAATCGAAACTGTACAAAAAATTCAACAGCTTGATAAAGCCAATAAATCTCAAAAATCAAACAAAAAACAGGAAGAAAGACTCTTTGACTCAATAAGAAACAATATCGACGATGTCTCAAACACACTGCCTGAGCCAAAACAAGAACAACAGGAAGAACAGCTCATCAAGCCGGCAGTTGATATTCAGCCAAAAACAGAAACAACTATAAAAGAAACACCGACAAAACAAGAAGAACCCAAACTCATCACACCGGTGATGAACAAACCTCAACCGTCAAAAGAAACAACCGTAAAAACAATTCAAAATACAAAACAAAAATCTGTACAGCAGCCTGAAAAGCCTGCTGTACAACAACAGCCAAAAGAAGAGCTGCCCAAATACAACTGGAATCTTAAAAAGATCTAAATCGTAATATAATTTACATTATTTGAATTATTTGAGACAAAATTTGTTGGTTATATTATGATAAAAGAAGAGAAAATCCCGGAGGATAACATTGGCTGAGAAACTTAAAATAATCGGAGGAAATGCATTACACGGTGAAGTTTCCATTAGCGGTGCAAAAAATGCTGTTTTGAAATTGATGGCAGCGGCTATTCTGGCAAAAGGCGAAACTGTTATCCATAACGTTCCGGAATTGACTGACGTTCAGATTATGCTTCGTGTAATAGAGGGTCTCGGTGTAAAAACAAAATATGACAAAGAGAACAAAACCGTAGCTATTGACGCAACAAATCTCACCAGCATAACAGCAAAATATGAACTTGTAAGCAAAATGAGAGCCTCTTTCATAGTGCTTGGCGCTCTTGTGACAAGATGCAAAGAAGCCATTGTTGCACTTCCCGGCGGCTGTGCTATCGGTGAAAGAAGAGTAGACTTTCACATCAAAGGGCTTGAAGCTCTCGGAGCAGAAATTAAAATTGAAAACGGTTATGTTCATGCAAAAGCCGCCAACCTTCAAGGCACTGACATTTATCTTGATATTCCTTCTGTTGGTGCAACAGAAAACCTTATGCTTGCAGCTGTTCTGGCAGAAGGTGCAACAAGAATTCAAAACGCTGCTCAAGAGCCTGAAATTGTTGATCTGGCAAATTTCCTAAATGCAATGGGAGCAGATATTTCAGGTGCCGGAACCTCGGAAATTGTTATCAACGGTGTTAAACAGGAAAACCTCCACCCGATTGAATACACAACAATTCCCGACAGAATTGAAGCAGGAACTTATATGGCTGCTATCATTGCAACCAGAGGTAAAGGTATTATTAAAAATGTTTTGCCGTCTCATTTGACTTTTTACAACTCCAAACTCATTAAAATGGGCGCAAACATAAAACTTATCGAACCCACTATTTTAGAAGTAAGCTGCAACCAGAGATTAAACTCTGTTAATATTGTCACACAGCCATATCCCGGATTTCCGACTGATTTACAATCACTTGCTATGGCAATGTTGACAACTGCTGACGGCGTAAGCATAATTACTGAAAGTTTATATGAAAACAGATTTATGCAGGTGCCGGAACTTCGCAGAATGGGTGCTGATATACATCAGGAAAGAAATCACGCTCTTGTCAGAGGTGTAAAAAATCTCAACGGAGCAAATGTTAAAGCAAGCGACCTTCGTGCCGGTGCATCTCTAATCATTGCTGCACTTATGGCGGAAGGTGAAAGTGAAATCGAAGCTTTGCATCACATTGACAGAGGTTATGAACTTTTTGAAACAAAATTTGCCAACATGGGGGCAAACATAGTAAGATACAATGATGATAGTGAAGCTGTGGAAATAAAAAAGGGAAACGTTAATGCCTCAATATAAAAGATGGTACGATCATGACCCAGTTTTAATGGAAGTTGTCGAACTGCTGAGAAATTATCAAGACGAATTGAGAGCTCAAGCAGAAATATTCCTCGCAAAAATCGAAGAAAAAGTATCTAAAGAAACAATTGACAAATTTTACGATATGGTTAAGCCAATCCAAGGCAACCGCTGGTATGATAAAGACCCTGTTATTTCAAAAACAGTTGAACTCCTGAGAGTTGTTCCGCCCGAAGTTCAAAAAGCTGCCGCTGAAAACTTCATCAAATCTCTGGAAGAACTCGGTGTTGACAGAAATGCAAAATCAGAAAATTAATAATACTATTTTTTTCTAAAAATATGCGGAGCCTCTTTTTCTGTTATTTCTTTGCCATTTATAAACAGTCTGTCATTCGGCGAAATTGAAATTTCTTCAAAAAAATCCAAAAGCCTTTTTAAAGAATTCACCTGTGTATAACGTTCACCGTTTTTGTTCCAATCCAACAATCTCAAATTCCAGGTATCATCAGCACGGGAATATTTGAAATCAGCCTCTCCATAGTCTTTTTTGATTGTTTGAAACCATGAAATATTCGGAGTCATTTTTGTAAGTTCTTTTTTTAGTTTCAAAAAATTCTTTATTGAAGAAGGCGCATCCTCAAGCCTTTTTGAACCTATCAAGAGTCCTCCGTCAGGTTTTTTAAAGGATTTCTTAATATAATTCACCTGATCTTTGAACACTTTATCTTTGTAATGGTCCCAAAGGTGAAAACCTAGTGCAAGCATATTGTCTTCGGATTTTAACCCTCCGCCGGTACAAGTTCTAATATCAACAGTGCTAAAAATATCCGACTGTGTTATACAAGGTTCCCGAAGTTCCAACAAAAACGTTATGTACTGCCCTTTGGGAACTTTTTCATAGATTTTATTGTTACTTATAATATTTATTCTTGATTTAAAAGATATTTTCGAAAAATCGTTCATATTTGCTTTAAATCACTGAAAAAAAATTTTTGCTAATCAAAAAAAACAATCTTTATAAAATATTAATGTCCTGCCACTTCCCAAAAATGATTTTTTGAAATAAAATTTTATAATAATTTTAAGTTATAGACAATTTGAGGATGAGATAATATGTGCGGAATAGTTGGATATGTAGGTTCTAAACCTGTTGTTGATATCTTGCTCAACGGCTTAAGCAAACTGGAATACAGAGGATATGACTCTGCCGGAATTGCCGTAAACTCTGAAGGCAAAATCAAAGTTTATAAAGCAGAAGGCAAACTCCAGAACCTCAAAGACCTGATTGAACAACACAAATCAGAAATCATTGAAACAACTGCCGGCATAGGTCACATCCGCTGGGCAACTCACGGACTTCCAAACACAATCAATGCTCACCCCCACACTTGTAACTGCGGTAAACTCGCAATTGTTCATAACGGTATTGTTGAAAACTATAAAGAACTTAAAACAGAACTCTTAAAAGAAGGCTGTATCTTCAAATCTGAAACCGATACAGAAGTAGTTGCACACCTTATTGCACATGAATACGGAAAACTTAATGACCTCCCCAAAGCTGTCAGAGCAGCTGCTAAAAGACTCAAAGGTGCCTATGCTCTTTGTGTAATGCACCAAGATGAACCAAACATTCTTGTCGGCACAAGAAAAAATGCGCCTCTTATTGTTGCAATGGGTCAGGGCGAAAACTTTCTTGCCAGTGATTCACCGGCTATAATTCAATATACAAAACGTGTAATCTACCTTGATGACGATCAGGTTGCTGTGCTCACACCATCAAGCGTTTTGATTACTGACATCGAAGGTAGACAAATTGATAAAAAAGAAGAAATTCTTCCTTGGGAGCCTGTTGCTATGAGCAAAATGGGCTATAAACATTTTATGCTCAAAGAAATACATGAACAGCCGGATGTAATCAGAAATGTGCTTTCCGGAAAACTCCCTGACATCAATAAACCGATTGTACTCGACGAAGTCAAACTCACGAAAGACGAAATCAAAAACCTTAAAAGAATTGAGATTATTGCCTGCGGAACTTCTCTTCATGCAGCAATGGTTGCTAAATATATCCTCGAAGCATTTACCAATATCCCTGTTGATGTTGAAGCTTCAAGTGAATACATATATAGAAAAACAGTTACAGATGCAAACACTCTTGTAATCGGCATTTCACAATCCGGTGAAACATCTGACACAATTACGGCTATCAGACAGGCAAAATCTGTCGGTTCACATGTTTTGATTATTACAAACAGACCTGATTCAATCATGGCAAGAGAAGCGCACAGCCTTATACCGGTAAATGCCGGTATAGAAGTAAGTGTTGCTGCGACTAAATCCTTCAATGCCCAACTCATAGCCCTTTACCTTTTTGCAATGTATATTGCAGAAATCAAAGGCTCTTTTGATTCAGACAAAATCAAAACTCTGAAACATGAAATGCTTCTTTTGCCGCAAAAAATCGAAACAGTTCTTTCTCACAAAGATGATGTAATAAAGTGTGCAAGAGCATTTGCTTCTTACAAAAACTTTATTTATATAGCCAGAGGAATCAACTTCCCAACGGCTCTTGAAGGTGCATTGAAACTCAAGGAAATCAGCTATATTAACGCAACAGGATATCCGGCAGGAGAATTGAAACACGGACCTATTGCAATGCTTGATGAAACAATGCCGGTTCTGGCAATCCTCATGCCCGGAAGCATTGTTTATGAAAAAGTTCTTTCAAATGCTGAAGAAGCAAAAGCAAGAAATGCAAGAATGATAGCACTCACTTCAGCAGATGACAAACACCTGGAAGATGTATTTGAATATATCCTGAAAGTACCTGAAGTTGATGAATACCTTTCACCGGTAATAGCTTCTGTACCTTTACAACTTCTGGCTTATTACATTGCCGAATTCCTCGGAAAAGACGTAGACCAGCCAAGAAATCTGGCAAAATCCGTCACGGTGGAATAATGATAGAAACTAACACTTTTATAATCAGAAAAACACTTGAACTAACTTCAGGTTACATTGAGTCTGAACTTGAAAAATCCGGGATTGTACCTTTGAGATGGTCAATTGTAGATGTTTCCAACGATTCTTACACAGTTTCTGTCGCTTATGAAAAAAAATAATTGTGACATTTTTTAACAATATAAAAAAAACTAGCAAAAATTTTTTTTCACAAGATTTCTACCTCGTACAAGTTTTGAAAGGAATTAATAATGGCACTAAAAATTCAGCCCAAAGTAATTATTGAAAGAACATTTAACAAAGACGGAAGTATTTTAAGAAAATATAAACATACATCAGGCAATTCAACTTATACTCTCAGCAATAATATTCCGGGTATAGGTTATTATGGCAAAGCGATAAAACTTGACCGATTTGACAATCCTGTAAAAGCTCTTCAAAAAATGCCGAACAAGCCTGTTGAATCATATATAAAAGCACCTGACGGAAGCACAATAAAAAAAGTCGGTGACAAAATTATTGAACTCAAAAATGTAATTTTCTATAATTTTTGTCAGAATTTCTTAAAATAAAAAGCCTCTGTCAGTCCGAACAAAGGCATTAATAAATTAGGATAACCTGTTTAATTATGAACTTATCAGCTGTAATACTTCCTGAAGAAGCTGCTTGTTGGTTTGAATCAGCTTGTTGGAAACATCAAGCTGCATTTTTGCCTGCTGATAATAAGAAATGTTTGCTTTAAAATCACAGTTTGACATTTCTAACAAACCGCCCCTGACTTCACCTCTTCCGATAACAGGACGTCCTGACTCTTCAGTTTCAATAAATTCGCCCTGTTTGGTTTCATAAAGCCCTTCGGGATTATGAAAGTTCATAATAGCAAGCTTGTATAAAGGCACTACATTTTTTCCACCATCTGATTTACCATATAAAATGCCGTCGCCTTTGAATTCAAATTCATCATATTTGCCAAGATATTTTCCGTTATTCGGATCAATCCAGAGTTTTATATTAGTTGTCGGTATGTTTACAGCACCGCCTTTTATTCCTGTTTCAGCGTATATGTCAGCATCAATCGGCTTTGTACCCTGCATAATCTCGCCTTTATCATTCAGAATATACCCCTGAACAGTATATCCGCTGGGGTTTTTGTAAACACCTTCTTTATCAAACGTAAATTCACCGAGTCTTGAATAGACTATTTGCCCGTCAGATCGTCTGAGAGTAAAATATCCCTCACCTTCGAGAAATACGTTTTCGTTAGACGTACCGGGAGTAGATTTACCCTGACCTACGTTCTTGTTAAACCCGTCAATTATTGCCGTGTTTAAAAAAGTCTTAAAACTTGCCTGAGTTTCACGATAACCGGGTGTGTATATATTGGTAAGGTTTTCTGAAATAGCATCCATCCAATCAGATGTAGCTTTTTGTGTATTTAGAGCATTTACAAATGAATCATTCATTTTTACTCTCCTTTATCTTTTCTTTGTTGTTGTCTTTCGCGGTTCTGGTTGTTTTGATTTGACTGTCTGTATAAAATATCGTTATATGGAAGATTCTGATCATCAAATCTCTGTTTCAAAAAGCCTATGTTATTTTTCAAATAAGCTTCAACAGCTTTGTCACCCGGAATAAATTCCGCAGAAACTTTACCTTTTGTATCTACCTTCAAAATAACGGATACATTGTTGTCAAAATCTATTCTCACAGGTTTCTGATCATTATATGCTTTATTAATCAAATCCGTAAGAACTTTGGAGGTTTGTTGTGCTTTGTATGTAGGTCCTACCTCATCAGCAAATTTGATGAGATTCGATTTGTCTCCGTTTTGTTGTAGAGCAAACTGTTTATTTTCTACAAGATCAGCAAAAAACTTAGCATCATCTTTAGAAATTTTCATAGAATCATAGTTGTAAAGTGATTTCATGTTTTTGAAAGCTGACACAGTATCAAAACCGAACTTGTTGACGTATTCATCGTTTATCATGTTCAGGTTCTGATTATTTTGAACAGGCTGCTCAAGGCTGACTTTGTCAGTTGATTTTGGCTCTTCGAGAAGTTTTTGAAATTCGCCTTTATTTTCATTTTCTTTTGTATCTTTTTTTTCTTCTGTCTTTGCAGAAGAAATCTTCTCGGAATTATTTGATGCAGATTTTTCACTAACCTGCGTTGTTGTTTGTTGTTGGGTTTCTGTCGGAGTCTGGGTACTCGAGATATTCATTTATATCCGTTCCTTCATTATACTGGGAATTTTTTAACATTTCAGCAAGTTCTTCTTCCTGCTGTGCTCTGGTTTTTGCAAAATATTTCTGGATTGCGACTTCTGATAGTCTCTTGAGCTCTATTTGTTTTTCTTCTTCAAGATATGCCTCACGGCTTCTTTCTTTATGTTTTTCAAGAACTTTAACCGCCTTTTCGAGTTCTCTGAGCTTGTCTTTTTCAACCTCAAGTGCTTTTTGTGCTTCCTGCCTGTCGGCTTCAAGCTGCTCACCTTTAACATACAGGTGTTTCAGGAAATTGTCATAAGCCTCATACATAGAAAAATCAGCCTGACGCATATTTATTCTTGTTGTCGCAATTTCTTTGTTGTTTCTGTCTATCAGTCCTTCTATCTTCAGCACCAGCGCCTGTGCATTACGTACATTTTGAAGCTGTTCTTCTTTTTTTCTGATTCTGAAATCCAGAATTTTTTGTAATCTGTAACGAAAAGGCATAGGGTCTGCTGATTATAACTACACTAACTAATTATTAAGGATTGCCCGTGTGTTTACTACATCTGTTTGTATGATTATGTTTTAATAATTAATATCAAAAAGTCAAACTGAAACTGAATACAGTTTTGGCTTTAAATATATTACAAAATGTAAAAAAGAATTTTATATTCAAAATCCTGTGGTAGACTAGTTCTAGGAGATCTATTCAAAAATTTGTGTATTTTACATAGCAAAAAATTTTTTGATGAACCTTTAATTAGTAGGACTATACATGCGATTCAAGGGGAACTATGGTTACTGTGTCGAATAATCTAATGAATTATGTCAATAATCCTGCCGCTGTCGGCTCATTTTCAGCTTCCGAAACAAGTACAAAACAATATATTGACAAAAACTTTCAAGCCCAAAACAGTAAAGAAAACAATCGCATCTATAAAAAAGATACTCTCTTAGATGATACATTCTCAGAGAAAATGAGAGTTAATTGGGAAAAAACAAAAGCTATTCCTCTCAAACATTTCCCCAGAGGACTAGGCGGAGCACAGGATTATACATTTTTTGAATTTCTTCAAACTGCAAAATTCCCCTATTATGTAGGCGGTCCTATTCTAGCAGCTCTTTTTTATGCAGGTGTAAACAAAAACAATTTTCAAGCAGCAAAAGCTGCAAAAACAGTAGCAAAACATATGGCACTCGGTGTAGGCTTGTATTATGTAGGTGCAGCAATTGCAAAATCAATAGTCAACACAACAGTCCGCCTGACAAGAGGCATTGATCTGAACCAGCCTTATGCCAGAGCTATCCCTACGTCAACAAATCATACAGGCGTTTTCGGAAAAGACACAGAATATCACAAAGTTTTTGAAAGTGCTGATTTCACAAGATGGGATTTGTTATACAACCATGAAGGAAAAACTCCTGAAGAAATAAACGAAAAATACATAAAACTTGCCAAAAAATACGGAATAAAAGAAGATGCAAATGATGTTGATTCAACAGTAAAACCGCTTGTCAAAAAGACAATCATCATGGCAAGAGCATGGCAATATGCCCTCACAGCTTGCTACGTTGCTCTTGGAATCGGCATGGCAAACCAGACACCCTGGAAAAATGAATCGCTCGCAGGTTTCAAACGTACTGTAAAAGACGGTATATTCGGAATCAACAAAACACCGCTGAAACAAAGATTGCACAATGCCAAAATAGCTGTTTATGATTACGCACTCAAACCTTTCGGAAAAAGCTTCACAGAGTTTTGGAAAGGACATAACAAAGCCTCCTCAATTGCAGGTAAATCAATCATCACACTTACAGGATTAGCTACATTAACTGCAATTTCTCTTCTTATAGGAAAAACATCGGGCAGAAACCACAAAATTGTAAAAAAAGATGAAAAGACAAATGAGGTGCAAAAATAGATGGGAAACTTAATCAATACTATACCTGTTTATAAACCTCAAGTAACAAACAACGCAACACCCCCTGTTGCTCAAAAACCGGTGCATGCAATTCAAAAAGAATTTTCGCAATACCAAAATTTTTCATACATTCCTGCTGAACCGCTCAGCCCTGCAACTACAACACCAAAAGGTGTAAAGCCGCACAGCCCGAATGGTTATCTTGTAAAAGAAAATATCTTCCAATCTGCTGCAAGCACGGTAAAATCTTATGCTGACTATGCAAAATACTTCTACAAAGCTGCCTTCAAAGGCGAAGGAACAGACTATTCAGTCGGAAAGATTAATGACCTTGCCATCAGAACAGGTTCTTTGGGAATTGCCGCAGTTCTCGCAACCTCAAAACTCTTTCCGTTTGCAAAAGGTATGGAATTTGTCGGCTTGGCGACATGGTTTGCATCAATGGCAGTATGGCCCAGAGTTATCGGTGCACCTATCAAAATGGCAACAGGTGTTGACATAAACCAGAAATATGTAGACTCTTACGGAAGAAGAAAAAATTTCTTTGAAGATCCTCAGTACCTTGCCTGGGATTTATACAGACATATTGATAAAAACGGTAACTACAACAAACAAGCTCCTGATTATGAAAAACTTGACTTAATCGGCGATAAACTGGGAATCCCAAGAAATATCAAAAACAGAAGAGAAGCAATTCAAGACAAAATGAAACAAATTGCAATTCAGGGCAACACTCTCTGGATGCTTACAGCAGGCGTAATGACTCCTGTTCTGTCATCAATTGCTGCTGACAGTCTTCAAAAACCGCTCCAAAATACACTTGAAAACATCCGAACAAAAATGAGCGAACAAAAAGCAACAAATCTTGCACAGAATATCAACAATCTTCTTAATAACAATACAAATGATATTTCTCACGTAATGAAAGAATTGCAAATAAAACCTGACAAAGCAGTTGTAGAAGAATTTGAAGCAATTCTTGGGGGCGAATCAAACAAACTTTCACCCGAAAGCTTCAAAAAACTTCAGGATTTTATTTCAAAAAGATATTTTGCAACAGGTATTCAAACAGCCATTAGCGAAGAAATGAAATATGCAATGGATGCATCAGAACCTATTGTTCACATAACAGAAAGCTTCAAAAGTGATTTACAAAAACTTACTGCTGATGCAATAAAAGAAGCCGTTGAAATGGTTCCTGCCGACAAAAAAGGCATCATACCGAAAAGATTCCTTGATTACAAAGGCTTACAGCCTCATGAAATTTCAGCAGCACTTCAAGAATCAGGCATAAAATTTGGTGAAGAAGAAATCGGTCTTGTAAAACAGGATTCAGTGAAAAACCTTCTTGCAAGAAAAGTTATATGGACCGTAAACGAAGAACAAAACGTTGACAAAAGTCTTATCAAAGTACTTCGCAACATCATTAACAAAAAAGCTGATGCATATTTTGAACAGGTAAGATACAACAAAGTTGATACAGATAAGATGAGAAAAATCTTCAACTTTGCCGAAACCAATATTGCATTGAAAGAAAGAATCGCTGAAATTGAAAAAGCGACAATAATGAACATATCCGAGTCTTCTACTGCAATAAACTGGGAAAGAGTTCCTCAAAAATATCTTCAAGCACTCGGCTTCAACAAAGCAGAAATGCTTGAAATTGCAGCAACAGATTCTCAGAATGCTGCAAAACTCGTAACAAGAAAATTTGAAGAAATAGCTGCTGACCCGAATAAATACGGAAAAGTTCTTAACCAAATGGCAAAATACGCTTCTAACGCAACCAGCAAAGAAGAAAAAGCCGTAATTGAAATGATTGGAACTTATGAAAATCCCGGCTTGCTTTATAAAGTTAAACAACTGATGACACGTGTTTCATCACACAACTTCTCTCATACAATGACTGATAACATTGAAAAACAATATGCAATGAATATCAGATCAATCTATCAAAAACTTGTAAACACAGTCGACTCTTTCACAAGACCGATTAAAGCACTTGATACATTCAAAAACATTGATGAAATCGTAAACAAAATTCTCGGTTCAAACGTAGAAGAATTCAAAAATAACCTCAACAACAGACCGGTTTACTATTCATTCGTAACCCCTAAACCGGCAGGAATGAGTGATACCGACTTCTATGCAAAAGAGTTTGAAAGAGCACAAAACGGATTGAAACGCTATATCAAAGATATAGTTCTTCAAAAAAATGATATAAACAACTGGACTACAAAATTCGAAGCAGTTATCCCTGGCTACAAAAAAGGCATCAACCACAGCAAAACAATGCTCTGGAATATTGCAAACGAAGTCAACGGACCTGTTTCCGATGAAACGCTCAGAGCAATTCTCGAAAACTGTAAAAATGAAGGCGAAAAAGGACTCATCAGACAGTTTATAGAAAAAGCCAACAGAAACACAGAAAGACTCAAGTTCCACTTCATGGGCACATTCAATAAAATCTGGCCGCATGCAAATGAAGGAGAAATTTTAAAAGGACTTCTTGATTCTATCTTCAACAAAAATGACTTTAGCAAGGTATCAGAAGTTGAAGCACGCTTAAGAGACAGAGTCCATGACATAGGAAGAATAGACGTCGACAGATACATGCAGGTAATCTATGATTACAGAGACAAATTCAGCACCTCACAAAATTATAACAGACAAGATGCAATAAAACATGTCCTCAGCAAACTCAACTATTCTGTGGCAAATAAACCTCTTGCCGAACGATCCGGCAAAAACGTAACGGACTTCATCGTAGGAGCAGCAGAAAACTCCTGCTCAAGAAATAAATGGTCAAAACTTGCCATAGGTCTTCTGGTCGGAACAAGTGCTTTGACACTTTTGACAATCGGACTTATGGGCAGAAAAAATTACTTCAACAAAGATCAGTATGAACCGCTTAACCCGACTTCCCCCGAAGGAGTAACAAAATGATAAATAACCTTAGCTATACAACTGCGCTGAAACAAAATTTCAAAGCATCATTGCTCGCACAAATGATGCAAAACCAGAATATACAGCAAACACCGGTTCAACACACAGCGGAATCTCAAGGACAGCTTACACAAACCAACCCTGCGTTTGTTCCTGTATCCACACCGATTGCCGACCAGTATAAAAAACAAACAGGCGGCAGCCTCCTGACAGCACTGCTGATTAAAGCAGGAACAGTCCAAACTCCTTCAGCTGCACCTGTTCAAAACGTTACACAAACAGAATCAGCACCTTTAACAAACTATAAAAACAACCTTCGTTCAATGTTCCAGAACAATCAGGCTGTTATTTATGCAATGATTCCAAGAACCTTCAACGCAAAAGACACAGACGGAAACGGACTTATTGAAAACGGTGAAGAACCCGGCTATTTCACTAACATGGTAGAACGTCTTGATGAACTGAAATCATACGGAATTAATACACTTCACTGGCTGCCGATAAATCCTCCGGGATTGATTGCGGCAAAAGGCAGCGCAGGTTCTGTTTATGCACCTTTGGATTATCTTTCCATAGACCCGAAACTCGACGATCCGAGAAATCCGAAAAATGTTTATGAAGAAGCAAAAGATGCAATAAAAGAATGTCATAAAAAGGGAATCAAAGTAATGGTTGACCTCCCGAGCTGTATGTCAGTTGACCTTTATGACGCAAGACCTGACCTGAGAGCAACAGATGCTCAGGGCAACCCTAAAACTCCTGAAGGCTGGGAAGACATCAGAATGTTTAATCCGTGGGATGATGCTGACAAAAGAACGCTGAATCCTGCTTTGATTGACTATCATAAAAAATACATTGATATGTGCATAGATCTTGGAATCGACGGAATCAGAGCCGACGTAGGCAGAGCAAAACCGCCTGAATTCTGGGATATTATTACATCTTACGCAAGAAGCAAAGACCCTGAATTTGCTTTCTTAGCAGAATGTTATACATACGAAGATGCTTCACCGATGAAAAACATGCCTGCCGACCGTCCTGAAGAAGCTCTTGACGCCGGTTTTGATTCTTATTACGGACAATATCACATCTTCAATATATGGAAAGCAAAAGACTTCCACCAGTTTGTGAAAGACAACCTCCAAATGTCTCACAGCCACAACAAAGGCAAATCTTTAATCGGCTCTTTTGCCACACACGATGACAAAAGCCCGATGTCGAACGGCGGCCCTGACTATTGCAAAATGACAAACGTCATACAAGCCACATTGCCTATGACAAACCCGTATATCGTTACAGGATATGAATCCGGTGACAGATATATCTATCCTTATGACAAAAAATATGTTAATAAATCATTCAACGAATTGCTCCAGAACCCTGTCTACAAAGACACTGTGAATGATTTGCTCCACACATCAAAATTCGAAAACAGAGAAAACCTTCAAAAACTCTTAAACAGCCCTGATGCAGACAAAAAAATTGCAGAAATTGCAGATAAACCGGAGTATAAAGGCATCTTCGACTTTTTCAAAGAATTTTCTCTGACAAAAGATAATATAATTCACTATACACATACAGAATTCATCGATATCTTTAACGAATCAAGAAAACCGGGAGGAGAAAACCCTGACATAGGTGAACATTTCGGTTATATGATGAACGTTGTAAGACCGCAATACGGCGAAGTTATCACAAAAGGAAGCTATATAGAACTGCCTGTGAAGGGCAACAGCCGTGATGAAGTCATTGCTTATGCAAGACATAAAGACGGAAAAACTCTCGTAACAATTGCAAACCACGACGTAAACTCAAAACAAAAAGTTAAAGTTATTATACCCGGCTTGAAACAAACTCAGGAACTGAAAGACCTGTCTCCAAAATACGGAACAGGAAGCAGTTGGGAAGCAAAAAACAATGAAATTGAAATCGACCTCGGACCTGCTCAGGCACACGTTTTCGAAGTAAATACTCCTGACATTGAACAAGCCTTCAAACATCAGGTTTACAAACAAAATGTCTAATTAGTGCGGTGCATGAAGAAGAAATCTGAAATATATGTATGCTGAACTCAAAACCAGTGATACAAAAGTAATGAGCATACCATATTTTAAATATTTCATAAACGAAATCGGTTTTCCGTGCGCTGCGGAGGTTTCTGAAACGATTACGTTAGCTGCCGCACCGATAATTGTCATGTTTCCTCCAAGACAAGCACCCAAAGATAAACACCACCACAAGGGGTGTGCATATTGAGCACCTTCAACCAGCTGTATCTGATAAATCAAAGGTGCCATTGTTGCGGTGTAAGGGATGTTGTCGACAATCCCTGACAAAATACCCGATGCCCACAAAATCAACATCGCCATAGCCGTCTCGTTGCCTTTTGTTACATCCAGAATCCACTGCGCCATCATAGAGATTCCGCCTGCGGCTTCAAAACCGCCGATTATAATAAATAACCCGATGAAAAAGAAGATAGTGTTCCATTCGATTCCGTTTAACACCCTTTTCGGACTTTCAAAAATCAAAAGGAAACTAGCCCCTGCCATTGCTATTACATAAGACTCAAGATGTATAACATCATGAAGTATAAAACCTAAAATAACCAGCAAAAGTACAATTGAAGAACGAATCGCAAGCTTCATATCCGTGATTGTCTTGCTGTTGTCAAGAAGAGCAACCTCTTCCATTTTTTCTTTGCTTGCAACAAGCTGCTTCCTGAAACATAACCACAGAATCAACATGCTGACTACAAAAATCAGACAAACAATGTCTGTCAGCTCCAGCAAAAAGTCCATAAAACTAAATCCTGCTTTGCTGCCTATGATAATGTTCGGCGGATCACCGATTAAAGTAGCCGTACCGCCAATGTTTGAAGCCAGAATTTCTGTAATTAAATAAGGAATCGGATTTATGTCCAGCTTCTTCGCAGCAAGAAACGTAACAGGCACAACAAGAATAACCGTCGTAACATTGTCCAGAAAAGCCGAAGCAATCGCTGTAAAAACACCTAACGCAATAAGAATCTTCGTCGGGTGCCCTTTGGTCTTCTTCAAAAGAGCATTCGCTATCCATGTAAATACACCGCTCTTGCTGGCAATGCTGACAATAATCATCATGCTGATTAAAAGAAAAATCACATTAAAATCAACAAAGTTTATAAAATAATGAGGATCTATTGAATCATGCCCTTTTGACTGCGCAAGAAGTCCGAGAATAATCGTCAAAGACGCACCTATCATAGCAACAGTAACCTTTGAAATCTTTTCCCACGCAATAAAAACATAAGCGATTATCAATATCGCTGATGAAATAATCAAAGCATTTGATGCGACAAAATTATGAATGTGTTCCATAAAATAAATTCCTCAAAATAATATATGAAACGATTTTAACATAATTTTACTTTAATTGTAATCAGTGCATTTTTCTGGGATAATTTTTTTACCGTACACACAATAGAGAGTTGGAAATAAATGGGATTATTAGAATTTTTTAAAGAACCGGCAGCAGCCGAACCTATTAAAGACGAAGAACAAATCAAAAAAACATACTCTCATTTCAGATTGAGAATGTTTTATTCTTGTTTTATCGGCTATGCAATGTTTTATTTATGCAAAAAAAATATTGCGGCAGCTTTGCCGTCAATGAGTAAAGAACTGGGCTATTCAAACCTTGAACTGGGTGTGATTGGAAGCTCCTTGTACTTCACTTATGCAATCGGAAAATTCGTTAACGGAATGATAGCAGACCGTTCAGACGTAAGAAAATTCCTGCCCACAGGCTTGATTCTGGCAGGTTTGGCGAACATCTGTTTTGCTTTGAGCTTTTTCGTTTTCACACCGGGAAAATTCACCTTCTTCGGACTGCCTTCCGCAACAATCCTTTTGTGGGTTCTGGCATTTTTCTGGGGATGCAACGGCTGGTTCCAGTCTATGGGATTTCCTCCTGTTGCAAAAAGCTTGACCTACTGGTTTTCTAACTCGGAAAGAGCAACAAAATGGGCGATGTGGTCAACATCACACCAGACAGGTACGTTTCTTGCCGTAATTCTTTCCGGCTTTGCAATTGCAAAATTCGGCTGGCAAGCAGCCTTCTATATACCGGGCACTCTCGCTATAATCGTAGCTTTGTGGATGTTTAACAGACTGAGAGATAAACCGCAGACAATCGGTCTTCCCGATGTAGAAGAATACAGAGAACCTGAACGTGTACAAGAAACAGCAAAAACAGAAGCTGAAGACGACGGAATGTCATACATGCAGATTCTTGTGAAAAACGTTTTGACAAACAAAGCTATCTGGGCACTCGCCATGGCTTATGTGTTCGTTTATGTAATTCGTTTCGGCACGGAAGATTGGATTATTAAATACCTCGTTGAAGCAAAGAAAAACACTCTTGAACTCGCTTCAATGAAACTTGCTTGTCTTCCATTGTTCGGATTTTTCGGAACAATTTCGGCAGGTATTATATCAGACAAAGTCTTTAAAGGAGCAAGAGCACCAATCAACGTTATTTTCCTCGTCGGTGTAATCGTCTGTATGCTCGGCTTGTACTTCAACGGAACAGGAACAAACTTCATCGACAGTGCATTCTTTGCTCTAACCGGCAAATCAATGGTGGATGTATTAAAAATTAACGGCTCGGGCGTAATCGACATATTGCTGATCGGTTTTTCAGGTTTCTTCACCTACGGCCCTCAAATGTTGATTGGCGGAGTTTGTGCAATCGAATCAAGCTCAAAGAAAGTTGCCTCTGCGGTGACAGGTTTCACAGGAACATTCGGATATGTCGGAGCAATGCTTTCCGGTCTGGGCACAGGTTTTGTTGTTGACAAATTCGGCTGGAACGGAGCACTTGCGTTCTGGGGATTGTCAGCATTGATTTGTGCTTTGATATGTCTTCCGATGTGCTTCAAGAAAAAATGTGCATAGTTTATAAATAAAGAAAAAAAGAGAGGAGTTGTTCCTCTCTTTTTTATGCTTAATTTTCGGTTTAATCTTTCAGTACACTCAAAACTTTGAGCAGTTTGTTGAGTTCTTCTTTTGAATAGGTCTTTAAAATTACATTTATTTGTTTCAGTGCATCGTTTGAGTCGAGTGCTTCGGGATATTCGAGAAGCAGGTCAACGGGGTGGATGTCAAAAGCTTTGCATATCATATCTACTGTTTCAGGGTTTGGCTGATACCTATTTCTTTCAAGATTGCTAAGTCCTTTTGTTGACAAATTAATTTTCTCAGCAAACTGTTCTTGAGTTAAGCCTGTTTTTTCTCTAAGCCTTTTTATTCCGTTATTAATTAATTTCTGATAATCCATATTGGAAACTTAAAGGAATTTCAAATTAAAATACAGGGACAATTTGGCGATTTATGAATATATAATTCCGAAGAGCCACACACACACACAACAACAACAACACGAACCCTACGGGGCAGGCTATCACAAAATGAATCAATTAATTTAATATATGTTCCGTTTATGTAACACCACCAAAATATTCACAGTTAACACAAAATATTTACATGCTATAATCATAAACACCGAACACAAAAAAGAGGAAATCACTATGCTAGATATGAAATACTGCGAACTCAGCAAAGACGGCTTCGGCTGCTGCATGACCGTAAAAGAAACACTCTTCAGCGGACAATCCGAATTTCAAAAAGTCGACATCTTTGACACAGAATCAATGGGCAGAGTCCTCACCCTAGACGGACTAATGATGACAACAGAAAGAGACGAGTTTTTCTATCATGAAATGATTTCTCACATCCCGATGATGTCTCACAAAAAACCCGAATCCGTCCTCGTAATCGGCGGCGGTGACGGCGGTACAATCAGAGAAGTTCTCAAACATGAAACTGTAAAAAATGTAGTCCTGTGCGAAATAGACGGCATGGTTGTAGATGCCTGCAAAAAATATCTTCCCACAATCGCCTGCGGCCTAGATGACCCGAAAGTCGAAGTTAAAGTCGAAGATGCAATCGAATTCATCAAAGACAAAAAAGCTCAATATGACATAATCCTCATCGACTCCACAGACCCGATGGGACCGGGCGAAGGGCTCTTCACAGAAGAGTTTTACACAAACGTAAAAGAAGCACTCAAAGAAGGCGGAATCATGGCTGCACAGTCTGAATCCCCTTTCATAAATCAGGCTGAAATGAAAAAGATGTACCCGCTTTTGAGAAAAGTCTTCCCGATTGTTGACACCTTCACAGGTCCGATTCCTTCTTATCCGGGCGGATACTGGAGCTGGTGTTTCTGTTCCGAAACCGTAAGACCGTTTGATTTCATTGACGAAGAAAGAGCAGAAAAAATAACAAAGCTCTGCAAGATTTACAACAAGGAATATCACCTTGCAAGTTTTGCTCTGCCTAATTTTGTAAAAGAATTAACAAAATAGCTCTTCAGACTTGTCTAATACACTCCAAACATAGTAGAAAGACCCTTGCGGCAGATGAGTGCGCACATTCTTACTACTTCTTTGAGCGTTTCAAGAAACTTATCCATAATGCAGCCTTTCCTAACAGCACACGCTTACACATGGATAATGCCCGAAAATGCAACAAAATAAACATTAATAGATTACAAGAAACGATTTCAGCTTTCTGGCGTTTTTATCCTTGTCAGAGGTAATTTCCCAGTTTTTGTAATCCGGGTTTTTCGTCCCTTTAAAATTCAAAGACGTAGAACCGCCTCCATCAAAGTTCATTGCTTTGTCCAAAGAAAGCTGCCGGCAAACCTCTGACAGTTCAGGCAGGGTGAGTTTGTGTTTTGTTGTTGCAATGATTATATAAAGGTCATCATCTTTGTAGCCAATTGCTGTTCTTGCGCATTTTTTCAACGCAGAAATCGAATCTCTTACGACCTTGCCGTTTTCTTTTGAAACAAAATATTCTTCCTCGAGTCTCAAGTCAGGATAAAGAAGAGGCCCTGCCTGAATAGAATGAACAAGTTCACATCTGAAAGGGATTTTTGCATTGTGAGGAGCAATTTCATATTTGATATTGCCGCGGCAGTTCAAAATCCGAAATTCAGATCTGTTTAATATTTTTTTCATATGAGGAACAAGTGCCTTATTCTCCATCAAAGCAGTATTCTCCTCAGGGTCAAGCACAGTCTCCTTATTTATTACCACATAAGATGATGTTCCGTGATTCTTCGGGTCAAAATACCCCGCATTAATCACAAGTTCAGCACCCGTTTTTTTGAACACGTCTCTATTGGTAGTCAAAAACTTTGTAATATAAGGTTCAATTCTTGATTTTCTCGCTGCCGGAATATGGATAATATAAAGTCCGCTGCTGTTAGAAATTTCAATGTTGCTGCAATCATTACAAATCAAGTCAGCATCCGCTTTGCTGCAAAAAAGCATGGCTGCTGTTAATAAAACCATTATCGTTAAAAATTTTTTCATCGTCACCTGACCTTACAAGTCTTTTATTTTTTTGAATATGAATATTGCAATGAATATAGCTATGGGCTGGATTGATGATGTGATATAAGGGCTCAGAATTCCTTTCTCAGCACACATATCGAAAAAAGGAAGCGTGATGTAATAGCCAAAAACTATACCTATACCGATTACAAAATTTACGAGTTTTTGTTCTCTGGGCTTGCTGAAACCGAGAAGACAACCCAGAACCGCAAACAAAATACATATCGCAGAATGGAAATACCGTTGAAGGTATTTGTTCAGCATGAATCTATATTCGTCCTTCAGCCCTTCTTCGTTCAGCATTTTTATATAATCAGTAATTTCCGCATTATTCAATTCACGATCTCGCTTAGTCGAATAAGACATGAGTTTGTAAGCAACATTTGCTTTTTCACCTTTTAAAATCTGCTCGGATTTTTCGTTCGTTATACTTTCAAAAACCCCGTCATCAGCAAGGTCATATTTTTTCACGTTATATACAACCCAGCTGTCTTTTGTATAAACAGCATAATCCGCTTGTAAGATACTGTCCAAAACGCTAATGTTAGTATAAGGATTAGCATCAAAATTTAAAATCAAAGGATGACTAATCTGGTCGTCGTGATAAGAAGGTACGACGATTATCTTCTTCAATGTGTCTTTATCAGCTTTTTCCGTAAAAACAAAATGAGTCTGATATCTTTCATGTTTTAAGTCATTAATTCGCTTTTCGCTGTAAGGAATCAAAGTATTATACAGAGAAAAGCAAAGCACTGAAACAAATACGCTCAAAACCGCAATAGGATAAACAATCCTCCAGAAGGAAAGTCCAATGCCTCTTAAAACCGTCAGCTCAGAATCCTTTGTGAGTTTGTCAAAAGTGAACAATGTCCCCAGAAGCAGCCCGACAGGCAGAGCTTTTCCGACAATTTTCGGAACTTCATAAACCAGAAGCTGTATTGCCACCCATGGTGTATAATCTCCTGAAAGAGTTCTTTTGATAACCTTCAAAAGTGTCTCCGGTGCAATCCAGATTACAACAAAAAGGAAAATACACACCAGCGTAGCAGCAAACACCTGTTTTGTAATATATCCGTCAAAAATTTTGAAAGGAAGTTCAATCTTCGGGATTTTCATTACAGCGTGAAATCCTTTCCTAAATAGAACTGTTTTGCAACAGGGTCATTCGCAACTTCAACGCTCTTACCCTGAATTTTTATCTTTCCGTCAAAAATAACATACGCTCTGTCTGTGATAGACAAAGTAGCCTTCGGGTTATGGTCGGTAATCAAAACACCCAGCCCCTTTTCTTCGGAGAGTTTACGGATATTATCTTTGATTTCGCCGATTGCGATAGGGTCAATCCCCGTAAAAGGTTCGTCAAGAAGAATAAACTCCGGACTTGCAGCCAAGGCTCGAGCCAGCTCAACCCTTCTTCTTTCTCCGCCTGAGAGTGAAATTGCAGAGAATTTTCTCTTTTTCTCCATACCAAACTCGCCCAGAAGATCTTCGAGTTTCTTTTTCTTTTCATCCTCTGTCAGTTTTTCATTCATCTGCAAAACAAGCTTAATATTATCCTCAACAGACAGTTTTCTAAAGATTGAAGCCTCCTGAGGAAGATAGCCGATACCTTCTTTTGCACGAATGTTCATCGGAACGTTGGTCAAATCTTTATCGCCAAGAAAAACTTTGCCCCCGTTAGCCTTCACAAGTCCGACAACCATATAGAATGTAGTCGTTTTACCTGCACCATTCGGCCCTAAAAGACCGACAACCTCGCCTTTGTTTACTTCAAAACTTATATCATTAACAACGGTTCTGTCACCGTATATTTTAACAAGATTTTTTGCTGTGATTTTCATAGATTAAATTCCACCTTTTATCTATAAAGGATACCACAAAAAACTAAGCTTGTTTATCAATATTTTGAGTTTTTTCTTCTTTAGCGGCTTTAGGTGCATCCATATGAAGAGCCTTCATCACAGGGTGAAGAATCAGGTGGCTCAACTCCGGAGCCAGAATAGTCAAGCCCACAACAGAACCGACAATTGAGCTCATTTCAATTCCGCCTTTTGCTATATAAAACTGTTTGAAGAAATCACTGCTCTGGTGTTCGTGTTTGACTTTTTCCATAAAGTCTTTCGAAACTTTTTTCAAATCAATATTTTTCTCTAATGTTTCAAAAAGCTTCTTAGCCATAGGATTATTAGCATCAAGCCTTTTTTCGGGGCTGAGGTGCCCGAGTTTATGAAGAGCGAGCAGACCTTTTTCATTTTTGAACATATCAATTGAACATGAAAGAGCCTGTTCTTTATTTTTTGGATTAATCAAGCTTTTAAGCAGTTCAGGGTGTTTATCTATATTTCTACAAATTTTCTTGAACGCTGCAAAACCGCCCTTTTTAAATGTCACAGGAATAACAGCAAGATAAATTCCAAGACACAAAACCTGATATAAAAGTTCTTTCACAGCCGAGTATTTTCTTGTTTCTTTATCAACGTGTGTATCAGCCAGTGTGAAAGCAGGTCTTCCGGCTGCTTTCAAGCCCGTTTCAATTGAAACCTGAGCTGTTGTATTTTGAATAAGGTTTTGGAAACCGTTTTTTGAAATCAAATGTACAAAAGTGTTGGTAATCATCTATAACCCCACTTTCCCATTTTTATTGACGCCGTTGAAAGAGTTATTATAGGGCGTATATTTGTTTTGTAAAACCGCAACAAGACTGTTAGGACCTTTCGGAACATTCTCAAAAACAGCTTTCGGACTTTCAGGTTTTGAGAGTTCAGAAACAGCATTTTCTTTTATGTCCAATTTGTTTTCACCCTGTTTTTTCTTACCTGTAAGTTTTTCAACACCTTTCATAACAGGATTCAAAACCAGATTACAAGCAAGCGGTATCAAAAGCACCGCACTCAAACATACACACAAAAACTCAAGACCGTGAGTAATTTTCCCTAAAGAGCCGCCTGTTTTGTCTGCCAGCTTTTTCGCAAGCGGATTAACCATTATTTTGTTTGTAGCTATGTAAGTAGTCGCCGCAATAACCTCTGTCAACCCTTCACGAAAAGCTGCATATTTTTTGACCTGAGGGTCGGATTCTTTATCCATCATAGTGAAAAGCGGACGATTTATACCTTTAAAAAGAGCAATTGCAAGCACTGCATTCAAAGGGTCATTGTGATCCCCCAGATTGTACGCTCCTTTTGCTATTCTCTTTAATAGTGGATTTATTTTTTCGGCAACCATTGTTTTGTATTAACGACTTTCTTTAAAATTTGCCAGACAAGCACTTTACGCACTCACACAATTACATGAAGTTTGAACAAACTAAAAAATGCTATATGACGGCTGTGTTCTTAACATTTTTTCACAAAAAATTTAAAAAATAAACATTATTCTCTTCAAAAGCTTAAAACTTGTTAAAACTTGGTGTTTATGCTTCAATAAACTTGAAATGGAGGAATTAATGGACAGAACATTTGTTGCAATCAAGCCTGACGGCGTAAAAAGAGGACTAATCGGAAACATTATCAGAAGAATTGAACACAAAGGTTACAAAATTGTGGGTTTGAAAATGCTTCAACCGACCCTTGAAATTGCAGAAAAACATTACGAAGAACACAAAGGAAAACCATTTTATCAAGATTTGATTAACTACATTACATCAGGTCCGATTGTTGCAATGGTTGTTGAAGGCAAAAACGTAATCGAAGGTATGCGTCATATGATGGGCTCAACAGTTCCTAACGACGCTCAAGTTGGTACTATCAGAGCTGATTTTGCACAAACAAAAGAATGCAACACAATTCATGGTTCAGATTCTTGTGAAAGTGCAGAAAGAGAAATCAACATCTACTTTAAGCCCGAAGAACTCTGCCGTGATTGGAAATCAATGATGGATTATGTTTGGGAAGATATGAAATAATGAAAAGCGATTTTTTCAGCTATGAATTATTAAAAGAAGACAAAAAGACCGGAGCACGTGCCGGTCTTTTGCATACCCCTCACGGAGACATCGAAACACCTATTTTCATGCCCGTAGGAACAAATTCTGCTGTTAAAATGATGACAAACGACCACCTGAAAGACACAGGTGCACAAATAATTCTGGGCAATTCATACCACCTGTCTTTGCGCCCCGGCAACAAGCTCATAAAAGAATTCGGCGGTCTGCATAAGTGGATGAACTGGGACAAGCCAATCCTTACAGATTCCGGAGGATTTCAGGTTTTCAGCCTTGCTGATTTAAGAAACATCTCGGAAGAAGGTGTTAAATTTAAAGATGCAAAAACAGGAACAGAATACTTCATAAACCCCGAAATTTCTATGGAAATCCAACAGGATTTGGGCTCTGACATTGCAATGGCTTTTGACGAATGTGCACCTTATCCTTGCACCTATGAAGAAGCAAAAACAGCAATGGAACGCACTCATCGCTGGCTTGAAAGATGTTTCAAAGCACACACAAGAGATGACCAGGCTCTTTTCCCTATTGTACAGGGTGCTTTTTATGATGACTTAAGAAAAGAAAGTGCAAAAGTAATCTCTACCTTTGATGCGGTCGGATATGCAATTGGAGGTGTAAGTGTAGGCGAACCTTCAGATGTAAAAAACCACTTTGTTGAGCTTACAGCACCGCTTCTGCCCAGACTTAAGCCCAGATACCTCATGGGGGTAGGTACTCCGGAAGACTTATTGGACGGTATTTTGAGAGGGGTAGACATGTTTGATTGTGTTCTGCCGACAAGAAATGCACGCCACGGTTCTTTCTTTACCCATGACGGTAGAAAAATTATAAAAAACAAAGAATTTGAAAGAGATGCAAGCCCTCTGGATTCAAGCTGTAATTGTTATGCCTGCCAAAACCATACAAAAGCCTACATCAGGCATCTTTTCAGAGCCGGCGAGGCAACTGCCGCTATTTTGATGAGTATTCACAACATTCAATTCCTGATTGACCTCGTCAAGGAAGCAAGAAAAGCTATTCTCGAAGACAGATATGAAGAATTTTACACAGAAAGAATGGGAAGACTCTTCCCGAAAAAATAGTTAGTCTTTTTCTCTGTTATTTTTTACATAGTCCTTGACCAAAGTAGCACCAAGATTACCTGCGGTGCGGTTTTGTTCCTCTGCAAGTTTCTTAAATTCATCATATATATCATGTTCAATTAATAAAACGAATCTTTTTTTTGTATTTGTTTTGTTATCTTTCATGATTTTTACAACTTAATTATAACTATTTGTCAATTTTATTGCATATTTATTGACATTTCAATTGCAAATAAGTTATAATACAATTACAACATAATTACACTATTTCAATGGAGCCAATAATGTTAAAAAAAGAAAATGTTAATTATATCTGGAATGAAGTTGCTACACTCACAAGCATTGCCAGAATATTAGAAAGTAATTTCGAAAAAAATAACGAAATTGACACTCCTGATTTGTGGATTCTTATAACTATATTAAAAAAGAATTTAATATCGCTTAATGAATATATGAACAAAATAAAGATTTAAACAATATTTGACGGAATCTCTATTATAAACTCCGTACCTTTTCCTTTTTCTGTTTCAAAATAAATCTTTCCATGATGTTTTTCAACAATTTTTTTTGAAATAGCAAGCCCCAGCCCTGTACCTATTCCAATCTGTTTTGTTGTAGTACCTGCAACAAACATCCTGTCTTTAATTTTTTCATCAATTCCTATGCCTGTATCTTTTATTTTTACAAATAAAGTCTCTTGCTTAAATTCAGTTGAAATGGTGATTTTTCCGCCGTCAGGCTTACTCTGACATGCATGACATGCGTTTATGAGTATATTCATAAAAACCTGATTCAACATGTTAGGATAACACTTTATACAAGGAATGTCAGAATATTCTTTTACAACCTCAATTTTATTTTTTGTCTCATGTTTTATCAGCTCGAGTGTCAAATCAAGCTCCTTGTTTATATCCGCATATTGCAAATCAGCTTCATCAAGACGAACAAATTTCTTCAAACTTTTTACTATACCGCTGATTCTCTTTATTGCCTCCTTATCAATTTTGTTTATATCTTTGAAAATCTCGAGGTTAGCTTCTTCTTGCGGCAGTTTGGAAATCAATTTTTCAAAAATATCGTTATTAGACTTAATCGAAGCAAGCGGAGTGTTAATTTCATGAGCAACACCTGCAACAAGCTGCCCGAGAGATGCCATTTTCTCTGAATTAATAAGCTGAAGCTGGGTTTCTTTCAACTCGTTCAACGTTTGTTCAAGCTCCTCATTTTTTTGCTTTACCTGTGAAAATAATGAAGCCTGCACAATGGCAGAAGCCAGCTGTGAAGCAATAGACTGAAGCACATCATTTTGTGACTCATCAATATACTTTTGATTTGTATAGATAATCAAAATTCCGAGAATATCATGAAGCTTGTATACAGGTACAATAATCCTCGTAACCTGTGCAGGATATGTCACTTCGCTGTTTATGTATTCTCTTATGCAGGAAGAAACTTTTATTTTTTTAGCCCAGATACTCTTTTTGGTTTCTGAGGAAAATTCCGCTTTTTGGTTAACAACACCTTTGTATTTTGAGGGATAAACCTTTTCAATAATAAAATCCTGACCAATGTCTCCGCTGACAATCGGCAGGTAATAAACTTTAATTGCACCAAAAAGATTAAACAGCTCTTTAAGCGCAGAATCAAGAATTTTGTTTAAATCCATTGATTCTCGAATAACATTTGAGATTCTGTGCATCAAAGCCAGTTTAATCGTCTGTGTTTGGGCTTTTTGCTGCAAATCCGCAAACTTTTTGTTCTCTTCAGCCAGATTCAAAAATTGCTGTCTGATAAAAGCATATTTTCTTTCTGATTCTTCAAAGAGCAAATCGTTCGTAATGTTCTTGAACATCACTACTTTAAAACCCTGTAAAAAAAACGAAGTAATCTGATAATACAAAACTCTGTCTTTTGCCTGAAAAACGGCATTTGCACTAAAGTTTTCCTTTGAATCGATTGCAAAACTTACAGGATTGGCATTAAGCAGGTTGTCAGAATCGAGCATACAAATATCAAAAGAGAAATAGTTTGAAAATTTCTCAAAATTTTTAACACTCCCAAAACTTTTAAGAAAGCTGAAATTTTTGAAAACTACTTTAAAACTGCTGTCCAAAATTAAAACAGCAGTAGAAAAATTGTTGTAAAAACTAAAATCATTGTTCAACATAAAAATATTTTAGCATTTTATTGAAGAATCAAAAAATGTATTACATAAGAAACAATAATACCTACAATTGCTCCCATGAACACTTCCAAAGGAGTATGTCCCAAAAGCTCTTTGAGTTTTTCACCGGCAGCCGAAGGACGATGTGCATAAAATTCCTCCATTACACGATTCATTGTAGCAGCTATTTTGCCGGCAGAACGTCTGATTCCGGCAGCATCATACATAACAACAAATGCGTACCCGAGAGCCAGAGCAAACATAACAGAGTTCATACCTTCGATGTAGCCTATTGTAAAAGAAAGCGACATAACACCAGCACTGTGAGAACTTGGCATGCCGCCTGTTGTCGTAAAGATTTTGAAATTAATCTTTTTATGCAATATCAAAAAATAAATCATTTTCAATATTTGCGCAATAACCGCAGCAAACAAAGCATTTCCCAGAACCTCAACCGCTGTGCCAATTTGGTACATTATTATTTTACCCTTTCATTAATACTCTTTGTGATAGCCATCAGGATATCTGAATTAATTTCGTTCTTTTCTAATATACCACAAGCCTGCTCACAAAGTGAATTTAATTGTTTTTTAGATTCTTCAACACCGTAAAAACTTACATAAGTAACCTTGCCCTCAACAGCATCTTTGCCGGGTGTTTTGCCCAGTTCCTCCAGTGTAGATGTAACATCCAAAATATCATCCATTATCTGAAAAGCAAGCCCGAATTTTTCGGCAAATTCCGTAACAGCCTGTAACTTTTGTTCATCAGCACCGGCAAGAATTGCACCCATTCTCATCGCCAGTTTGAACAAAGCACCGGTTTTGTTAGCATGAATATAGTTCAAAGTTTCTTGAGAAATTTGTTTTCCTTCGGATTCTATATCCACAACCTGACCGCCTATGAGCTTTGAAGCACCTGCACTGACAAGAAACTCTTCAAGCACTTTTAACAATTGTGTCTCACTAACGGTTTTCGGTGTATTTTGCAAAATTACCTGCGGGGCAAAAGACAAAAGCGCATCACCTGCCAGAACAGCAATTGCTTCACCAAAAACTTTGTGGTTTGTGAGCTTGCCTCTTCTGTAATCATCATTGTCCATACACGGCAAATCATCATGAATCAAACTCTGTGAATGAAGCATCTCAATAGCACAAGCTGCCGCAACAGCCTGTTCATAGCTCCCCGAAAGAACCCTGCAAGTTTCAAGAGTCAAAATAGGACGCAGCCTCTTTCCTCCTGCAAGCACGGAATATCTCATAGACTCCCATATCTTTTCCGGATATTCAACAGGAATAAACCTGTCCAAATTCTCCTCAACAAGTTTTATGTATTCATTCATTTTTTGTTTGATTTGTTCGTCCATCAATATTTCCTTATTTATATTTCCTTGTCTATATTTTGATTGCTTTTTTTTCTTGAAATCACACGCTTTTTGCTGCTGATTTTCGCAATCTGTTTATTGTGCAGAAATTTTGCCCTGCTTTCAATCTTTCTTCCGCCGTAGGTAATTTGTTTCTTGTATTCTTTAGCTTCTTTAACAAATTGAAGATAGCTCTCATACCTCGAAGGAGCGATGTCATCAATATTTGCCAAAACATTACAGCCGGTTTCTCGTTCATGCAGACAGTCTGAAAATTTGCAATTCTCTTCAAGAGGAGCAATCTCTCTGAACAATCCGCCTACTTCGGCAGGAAGAAGGAAGTCGAACCTCAACTGGCTGAATCCGGGAGTATCGACTATTTGTGAAGATTCTTCAAGAGTAATAATCTCACAATGTCTTGTTGTATGTGTACCTCTTTCGGTCTTTTCGGAAACCTGTTTGGTCTTCAAGTTCAAATCAGGCCTTATGGCATTCACAAGAGAGGACTTTCCCACACCTGAAGAACCGCACAGAACCGTGATTTTGTTTTTCAACAGAGACTTGAATTCTTCAATTCCGTTTCCTTCAATTGCAGAGGTGAAAATTATTTCATAATTAAGAGGTTCATATATCGATTTTATGTTTTCAATAATCTCTTCTTCACCCTCAAGGTCATTTTTATTGAAACATAATACAGGATGAAGATTGTAATATTCACAAAAACTCAAATATCTGTTGAGCTGCTCAAAATCAAGGTCAGGTTCTTTTATTGCAGAAACAATAATCACCTGATCAACATTCGCAACCTTTGGACGGGGAATATAGTTTTTTCGTTTTAAAATACCGGAAATAAAAGCCTGCTTTGAATCAAAATTCAATTGTTCCAGTTCAACATAGTCACCGACAAAAATTTGTTCTTTTTGTTTTTTCAAAATTTCTCTGATTTTACACTCGAACACACCTTCTTGTGTATTCACATAATAAAAATCAGAATGTATTTTAAAAATATGACCTCTCATTCTACTAATTATAACTTAAGAGCCACAAATATGTATGTAAAATTTTTTTGATGTTAAAATAAAAATTAAAGAACAAAACAAAAAGGAATTAAGAATGTTAGAAAACAACCCGACACTTAATGCAATCAGAAATACAAGAATTCAAAAACTCACTGAACTTGCTGATAAAGGTATAAATCCTTACCCTTATTCTTATGACAAAAATGCCTCAGCAAAAATGCTTCAGGAAAAATATAAAGACCTTGCCGCAGGCGAAGAAACAAATGATGAATACTTTGTTGCAGGAAGAATTATGGCAATGAGAAACACAGGTATGTTCATTGACCTTATGGATTCATCAGGAAAAATCCAAATTTTCTCTCATAAAGAAAACATGGATCCCGAAAAAATCAAAGCAATGAAACTCATTGACATAGGAGACATCGTAGGATTTCAAGGCACTATCAGAAGAACCCCGAGAGGCGAGCTTTCTATCAAAGCGACTGATTACAAACTGCTTTCAAAAGCACTTCTTCCATTGCCTGAAAAATTCCACGGATTAACTGACGTTGAAACACGTTACAGACAAAGATACGTTGACATGATTATGAATGAAGACGTAAGAGATACTTTCAGAAAAAGAAGTCTGATTATCCAAAAAATCAGAGAATATCTTGCAAAAGAAGGCTATCTTGAAGTAGAAACTCCAATTCTTCAAACAACAGCATCAGGCGCTAATGCACGTCCGTTCACAACACATCACAATGCGCTTGATATGGACTTAACATTAAGAATTGCGCTTGAATTATATCTGAAAAGACTCATCGTAGGCGGAGTTTCCGAACGTGTTTATGAAATCGGAAGATGTTTCAGAAACGAAGGCATCGATACACGCCACAACCCTGAATTCACAATGATTGAACTTTATCAGGCTTATGCTGATTACAATGATATGATGACCTTGACAGAGAACATGGTTGCTTACGTAGCTCAAGAAGTTCTTGGTACTTTAAAAATCAAATACGGTGAAAACGAAATAGATTTGACTCCTCCATGGGACAGAAAAACAATGCTCGGCTCAATCAAAGAAGCTACGGGCGTAGACTTTATGGAGATATATGATGCAAAACAAGCTGTTGAAGCTGCCAAAAAACTCCATGTTTCAGTAGACGACGAAATGAACTGGGGACAGGTTGTTGAAGCAGTGTTCGAAGAAAAAATCGAACCGTCTTTGATTCAACCCTGTCACATAATTGACTACCCGAGAGAAATTTCACCTCTGGCTAAAGTTCACAGAGACAACTCAAGGCTGACAGAACGTTTCGAAACAAGAATTAACGGCTGGGAATTGGCAAACGCCTTCTCTGAACTCACAGACCCGATTGATCAAAGAAGCAGATTCGAAGCACAGGCTCTTGCAAAAGCAAACGGTGACGAAGAAGCTATGGAACTTGATGAAGACTTTATCACGTCTTTGGAATACGGCATGCCTCCGACAGGCGGTATGGGTATGGGAATTGACAGACTTGTTATGCTTTTAACCGATTCTCAAACAATAAGAGACGTTATCGCCTTCCCAACAATGAGACCATTGGATAATAAATAATAAAAATATTTATAAAATTGCAAAAAACATGTATTTGAGAAATAATTTTGTTATGAAAAAAATTTTGAAAAATACATGTTTTTTATTTGCGGCTGCCGCAACCCTGAGTCTAAATGCTCTTTCATCAGAAGCTTTGCAAATTGTGTATCCGAAAACACCGAACACTGAAATCAGTGCTCAATCGACATTTTTTATAGGCAGCACAACACCGGGCTCAAAACTGACTATCAATGACAAAGAGGTCAAAGTTTATGAAAACGGCTCTTTTGTAGAAGTTGTTCCCCTGAATGACGGGTTTAATCGCATAAAAATAGATTCACAAAATGACACTGAACACGACATTTTGACTTACATCATAAAAAAAGTCCCCAAATACAATCTTATGGTGCCTGAACCTGAGACGGAAGATTTTGCGCAAAATCAATATATCTATTCAGCAACAATCAAAAATAATGTACCTTTAAGAGCACAGCCCGATGAAAATGCAAAAAGGCTTACACATCTTAACAGTGATGTTATGCTCCTTTTAAATGGTAAAAAAGGAGACTATTACAGAGTTGCACTAAGCCCAAATCTTTTCGCCTGGGTAAAAGCAGAAAATATAGTAAATTATTCAACAATAAACGGACAAATGCTTGCCAGCGCAACTGATGTATCAATAAGCGAAGACAGGCTTTATGAATACATAAAAACAGATTTGTCTTTCAAAGTTCCTTATAGAGTAACAGAAACAGACAACGGGCTTATGCTTGAACTGTTCAATGTAAAAGAAAACGCAGGTGACTTAAAAACGTTCAAAACCTCTAACAATATAAAAACCCTTGCTGTTAATACTGTCTGCACAGATGCTGTTTCTACATATTTCATTGAAATGAACAACAAACTCTGGGGCTATGATGCTTATTATGAAGGAAATACTCTTGTTTTAAAAATCAGAAAAGCACCTGTTATTGATTTCAAAAATCCTTTGAAAGGAATAACAATTGCAATTGACCCTGGTCATGGCGGAGATGACTATGGTGCAATCGGACCGACGGGTGTCAAAGAAAAAGAAATAAATCTTGATGTCTCGCTCAAACTCAAAAAAGCACTTGAAGACAAAGGGGCACAGGTTGTTATGACCAGAACAGACGATAGTTCTGTGGAACTGTATAAAAGACCTCAAATTGCCAAGCAATCTGATGCACTGATTATGCTCAGCATTCATGCTAATGCACTGGCTGACGGTGCAGACCCCTATAAAAAACACGGAACCTCAGTCTTTTATTACAACAAAGAATCAATCGAGCTGGCAAAAACCATCAAAGAAACAATGATAAATGATTTAAAAACAAAAGACGACGGAACTTGCTATTACAGCCTGGTTTTGACAAGACCGACCATGCCTCTTTCTGTATTGATTGAAGTAGCTTATATGATTCACCCCACAGAATACAGCCTTCTTCTTGATGAAAGTTTCAGACAAAAAGCTGCAAATTCAATAGAAAAAGCTATTGAAACATATTTGTTAAAATCGGTAAACACTTCTCAAATTAACTAAGTATAGTGTTGACACTTTAAATTTGCAGTGATACAATATTAAAAATTTATGTTGAAACCTCGGGCGTATAAGTCCAAAAGCCTGGTGGGGTATAGGTTTAGACTTTATTTTTTTAACAAAATTTGAAATCTTTTCAAAAAGATAAAGGTAGTTATAAATGGTAATTTCTGTAATTAATAAAACAGAATCTAAAAACATAAGCATACCGGCAACAGCTGTCGTTGGAGGAGCTGCCGGACTAGCATTGAGACAGGTTTTGCCTGTTTACAAAGAAGAAATTGACTCGGTTCTCTTTCAACAAACTGACAAAATCAGAACCGACAAACTTGAAACAGCGAAAAATGCCTTTATCAGTACAACAAAAAAACTTTTTTCAAAAAATAAAAATAACGAAGCTCTTAAACTTTTTATAAAAAGAGTTGAAGCAAAAACAGTCAAAGAAGCAAAACTTGCCAAAGAAAAAATCAAAAACGCACCGCAAAATGTTCAGGCAGAAGTAAAAAAACAAATGGGTGAATTTTTAACAAAAATGAAAGCAGAAAAACACCTGTCAGAAGCCAACATAAAGCATCTTGTAAAACAAGAAAGACCTTTTGCACCGTTTATTTTACCGGGAATAGCCCTCGGCGCGGCAGTTGCATATGTTTATAATGTAGTTGGAAAAATCAGTGAATACTAATTTTCATTAATTATTCAAACTGTGAATTGGCGCAGGTATTCTTCCGCCTCTTCTGACAAAATTTGTTGAAGAGAGCTTGTTTACACTCATAATCGGTGCCTCGCCGAGCAATCCGCCAAAGACAACCTTGTCGCCTTCTTTTTTATTCGGTGCAGGGATTAATCTCACAGCCGTAGTTTTCTTGTTAATCATACCGATAGCCATTTCATCGGCAATAATTCCGGAAATTGTATCAGCAGGAGTATCTCCGCTAACAGCTATCATATCAAGCCCCACAGAACAAACTGAAGTCATTGCCTCAAGCTTGTCAAAAGTGAGGCAGCCCTTTGTTGCTGCTTCAATCATGCCTGCATCTTCAGAAACAGGGATGAAAGCACCTGACAGCCCGCCCACATGAGAACTTGCCATTATACCGCCTTTTTTAACAGCATCATTGAGCATAGCCAGTGCAGCAGTCGTACCATGTGCTCCTGCATGTTCAAGTCCCATTGCCTGAAAAATCCCGGCAACACTGTCGCCAACCTCAGGTGTTGGAGCAAGCGACAAATCAATTATACCAAAAGGAATACCCATTTTATCAGCCATTTCACGTCCGACAAGTTCGCCTGTGGAAGTAATTTTGTATGCTATTTGTTTAATTTTGTTTGCCATTTCTCCAAAACTTGTCCCGTCCGGCAAAGACTCAATAGCAGCTCTTACCACACCCGGACCGGAAACACCAACATTCAAAGCACACTCCGGCTCACCGTAACCATGGAATGCACCTGCCATAAATGGATTGTCAGACGGAACATTACAAAAACATACAAGCTTCGCTGCACCGATTCCATCTCTGTCAGCAGTAAGCTCCGCTGCTTTTTTGATTGTTTCACCCATTTTCAAAACAGCGTCCATATTTATTCCTGCTTTTGAACTCGCAACATTAACAGAAGAACAAATTCTCTCAGTCTGAGCGAGAGCCTCGGGAATACTTTCAATTAGAGCGCAATCGCCTCTTGTACAGCCCTTTTCAACAAGTGCACCAAAGCCGCCTATGAAATTAACACCAACCTCCTGTGCCGCACGGTCAAGAATTTTAGCCAGATGAACATAGTCATATTCTTTACAGGACTCACCCACAATAGAAATCGGTGTAACAGCAATTCTCTTGTTTATAATGGGAATTGAATATCCCTCTTCAATCTCATTAGCAAAAGCACACAAGTTTTTTGCATATTTTACGATTTTGTTGTAAACCTTCTCGCCGACAACTTTTACATCGGTGTCACAACAGTCACGAAGACTCAAAGACAGAGTAACTGTCCTTATATCAAGGTGATGAACACGTATCATATCTATTGTCTCTAAAATAGAATCAGCGTTAATAGAAGTCATATTTTTTCCTTTATTTACAAATTAAATATTATGCATTTTGTCAAAGATTTGTTTCTTTTGAACCCATATCTCCATACCAAGCTCCTCGCCTGTTTTTGAGACAGCTTCTTTGATTTCTTTGAATGATTTATCCGAGCTTGAAATATCCCCGAACAGAAACATTACAAAATAATCCTGCATAATAGATTGTTTTATGTCTTCAATATTCACTTTATATTCAGCAAGAACAGTAGTAACCTTTGATACTATACCTATTCTGTCTACACCTGAAATAGTAATGATAATTTTATTTTCAGATCTGTTGTCCTGCATAACGAATCCTTAATTTTAATAACTAAACCATTTTACATTAATTATAAAATTAAGTCACCAGAATATATGGTTGAAACTTCATCTTTGTCGTTACAAACAACAAGACTGCCGTCATCTGTAACGTTTAAGACAGTATATTCCAGCTTTTCAGCTCCGTCTCTTTGCTGTATAAAGACCTTTTTATTTAAAAATTCAACATTGTGAAGATAGCCTTGTTTTATATGCAAAAATCCGTTTTCAACAACAGAAGCATAATTTTTTAAAAACTCTTGAGTCAGCCTGTTCAAAAAATCATCTCTGTCAATGTGACGATTCAAAACAAGATTCAACGAAACAGCAGGTCTGCCCAATTCTTCAAGAGTCTTTTTGGGCATATTCAAATTAATGCCCACACCCAAAACAACTCCCTTTGTTTCATTCTTCTTTCTATAAGTTTCACACAAGATTCCGCAAATCTTGTTGTTCTCAACAAGCACATCATTAGGCCACTTGATTTTTGCAGATACATTAAAAAATTTCAACACATTAACAACAACAAGACTCATATACTGTGTGAAATTAGCAATGTGAGTAAAATTCTGAGGCTTTAAAACAAAAGAAGCATAAATGTTTTCGCAATCCGACGATACCCATTTTCTGTCAAAACGACCCTTGCCGGAGGTTTGAGAATCAGCATAAACAACCGTCAAATCTTCAAGCTCCTCAAAATGTTTAAGAGCCCAATTATTTGTAGAATCAACAGTCTTAAGCTTTACAAGTTTCATAAAATCAGTCTGCTGTTTTTCTAAGCATCAAAACATTACCTTTGCCGTCATAACAAGCATCATCAACCCAGTGTCCCATGAGTCTTTTTTCAGAATCATAGAGATATTGTTCGTTTTTTGAAACAACAAAAGTTGCATTTTTGAAAGTTCCGTATTTGTTATATGCAACAGAGCGGTGAGGATACACATAATAAGGCTTGTTTAAAACATCAACCTTAAAGAGGGATCCGTCTTGCTGATAATAATAATTATGATAAGGATCATTCAAATATCTCACACCGTATGTTCCGTCAGAAAAGAGCGAGAGCTGCCTGTTAGCCACTTTTGTTGCACCTTTTGAAAGTGCACTGTAATTTGCATCATGATTCGGGTCCGTCCAATAATCCCTGAATTCGTTCGGTCCGAGTGCATAATTTATATTGTTAAAGGTTTCTTCTCTTGCCGCTTCAGCGTTGAATTGTGCATTACCTTGAAGCACAAGTGCCGAAACAGGCATTGTTAAAAACAAAGATAAGACGATAAGCAATAATTTTTTCATGATTTAATCATATAATAAAAATACTCTGAAAGTCATAAACCTTCAGAGTATTTTGTTAAATTTTTTTACTAATTTTTTATGCTTTAGCCTTAGCAGTTTCGACTACTACCGAAAATGCTTCAGGTTCGTTAACAGCCATTTCAGCAAGCATTTTTCTGTTTACTTGAATATCAGCTTTTTTCAATGCATTCATGAATTTAGAATAGCTCAAACCGTGCTGTCTGACAGCAGCATTGATTCTTACAATCCATAAACGGCGCATAGTTCTCTTTTTGTTGCGTCTGTCTCTGTATTGATATTTTAATTTTTTCATTACAGCAGTATTAGCAACCTTGAAAATTCTGCTTCTTGCACCAATAAAGCCTTTAGCTAATTTTAATATTTTTTTATGTCTTTTTCTTAAGACGTTTCCGCGTTTTACTCTCATTGTTTAACCTCTTCCTATCTTGAATACTTTTTGTACGGTAACTCTTTGGAAATCAAATCCAAATGTGTTTCAGACACTTCTGTCATACCGGAAAGTCTTCTTTTTCTGCTGACAGCTTTGTGTGCAAGCAAGTGTTTTGTACCTGCCGAACGTCTCAAGATTTTACCGGAAGCAGTCACTTTGTAGCGTTTTGCTGCTGCGCGGTGTGTTTTCATCTTTGGCATAGTTTCTTCTCCTTTTTTGTTTTGGTTAAGTTTCTGATATTTGTGACATGCCGTCCACAAAATATCTATCGTATATCAATTTTAAAACAAAAAGAAAACCATGCAAGGTTTCATAAAGTTTCTTTAATAATTAAAGAGAATCATATACCTCAACAGGCAAAGTAAACCAGAATGTTGTTCCGTGATGCAGCTTAGATTTGAAATTTATTTCACCTTTGTGCAGATTTATAATTTTCTTGCATAAAGACAAGCCAACTCCGGAGCCGTCATCATTTTCAAATTTGTTTTTATTTAAATGAGAAAAGAATTCAAATATTTTATACTGGTCATCAGCAGCTATTCCATCACCTGTATCACGAACTTCGAAATAAAAATTGTTGTCTTTTTTGCGTGTTTTTATCTCGACTTCACCTTCTTCATGAGTATATTTGTATGCGTTTCCCACAAGATTGAATATAAGCTGTTTAAATCTTCTTTTATCAGCAATGATTTCAATGTCACAAAGATTTATCAAAAGCTTTATGTTTTTTGAAATTCTTTTCTCGTCCAATATATCCAAAACCTCACGGATGACTTTGTTTGGATCAAATTTTTCATAATATAACTTGAGTTTGTCTGTTTCAGCTCTCGCCATTTCCATGGTATATTCAACAACTTGCAAAAGATGCTTGCCAGCACCCAGAATGTTGCCGCAAAATTTGTTGTGTTTTTCACGACTCAAATCCGATGTATGCATAAGCGAAGCAAAACCGATTATTGCGTTTAACGGTGTTTTAAATTCATGTGCAAGATGTGCTAAAAATTCAAGTTTTCTGTCATTGCTCATTTTCATCTTTGAAAAAAGATATGAGTTAACAAGAGCCATTGATATGCTGTCCGCAGCCATATCCAGAACTTTCATGTGCTCAAGTGTAATAGGTTTATCTTTTTTGTAAATAAACAACATTCCACAGATTTTTAACTTATTCATTAACGGAACAGCTTTGTAACCGTCAGCAAGATTGTTGTTCAAAATCTTTGTGACCGTGTTTTTATCCATGTCTGCATTGTTTTCCAAACAAAAATTCTCGGATAAAAAAGTTCTTAAATACCTGATGTTGTCATTGTTTTCATCACAATTCAAAACATACTGACAACATACATCATCAAAGGTGCTCAAAACGCACATATCAACATCAAGAAGATTTCCCAGCTCCTTGTTAATGAATTCATAAATCGAATCTATTGTTAGAGTGGAATTTATATTCTTGTTTATATAATTTACTGCGGCCCATCTTTGTTCATTTTCAAGGAATTTGTTTATATAAACTTTTAATTCCTCATCTTTTTGTTTCAGCAGTTCTTCTTTCTTTTCCAAAGAAGTTTTCAATCTGCGGTTCTTCAGTTTCAGAAAAACCAAGAGTCTAGCAGCGCCGACCAGTGCTTTGTAATTAGGATTACTTTGCTTTTTATTCATACTAATCTTTTCTTTTTCAGTATGAACGTAGCACTGTTTAGAAAAAATACTTTATCGTATTTTCCGTTTAAGATAATATTTTTTAATACTGCAAATTATTCTTATCTAATGTATAATTTCTAACAATATGGAAAAGAAAAAAGGAAAATTATTCGTCATATCAGGCTCATCAGGTGTAGGCAAGGGCACTCTCCTGAAATCTCTGCTTGTTCAACACCCTGACTTGAAACTTTCAATTTCTGCAACAACAAGAAACCCCAGACCCGGTGAAATTGACGGTGTAAACTACTTTTTCACAAACAAACAAGACTTTCAAAAAGCCGTGGAAAATGGTGAATTTCTTGAATGGGCTGAATTCAACGGAAATTTCTACGGAACAAAACAACTCTGGGTTGAAAAAACCTTGAACAAAGGTGAAAATCTGATTCTTGAAATTGAAACAAAAGGTGCTTTGCAAATTAAAAAGAAACTGCCTGACTCCGTACTCATATTTATACTTCCTCCCTCTTTAGAAGAACTTGAACACCGTCTCAGAGGCAGAAATACCGAAGATGAAGAAGCCATAAAAAACAGATTGGCCGAAGCATACAGAGAAATCGAATGTTCAAAATACTACGACTACAAAGTTGTCAATGATGATCTTGAAAAAGCCCTCAAAGAGCTTGAGGCTCTCATTAACGGATTTATTAAAAAAAATTAGTGTGATTTTTCATATTCTATATATTTTTTCATAAGAACAGGCAAATCCATTTTATCGGTAAAGATTTCAATGTAACACATTTGTTTTTCAGACTCTTTTTCAGCAAGTTTCAAAACCTTGTCAAATTCCCTGTTTGTTGAAGCCTTTGCTGCCCACACACTTCCTTTAAAAACCTCGGGCAGCTTGGTATAATCCCATTCGGCTATATCATTAAAATTGTCCTGCGGAGTGTTGGAAAGTGCTCTTTCGATTGTGTATCCTTTGTTATTCAAAACAATTATCACAGGTTTCAAACGATGATATATCATACTGCTGAGCGATTGAACAGTAAGCTGATGAGCCCCCTCGCCGGTCAAAAGCACAACCCTTCTGTCTTCATTTTTTACAGCTATTGAAGCTCCAAAAACAGCAGGCGTAGCCCAACCAATCGAAGCCCACAAAAACTGATTGTACAAAACAGCCTTTCGAGGCATTGTCAACATAGCTGAAGCAAAAGCCAGAACACCTGTATCAACAAAAATCAAATCCCCGGATTTTATAAATTTTTCTAACCTCGGTAAAATAAATTCAAAATTAAGCGGCTTTTCCTCCTCTATACCTACTTCACCAAGATCAGACTTACTTTTTATAATTGAGAATGTTCTATACTCAAGCCTGTCAGAGAGGGTCTCCAAAAAGTCTTTCATATAAACCTCCTCAAAAACCTGATTTTGTATAATAACGTGAGAGCCCAAAATCTGTATAAAATCACACGGATTAAATCCAAAATCAAAACCGAACGTGTTGAAATCTGAAAAAATCGTACCCACAGATATAATACAATCGGATGAATTGACAGCGTCATAAACCTCTTTGTTCATAAAATGCCCGAGATATGTTCCGATAAATGAATCAGAATTTTCGTCAGCAATTCCCTTTCCCATGACCAAAGAACTTACGGGAATACCGCTGTTTTCTATAAATTTTTCAAAACTCTCTACCGCAAGATTGCGCTCAATCAAAGCATCTGCAAGAACAATCGGATGCTGAGCTCTTTTTATCAAACCATATGCAAATTCAACCGACTCTTGAAGATTCACTTCATTACTCTGAGGCTGTTTGATTTTTGAGTCATTGTTAATTTTGAATAAGCATACATCCGCAGGAACTGCTATATAAACAGGTTTTTTCTCTTTAACAAAGATATCAAGAACTCTGTCTATTTCAGCCTTTGGATTGTCATAATCTAAAAAAGCAGTGGATTGTACAACATTTGAATATGCACTTTCAAAAGCAAAATAATCAGGTTCCATAAAGTTGTGATGCTTTAAAACACAATCTCTTATAAATTTGGTTTCAGGTGCACCGACTATCATTATCACAGGCACATTTTCAGCAAAACTTCCGGCCACTGCATTAATAGCAGAAAGTTCACCCACACCAAAAGTTGTTAAAACAGCACCATAGCCTTTTACTCTGGCATATCCGTCGGCCGCATATCCTGCATTAAGTTCATTTGTGCAGCCAATCCACCTAACATCAGGATTTTTTTCAACAGAATCAATAAGATTAAAATTATAATCACCAGGCAAACCAAAAATCTCAGTTATGCCTATTTTTTGAAGTTCGCTGATTAAATAATCACCCACAGTGACAGTTTCAAGCATCATACACGCTCCGATTTTTCAACTATCACATACTAATATCTGTTTGTTCGGGATTTAAGCCTCAACAGGATTAGTTAAAACAGATATTCATTATTCGTTAAAAACCCATTTCTTTCTGATTTTCCACTGCAAAGCTGTCAAAATAAGAATTATCAAAAATAAAATATACGCTCCGGCAGATGCGCCCCCTATGTTAAAAAATTCAAACGCATTTTTGTAAATCCAATACACAAGAACATTCGTAGAATCCATTGGTCCACCCTGTGTCATAAGATAAATCAAATCAAAAACCTGAAAAGATGAGATTGTAGTGATTATCAAAACAAAAAATATAGTCGGACTCAACAGAGGGAGCGTTATTCTGAAAAAAGTCTGCACAGGATTTGCACCGTCAATTTTGGCAGATTCATAAACATTCTGATTTATTGAAGAAAAACCCGAAAGCAAAATAACCATGTTATATCCTATCATTTTCCAGGAAGAAACTATAATCAGCGCAATCATTGCCGTGTTTGCGTCGTAAAGCCAGTTTATATTAGTTTTGAGCAGATAATTCAACAATCCGAAATTAGGGTCAAATATCCACTCCCAAACAATAGCAGCAACAATCATAGGCGTGATAAAAGGTAAAAAATAAGCGGTCTTAAAAAACTCCGTTCCTCGAATTTTATTGTTCAAAGCAGCTGCCAAAACCAGAGGAATCAAAATTGAAATAACAGCCGTTGACAATGCAAACACAAAGGTATTTTTCATTATCAAACCAAACTGATAACCCGTTAAAAGTTCTATATAATTGTCAAAACCAACAAACTGAATTTCTGAAAGCAAATCCCATTTACAAAAACTCAAATAAAACGAAAACACTACGGGAATAACTATAAATATCCCCGTTCCGATTAAAGCAGGCAGAAGAAAGAGCTTGCCCAAGCTGTTTTCATCAAAGATTTTTTTCATAAGTTAATTATAACAGATAGATTTTACCTTTATAGTTTTTTATGGAATAATAGACTTAATAAATAATTAAGGGAGCGAATATGGATAAGACACTGGACTTTAGAGCATTCGGAAAAAATGATATCAGAGGCATCTATGGAGAAGATGTAACAGAAGAAATTTTTTATCTCGCCGGCAGAGGATATGTAAAATTTGTTCTGGAGAATTTGAATAAAAATTCAAATCCCGACGAAAAAACCGAAGCAAAGTCTTTGTGGATTACAGTGACAATGGATGCAAGAACACACTCTCCTTCATTGACGGAAGCTCTTATAAAAGGTGTAACCTCAACAGGAGCAAATGTTCTGAACCTTGGTATGGCTCCTACTCCGTTAGGATATTATTCAGAATTTGCACAAATTCCTGAAAATATAATAGGAAAAGGGAAAGTTAATGGCGCATTGATAGTTACAGCCAGCCACAATCCGAGTGAATATAACGGGTTGAAAATGACCTTCAACAAAGCCTCTCTAACAGAAGACCAAATAAAAGAAGTAAAAAAATATGCAATGGCAGAACTTAACGCAAGAGAAACTTCTGTCAGACACGGTTTTATCAAAAAATACAACATAATAGAACAATATTCTGAAAGTATAGTGAAAAAATTTGCCTCTGTCGGAAGAGGAATCAAAGTAGTCACAGACTGCGGGAATGCAACCGCAGGCGTTGTTGCTCCACAGTTATATAAAGATCTGGGCTGTGAAGTTGTTGAACTTTTCACAGAACCTGACGGAACTTTCCCTAATCATCACCCCAACCCGAGTGATGAAAAAACACTCAAAACGTTGAAAGAAACAGTGGTAAAAGAAAAAGCAGACATAGGCCTTGCTTTTGACGGTGATTCTGACAGAATAGGCGTGGTTGATTCTCAAGGCAGAAGCATTTCAGGCGACAAGCTGCTTTTGATTTATGCAACAGACATCGTTGAACCTCTTGCAAGAAGAGGTGAATGTCCGGCTGTTGTGTCAGAGGTGAAATGCTCACAGGTCCTCTATGACACAATCAATAAAATGGGCGGAAACGCTATCATGACAAAAACCGGACACGGTTACATCAAAGCAAAAATGAAAGAAGAAAATGCAATTCTCGCAGGCGAAATGTCAGGACACACTTTTTTCAAAGACAGATATTACGGTTTTGATGATGCTGTCTATGCCGGATGCAGAATTATAGAAATTATAGCAAAACATAAAATGAACAATCCTGACTTCAAAATAGAAGATATGCTCGAACCTTTCAATGGTGTCTGCACATCTCAGGAAGTTCGATTCCATTGCCCGAACGATTTCAAAAAACCAGTGCTCGAAGATATGGAAAAAGAAGTAGAAAAGAATCCTGATCTTTTCGGCACAAAAATAAAAGATATAATTACTCTTGACGGAATGAGAATTATTCTGGAAGACGGCTTTGCAATGATTCGCCAGAGCAACACAGAACCGGTTTTCACACTCAGATTCGAAGCCAAATCCGAAGAAAACTGCAAAAAGTATGAAGAAACTTTTGTTGCTCTTCTTGATAAGACAGTAAAAAAATACTGCTAATCTTTTAATAAAAGAAAAAAACCTCCAAATATTTTATATTTGGAGGAAAGTCACATGCATAATCTAAACTATAAGGAGTTTAGAACTTTTTTAAGGCTACCACTCAATAATAACAGCACCATTTGCACCATATCCGCCTTTGCTGGCTACATTGGGAGTTTCACTGCCGCTGCCCCCGCCGCCTCCAGCACCGTAATTTCCTTGATTATACTGATCACCGTTCTCTGCATCTTCACATGATGCTGGACCCGGAGGAACTTCTTTACAGACTTTTTCTGTACCGGTTTGTTTTGTTTCCCAGGCAGTACAAGCCTTTTTATAAACAATCGTGTTGGCTTTATAACAACCATCATCAGTACGTTGCAAATTCGCAAAAACATCAGGAAAATCAGCAGGCAGCTCCAAATCCTCCTTGACTTTCGCCCATATTTCATCCTGCAATGCTGTTATTGGCAAACCATAGTCCTCAAGTGTATCTGGATCTTTAAGTGTCTTTTTAAAATCATCATAAGTAGGATATGTTTCAGTTTGTGCTTCACCTTTATCATCTACTGAGGAAGCACATTGAAACTCCATACAATTGTTAGTTTTTTCAAAAACAGGCACCTCTTCACATTCTTCACTTGGTTTATCTTGTCGTGCACGACAAAAACCGGCTTTTCCTCCACCTTTAGCTGTCCAAACCGAATTTTCACCGTTTTCAGCAGCAGCAATATTTTCATTTTTGATTCCACCTGCACCAAATGCACCAACAATACGTCTTTCAGTGAGCCCGGTACCAACAATAGAATTAAATTCAACAATTGAGTTTTCTCCGTTGCTTCCGGGCGCACCGCCTCTGCCTATTGTAATATTTATTTTTACCTTGCTTGGTATAGAAGGAATGAAAGTTGTTACGGGAATTGCACTCTTTCCGGCAGTACCGTGGTATTTTTTTGATAATGACAATTTAAGCTTTCCTGCATGCCCCGCTTCAGGTACATTCTGTCCACTGTTAAAAACTGGTCCGACAGGATTAGAATTGCTCCATTCAGAATCACCTGCAATACCTGTTCCTCGGTACCCATATTTGCAACCGCCAAATCCTCCACGTCCTGCACCATAATCTGTAAACGCACGATAATAATTACCATCTGGAGCATTCGCAGCTCTATTGTTTGGTGCAGCTTGCCCCTGTTGTTTTGTAGGGACACCTCTTGCACCTCTCGCATTAATAACAGAACCTCCGCTGCCTACACCTCCACCCCATTGGCGTTTTCTATAACCGCCATTATGAGTTTGACCGCCTTCTCCACCTGAAACTTCAAAATTTACATTATCCCCCCGATCCTTAAAATATGAACTGCCACCTGAGCCGGCTCTTTTGGAAGAATCTCTGTAACCGCCATAAGCTACACTGCCACCTCCTCCGACTTGGTAGTCATAAATAGTTCCTTTTGTAAGATAAACAACACCTACTATTCTGGCACCTGAACCGCCTGCTCCGCCACACATAGGCTGATATCTGTCTTTATGGGAATATGTGCCATCTGCACCGCCTCCGCCGCCTGAAACAATATCTATATCGTAATAATCACTGAATTCAGGAGTGAAAGTATCTTCTATCGCACTTGTTTTATTAATATATTCTGTATATGAAGACATTGCATCGCCTCCGCCTCCGCCTCCGCCAATCACAGTGAAAGCAAAATTCCTTGCTTGAGGAGGAGGTGTAAATTTACATGAGTTAACATAAGTCCACTTGTCCGTAGTTTGAGAATATCTTTCTTTGTATTTATAAACAGGCACCAATGTACCATCTTTCTGTTCTTCAAAGATTGTATCCATAGTACATTCATATTTGCCATGTTCGCTATCCGCAAGGTTTCTTCTCTTTTTTGTCAATATTGGAATTGATGCCAGCGTAATAAGACACACGATAAGCAATGTTATCAACGCTTCTGCAAGAGAAAAACCGCTTTTCAATTTTTTATACATCGTGACTCCTTAACATTTTTGGGTATCTTTTTTTATAATACCTAGCCGTGGAGTCTTTTATTTACTATTTTTTATAACTTGAGCTTCACCTATACTATACTATCAGAAATGTTATTATGACTGGGTTTGGGCTGTAAAGCTTTTTCTTGAAATTTAACTTTACATTTTTTAACAACATTCTCGTTTATTAAGAAATGTAATAAAAAATTTTATTATAATTCAGATTATTTTTATTAAAACATATTTTCCAAAGTATTAGCCAAAGGCACAGTATATAAAAAGCCTTAATTTTGGCAAAATGACCTTTTCATTAGACTAAAGCACAATGTTTTTAAGACTAAATTTTTGCTGAAAAGCTTTATCACAGGAGAATTGAGGCCGCCGAACAAAGATTTTAAGTTTGAAATGGATAATTTTGTAGGGTCTTTGTTATGGAAAAATTTTCGGGATTAATAAAAAAAATTATACTTTTTCTTGCAGCTTTTATCCTATTGTCAGGTTTGGTTCTTGCCGCAGAAAACAGATATATGGATATTGAGTTGCTTAAAGAAGACATAGGACCTCAGGCAGAAGCAGGCATAAAATATCCAATAGTCGATAAGCTTGAAGAAAAAACATTTAAAAAAAGTTATCCAAACGAAGATATCTATTTGAGACTTTCACGATTGGAAAAACAGGTTTTCAAAAAAGAAAGCACCTCCTCTTTGAATGAAAGAGTAGATGCTCTACGCAGCAAACTTTTGGGAGGGACGCAAACTGCTGCTTCTGATATAGACCCGTCAACAGAGGAAATAGTACTGGAGAACGGTGAAAAGTACTATGGAAAGGGCTATGACGACACGAACTTTTTCGAAGACCAAACGTCTAATTACAACTATTACAGCTATGAAAATTCCAAAAACCGTATTCGTGAAGTTCAGTCAAATACTGTTGACAGCCGTGAATCAGAAAATGATACTGTGGGCAATTATGCAGGTCAGAGCTATGATCTGGACATTTTGGAAAAGAGCCTGTTTGGTAAAAGATACACAAACGAGACTCCCTCCAAACGTCTTGCCCGATTAGAATCACAGGTCTTTCACAGAACCTTTTCAGATAATGAAGAAGCCCGTGTCCAGAGACTTCTTGCGGTCACAACCGCTCAAAAAACATCTCAGGAATATGATTCTAATAAGTGGGCACGCCGTCTAAACACCGGCATACAAATAGGCAGTATACTTTTAATGGTTTTGGCTATGATTCTCTAACACTTCACCATTAATTAGTACAATTGCGTAAAGATAGGTCCCAATGTAGCATCATAGATGCCTCTTACAGGTGAGAAAATCTTTTGCATAAATGATTTCTTTTCTACTTTATTGCAATTGTTGCAAGGCGGAATGTAAGTTCTTTGAGCAACAGGCGCCACAATGTAAGAAACAGGAGCAGCTGCACCGGTTGGCACACCTACACTATTCATACTGCAAGCCGTATTTCCTGCTTTCAAAGGACAAGCTCCAAATGCTGTTGCGCCAAGAGCAAATGTCATCGCCAGAGTTACTGCTGTCAGGTTTAATATCTTTTTCATATCTTTTCTCCTTTTCCATATGAATGGTTTTTGAATGAATTTCTTTTTCATCCACATTCCCATTTTTACATCCCAGAAAAAAAATACATTGCCCTAACCGACTAAGTAAATTTATAGCCATGTGTGATTACAATTTGGTGAAAATCGGCTAAAATATGCTATAATCATATAAATTTTTAAAAATCAAATCAGGACAGCATCGGAGCACTATTATGGCAAAAACAAATTCAAGCGGGAACATAAATAACACAATTTATTTTGTTGATGTAACTAACAGAGATGGTGTCCAAACCTCTCGATTGGGTCTTGCTAAACTTCAAAAAACCATAATAAATATAATGCTCGATGATATGGGCATCACTCAATCAGAATTCGGATTCCCCACAACCCGACACGAATTGAATTACCTGAATGGAAACCTCGAACTTGTTGACAGAGGTGTGATTACAAAAACCAAACTTTCAGGTTGGATGAGAGCCATGGCAAAAGATGTTGTAGCATCTTTTCAAAACGTACCAAGACTAAAATATGTAAACCTGTCACAATCGACCTCCGACCAAATGATTAACGGAAAATACGGCGGCAAAAAGACAAAAGAAGATATTCTTGCTCAGACAATCGAAGCAGTTGATGCAGCAGTAACCTGCGGAGCTGAAATTATAGGCGTTAATGCTGAAGATGCCTCAAGAAGCTCTCTTGATTATCTTATTCAATATGCCAAAGAATGCAAAAAACACGGAGCTTCTCGTTTCAGATATTGTGACACACTGGGCTACGATGACCCTCACACTGCATACGAAAGAATATATACAATAGCTAAAGAAGCCCAAATTGACATGGAAATGCACTTTCACAACGATTTGGGCATGGCAACCGGCTGCTCTGTTCTCGGTGCAAAAGCCGCAATCGATGCAGGTGTGGATGCTTACATAAATACAGCTATCAACGGAATGGGAGAAAGAGCTGGAAATGCCGATTTAATTTCATGCTTGCTTGCTGTAATGAAGTCAAGCGGTTTTGCCGGAAAATATCAAATCGACCCGAACATAGATTTGTCAAAAGCATGGAAACTCGCAAAATACACTTCCCACGCTTTCGGTGTTCCGATTCCTGCAAACCAGCCGGCAATGGGAAGCAACGCATTTGCGCATGAATCAGGAATACACGCTGATGGAGCTTTAAAAGACAGGAGAAACTATGAACTCTATGATTATGAAGAACTCGGCAGAGGCGAACCCGAAATCGTTGAAACAGGACGTATGATTACTGTTGGAGAATACGGAGGAATAAAAGGTTTCAGAAATGTTTATAAAAATCTCGAACTTGAATTCCATGATGAAGACGAAGCAAGAAACATCCTTGAACTTGCACGTTATGCCAACGTTCACACCCAGCTTCCGCTCACTGACAGTGAATTGAGATTTATTTATTATTATCCCGATATCGCAGCAAAAGTAATGACTGTTACGCCATATTACGTACCGACAGGTGAACTGAAAAAACGTATGGAAGCCAAAAACGGTATGATATCAACTTCAATTGTATAATTTTATGATATAATGCCCTTGGAGAATAGGAATTATGTCACTAAAAGCAAGAATAGAAGCAGTTTTATTTATCACGGCACAGGCCCTTGAAGTCAAAGACATTGCTGAAATCCTTAAAGAGGATGAAACAATAGTCGAAGAAGCCTTGCTTGAACTCATCATGGACTATTCAGCCCGAGAAGGCGCGCTTGAAATCGACGATGAAAACGGCTATATCCTTCAGGTTAAACAGGATTACATGGACATTGTTGAACAGCTTTGCCCTGTTGAATTAAAACCGCCTGTTCTAAAAACACTTACTATCATCGCTTTGAAAGAACCAATCAGACAATCTTATCTCAAGGAATTGCGCTCAAATGCTTATGAACATGTCCAAGAGCTTTTGAAAATGGGACTCATTTCGCGTCATAAAGACAAAAATGGCCGTTCTTTCAATCTGAAAACAACCCCGAAATTTAAAGAATATTTCAAACTTAAAGGCGATGCAAAAACCCTTGCAAAAATCATAGACCTTGAAAAACAAGCAAAAGACAATGGTGAAGAAGATTTTGAAGACAATATTGATTTGTCTGAATTTGTTGAAGAAAACTAAATCTTGAATGCAGGTTTTCTGCTTATTTCAGAAAACGCTATTGCAGGTTTTGTGTATCTTTCGTCTTCTTGTATGCGTTTATAATAATCTTTCACAAGCACAATTTGAGTTTTCACATTTTTAAAACCGTTTTCATTCAAATATTTTTCAATCTTTGAACCTGACACCTGATATTTTTTGTTTCTGAAATAAAGGTTGAAATGTTTCTTGCGCATAAGAATCTGGCTTATGGCAAAATTAATCACATCACACAAATAGTTGTCAAAAGCCTGCACAAGATCAACATTCAAAATAAAGTTTTCGTTGTCATCCGTCTGGATTGAGAAATAACCTTTTATAGAATGTTTTGAGCGGTCTTCAAGAACATATCTGAAAAAAGAAGTTTTTCTAAGTCCGCTGCAAAGCACATTTTCAAATTCTTGAGGCCGCTTTGCCAGTGAATATCTGAAATGCGGAAAAATCAGCTCGTTATAAATACTTGCAGCAACTGAAGCATCAGAATTTTTAAAAGGCCTGAAAAAACCCTTGTCCAGAGATGAAGAAGAGAGCTTTACTTCTTCCATTTTCCATAATTGCTCCGAAGCACAAACCCTGAAACCGCACCCCTTTGAAAAAAGTTCGAGCAGTTGTTCATGGTTTTCATCCACTTTAACAGTGAAGGTGTTTGCACCCATTGCTCCATATCTTGCAATAACAAAACTAACAAGTTGACGCCCGATGTCATAACCGTTCTCATCAAGAAACAACTTGCTTATTCTCCAACTTTGGGGGTTTTTCTCCTGAGCTTTGATAGTAATAAGTCCGCAAATTTTGTTGTCCTCGATAGCCACATAAGAATCGGGAACAAACTTGAAACGAAGAGGCATAAAACGATTTATCAAACTCACCGGAAAAGGCACGTAAGATTTATAGCCGAATGCCACATCAGCACTGCTTAAATTGGAAATCATTGAAATCATTTTTTTAAGCTTTGGTATATCTGCCAGAGCAAGGTTTCTAATCTTCGCCATAATATTAATATAACATTTTTAGTGCAACATATAAAGAATTTGCAAAAAAATCCCCCAAATATAAAGTATTTGGAGGAAAGTCACATGCATAATCTAAACTATAAAGAGTTTAGAAACCTTTTTAGGTTACCACTCGATGACAACAGCACCGGGTGCACCTCTGCCGCCCATGCTGAAAACACCTGCCTGATCCGCAGCATTGCCGCCACCGCCCCCGGCACCGAATGAAGTTCCGTTTCCACCGGGAGATTCACAACGTGCATCTTCCCATACAGCATCATGGTATCCTTCTGTGGTTTTTATCTCAAAAGCCTCTTCAGAACAGACTTTTTGATATTTGATGTTTTCGTCTCTGTAACATCTGTATGTAGAATAAATTTCATCCGAATTGTCGTAAGAACTGAATTCAGTTTTGGCATCATCACCAATATTAAACTCGGGCAAACGTGATTTCATTTCAGAACTTATGTGAGTTAAGAAATTATAACTACCTAACACATGTTCTATATAATTATGAATTTTTAAAGTAAGTTCAAAATACTCACGTGCTTTACTGTATTGATTTCTCCAATCCCACTGAAAGGGTTCGAGATTGTCAGGAGGAGTAGTTTGATTTTCAGTACCGTCTTTTATTTGTTTTGGAACGTATTTATTTCCCCAATATGTTGATTTAACAAAACCGGCAGGAACTATCTGTACACCGGCAGAATTATAATTGTTATCCATTATCTTATCGTTTTTTTCAACCGAGTACTCGTTAGCAACCGATATATTACAAGAGACCTTTTTACATTTTTTCACAGTAGTAGTAATAGGTCCCCAACCGGCAGGTTGTAAGGTTCTATTCGTACAATCGGGAGCAGGTGTTCCACCGCCTCTCATTGTAAACTGAGAATGTTCCCCCGTTGCAGGTTCTGTTAAATATTCGTTAGAATCTCCACCTTCAGCACCATAACCGATAAATGTACGACCGACAATACCGTTTCTTACAATTCTCGCAATAGTATTACCGCCAGCAAGCTCCGCCTGAGCACTTTCAGCAATTTCAACTTCAACCTGACCCGTAATCGAAGGAAGGTAATATGATGCAGGTACAGCCGCTTTACCGCCTTCGCCAAAGTGTTTCCAGTTTTTAGAAACCACAACAAGTCCACCTACACCGTTTTTGCCGGCAGTCCACGGGTTGCATTCTTTACCTCCATCGCCGCCGTCACCATAGGTTGTAACAGTTAATCCTGATGAATCGGTATATTTGTTTTTACCGCCTTGTGGAGGAGTTTCTCTACTCCAATTATAATAATCACCGGCTTCACCGTTTTGACCGGTTACAGATTGTCCGATAGAAGAAACTATTTTTCCATTAATTTGCAGACTTGGATAGTAATTAGACCTAATAACACCCCTGCCTGCCGCAGACCAGTCACCTCCACGGCAATCATAAGGATTACACGCAACTGAATCACCGCCTTGACCTCCACCGGCAGCAATCTCTGTAAGAGTATCAGTTGTACCGGAAGCATACTTAAACGTCGAAATGGAACCATCCTGCCCGGGTGTTCTTGAGTGAGAGGTAGAACATCCGCCGTGATCTTCTCCATCATGCCAGTCACCGCCACGTCCTGATGAAAGCGTATAGCTGGTACCTTTGAACAATGGAATAAACCCGTCAAACATTGCGCCGCCACCGCCTCCGGCTCCGGCATTACACTTGTCATCTTCACCGCCGCCGCCACCGCCGCCGCCTCCGATGACTTTAACGTTATACATATCAGTTTTTGTTGGAGAGAACGATGTAGAGTTTCCGCCTTCTACTTTTGCAAGAACTTCGTGGACAGATTCACCGTTTCCTCCGCCACCGCCTCCGCCTATGACAGTCAGTGAAAATCTGTCTGCTCCGGCTGGCGGTGTGAACACACATTTGTTTGTTGTTACCCAGCTGTCAGGGTTATCTTTCTGGCCTACCGGGTTATTTTTATCCCAATAGACATATTG
>DBGCOP010000037.1:0-1184 GCA_048360435.1 Candidatus Limenecus sp. | reverse complement strand
TTTTCTCTTCCTGAATAATATAACGCCGGTAACCCCATTTGCAGTGATGCATAATACTCATCTGGATCATAGGCAAAATATTCTTCCAGAGAACCTATTCCATTAAAACCATATCCATAATAATCAAGAATATAGCCTGACATTAATCTGGCGGTTCTTCCATTTCCATCTTCAAAAGGATGAATGGTAACCAATTGATAATGAACTACAGCAGCAATAATCAGCGGATGATCATCTGTAGTATTTACATATTCAACAAGTTCATCCAACAAGTCTGGAATATCAATATACTCTGGTGGAATATATTCCGCTGCGCCTGTTTCGGAATCATATACTGCAAATAACATTCCAGGCGGCATAGGGCCTCTTAAGCCTATCTTTTCTTTTGACGCACCTTTTTCAACCATTGCCTGCACTTCTAAAATCATTTCTTTTGAAAAAGCTTCTTTCTTTTTCAGTTTTTCTTCTAAAAAATTTAAAGCCAAAAAGTAATTACGAACTTCCTGTTCTGGCTTTAAAAAATGTTTGTGAGGATCACTATCAATAGCCTCATTTGCCTGTTTTTCAGTTAATGGATTTCCTTCAATTTTGTTAGAAGCATAGGAACTTTTTTTCTTAGAGTTTTTTCTAAGTCTGTTTTTTATAACAGGTGGTATTTCTATCGTACTAAGAGAAAAACGCTTTTCGTCTATTTTCGATATTTTTTTTAAAATTTCATTTGTTAACGTAACCTTAATCACATGATCCACCTCCATTTCATCCATATATTATATCGTTTTATGAATTGTTTTTCCACTAAAATTACACTATTTTTTCACTATTTTTCATTACTTCATCGTCTTTGCCAGTGAATTGAGCAACGCCCGCATCTCTGGATTAGCCAATACTTTTGCCAAAAGTTCCGGATCGACTTCATCAGCAACAGGTGCATTATTATTTTCCTGCTGTACATGCATCTGTGGATCCAGATTCTTTTTCTCATAAAACGCTTCTTCAAAAAGCTCTGCATTTTTCCTTCGGTCATCATCCAGAATATGAGAGTACACATCCGTAACCATATTGACCTGAGCATGGCCGGAATCACCCTGTACCGCCTTGATGTCTCCACCATTCAATTTCAGCTTATAAGTAACGCTGCTATGACGAAAACTGTGAAATACAACCGGTGGGAGATTATAGTCCTC
>DBGCOP010000036.1:0-1747 GCA_048360435.1 Candidatus Limenecus sp. | reverse complement strand
TTCTCCTCTCAAGAAATCCAACGACGCGATTCATAAAAATTAGTATGATATTCTAAAAAATTCTTTAACATCTTTAGTTCAACAGTGCCCCAACTGCAACAGCTATTTTCACTAAGTGTCAGCTTTTCGTTCAATTTTTTGAGTAATTCATCATTTAATTTACCGGCATCGGATTTATTTTCACTGCTATAAAAAAATATAGTTCCTTGAAAATCATCATCGAGTTCGTTGAACGAAACACTATTCAAAATTTCTTTTGCGTCCGATTGTTTAACTAAATATTTGTTTCCTTTTCTTTGCTTTGTTTGATACCAAATAATGTCGTATGTATCGAGATCAACACCCGTAAATCTTTCATCAACATTATTTTTCAACCAATCGGTACACCATTTTTCAACGTCCTCAAGCTGATAATCGTCATAGTATTTTCCTTTATACTTTTTAACAAAAAATTTCTTTCCGTTATATTTAACCTCGAAAGTAAAATCAATCCATACTCTTTCCGAAATTATATGACCGTTATCACTCCAGCCAAATCCTGATTGTTGGTAATCGAGAACCTCAAAAGCAGAGGCATCATCGTCATATTTTTGGCACAAATAATTGATTGCCTTATTCTCGGCGTATGAATGAGAATATGTATCAACAAATTTGTATGCACCGAATACCGCCAAACAAACAGCAAGTACTGTGACAATGATTTTTGTTTTCGCTTTCTTTGATAGTTTCACAATATTCTCTCCTTTATTATTTAATAAGTGCAGTATCTGCAAAATATTGTTGCTTCCAAACCTGATTTTTCGCTTTTGAAATTGAGAATTTATGTTCGGAATTTTCATACGTACAATAGGCTTCATCGTTAATATTTAATTTTGAATGTAATTTGCTTACAATTTCGTTTCCTACATTCTTTGTTGCCTGATTGTCATTTTCACTGATATTTGAATCATAAAATCCGAACGCACAATTTTTCTTACCGTATCTGTTGAATGAATAGCAATTAAGAAACTCCGCCGTATCGTCTTGTGTAATTATGTATTTTGCGCCTTTATTGTTATATGATTGATACCAATATAAATCTAAAGAAGAAAGAGTAACGCCAACTATCCTATTATCAACATTTTGGATAAGCCATTGTGTGCACCAATGTTCCACATCAGGAAGCTGAAAATCGTCATAGAAATGTCCGTTGTAACGAGTAACAATAAAACTTCTGTCTTTATATTTAAATTCAAAAGAAAAATCTGTCATTTTTAAAACAGGAATAAATATCAATTTGTCGCTCCAAAAGAAATTTGAATGATTATAATCCGTCATTTCAAAATCCGAAATTTTTGCATCGTATTTATCGGCTAAATAAAGCACAGCTTTTGCTCTCACCAAAGGATAAGACACCTTGTCCGCTATTTTATAGCCGACTAAACACAGCACAACTACAACTATTGCAATAATTATTGATTTTTTACGATTTTTGTTTTTCATAATTTCACCATTTTATGTTATGCGAATGTACCCGAATATGACGCAACAAACGACGATTTTGTACTCGCGTTACTTTTAAACGGTATAGCAGCTATTGTTGTTGATATTATTGTGAATGATAAAATTATAGATAAAATTCTTTTGATTTTCATAAATTTTCTCCTCTCAAGAAATCCAACGACGCGATTCATAAAAATTAGTATGATATTCTAAAAAATTCTTTAACATCTTTAGTTCAACAGTGCCCCAACTGCAACAGCTATTT
>DBGCOP010000035.1:0-1652 GCA_048360435.1 Candidatus Limenecus sp. | reverse complement strand
CGAATAGCTTGTAATGCCATTAAATTCAAGACTGTAATCAAAACTGCAAAAAAGCCTACAGACACTAACATTGTTACTAACTTTTTTCCCAAGTTCTTTCTCTTTTTCATGTTTATTTTCCTTCTTTCTGCGAAAGGCACCAATGCGTTATGTTTTGGAATTTTTTACTATCATTTTACCCCCCCCAACAAAATTTTGTCAATACCTTATTCCCCTTGAGTTTCCGCATTTTCTTACACAACGCCCATGTCTGTTGATATAAGTTATCAACAACTTTCAAAAAAAACACCAAAATATAAGGAATCTTCTTTCATTTTGATGTAAAATTAAGCTACCAAACAAAAATCTCACTAAACAAAAAGAAAGGGGATTCCTCATGACTTATTTTACATCAAATACTTACCAAATGAAACGAAAAATTTTAACTTTTTCAAATAAAATTTCAAAGTGCCTTTCAAAACCGGAAAAGAAATTCACTGCTGACATTACCTACGGCATGCTGGCTTCTGGAAGCTGCCTGCTGACCGATGTCGTCGACAAACTTCATGAACCTTCCAAAAAAATCAATGTCGTTGACCGCTTATCAAAGCATCTTGATAAAGGTACTCCGGCATCTGCGGCTGCTTCTTACCTTCAGCAGGTGAGAAATTGGGTGCCTGCCGCCCCCGTGATTCATATCGATGACAGCGATGTGGTAAAACAAGATGGTTACAAATTTGAATCACTTGGTATTGTCAGGGACGGCTCTGAAAGCACATCCACTAAAAATGTGTACAAAAAGGGGTATCATGTTACAGAAGCTTGTGTCCTTACTACCAGCAATCATCCTGTCAGTATTTTTTCAAAAATACACTCATCCGCTGAAAAGGGTTACAAATCTGCTAATGTGATCACCTTTGAGGCCATGGAACAAGGTGCCGCACTTTTTAAAAGGGCGACTTTTTGCATGGATCGCGGTTATGATGACAACAAGATGTTCCTGAAACTTGATGATTTGGAACAGGATTACGTCATCCGCCTTACCTCTAAAAGAAAACTTTTATACCACAACAAATGGACTCCTGCCACAGAATTGCGCGACCGCAGAAAAGGCAAGATCAAGACCAGTGTTTTCTACAGGGGAAAAGAGCATGAAGCTTATCTATCACACGTTAGAGTGCAGATCACTGCATCCAGAAAGGACATTTATCTGGTCCTCGTTTATGGCATTACGGAACATCCGATGATGCTTGCCACCAATAAGGAGATCAAATCAAAGGAAGATGTGCTCCGGGTGGCCCGGATATATTTTTCCCGATGGAGAATTATGCCGATATCTGCATAATGCGCCATCTCAAATGATAATTCGTATGTTTTATCGCTTTTTCGTGGAAGATAATCAAACACTTGATTTACAGGCATCCACTTATAGTCTGCATTTTTTGTGGTCTTTGTATTTTTCCTCGAAAAAATCTGAGTGATATCTATATCAAACTCATCATTTGGAGGAAAATTTAACCCAGATGCAATTCCATTACTATTTTTATCTTTGATACGTATAGCGAATTTCCATCCTTTTTCAATTGCATGTGCAAAAATGTTATAGTTTTCATATCCTCTATCAGCAACAAGAATAACATTCTCTAGTTTCGATCTGTCAATCATTGTTGCAC
>DBGCOP010000034.1:0-113590 GCA_048360435.1 Candidatus Limenecus sp. | reverse complement strand
GATCTCTGGGATTATAGCTTAAGCAAACAGGGCGGTAAAAAAATCCCACAGAATCCTGCGGCCCCGAATATTTGTATTACAACATCAGCAGGAACAGGAAGCGAAGTAAACGCAGCAGCCATAATCAGCAGGGATGATTTAGAAGAAAAAACACTGTTTTTAAGACCGTCAATGTATCCGGCAATATCAATCGTTGACAGCGATTTGATGTTAAGTGTTCCGCCAAAATACACAGCTTATCAGGGGATGGATGTATTTTTTCATGCAAGCGAAACAATGATGAATAAAAATGTTCACCCTATGGCAGAGATGTTTGCACTAAAAGCAATAGAACTTATTGCAAAATATTTGCCGGTTGCATATAAAGATGGTTCAAACAGAGAAGCCCGCTCTTATGTTGCACTTGCCAATACTCTTGCCTGCTATTATGTAATGAGCACATCAGCTCATAATATGGAGCATGTAATGAGCGGTTTTCATCCAGCGTTGGCTCATGGTGCAGGGCTTATTATGATTTCTCCTACATATTATAATTTCTTTATTGAAAACGGTATCGGTGAAGAAAGATTTGTAAAAATGGCAAAAGCTATGGGGGTTGAAAATCCTGCATCGGGTAAAGATTTTTTAACTGCGCTTAATAAATTGATTGCCGACGTCGGCTGTGATGATCTTAAAATGAGCCAAGCAGGAATAGCAAAAGAAGAACTGAAAAAATATCCTGCAAAAGTATTTGAAGTTCTAGGCGGTGATATTACGGCAGACTTAGTTACTTTCAGTGAGCAGGATTATCTCAAGATTTTTGAAAAGGCTTATTGCTAAAGTAGGATAGTTTGAACATGACCTTATAGACAAACACAGGTTTTATCTGAAATTCCTGCCAATATCATATAAATATTTGCATAAGATAAAAGGTCGCCTTAGAAGATAAAAAGATAAATAATTCCTCAAACCAACTGTCATTTTACAATAAGCCTAAAATATTTATAATAATTCCCAAAGACTTAAAATTTATAAGAAATACCACCCTGGAAGCCTACCCCGTTAACTCCGCCATTATAAAGAGTTATCTGTAAATATCCTAAAAAACGGTCTTTCCAATTTTTTACAGCTCCTATTCCATAGGCAATATAACCATGTTTCATTCTTATATTATCTAATCTCTCATTATTCAAATTACCGTCAAGTTTATCGTTTATAAAGTACATATATTGAACACTACCATAAACACTCCAAGTATCACGTCCATATATCACATTTAATCCAGGAGCAAGATTTATACCATTTAAAAATCCTGAATTCATTGAAACCTGCCCAAAATTTGATCCCCAGTTCTGATTACCAAAAATCATATATGACATAACCGCATTGGGCTGAACTATCAGATTTTTCGAAGGACGATAATTATAAGCTGCTTTCGCTGCACATCCAGCAAACCAGTTGCCAGTCCGATCAGTAAATCCCTGAACATTCATATCATTTTCGTAACCACCACCAAAGGCAAGAAAAGATGTTATAAAATCCCTATGAAGAAATGAACCCATAAATCCGGCCTGTCCTCCATTTTGATACATACCTACACCATTAAATGATTGGTGTGCGCCATTATATGCAATGTATGATGTTGGTAAAAATTTCCAGCCATATTTTAAGTTAACAGGATTAAAATCTAAACCAACTATTGAGCCGTATGCGTTATTGCCGACTCTGCTCAACCCCTTTGTCATATTCAAAGTGTTAAAAGCAACATAAGGCTTGAACCAAACACCACCTTCATTTCTTGTATACTGATATGGAGCAAGCAAAGGTGAAATAGAAGCATATCGATTTGCATTATAGCTTTTCGCAAGCAATTCTTCACTATCCAGATAAACATGATCAAACAATGCCTGATTTACTAAAAGCTGATTATTGAACATTGCCAGTGTAGCAACCTGACCACGAAATGCCTGTTTGTTAAAAGCACTCTCACCTCTAGGACGGGTTAATGAATACAACCCGTTGCCTTCTGATTTGAGAGTATATATGTAACGAGGAGTGACAGCTTCTGTGTTTGTTGTACTAAAAGTTATATCATTATCTATGTTATTTGAATCAAAGACCCTAAAGTAGATTTTTTCGGCAGTGGGAACCTGACCGATAATCTGAAAATTATTTAAATTTAAGTTTCCCGCACCGGTTATACTATTCGCTATAAATCTATCCGATTGAGCCAATGCAGCATCAATATCTATATTAAAATCAGCGCCCTCAGGTCCAATATTTAAGTTTCCAATATGATTAACAGTTGTATTGCCGCTGATTGCGTTTACTACACCATTTGAAATATACATTGTATCCTTGACAGCAAAAGGATATATGCCTGCATTAAACAGACCACCTGTTGTAATATAGAAATTATCAATATTTTGAAAATTTTCATTTGTACCTGCTGTCAAAACAGAATCAGTTGTAACATGTACATCACCGCCTGTTATTTTGCTATTTCCAACCATGGTAAGTTTTGAACCATTTTGAAGAATCGTTTCGCCTCCTGTTTGATGATATTCACCGGCTGTCTCACCATCGTGTTCAAAATGGTCTAATGTAATCGTGCCGCTATTTGTAACTTTTCCTAACCAAATATCACCATCATTATTAAAAGTAACATTTCCTTTATCATTTCTTATTTCCGAATTCATTGAAAGATTAATAACCGTATTTTTATTTATTTCATCATTTGCATTGTTTAATGTAAGTATATGATTATCCGAGCCGTTTCCGACATATAATGTGCTGTTTGTCACTTTAAGAGAACCACTTTCCGGTTTTGATTTATCTGTCAGCCAATTTACTGTCGAATTACTTATTTCACTTTTTCCGCCAAAAAATGTTCCCTGCACTGTTGTTGTTCCGGCTGTTTGGTTAAAATTGCCAGTATAATCTGCACTTGTGCTGTTTTTACCGAATATAAGATGGTTGCCTGAGTTTTTGTTAATATTACCTGTACCGGAAAATCCGCCTTCCATATACACTATTCCTTCATCACCTTTGATGTTTACTGTTGCATTATCATTGTGGATGTCATTAGATCCTTTGGAATTGGTGTTATTGGCAAAGGTAATATTATCATCGGCAGCTGTTGTTAAATTAAGTGTGCCTTTATTATATATCGCACCGCCATTTGAACTTGAATTGTTATTTGCAAACCAAACGCTGTTTGAGATATCGGCTGTGCCGAAATTATAAAGAGCACCGCCATTTTCTGCTTTATTATTTTCAAAAATCAAATTTTCAAGATTTGTCGAGCAATTAACTCCGTTGAAAAACGCTCCACCTGATGCTTTTGATATATTATTTTTAAATGTAGTATTTTTAATATCAGTTGTAGCACCCGGATATGTATAAACAGCTCCTCCATTTGCAGAAGATTGATTGTTGTTGAAATAAGTGCTGTTAATCTCTGCTTTACCGCTATTTATGTAAATAGCTCCGCCTTCTTTTGAAGAGTTATTTTCAAATAAAGTATTTTCTCCATTTATAACTAATGTGTCGTTTGAATAAATTGCACCACCTTTTGATGTTGAATTATTATTCATGAATTGATTCATACCTTTGCCGTCAGCTCCAATATAGGTTGCGCCCTTTGTACTCTGGTAAATAGCTCCTCCGTATACAGCCGAATTGTTTTCAAAAGAGTTTAAATTATTTATATTCAAAGTAGCAATATTGGCTCCTTTGCTAACATTTGCTATTGCACCGCCCCAGCCATAGACAGAACCCAAGGCACTGCCGTTTTGAAAAACATTATTTTCGCCAATATTTAAAGTTCCGTCATAGTTGAATATATGACCGCCGTTTTCCGCCTGATTATTAGAGAAAGTATTATTATTACCGATATTGGTGGTTACGCCATTTTCTGCAAAAATTGCACCGCCGCCTCTATAATAAGTGTTGCCGCCGCCTATATTTCCCTCAAAAATAGTGTTATTTGCGTTTAAAACAGCATTTCCTCTGGGACCGTCGTTGGATTGAGTAAAATAAATCGCACCACCGCCCAATTCTGCCTTGTTTTCAACAAAGAATGTTCCGTCAAGGTCAATCAGGCTGGATTTACCTGATTTATATATAGCACCGCCATAACCAAATGAAGGATTAATTTCTTCATTTTGGGCAGAATTACCATTTAAAACATCATTCTTTAATATTAATTTTGTGTTGTCGCCTATAATATACATTGCACCGCCGGATTTACTTGTATTTAATGTGAATGTATTGTTTCCTGACGAAATTATATTGCCGGAAATGTTTCTTATAGCACCACCACTTGTACCGGATTTATTCGAATTAAATTTATTACCTTCTATGTTCAAAACAGAAGAAGCTCCGGAATTATATATTGCTCCTCCCTCACCTGTACTTACATTATTTTCAAATGTGTTTTGTGTAAGATTTACTACACTTCCTGTCGTATTAAGACCTACATTATTGCCTGTAATTGCGGAATTAGTAATCGTCATATTTCCAAATTGGTTTTCTATTGCAACATTGGAATCTGAAAACCGGAGATAATCAATTGAAGCAGTTTTATCTTCTCCTGAAAAGATAAAGAGATAATACTTATCAGTTCCAGTTAATACATGCAAATTATCTTGATTTGAACCTTGCATCTCGATATTTTGATTTATCTGATGAAAAGTTGGTGATGATATACTATCTGTAATATAAAGAGAATTAGCATCATCTGATGATGAATTTACACCGGCAATGCTGTCTAACAATTCATCATAGTTTGAAGCATTAAAATCGGCAGCTAAGCTCTGCAACGCACAGGAATAAAAAGCAACAACCATAAGAATTTTGCAGCTGTACTTATAAACTTTTTTTAAATTACTTTTCATTTTTTTCTCCAAATTCAAAAAAAAAAAATAATAAAAATAAAAAAAAATTTATATTATACATGCCGGCTATTTTTTATTAATTCGCCAATCACTAAATTTGCATTTCAAATTTATTTTAGATTTCACATAAACCACTCAATCAATGGCTTTTTCTCCCCAAAAGACAGATGAAAAGTCTCTTCGAACTCTTTGTCAGTAAGATATTTGTAACTGATATTAAATCCCAGCGGTTCTTCTTTGACACCGAGCCTTTTGTACTTTCTTTGAGAAATAGTATTCTTTTTTAGATTCAGTACATTTGAATAATTTTGTCCCTCATATGCACAAAAAGGAGCTTTTACTTTACCGTCTCCCTGATTAGTCATAAGCCCAAAACTTCTGCATATAATTCCCCTATAATCATACACACAACAAACATCATCTATAAGAAACGGGCAGTTATAAAGAAACTTCTTGCCTTTAAATTTCTTTTTTAAGGCAATGGTTTTTTGCAAATTTTCTTCTATGCGTTTTTGTACCGGCTCAGACAAACTCAGCGCACCGTCAATGAGATACCTCGCTTCAAGTGCAGAATACGGAAATTCTGCGTTTTTACAGCATTTCGCACAGCCCTTTTTGCAAAAAATAAAGGGTTTTTGTGACTTAAAAAACTTTGTAAGTTTTTTATCCAAAAATTCAAGATAGGCAACATAATTGCCGAGCATAACAACTGCCTCGCGTTAAATTTGAATTATCCGGGAAACAACTCTTCAAATCTCTTCATTGCCTCAAGAGTATTTTCTTTTGAGCCAAATGAGGTGAGCCTGAAATAGCCTTCACCATTTTTCCCAAAGCCTGAACCGGGTGTTCCCACAACCTGTATCTTTTCAAGCAAAAAGTCAAAAAACTCCCAAGAAGACATGTTATTCGGGCATTTCAACCAGATATAAGGCGAGTGTTTCCCGCCAACATGCCAGATTCCGCATTTTTTCAAAGTATCTGAGATTACTTTTGCATTCTCTTTGTAATAGTTTATATTTTCTTTAATTTCTTTTTGACCTACTTGTGTAAAAACAGCCTCAGCACCTCTTTGAATGATATAAGGTACGCCATTGAACTTTGTTGTTTGGCGTCTAAGCCAGAATCTGTTCAATCTGTCAAGATTTTTCGGAACAATTGTATAACCGCATCTTGTACCTGTAAAACCTGCTGTTTTTGATAATGAACAAAATTCAATTGCACAGTCTTTTGAACCTTCTATTTCATAAATGCTTCGAGGAAGATTGTCATCAGAGATGAAACATTCGTAAGCAGCATCAAAAAGAATAACCGCATTCATTGACTTTGCGTAATCAACCCATTTTTTGAGCTGTTCTTTATTATAAACAGCACCTGTCGGATTGTTTGGCGAGCACAGATATATAATGTCAGCTTTCACATTTTCATCAGGAAGAGGCAAAAATTCGTTATCACCGTTAGCATCGGCAAACACAACTTTTCTGCCGCCCATTATATTTGTATCAACGTAAACAGGGTAAACAGGATCAGGAACAAGAACCGTATTGTCTGCTGAGAAAAGATCAAGAATGTTTCCCAAATCACTTTTTGCACCGTCAGAAATAAAAATTTCATCCAATTCAAGTGAAACATTATGTTTTGTGTAATAGTCTTTTACCGCTTCTCTTAAAAAATCATATCCCTGCTCAGGTCCATAACCTCTGAAAGTAGCCTGAACACCCATTTCATCAACAGCTTTATGCATAGCCTCAACGACAGCTTTGCACAAAGGAAGCGTAACATCACCTATACCGAGTTTGATTACTTTCTTATCAGGATTATTTGAGCTGAACTCTCCCACTTTTTTTGCAACAGTAGAAAACAAATAGCTTTGCTCAAGATTCATATAATTTTCGTTTATATTCATAATTCCCTCTTTTTCAATTTCATACTAGGTAAATTATAAATATAAAATGACTATTTGCATAGTGGTATATTCACATTTTATGATTCAGGAGATTGAGAAATATCTTTTTTCAACGAATCTATAAATTCCTGTCTGTACAAAAAGCCAAGATGTCCTCCATTGCTGACAAGAACTGTATTCTTACCTGTTGTACGTTTCAATTTTTTCAGCTGCTGCAAATTAACAAGATAATCATCAAGTGCGTGATATATCTTATAATTCGTATTGTTTTTTAAGTAATTTGAAATTGCATAAAGACTGGTTTCATACGACAGAGACTCAAGCGAGTTTTTTTCATCAGTGACAAGATATTTCTGTGCGTAATCTCTATAACTCATATTGTTGATTTTTTCGTAAAGCTCACATTTTTTGTTTTTAGAAGCTTTTTCTATTGTGAAAACCAGATCAGAAAGTTTCTGATGCATAACAAAACCCGTAATAAGCTTTGCCTCGTCTGATGAAAAAGGCAGCAACCCGATTTTAAAATCAGGACTGTCTTTCATCTGTGTTGTTTGAATAACTTTTGCAGCAGTAACAGCCGCTTTATCCTTAAAATTATCCGAATTTTTTTGCCATTCTTCACTGTTTGAGTCCATTTGTTTCATAGCAAACATAAGCTCAACAGGAGGATTTATGGAAATATATTTCGATATATTAAGAGTGTTCTCTTCCGCTTCATGGCTGGCAATAAAAAGTGCGGTCATTGCCCCGAAAGAAGTTCCCAAAAGGATCCTGTCTTTGAAGACGCAGTCATATTTTTTTTCGAGTTTATCAAGAATTTTTCCTGTAACAAAAGCAAGCTGTTTTGCATCTTGAGCAGGCAGTCCGGGTTTGTAATCCTCAGGCATACTTTTTAAAAATTCCCACTGGAAGTGGCTTCCCTGTATTACAACAGAATAACCGGCATCGTAAAAGAGCTTTGCCATAACAATAGAATGATGAGACATTATGCCTTCGCCAATAGACGGATAAATCACCGCTACGGGAGAATTTTTATCCTTTTGCATGATATATCTGAAGCAATAATCATCACGCCCGTCATAAACATTCACTGAAGAGGTTTTTATCCTCTTGCTGAAAGATCTGTTCCACACAGACATCTCATTCCAGATAGAATCATTGATTCCGGGAAGCTCAAAAAGAGCTGTTCTCATGGAATCTGTCACAGGATGTTGAGGATTGTAATCAGGAAGATACAGGTCAGCTTTTAATTCAGGCTCCTGAGGTGTATCTTTTTGTACCAGCGCATCGGCTTGCGCACTCCCCTCTATCACCGTATGTTTGACCTCGACAATATTAGGATCTGATATTGAAATACTGTTCAACACCTCTTTTCTGTCTAAATTAGAAACCCTTATGTGCTTTTCAAGGCTGTAAAGTTTTTTCGTAATATCATACGGATCTGCATAATTTGATTCAATCATTTTACTAATCGGCTGCATATAAGATGTGCGATTAACAAGAATTCCTGCCTTTACCATTGCAAGCACGGGACTGGCTATATAAGACGAAGGATTAAGCCCTGCATCAAGAATCTTTCCGGCTATATTTCTCGGCGTAGTGGCATTCAAGACCGGTATCACAAGATAAGGACCTGATTTGACTTTACACTTTGCAAGTGCCTGTTCCATATCTTCTGCCACAGGTTCTATCTTCAAAAACTTTTTAGCAGGATCATACAAACCTCCCAGCCCTACTGTTGTATTTGTTAAGAATCTTAATGTTTCTCTTCCTGAAGCTTTAAAATCCTTTTGAATCATACAGCTGACAAGTCTAATCGGGTATTCTATATTAGCTGTTGCACTATTAATTCTGTCCATTCCATATTGAGGCAAAACAGACGCCCAAACAGTATGTACGGGTCTAAGTGCATAACGATTCAAGGCACAATTGAAAGCAAACATCTTTCTGTTAAAATTTTCACATCTGTCACGTCCTGCATATTCATACGCATAATCAGGATATTTGCATGCTGCTTTTGTTTCTTCTGTTTTACAAAAAGCTTCTGATATAAAGCTCAAATACGTTAGTAAAGCAAAAAGTATAATTGCTCTAAATTTCCCTGTCATTTTTCTCCTCTAAAATAAGATTTATAACTTGATTTCTTATTTTATGAAGATTCAAAAAATACCTGCATTACACATCAGGGCATTTCAAAAAGACATAATAATTTAAACTAAAACAGCAAAATTAATTGTGTTCGTGTTTTAGAATAACTGTCATGATAAGAATAAACAATGATTTTTCATACAAAAATTACAACCTTCTTTACACAAAGAATATAAATAAAAACACCAAACAATCTTTCACAAACCCAATATCTTTTAAATCAGAACAGCTGGAAAAATTCATATCAGAAATGAAAGATCTCGAAGATATTCACTGTCCGTTATGTGGAGTAATGACTGTTTCTCAAGAAAAATACAAAAAACTCGCAGACGAAGCAGGCAGCATAAAAACACCTCAAAAGTTCAGCGAATTTCTTGAAAGAAATAAAAGCTATATAAAAAATTCTTTCCTCCCTGTTATCAAAAATTCAAAAGAAATTTTAGCCCTAACCCCTGACATAACAACAGAAACACTTTTACATAATCTCTACTTCAAGTCGGTAGAAGAAATCCGAGCTGCAATTTCTAATAGTGCTGCCTATCTTGACATGGTAAAGCAAGAAAATAATTTTTCATTAAAAGATCAAAAACTCATAGAGGAATGCCAAAATACATTGAAAAATTATCAGAAAGCAGATCGTAACAGCTTTGATATAAACACATACAAAGAACTTCTCACACGAATATTTTCACAGATGGAAAGCACAAACAAATGGGAGATTTATGAAAATCTAAAATTGCCTGTTACAGAAAAAATGCAAAATACGCGTCAGTTTTTTTACAACAAAAACTATGAATTATGCGGAAACAGAGAACAACAGTTCATAAAAAACATTCTTAAATTTTCACAGAGCAACATTAAACAAATATTTCCCGAAATTTCTCCGCATGTTGATGAAAGAATAAACTATATGCTGATGTGTAACAATTGTGCAGGTGATAGAAAAACAATTTACAAAATTTTTTATTCACCAGAAATAACTCCAAACCTAAAAGTTTATCAAAATGATATTGCAAAAAACATTCTTGAAGGCAAGCTAACTGATTTTGAACGTTATCCGCTCACACAGGCAAACTTTCTCAAAAAAGCAACCAGAGGAAACATCAAAACAAACAGAGCAGGAAGAGGTGAAAGTCTGATTGCACTAAACGCAATGCTCGGAGAACAGCTTAGACAGGAAATCGCATTTGAACCGGCAAATTACAGCGGAATACCCTGTGCTTGCTGCGGAAAAGAAACAATAAACCACAAAGACAAATGCAAAATATATGACGAAATTATAGAAGCAAAAAATCTTTCTGAAATTAATGACATTCTTCAAAAGAACCATTCTTTAGTAAGCAAAAGAAACAAACCGTTACTGAAAAAAATCCACTCCACTTTGAAACAGAATCCTGATATTTCAGAATCAGAGCTTTTGAGTGTTCTAAAAGACCAAACCGGCAATAAAATGAAACGGATATTAATCGAAAACAACAATTATATAACATATCTGGCAAAGAAATATTCATTAAACGAACATGACAAAAATATTGCAAAAAAATTTACAAAAACAGTTGAAAAAGAATTCCTTACATTTAACAATTCAGAACTTTTTCCCTTTTCAGATTATAACAATCTGATTAAAGCAACCTTTTTTGATATGGAGACACAAAAAAAATACCACTTTATTACTCTCGCAAAAGAAAACATCAAACTCAAATATCTTTCTCAATCACTTCTTTTCCCAAGTGAAACAGCATCAGAAAAGTTAAACTCACAAATGAAAATTGTTGCACAAAACCTCATAAACGGTGGTCTTGCGACGGTTGACCATTTGGTTCCTAAAGTTAAACACGGAGCAAACTCTGTTGAAAATCTTACCGTTATGTGCAGAGATTGTAATCAGGAAAAAACGAGCTATTCTTTTGATTACTGGTACAAGCTTCATCCCGAGATAAAAGAAAACCTTCAAAAATATTTGAACAAAATTGTTGAAATGATAAAAGAAGGAAAGCTCAAAGGATACAATTCATATCCCCAAAAGCTTTCCGAAAACTTACAAAAACTTACCCGTGGCCCTAAAGAGATTCTTTTAGACTATGATTACACCATAGACTTTTGAATTTCATATTTCTTGCCGACTGAATAATATTCAAAGCCTCTTTCAACAAGCCTTTTTGCATCATATTGATTTCTTCCGTCAAAGATAACAGGCTCTTTTAAAAGAGCTTTTATTCTGTCAAAATCAGGACGTCTGAATTCGTTCCACTCTGTCAATAGAAGCATACAATCAGCATTCTCTAGAGCATCATAAGAGGATTTTGTATAAGTAATTCTGTCACCAAAAATCATTTCTGCACAATCAAACGCTTTTGGGTCATAAGCCTGAACCTTTGCACCTCTTTCAAGAAGAGCCTCAATAATTGTAATAGAAGGAGCTTCTCTCATATCGTTTGTTTTTGGTTTGAAAGCCAATCCCCAAATACCGAAAGTCATTCCTGAAAGATTTTCGCCAAAGCGTTTTAAGATTTTATCAATGAAGATTTGTCTTTGAAGCTTATTAACCTTGTCCGCAGATTCAAGCAGCTGATAATCACAGCCATTGTCTTTTGCTGTTTTTAAAAGTGCTTTAACATCTTTTGGAAAGCAGCTTCCGCCATAGCCTAAACCCGGAAACAGGAATTGAGAACCGATTCGTTTGTCAGAACACATGCCGATTCTTACCATTTCAGCATCAGCACCGACTTTTTCACAGATATTTGCAATTTCATTTGCATATGAAATTTTTACAGCCAAAAACGAATTAGCAGCATATTTTGTCATTTCAGCAGATTTTACATCCATTATAATTACAGGGTTGCCCGTTCTCAAAAACGGAGCATACAATTCCTGCATAATTTCTGTTGCACGCTGTGAATTTGAACCAATCACGACTCTGTCAGGCTTCAAGAAATCATCAACAGCTGCACCCTGTTTCAAAAATTCCGGATTTGAAACAACGTCAAAGGGTTCTTTTGTTTGAGACTTTATAATTTCAGTAACTTTTTCAGCCGTACCGACAGGAACGGTAGATTTATCAATTATAACTTTATAACCGTTCAGCGATTTTCCGATAGCTTCTGCAACATCATAAACATATTTTAGGTCGGCAGAGCCGTCTTCACCCTGAGGTGTACCCACTGCTATAAAGCAAACCAGAGATTTTTGAACGGCAGTTTTTAAATCATCAGTAAAATTCAATCTTCCCTCTGATACATTCGCCTTAATCAATTCCTCAAGACCCGGTTCATAAATAGGAATTATACCCTTTTCAAGTTTTGACAGTTTATCTAAGTCTTTATCAACACAGATTACGTCGTTTCCCATTTCAGCAAGACATGTTCCAACAACCAGTCCTACATAACCTGTTCCTACTACACAAACCTTCATATATGTTTTCTCCTAAAAGTTTTAATTAACAAAATTATATCATCTAAATATCATTAAATACAAAAACAAAATTTGAATTTTGCAAACTTTTGAATTAAAATCGTATGTAAACATCATATTGTTTACGGAGGCAATTATGAAAAGAAGAACAGCTCTCATAACCGGAGTAACAGGACAAGACGGCTCATATCTGGCTGAACTGTTAATTGAAAAAAATTATAAAGTATACGGAATAAAAAGAAGAGCCTCAAGTTACAATACTGCGAGAATCGATCATATATATGAAGATATTCATAATCCTGACAGAAACTTCACTCTGGTTTATGGTGATTTGACAGACAGCTCAAACTTAATCAGACTAATACAAGAAATTCAGCCTGATGAAATATACAATCTTGCCGCACAATCACATGTTCAGGTTTCATTTGATTGTCCCGAATACACTGCTGACACAGACGGGCTGGGAACATTAAGACTCCTTGAAGCAATAAGACTTCTTGGCATGGAACAAAAAACCAGGATATATCAAGCTTCTACATCAGAGCTTTTCGGACTTGTTCAAGAAATTCCACAAAAAGAGACGACTCCGTTTTATCCCCGTTCACCTTATGCTTGTGCAAAATTATATGCTTACTGGATTACTAAAAATTATCGTGAAAGCTATAATATGTTTGCTTCTAACGGCATCCTGTTTAACCATGAATCCCCGAGAAGAGGTGAAACTTTTGTAACAAGAAAAATTACTATGGCAGCAACAAGAATTAAACTCGGGCTTCAAGAAAAATTATGGCTCGGAAACCTCGACAGCAAAAGAGACTGGGGACATGCGAAAGATTATGTTGAAGGCATGTGGAGAATACTTCAACATGACAAAGCAGATGATTTTGTTCTTGCAACAGGTATTACAACCAGCATTCGCGAATTCTGTGAAATGGCATTTTCTGAACTTGGAATTGAGCTTGAATGGAATGGTAAAGGGCTTGATGAAATCGGCGTAGATAAACGTACAGGCAAAACCCTTATTGAAGTCGACCCCAGATATTTCAGACCGGCAGAAGTAGACTTTTTGCTCGGCAATCCGGAAAAAGCCAAAAAAGAACTCGGCTGGGAACACAAATATACACTGCCTATGCTTGTGAAGGAAATGGTTGAATCAGATTTGAAACTTGCTCAAAAAGAAAAAGTTCTTATTGAAAGCGGTGTGTAATCCTACTTGTAAATATCAGGAGAATTATTATCCATTCTTATTGAAAGCATATTTATCCACTCTGAATCCTCCAGCATTTCAAAAGTGTGAAAGGTTCCCGGTTCAATAAGAAAAATATCGCCTGAGGAAAATTTGCATTCCTGTTTTTGAGATTCATTCTCAAAAACAGCTTTGATTGAGCCTTTTAATATATAAAAAAGTTCCGTTGTTTTTTTATGGTAGTGTCCGCCTCTTATGCAGCCTTTTTTTGAGGTAATATAATTTACCTCCTGCCAGCTGCCTGAATTGATTAGGCCTTTAATAGAGCCTCGTTCGTCTTTATGACAAAAATAGCTCTCCAAAATTTTATACATTTTTAATCTCTTTCCTTAAGTATGTATCAAAATCATCAAAGCCTTGTCCTTCCAGCCAATCCGAACGAACAAGCGATAAATCTTTAAAAGATGAGGCACTTGGAACTATTTCACATTTCGTATTTAAGTACCTTTGAACAAACAATGCAAGTTCATAACGGCTAAGTCTCTTTTCCTGTACAAGGTGAAGAATTTTCTTGCTGCAATTTTGTTCAATAATTTTCTTCACAGCCTCACACAAATATGAGATGCAGGTGGGAGAAAAAAATGAATTGTCAAACATTTCGAGTTTTGTGCCATGTCTCAATGATTCCACAAGCCAGTCAAAAAACACAGAGCCTTTTCCCAAAACCGCAGCTGTTCTCAAGATAATGTAATTTTTGCTGCTTTTTTTCAAAAGCTCTTCCGCCATTACCTTTGTTTTTCCATATACGGAAACAGGGCAAGTCGGACAATCATCCCCATAATTACCGCTTTTCCCGTCAAAAACATAATCTGAGGAGAAAAACAAAAGTTTTTCATCTCCTGCATATTTCAAAAACAGTTCAACAGGTTTAACATTTATGTCATATGCAAATTTTTCATCCGCCTCAAGTGTCTTTATATCTTTTGATGCAGCCGCAAGGATTATAATATCATATTTATGGTCTGAAAAAAATCTTTCAACCTCTTGCTCTTTTGTTATGTCCAAATCACTGCGCCCATAGCCTTCAACCTCAAAGAATGCTGAAAGATAACGGTAAAGATAGGAGCCTATATATCCATTTTTTCCTATTATTACAATTTTCATACAGAATATTAAACCGTTGTATTTGTTTTATCCCACAGCCCTCTTTTATTGAGTTCTGACATTATAGTATCACTCATACCATCATATTGAATATTTTTCTGGTCGAATTCATTTCCCAGCAGTTCCATCATTTCTTTATAAAGCTGCGTACCTTTATAAGGTACACAATGTGACAGCTGAAAATGTCTGTGTGTATCACAAGAGCCATAAATACTAAATCCTAAATCCTCTAAAATTTTCATGTCTTTTTGGTGAATTTCTTCTGTTTGACCGGGCATGTCCTTCATCATAGTCAAATGGAGCCATAAATCCGGATATTTTTCGGAAAGGTGCTTTAATGTTCCCTGAAAATCTACTCGCTCAAGCCCTTTATTGATTTTTTTCAAACATTCTATGTCAAAGGTCTCAACGCCAAATCTCATTCCAACACATCCGGAATCTACCATTTTGTCAAAAAGCCAGTCAGGTGAAGAATCCAATCTGCCCATCATTGTCCAGGGAAGACCTATTTCTTTCAAATAATCACACAGTTTTGAAATACGCTCATTTCCGATATTAAACGTATCATCATCAAACAGGATACTTTTATATCCATATTTTTCAACATTCAGCCTAATTTCTTCAGCAATTTTTTCAGGAGATCGCTGAGCAACATTGCCTTTATACATTGTTTGAGGCCACATACAGAATTTGCACTTAAACGGGCAGCCTTTGCTTGCATAAATTTGCAATTGGGGACGCGGCGTAGGCATTGTTACTTCATAATATTTTTCAGCCCCTTCATAATCTCTGAAAGGAAACGGTATGCTATCCAAATCAGTTACAATTTCGGAATCGTATATTCCGGATTCTCGTGTTTGTGCCATTTTTAAAGAACTTTTTATATATTCCCCTTTCAGGAAATATTTTATATAAGGATTTTCTTCTTTCAGACTTAATGCAATATCATCTGTAAAATGTGGTCCGGCAAGTGCAACTTCTGCAAATTCAGACACCTGTTTTGCTGTCCACAAATCAATATCCATTGTAACAGCAGCACTTTCAATTATAACAATATCAGGATTTTCTTTTTTTATTTTTTCTACAAACTTTTCACAAGAATAAAATTCATTCACAACCGCATCAAGAATATTTACCTCAAAACCATTCTCTTTCAACAATGCTGCGCTGTATCCCATCATAAACGGATATGGAGCATCTCCATGCGGCCATGCGGCTGTCCATGGCCAGCGAGAACCTGCCCTGACTCCATAACGAAAACCTTCTTTGTTCAAATGAAGTTTGAGATTAATTTTTTCCTGCAAGAATGGCGATAAATGTCTTTTATAAAGATAATCAATTTTACAATTCAAATTGTCTTTTATTTTTTCTAGAGTAATATCTTTTTTCAAAAATTTACCGTTGTAAGTTCTAAAAGGTGCATTAGCTAAAACTATTTTCAAAATTTCCCCCTTTGATTAATTTGTTTACAAAATCGAATATTTCTTTTGCTCTGGCATCAGCACTATAATGTTTCAACACATAATCATAGCCCCTTTGTGCATAAGCTTTTCGTTCTTGAGGATGTTTTAAGTAATAACGGATTTTTCTCTCCAGATCCCATCCCCCGTCTGTAAAAACAACGCAATCTTTTAATTCTTCTTCAACAACAGGAACTCTATCCGTTATAACAAATCCTTTACAGGCAAGAATTTCAAGAATACGATAATTAAGAGTGTTAAAATTAACCGCACCTTTTAATGTAAAATTAATGAGAATTTTGCTTGAACTCAACAACTTAATCATATCATTTTGAGGAATCTTGCCCTGTGATATTTTAGACAGTTTTTTATTGTTAGCCAGCCATGCTCCCGGTTGCCATCTCAAACTTTTTATCAAAATCATCAAATCATAAAAATCACGTTTCCAGAATTGTTTTCTTATCTTTCTAAATAAATAGCGTCTATGATTGTAATAATTCCAATTACCATATAAACCAAAATGGAACTTTGTTGCCGGCAAAAGATATTTTTCTGTTTGTGCCTTGCCTTTTATATCATTTCCAACATACGCTACTTCATAATCAAAATCAGAATCATATTCAACAGGTCTATACATTTCTGTATTTACGGCAAACGGCAAATACAAAGAGGCAATTCCTTTTTCAGAGAAATAGTCTCTTATATTTTCAGAGTAAACAAAATATGCATCAAACGGCTTGTCTTTAATAGTCTCGTATATGCTCTCCGGTGTACTTTTGTCTGCATATGCATTTTGAATATAACAAATACTCTTAGTTGCATACTCTTCTACCACATCTGTGTCATAATTCATATAAATCAAAACATCAAGTTTTTCTTCAGGAGGTTTATTTGGCGCATATACGCCACAAGATTCAACTCCGGGAATTTTTTTGATAGCTTCGCTGAATCCGTTCGCAAGTATTTCTTCACCCCAAACATTATCTTTATGTTCCGGATTTAGTGTTCCTACCATATATTTTAAGAAAAAACCTATCTTCATTTTTTATCTCCATATCTCTTTTAATGTAGAAATAAAAGAACGTTTAACAAACGGAAGAACCTTTATGTTTGTATCAGACAAAAGATTATATCTGAAGTATTCAATCAATTCTAGAGAATCTTTCGCACAAATCAGAAGATAATCAGGTGATAATTGTTTAATTTCAGATGGAAGAATTGCTGTAAAGCCCTTATATTTTTCCACAGCTAAATTATCAAATGAAAAATCAGAAATTCCAATAATGTTCAGCTCTCTTAAATCATCAATGTCAAGCACAGCATCGAACAAGGAGTTTGCTCCATGGATAACGACTCTTTTGTTTTTGAGTTTTTTCTTTAATGTTTTCAAAGTTTTTTCAAATTTGTTTACTTTTAAAAAATGAGCTTCTGGTGTTTGTTCATATACTTTTTTTATACTTTCTATCAGTTCTGGGGTTTTAACAAAATTATTATGTTTTACCATTTGTTTATAAATATCACAATAAGTACATGTTATATCCGGCTTTGCCTTAACTCTGCCGAGCAACATATTTTTTGCATATTTAACATTTTTACTTTTTATACATTTTAGCAAGTTTGATTTAAAAGCATTCACTCCCAAATTCGATTTATAAACAGCACAACATCCGTTAAAAGAGCCATCCCAGTCAATTTGTGGAGAATGCCACATCTGATAACACATTTCTTTATATAAGATTTTTGAGTGTTCAGCTACCTCATCAAGACTTGTTTCTTCCAAACCTGTCTCTTGTTTTACAAATTCTTTATTAACTATCGGATAAAAAGATTTGTCCCAATTAAGTTTAAAATAAATTCTCATTCCAAGCTCATTAGCAAGTTTTTTTGCCAAAGGAATTTCATTTTCGTTATAAGACATAACTATATATGCCCATTCCAATTCTGGATATTGAGAGTTATATTTCTTTTTATACTCATTTAGTTTTCTTATGTTTTCAATAACTTTATCAAAATTGCCATTTCTTCTATATTTAACATAAGAATCTTGGCTAGCTCCATCAATAGCAATCATTATTTTCTTAAATTTATATTTTGCAAGAGCGTCTAACGTTTCATCATCAACTTTATTAAAATTCACACCGTTTTCTGCTGTCAGCCTAACCTTATTTTCGTAGGCTATTTTCATAATTTCAACTAATTCCGGGTTTAAAAAAATTTCACCATTATCAGAAAGTTCAACTTCCTTTATATATTTATTTTTCCTTAAAAAATTTTTAAAATCTTCTGCTTTTAAATAACCGTATTTAACTTCTCCTGTTTTATCAGCACGCATATAACAAGAAACGCAATTCAAATTACATTTATTAGTAGCTTCAATTCTGACTTTTGTCGGCTTTAAATTTAATATTGCCTGTCTTTCCCAATATTTTTTATCAAATATTTTTTTTAACTCTCCAGATAAAGACATTGTGCCTCCTTTACACTTCACAAATCAATAGAGTTTCCATTAGAATACGCCCGTCAAGCGGTTTATATAGCCTAAATTTGTATCCCAGGTTCCATTCATCAATAATTGATTTCACTTTTTGGAAATCATCACCTGAGTGATATATGCTCAAAAGCAATGTGGGCTTTTGCTCAAAAATTGTTTGCTTCGCTCCTTGCAAAAACAATTGTTCTGCACCCTCAACATCAACTTTAATAAGCCCTACATCAAGATTTTTTTCAGAAACATATTCATCAAGAGTTATACACTTTATATTTTCTTCCAGCTCATATCCGCCTATTGCCGGAGCACAAACAAAACGTGAAGCACTATCTTTTGCACACATATTTATTACTGAAGACTCATTACCAAGAGCAATTTTCTCCGCTACCACATTTTTTATATTATTCATTTCAAAGGTTTTTGTCATCAGTTCAAAGTTTTCTTTTATTGGTTCAAATGTATAGATTTTCTTGTTTGTTAATTCTGAAAAAACTAAAACAGAATCACCGATAAAACCTCCGGCGTCTATTATATCCTTATTTCTGAATTTTTCGGTATCAACAATATCCAAACCGTGTTTGAAATAAAAAACGCTTGGTTCAAAATGATCAACAGGAAGAAGATATTTCGAATAAGCATACATATCATCTGAAATCTTCAATATCTGATTATAAAAATTTTTCTCCAGATTTATAATACTTTTATATTCATTCTCCGTATAAAAACTTTCATATTTACAGTCAGATTTATTTATTTTTTTCAATCTTATAAGAATTTCATTCAAAATATTTATAGATGCCACATCCATATTCCTTGTTAAATTCTTATAAAGCTCTTCATCAACTTGAAAGTCTTTAAATTTATCAAAAATATGACTTTTTTCATCCTGTTCGGAATAAATTCCTTTTTTTAAAAATAACGGCAATTCTTGTCGTTGCTTTAATTCATCCAAATCTTTTCTAATGTTACGGATAGAATTTTTCAGAAAAAATACATTTTTTTCTGATTCTTGCAGGTTAAAATTCATTTTATCAGACAACACAGAAAGCCTGTTAAAAATTTCTTTTGATTTCAGTCTGACTTTTAATTTTGCACCCAACAGCCTTAGAACTTTGTACTCTTTGCCATTATCAAAAGCTGTTTTAAGCGAAAAAAGTTTTTGACATAGTGAAAGTTTTTTGTTTTTCTCTTTTTTATTATCAAAACAGACATATGCTTCAGCCAGTTTTTTATTTTTAAGAAGCTTGAAAAATTCATTATCCTTCAGATATTCATCGTCTATATTTTCAAACAATATAGCACTAAATTCCAAAGCTTTATTTCTTTCTGTCTTGTTTAAAAATGTCCACCAGAAAGTTAACTCCCAGTTGTATACAATAAGCCAATAATTCAAATCAAAATTATTTTTTTGAAGAAAATTTAATGTATATTTTAATGCATAAAGAAAATCAAACTTATAATTACATTTCTCATTAAAAATATTCCACATAATGCTTTCTTCTCTTAAAAAATAGTTATATAATTTAAGATTCAAGCCATACGCCGTAGAAGAAACGGACAAATATTGCATTAAAAAAGAATAATCATCACTTTTGTATCCATCCGGAAAAGTTATATTATATTCATCTATTTTATTTTTTCGAAATATCTTATTCCACAATTCTGCATGAACATGTGACTTGTTTTCAGAAGAACTAATATCCTTGAGCCCTTCAAACTCAAGCCTATAATAGTCCAAATCACTTTGAGGACGCTGTTTACAAGCACTTGTATCAACAATTATGTCACAAATCGCTAAATCTACCCTTTGTTTTTGTATAGCAGAGACCATTTCTTCAACCATTTCAGGTTCGTACCAATCATCACTGTCACAGAACATTATAAATTCACCTGTGGCATTTCTTATACCATTATTACGGGCAGTAGCAGGACCGCAGTTTTTTTGTTGTATTAATTTTATCCTGTCATCTTTATTCATAAATTCTTTTATAATAAGAGAAGAAGAATCTTTTGAACCGTCATCTATACATAGAATCTCAATGTTTTTATATGTTTGTAAAACCAGTGCATCAAGACATCTTCTTATATATTTTTCTGTATTATAAATCGGAATAATTATAGAAACCTTACACATTTCAATTCTCCTTTTTATCTCAACAATTCTCTGCCCAACATTCTTATAGATCTTTCTTTCTTGTTCCAACGAATGCTTATAAAGCTCTTTCGTGCTACACGATATGGATTTGTTAACAGATAAAACCCATTCATACAGTTTTGTACAAACTGTTTTTGTCTGCGAGAAAAATATTTATATTCGAAACTTTTGTCATTTTTTATCTTTGCAAAAAGATTTTTTAATTTGTTAAAATATTCTTTTTTATACGGCATTTGAATTCTGTTATAAAAATCAAAGTTTGCTAGAAAGAAGTGATAGAACATTTCTTCTTTTGTTTCATCAAAAAGCCCTGATTCTTTCAAAATTTCAATTGTATTTTCACACTGGTCAGCCATAATCATCAGTCTTTTATCATTTCTTTTTGTTGAAGAATCCTGATTTTCTTCTTTTCTCCAGTGATACTTATACTCCGGAACAATCCCTATTCTTTCTGCACAGGTCATAACCTTAACCATAAAAGGCAAATCTTGATAAGAAGCACTTTGTGTCAAATTTATTCTTATATTATTGGCATCCAAAAATGATTTTTTATATATATTTGACCAGATTGAAGCATGAAAAATAAGAAGCCTGGGGTCCTCGGTTATTTTAAAAGCTTTATCGGAAACAAAACTTTCAATGTTTTGTACAGGTGTTTTCCATATTACATTTTGTTCACATTCAGGTTTTGTCGAATCATATTCAAAAAAACCGCATTTACATACATCTGCATCAAATTTCTTTGCCTGATTATACAATTTTTCATACATATCAGCTTCTATATAGTCATCTGTTTCCACTATTCCTATATATTCACCCGTTGCTGCTTCTATTCCTGCATTAACAGCTTTTCCATATCCTCCGTTTTCCTGATGAATTGGTTTAATTCTTTTATCTTTTGCAGCATACTCATCCATTATTTTTCCACAGTTATCCGGTGAACCGTCATCAACAGGAATTATTTCTATATCCTCAAGCGTTTGATTAATTACACTTTCTATACACTGACGAAAATATCTCTCTACATTATATGTCGGCATTATTATGGATATTTTAGGCATTTACAACCTGCTTTCTCTTAAAGGAAAATTTCACACCCAAAACAATATATTCAACCTTATTGCTGAACAACATTTTGTTAAAGAAAAACTCCTTAAAACATTCTATTCTTTGTCTCTTATATATATACGTATATTTTTTGCACTCGGGGACTAAAGCAGCATATTTCCACCATTCATCTTTGTAGATATTTCGACACTCAATATTGTTCGGCTTGGGACCTATAAAATGAACAAGAGTATGAATACGTTTAACCAAAGGTCTTTTTAATTGTGTCCACCAAACATTCAAATAAACCTCATTATCATCGATACGCACTTTATCATCATCAATTACAATGTTTAAGATGTCCTGATCAATAAAGTCATATTGCTCAGGATTATTCAACGCCTGCTCAAAAAGCTTTTCTTCCAGTTTTTCTTCTCTCCAGCGTTTAAGATTTATAACCATAACTCCTGAATTAAAATACCAGTCAGATTTAATTTCAGGTTTTATTTTTTTTATTCTTTCATTGATGTCATATTCATATCTGGCAGCCACCAATTTATTTTTCATATCAATATTAAAAAAGTCCTTTAAATCTTTTCTGCACATAGTATCGCAGTCAAGATAAATTATTTTATCGAGATCAGGACATAAAGAAGCAATTTTGAATCGAAAGAAAGAAGTTATTGTCCATGATTTTGCACATAAGTTTTCAAATTCTTTTTTATCAACATCTACAAAACGAAGCTCAAAATCTTTTATTTTTTTCAGGCTTTCTATACTTTTTTTGCAATTTTCCGGCAGACGTGAATTTAAAATTATTATTTCAATATCATTAGATTTGTTGTTAGATAAAATACTTGCAATTGAAACGGACACAAGTGTTGTAACATTCTCATCTACTGCATATGCAATATTTAACTTCATTCTGTCTCCTAAGATTTTAAAGAATGCAAACATTACTTAATAAGCAAATCTAATGTTTGCAATACATAAAATTGTAAACCAAACACAATAATTATATTATTTTTATAAATAATTATTAAGTGTTTTCTTGTTTAATACATTTATGTAATGTTTCAAGCATTGAGACATAAAAAATCAGCTCTTTATTATTAGCTCGTTGTATAATTTTTAAAGCTTTTTTCCGAAGGCTGTTTTTTTCAATTTTTAAAGATAAATCAAAATCCTTCATTTCAACATTTAAAACTTCGAGTATTTTCACAAAATTGTCAAAAGTAGGAAAATGAACCCCTGCTTCAATACGTGAAATTTGTTTTTCGTGCATATGTACAGCTTCAGCCAGTTCAGCTTGTGTCAAACCTGCTAAATTACGAAATTCTTTTATTTTGCGCCCCACATCTTTTTTATTCATAAAAAACCTTAATGATTTTTGTTACCCCTTATTAGGTTAAATTGAACCAGTTATCACATAAACACTGTTTTACATTACTTTTTGTAAAAAGAAACTAAATGAATAACGTATACTTTTTGTCTGTTTTCTGCTATTCTCATGACATACTCAAAAGGTAACGAATTTCATTGACACAATGAGGGTGGTTTAGTGATTAACGAAGAATCAATAGCATCTGCTTTATCTTTTTTAATCAAAAAGCAACGCAAAGCTATGAAACTAACACAAGAAGAATTAGCAAAAAAAATCGGACTGAGCACACGTCACATAGGCAAACTTGAAGACGGAACATATTTACCCAAGATGATTACCTATCTCAAGCTTAAAGAAGTTTTGAAATTTGATATTGAAGATATAAAACACATATCTGCTTATGTTCAATCAGAGGATGAAGCAAAAATTTTTGAAATGATCAAAAGCATGAATCCTTCAGAGCTCAAACTCAGCCGTGAAATGATTGAACTGCTGGTAAAAAGGAGAGCTAATGCCTAAGATATCAGTAATAATTCCTGTATACAATACAGAGAATTATTTAAAAGAGTGCTTAAACAGTGTAATCAATCAAACCTTCAAAGATATAGAAATCATCTGTGTTAATGACGGCTCAACAGATAACTCCCTGTCAATTCTTGAAGAATATGCTAGAACAGATTCAAGGATAAAAATCATCAATCAAAAAAATCAGGGTGTTTCATCATCAAGAAATAACGGGATCAAATCAGCTCGGGGAGAATATATAATGTTTCTTGATTCTGATGATTTGTACAAGCCTGACCTCTGCGAAAAAGTTGTGGAAAAAATTGACTCACAGTCACCTGATATAGTTATGTGGGGGCACGATTGCCGCTGTGATAAAAAAATTATAAAAACCGATGAATATGCCTATAAATTGAAAAAGCTAAGTTTAAAACGAAATAACTCACTAAAAAATTTAATATCTTTACAGGTTTTTATATGGGACAAAGCTTTTAAGAAATCATTTCTTGAAAACAAAAAAATAGAATTTCCTGCCGGAATAAAAAATGCAGAAGATTTGATATTCTGTTTATCTTCATTTTTTTCAGGAGCGGTATATTCATTTATTCCCGAGTCCCTTTGTATCTATACGGAATTTCGCACAGCTTCTGCAACTTCAAGTTACAAAAGCTGTATAAAAAATGATTTTTACGCATATAAATATTTTTTTAATACACAAATTTTTCAAGAGCAGACAAGAAAAATTCAAATTGCATCCACACAACATTTTTTAGGAGGCTCCATTCACTATTGGAGAGTACTTTCTGATGAAAATTACAGAAATGAATATATAAAAGACATTGAAGATTTTCTTGATTTTGTGAAAAGTAAATTTTCCAAATTTGAGCTGTTAAAAATGTCTAATTATCAAAAGTTGAGACATTTGATTTTCAAATTTAAAAACCAAAAATTCTTTGAATTGTTTGATATAAAAACAACTCAGACTGAAAAAACTTTTATATTTTTCAAGAAAAAGTTCAAGGTAAAAAGATGGACAAAGATGTTGAGAGAAAGGATATTGGAGGATGATTCATGCCTAAAATTTCAATAATTATACCTGTTTATAATGCAGAACAATATTTGAGAGAATGCCTAGACAGTGTTGTTAATCAAACGCTCAAAGACATAGAAATCATCTGTGTTAATGACGGCTCAACGGATAACTCCCTGTCAATTCTTGAAGAATATGCTAGAACAGATTCAAGGATAAAAATCATAAACAAAGAAAATGGTGGTGTACATACAGCCAGAAACTTAGGAATAGATGAAGCAAAAGGTGATTATACTATTTTTCTTGATGCTGACGATTTCTTTGATTTACGTATGTTTGAAAAACTATATAATAAAGCTTTGGAAACAGGGTGCGACATAGTTGCTTGTGAAACATATGATTATGATGATGCAACCAAAAAGGTGTCAAATCATCATTCTCTAAGATTTTCCGCTTTACCAAAATATAAAAAAATTTTTAGCTGGAAGGATATGTTTACTTTAAATGTAATTAATCCGGCACCTTGGAATAAAATTATTAAAACTGATTTTTTAAAGAAGACAGGTTTAAGATTTTGTAAGTTAGGACCATATGAAGATATTGCATTCTTTTATTCTCTTTATGCATATGCAAAATCAATTACTTATATTGAGGATATTTTGGTCTATTACAGGCTCAATATACAAAATCAAAGATCTTCTTTAAATTATAAAAGTTTTTATGATTTGTGTAATGTCTTTGAAAATGTAATTGAGAACTGTTCGAAATTAGAATATTTTGATGAAATAAAAAGACATATTGCAGTAGCTGCTGTTGATGTTTTTATATGGAATATAAAAGAAGTTATTCCTCACAATAGTAAAAATTACCCTGAATATTACAACAGGCTGCATGAAATATTTAATTCTGAATTCTATTCGGGATTGAATATACAACATTTTGATGGAAATTATTATCTTTTTTCTAATTTTGAAAAAATAAAAAGATATGATTATTCTTCTTTAAATAAAAAAGATATTTTAGAAACACTTTTTTCTTTGAAAAATAATGAAAACTATCAAAAAGTGCTTACTATATTAGGGTTTAAAATCTATATGCCCCATAAAAAGCCTGTTCAAAGTACGTTTAAAAAGATTTTTAATATAGAGAATATTGAAAATAAAAAAATATACACATTTTTAGGTTTAAAGTTTAATGTTAAGAATAAATATTTAGAACTAAAAAAACAGGTTACTAATCTTAGATATGATATAGAAAAATTATATGAAAAAGAAAAAGTATCCTTGAGTATTTCGGACAATCTCTTTTTAGCTTTACAATGTGAGATAAAAGATAACACTGTACTTTTAGTTGAAGTAAACGATGGTCATTCTGAAACTTTACCGGGCTACGTAAAATATTTTTTGGATTTGGGATATAACGTTGATTTAATTATAAATCCGGAATTAAATACAGAAAAACCGTTTGTTAGGTTTAAATTTCAAAATTTTAGAATTTTTGAATTGACGCAAAAATTGTTTGCACGATATTTAACTTTTGATAAAATTAACAGCTATAAAAAAATATTTATATCTTCGCATATAGTTTATGATGAAACCGGCTGGCATAATTGTTTAGAATTATTTTCCAGTTTAAATAAATATCAAGATAAACTGTTTTGTGTAGAGCATCATCTTGATCGACTAAATGAAAAACTTGCCACTGAGCATAAAGTTTTTCAAATTGCAGAAATTCCCGGTTTTATTGATAGAGTGCCTATGTTAAATCCTCACTATTTTGGCGATATAAATATTACATCTAATAATTTATCAGAAACTAGTTTTATAGTTGTGGGTTGGATTGCAGGTTTCAGGCGTAACTATGATCTATTAATCAATGCAGTACAACAGTTGCATGAAAAAGGAGTTACTAATTTTAAAATTACACATATTGGAAGAAAAGGCTCATTAGAGAATATTCCCAAACATTTAAAAAAGTATTTCAATATGAAAGGATATCAGTATTTTGATGTGCTATTCGATGATATGGAAAAAGCTGATTATATTTTGGCACTTCTTGATTCTTCGAATCCCCAGCATGAAAGATATATAAAGTATGGAACAAGCGGAACATTCCAATATTCTTATGGATTTTTAAAGCCATGTATAATTCATAAAAAATTTGCATCTATACATAAATTTAATGAAGGAAATAGCTTGCTATTTGCTTGTGATGGTGATTTAGCATTAGCTATGGAAAGAGCTATTGATATGAATCAAAAGGATTACATAAATATGCAAAATAATTTGCTTGCTTTATCTAAAAAAATATATGAAAAATCTTTGATAAATCTTAAGAATGCATTTGATGTAGAGGAGAAAATATAAAATGATAAGTCCAAAAAATCAAAAAGTAATTCAAATTGATATAACTAATGCATGTGTGCATAAATGTTCAAATTGTACAAGATTTTGTGGGCATCACAATAAGACATTTTTTATGGATTTTGAAACATTTAAAAAAGCAGTTGATTCTCTCGATGGATATAAAGGCTGCGTCGGTATGATAGGTGGAGAACCAACCTTACATCCTGAATTTGAAAAATTTGCAGATTATTTAAAAAGCAAGAGACTTCTTATAGATGAAACAACAGGTCGCCAGCCGATTGAAGATATGCAAAAATATATTTCGGGGCATTTTACTGACTTTGAGACAGCAAGAACCGGTCTTTGGTCTACCTTAAACAAAACATATTATAAACATTTTGAAACTATAAATGATTCTTTTGCAGCACAAAATGTCAATGATCATGATAATACATGCATTCATCAAGCCTTGCTTATGTCAAGAAAAGAATTGGGGATAAGTGATGAAGAATGGATACAAAAGAGAGATGCCTGCTGGATACAAAATACATGGTCTGCAACAATCACACCTAAAGGGGCATTTTTTTGTGAAGTTGCAGGCGCACTTGATATGCTATTTGATGGCCCTGGCGGTTGGAAGGTAGAAGAAGGTTGGTGGAAAAGAACACCGGAAGAATTTGCAGATCAACTGCATTGGTGTGAATTTTGTTCAGGATGTTTAGATGTTCCAAAGAGGATTTCTTGTGAAGAAAAAGATGATATGACACCGTTAATAGCAGAAAAACTTATCGCTATGGGTTCTCCTAAGATGAAAAAGGGTGATTATGTTATTCATACTTTAGAGGAATATCAAGAGCATAAGAAAGAGTATAAAACTTTTACAGATGGCTTTGAATATATGTCAACTAATAATGCAACCTGGACGACAACTAAAAATAGAGATATTTATCCAAGAACGTTTGATATTGTTAAAGAAAAAGAATTATCAAAAATATTGAGAAAAAGGAGACCAAAAGATTGGGTAATAGTTTGCAATAATATAACTAAAGCACAAGATGCAAAAAAAATATTTGCTGATTTAATAATTAATCCCGGATGTTTATATATGTATGACGGATTAAAAATTTTTAATGTTAATGCTCGTTCACTGAGAGATTATTTTCAAAATAATAAAAAAATTAAATCTCTATTTTTGGATTTAATATATCCTGCTGACAAAATTATTTATGTGCCCGTAAAAAAAGAAAATAGGAAAGATATAAATAATTATTTAAGAAAAATTTTTTCATTGAGAAATGAAGGAAATCATAAAATTATAACAGTATGTGGTTTAAAATTAAAAATAGATCTTAAAAAACTAGGAAGAAATAAAAAATGTATATAGATATTGACCAAGTTTGTAAAACTCCTTTTACGTATTGTGAAATTCAGCCGGATGGCAATGTTTATCCTTGTTGTCCTGCTTATTGTAATTATTATTCATTTGGTAATATATTTGAACAAACGCTTGAAGAAATATGGAATGGAGAAAAAGCTGAAATATTTAGAAATTCTATTTTAAATCATAATTATACATTTTGTAATTTAAAATATTGTATGGCATATAATGCTATTTCTGATAAAAAATTTTTGTCTGGTATAGAGGTCTATCCATCAATTATAGCAGTAAGTTGTGATACAGAGTGCAATGTTGCTTGTATTACTTGTCGAAGTAAGATAATCAGAAATACAGAAGATGATGAAAAAAAACTTGAACTTTTTACTAAAAATATATGGAGTATACTTGATAAAGTCAAAATTTTGTATATAAGCGGATCGGGAGATCCGTTTGGCAGTAGATTCGCTCGCAATCTGATAAAAAAAGTTGCTTCATCATTTCCCAACATAAAATTTAATATCCACACAAATGGTGTTTTATGTACAGAAAGAATGTGTGAAAACTTAAACATAAAAGATAGAATTAATTCTATTATGTTTTCAATTCATTCTGCAAATCAAGAAACATACGACAAGATTGTAAAATATGGAAATTTTAAAAAAGTAATGAAAAACATGGAATGGATAGCTCAAGAAAAAGCAAATGGAAAAATAAAAAATGTTGAACTTCTCTTTGTAGTACATTCTTTAAATTACAAAGATATGCCTTCATTTGTAAGACTTGCTAAAAAATATAAAATGCATGCTTCTTTCACTAGTTATAGAGATTGGGGTTCTGGGTATTCTTATAATGAGGCGGCTGTTTTTGAACCGTGGCATGAGAATTATTCTGATTTGTGCAATATATTAACTGATAAAATTTTTGATTCACCTTGTTGCTGTTTGGATAATGTTCTATATGAGGTTAGAAAGTCTGGTTTAAAAAATCAGCCTTCTCTTTTTGGACGTTTTTTTTTAATTAAACAAGAAAAAAATCATCTTGTTATGAAAATATATGGAATAAAAATGAAATTTAGAATTAAATAAATTAGATAGAAAGTTAAAGAAATGCTAAGTATTTACAATAAAGTTATTAAACTTTTATCATGTTTTATTTTATCAAGTGTTAGAAGAAAAAGATTTCGTAAAAAATTTTTGAGATTTGTTTCTGTAAAAGAAACTTTAGACTCTCTGAACAATAAATATGATCTGTCCAAATTAGAAAAATCCAATATAAGATTAACAATAGATGGTAGTAATAATATTATTTTATTGGGTAATAATATTATTGTTCCTACATTGTTAAATATATACATTTATGGTGATAATAATATTGTTGACATTGGAAGTAATACCTTTATTGGCTCTGCACCTACAATTATAAGTTTTGGCTATAATGACCAGAATTATATTAATAATGCAAGTTTTAAACTGGGCGATGGTTCATCAATTAATGAAGCATTTATTGCTTTATTGGAGCCGAATACCGCAATAGAAATAGGAAATAATTGTATGGTGTCATTTGGAGTTACGATTGAGGCAACAGATACACATAGTATTATAGACACAAACAGAAATCTCATAAATTATGGCAAAAATATTAAAATAGGCAATCATGTATGGATAGGGAAAGACACAAAAATTGGAAAAGGTGTTAAAATTTCTGATAATTCCATCATTGGTTGGGGGAGTATTGTTACTAAACAATTTGATGAAAGTAATGTGATAATAGCAGGTAATCCTGCAAAAATTGTAAAGAGGGGTGTAAATTGGGACAGAAAATCACCTTATAATTTTATGTGTTGTTGTAACTAATAAATTTTCAATTGGTTTCGATAATATTACCTGTTGGGAATGTTGTACAATGACTTTATCGTAGAAACAATAGTTATAGCTGAACCCAACTAATAAAAAGAAAAATTCCCTTCTTAAAAAAGAAGGGAATTTTATTATTGAATTTTATTATTTTCTAAAACTAAACCACAGCTTCCTGATGTTTAAACTGAGCGTTGTAAAGTGCCTTGTATGCGCCGTTTTCCACATTCAAAAGCTCGTCGTGCGTACCTTGTTCAACAATCTGACCTTCATTGATAACTACAATTTTGTCAGCATTTTGAATAGTTGAAAGCCTGTGTGCAATAACAAATACAGTCTTGTCTTCCATAAGATTGTCAATTGCTTTTTGAACGATTGCTTCTGCTTTGTTGTCGAGTGCTGATGTTGCTTCATCCAAAATTACAATCGGAGCATTTTTCAAGAAAGCTCTTGCTATTGCCACTCTTTGTTTTTGACCGCCTGAAAGAAGAATTCCCCTTTCACCGATTTGTGTATCAAGCCCGTCTTTCAAAGTTGAAATAAATTCATCCAAAAATGCCATTTTCACTGCTTTTTCAAGCTGCTCATCAGTTGCTTTTTCATTTCCGAGCATTATATTTTCTCTTATAGTGCCTGAGAACAAAAAATTATCCTGAAACACAACAGCAAAATTCTGCCTCAAGGATTTCAGAGTAAAGTTTCTAATATCAGTTCCGTCGATTTTTATTGAACCGGATTTTACATCATAAAAACGAGGAAGCAAATTCACAATAGTAGTTTTGCCTCCACCCGAGTTTCCGACAAACGCAACTGTCTCGCCTCTGTTGACAGAAAGGTTTATATGTTTTAAGACAGGTACATCTTTTTGATATTCAAAACAGACATCCTCAAGTTCGATTTTTGAATAATCATCTTTCAGTTCAACAGCATCAGTTGCATCTTTTATCGAAGGCTCCAAATCCATTACATCGAAAACCCTTTCAATTGCGAAGAATGAGAGCTGAACCTGATTGAAGTTGTTGCCAAGGCTCTTAATCGGTGTATAAAGCATAATCAATGCCGTTATGAAAGAAACAAAGTTTCCGCTTGTAATTTGTTTTGTCAAAATCAAATGGCTTCCGTACCCGATAGCAAGACCAATGCCAACAGAAACAATAACGTGCATCATAGGCGACAGCCAGGAGGTTCTTTGTACCATTTTGATTCTTAAATTGAAAATACTTTTTAAAATATCCTGAAATTTTGCTTTCTGATTCGAATCAAGATTGTAAGAAATTATGGTTTTGTTTCCGGCAAATGCTTCGTTGTATGCAGTAATAACAGCAGCGTCAGCCTTCAACGTTTTGCTCATAACGTCTTGTATACGTTTCCTGATTTTTGCAACAGGCAAAAATGCTGCCCCTAGTACAACAACGGCAATTAAGGCAAGCTGCCAGGAATTGTAAAACAAAACGCAAACAAGTGATATTGATGAGAACAATCTTTGAGTAAATACTTTTAAATTATCCAAAAGACCTGTACACGCCATATCTGCGTTGTTGTTAAAAGTAAACACAACATCACCGGAATTTTTTGTGTCAAAGAATGATGTCTGAAATGTGAGCATTTTTTTGAATAAGTCAAATTTCAATTTTTGGGTAATCTTTCCGCCAACCCATGTATTAAGATACGTAGCAAGATAGTTCAAACCGCCCTGTAAAGAGGTAAACGCCACAATTCCGAAAGGAATGTACCACGGTGATTGTATGGATTTTTCCACCATAACCAAATCCATATACGGCTTTAACGACAATGCAATAACCGCATCAAGTCCGCCTATGGGAATACAAATTGTTACGGCAAGCAAAGCCCTGAACCAAAACGGCTTAATGTAGGGCCACATTCTTTTGTAATTAATAACAAATCTTAAATTGTTCACTTTTTGAACAAATTCATTTATCTTTTCTTTAATTTTCATTTTAACCTATACTTACTATTTGCTTACCCAGAAGCATTACACTGACTCTGGCTTTATTTATTTTAACAGAAACCAAGTTTCTTCTGAATTGTTTAAATTTTTCTCTTCTTATTTCTTTTTCAATAACCGTACGATATTTTTTTGTGTCATTAATAAGACACTCCAGCATCTTTAAACTAATAACATCAGAGACAAACTCATCAGTTATTTTATTATTCTCCCGATAACCTTTGAATCTTCTTGAAACCTTTTCAATAAAATCATCCCTCAACTCGGGAGAAATACGTTTAACAGTCCATTTATAAGCATAATATTCATTATGAAGTTTCTGAGTCAAAAAGCTGTCACAAAGAGATTTATTTTGTTCAAGAAAGTGATTAATTTCATCGTACTCCTGAAAAATAACATCCGCCTTGCTTTTATTGTTGATTGAAGAAGCCTCATTATCCTGTCTGTAATAATGATAGGATTTTGCCGTTAAAATTATTCTTTTTGCCAGAGCATAAATCTTGAAAGTAAAAGACGTATCCTGATAAGAAGCACCCGGAGTCGTTAAAAATTTGATATTATTTTCTTCAAGAAAACTCCTCTTGTATAGCCCGCTCCACACAGAAGGCTGGACACAAAGAATTTTCGGATAGTCATAACAGGAAACAACTTTGTCTGTCCATTCAGGCAGGATTTTTCCGTTTTTCACAGACTGATTATTTTTTGTCCAATAGTTATTCCAATCACATTTGGCAATTTCACAGTCATTTTTCTTTGCCATATCATACAAAACTTCGAGCATATTCAAATCAATAAAATCATCAGGTTCAATAATTGAGATATACTCTCCTTTTGCAGCAGAAAAACCTATATTCAAAGAGTCCCCATATCCGGAATTCTCCTTGTCAATGACAATAATACGTTCATCTTGCTTTGAATATTCTCTAAGAATATCAAAAGAACGGTCTTTTGAACCGTCGTTAACACAAATAATCTCTATATCTTTAAGAGTCTGTCCAATCACACTGTCAAGACACTGCCCAAGATACTTTTCGACATTATAAACAGGTATTACAACTGAAATTTTTGACATTTATTTTATTCCTCCATTGAGCTGCCTGTAATAATCAACAGGCTTTAAAAGAATTGCTCCCAATAGTTTTCCAAAATTTTTGCATAGCAATCCCGCTGTATTAAAAAAGATTGTTAAACCTCCAATGACAGTCAAAGGAAGCAAAACAACGTCAAATGAAACAACAATAAACATCTTCAAAATATAGAACATTCTTCTGAAGGGTTTATCATTTTTTTTGAATTTCAAATAAGAACCGGAATATCCATTGTACCAGCTTCTGTGGAGAATCCATTTCAAGTTAACCCTGCTTTTGTCCGCAATCTCCCTGACAATTGCATCAGGATTAAAAACAATTTCATAACCGGCCTTTGATGCTCTTGAAAAGAAATCACCGTCTTCTCCGCCCATAAATACAAACTCCGGGTCAAACCATATGTTGTCACGAGAAACAATTGATACGGGAAAAAACGAATTGTTTGATGCACAGGTATTTCTTACTTCACCTTTTTTCTTTGTTGTTGAATGTACAAAAATATTGTTGTTCTCTAAAAAAGAAGGAAATTCTCCGTCAAAATAAGCAAATTCGGGACCCGATATGATTTTGCCGTTAGGATTTTCATTGTATAAAGAAATATGATTCCAAAGCCATTTTGAATCCACAAGCCCGTCATCATCAAAAATCGCTACATGTGAAGCTCCAAGATTTACTATCTCAGAAAGAAGCTTGTTTCTTGCATTTGAAAGCCCTCTTTTTTCTTCAACAAAATAATTTATCTTAAAAGGAAACTCGGCATCTGCTGAAGTCAATTTATCCACAACGTTTTTTGCCGAAGCATCTTTGTCATTGTCCACAACAACAACCTCAACCCTGATATTTTCGGGAATTTCAAGATTAGCAAGATTCATGAGAGTTCTTTCAAGAAACGCCTGCCTTTGAAAAGTACAGCACGCAATAGCCACAAAAGTAACTTTATCTTTAGCTGACACAGCCTTTTCAGCTTCTTTAAGCATAATTATTTTGAAATCCTTTCAAACAGTTCTATTGCTCTTTCAACAGCCTGATCCATGTTGTAATATTTGTAATCTCCAAGCCTGCCCAGAAAATAAACATTTTCCAGTTTTTTTGCTTCTTCGAGATATTCGTTGTAAAGGGCAATATTTTCTTCTTTCGGAATCGGATAATATCTCTCGTTTTTTCCAACTTCAAAAGCTTTGGAATATTCTTTGGCAATAACTGTCTTTTCAGAAATGTCATTGAGATAGTATTTGTATTCATGGATTCTTGTAAAATCATAATTGCAAGGATAATTAACAACCGCATTGGATTGATAATAAGGATGATTGTGTGTTTCTAATTTGAAGTTTACACTTCTGTAAGGAAGTTGTCCGAATTTGTAATCAAAGAACTCATCAATTGAACCTGTATAAAAAATTCTTTTGAAATAGCCTTTCACATCTTTGTAATCTGTATTCAGCTTAACTTCTATATTCGGATGCTTGAGCATTTTTTCCACAACTTTTGTGTATCCGCCAAGAGGAATCCCCTGATATTTATCCTGAAAATATCTGTCGTCACAGCTTATGTAAACAGGAACTCTTGCGGTAACAGCACTGTCCACATCTTCGGGAGAGGTTCCCCACTGTTTGTTTGTATAATGAAGAAAGACCTTTTCATAGACATATTGAGCAAGAAACTTCAAATCGCTGTCAGCCTGTTTTTGAAATTCGAGAATAGGAACTTTTTTGTTATATTCAAAGGTTTTCAAAAGCTTTTCTTCGAGTCTTTTAGCTAATGTCTCAGGGAAAACATCATAAAGAGTATTGAGATTAAATGGAATAGTCGTCTCTATTCCGTCTATCACTGCCACAACTTTGTGCATATATGTATTTAAATCAGCAAATTTTTTGAAATAATTCCAAACCTTCTCACTGTTTGTATGAAAAATATGAGAACCGTATTTATGAATTTTTATTCCGTTTTCATCAGTATAATCATAGCTGTTACCTGCGATGTGTTCTTTTTTGTCTACAACAAGAACTTTTTCGCCTAATTTTTCCGCAATAAGATTAGCTGTAACAGCTCCGCTGAAACCTGCTCCCACAACAAGATTTGTATCCACTTTAACCTCTAAAATTCATATTATAATAACTCTTTTATTAATAATAATACAGACATTAAACAACTGATACTAACCAACCGGATTATTAATTTATTTTAAGTAACAATTTTTTCAGAAACGAACAAAACCAATCCTCAATCGTTTATATTTTCATAAAGGGAAAAATATTTTTGAATAAGAAGGAGAAAAAATGTTTACAAAAAAACTCGTGGCACTATCATTACTGGCAGTTACAGCAGCAGGCTTTGCCGCAAACACTGTTTTTGCAGCAGCAGAAACACCGGAAAGAGGAACAATTACCATTTCAACAACAGCAAATACAGAGCTTCAGCCCGACATTGCAGAAATCAGCATAGCAGTAGAAACGTCAGACACAAAGTCACTTCAAAAAGCAACAGAAGAAAACAAACTCATCTCAGACAAAGTTTATTCAGCCCTGAGCGCAATGATTAACAAAGAAAACGGAGACTATGTAAAAACAGAAAACTTCAATGCATCTCCTGTTTACAATTACAACAACAATAAAAAAACTCTGAGCAAATATCAGGTCTCAAACAATATAATTGTCAGAACAAAATCAATAAAAGATACAGGAAAAATGATTGACAAAGCAATCTCGCTCGGTGCAACAAATATCAACGACCTGAGATTTTCTGTTTCATCTTATGACAAACAATGCAACGAACTTTTGTCAATTGCAACAAAAAAAGCATACACAAGAGCAAACTTGATAGCAGCAGCAACAGGCAGTTCAATTAACGGAATCAAAACAATAAACGGCAGCTGTTCAACAAATGAAAATGCTCCTATACAATACAGATTAATGGCAAAAAACATGCTCGCAGATGCCGCATCCGGCTCCTCAGCAGCAGAATCTTCAACAATTCCGATTCAAAGCGGTGTAGTAAAAATTTTCGCCAACATCAATTCAACATTCTTTGTAAAATAAAGAACCGAAACAACACAAAAAAATCTCCTGAAACAGGAGATTTTTTTGTATAAAAAGCAAAAAATTTCTTATTAATCATTTCCAAAAATCATCTTGCAAAATACCTGAAAAGACAATGAAAAATCATTTCGGATATATAAATATGCGAATATAAAAAACTTAAGTGAGATTGAAAGGAATTTTATGCTAAAAAAAATATTACTGCCCGCAGCAATAATGGCTGTGGCTTTCGGTCTTTGGAATTCAAAACGGAAAAACAGCCGCCCTCCGCTTCTCGGGGACAAAGCGCCATCTTTTCATGCCCAAAGTACTCAGGGGATAATTAATTTTCCTCAGGATTACAAAGGCAGCTGGGTCATATTTTTCTCACACCCTGCTGATTTTACACCTGTGTGCACAACAGAATTTATGACATTTGAATCCATGCAGGAAGAATTTGCCAAACTCAATACAAAGCTTTTGGGGCTTTCTGTTGACAGTGTAAACTCTCATCTTGCCTGGTTTAAAAACATAAAAGAAGAAATTGACTACAACGGGATGAGCAACGTAGACGTAGCTTTTCCTGTTATTGACGATTTAAAAGGCACTGTTGCAAGAAAATACGGAATGATTCAGCCCAACACTGACAGCACAAAAGCAGTCAGGGCGGTTTTCATAATTGACCCGAAAAGTAAAATCAGAGCCATTCTTTACTACCCACAGACAACAGGCAGAAATCTCGAAGAAATAAAAAGAGTTCTCGTAGCTCTTCAAACAACAGACGAATTCAATGTTGTTACTCCGGCAAACTGGGAAGCCGGTGAAGAAGTCATTATACCGCCTCCGTCTACAAAAGAAGAAGCAATCGAAAGACTTGAAAGCATGGACAATGTGAAGTGTTATGACTGGTTTTTGTGTTTCAAAAAATTGTCCAGAGACAAAATTGAAGAAAAGCTCTTATGTGAAGAGTACGATGCTTGCAGCAACTAACAATTATAAACAAGGAGAACAATATGTCTAAAGTAATAGAACTTACAGATGAAAATTTTGATATACAGCTCAATAATTCAGATACACCTGTTGTCGTAGATTTTTTTGCACCATGGTGCGGTCATTGCAGAACACAGGCTCCGATTATTGACCAGCTTGCAGATGAAATGGAAGGAAAAGCCGTCATAGCAAAACTCAATGTTGACGAAAACAGAGCAAAAGCAGCAGAGTACTTTATCAGCGGAATTCCGGCAATTCTGGTATTCAAAAACGGAAAACTCGTCGAACAAAAAGCCGGGGTTCAACAAAAAAATGATTTAAAAAAAATAATTGAAAAATACGAAAACAACTAAACTAAGAATGCGGCTTAATTTTCAAGCCGCTTTTATTTTTATTGTATAATCAAAGAATGCCCGTAAAAATTAATGTCGTCACACAAAACAGCCCGTACAATTATCAAAGGCTGAAAAAGGTATTCAGAAAAAGTCTGAACTATACTCCTGAACAATATAAAAAGCTGTCTCAGGCAAAAAATCCTGTTATCGGAAATATTCCCGATGATATTTTGAAATTTATTTTACAAACAACAAAAGATAAAACCGAACGTTCACAAAAAATTAATGCAATAAAATCCGTTTTTGCCAGAGCCGCAGAATTTTTCAGACGTGACAAGCGAAAACCGGAAGCGGAGCTTGATCGTTATATTAAAGAAAACAACACGGAAAAAGTCATAGATTTTATTGAAAATCTTGAAAACATAAAGCAGAAAGACAAAAAAATCAAACAAAAAACCTTTAGTGAACGAGCCGGTGTTTTGTTTCAAAAAAATCTTGCACCATATCTGCCTTCTGATACAAACATTTCAATTGAATGGATTGACGAAGGAGGCTTCAGTGATGTTTTTATAATGCATTTTTGCGACAGCAGACAGAAGGACCTCTTTTCATCAAAAGTTTTCAAAATTTACAAATATTATCCCGAACTTAAACTAAAAGCACTGACAGCTCTAATGAAAAATGAGGGAAAAGCTTTATATGATTATTTCAAAAAAACTGCTCTCACAGAATCAAGCGCAGGCGTATATGCACAAGCAATGCTGTCAATGTACAAAGACGAAGCAGCTCATGCTCTAAAGTCAGCAACAGAGCATGGTGCAGCACCCGAAGCAAACTCTTTTTATTATGTTTTGAAAAACAACGGACAAACGCTTAAAAACAGTGACATGCTAAAGTTTGATTTGTATGACATAAAAAACGCATACTCTCTTTCCTCGTTCAGAAGCGAATCAGCACCAAACCCGGCAAGACAAGTAAACCTGAAATCAATCGGAGTTGTTCACACAGATAAAAAACCGAGAAACATAATAAACGGTGTGTGTATTGATATGGGAGGCATTGAACTGAAACAATCCGCTTTGACAGACCCTGTTATCAGAAGAATCTACAAAAAACTCAAAGCTTTGAAAAATCCCGAGCTTATTGAAAAATATAAAAAAACACTCCAAAACCCCAAAACGCCTCACAGAGAAAAAATTAAACAGGCAATAGAAATTTATTCCAGCGAATCAAACACAGTTTGAGCAATTTTTTTATGAGCCTCGGGTTCATAATGCAGCCCGTCAATTTCGCTGACATCAGCTATTTTGTTCAAATCAATGTAAGCTGTATTATATTTTATTGAAATTCTTTTGTATATGTTAGAAAGAAGATATGATTTTTCTATGGAGGTTCTGTCAAACATGCTTGAGAAATATCCAAACAAAACATTCTCACTCAAAACAGACGGCGCAGCCAAAAGAATTTCGGCATTTTCACATTTTGTTCTCACTATTTCAACAAGAGCCTCAATGCCCTCTTCTATCTCTTTTTCTGACGGAGAAAAGAAAAATTGAAGGTCATTTATACCGATTGCAAGAATCACAATGTCATAAGGTTCTTTAAGTAATTCCGGTAAAATTTTAAACCCTGTCTGTTCAATGCCTGCCGGATTGTTGCAAAAAGCTGTTCTGTTGTTGCAGCCTGCTTCTGTGACATCAAATTTGTTTTCACAAAGTTTTTTCAAGATTCCGCTCCAGCGGGTATTGATGTCATAACGACCTGCTGTGCCGGGAATGAAGCCGTATGTATTGCTGTCTCCGAAACATAAAATTTTTTTCATAGTTTCATTATAAAACAAACAACAGATTAATGAGAAGGGCTGTGCCCCTGAACAATCACATCAATAGTACAACGTCCGCCAAGGTATTGAAACCCTATAAAAAGAATAAAAAAGCCGGTGACGGGGTTCGAACCTGCGACCTGATCATTACGAATGACCTGCTCTACCAGCTGAGCTACACCGGCTTACTATTCCTATTCAATTGTCTTTGTGGTAGAGCAGGCTCTACCTTTAATCTAAAACCGTTTCGTTCCACTTCACTGGGCCTACACCGGCTTACTATTCATATTTAATTATGTATTGATTTCAATTTATAAAAATCAAGACAATTCAATTTTGTTACCCCTGACGAAGAGAATTTTATTCCATGAGCACCCTTGTCAGGATAAATGCGAGAACTCATAACCACCTGTCCGTCATTTGCAAAAACCTCAACGGAAGATTTGTCAACAAAAATTCTCAATCTCAAAATATTGTTTGTCAAAGGCAAAGATGCTTCTCTTTCACCTTTAAGTGCTGCACCTGATTTGTCTCGATTCAGCTTCAATATTTTGTTTTCTTTATCATAACTCAAAACAGTTTCTTGTGAAGAAGAAGTTCTAAGTTTTATAGTGAAAAATTTCGAATTCGTTAAATCAGCCTCAGTCTCGATTTCATAGACCTCGCCTTTGATATTTGAGAATTCTTTTTCTCCATTTATCATTTGGTTTTTCAAAGAAACCTTATCTTCTCTCAAAGACTTCAACTCTTCAACAGGAACTGTAATGACTTTTCCGTTAACAACTTTCATTTCTCTCGGAACTGTCATCATGCCTGCCCAGCCGTCAGCCTGTTCCGGCATAGGGCTGTCCCACATATCGAGCCACGCAAGAAGCACCACCCGTCCGTCAGGAGATTTTGTGACCTGAGGTGCATAAAAATCAAACCCTCTGTCAAAAAGCCCGAAAGCACCTTTTTGTTTAAATTTTCCTGTATCATAATCGAGCTTGCCTACAAACCAACCCGATTGATATTTATTAAGAAAGTTTTTACCTTGAGGTTTTATTCCTTGAGGTGAAATCATCAACACGTCATCATTTCCTAAATGAACAAAGTTAGGACACTCCCACATATAGCCCATTTCGCCGTTACGACCGACAGCAGAAACATTTATGAAAACCCAGTTTCTTAAATCCTTACTCTTGAATAAAAGCACAGCCCCGTCTTTTGTTTTTTCATATTGTGTACCGACAAGGGCATAATACCTGTCAGACTGTTTCCATACAAACGGATCTCTGAAATCCGACGATGAAAAATCAAGGTATGAATAATGCGGAGCCATTTTAATTACAGGATTGTTAGCAGACTTGCCGAAATTTTTCCCATCCTTGCTCATTGCAAGATTCTGGGTTTCATGTTTTACAATTTTTTCATTTTCTTTTTTCTCTTCGTGACCTGTATAGAGTAAATAGAGAAGGTCATCTTCAACTATTGCACTGCCCGAATAAACTCCGTCTTTGTCATACGGATTTGAAGGTTTCAAAGCAACGGGCAGATGTCTCCAGTTGACCATATCAGGGCTCTGTGCATGTCCCCAGTGCATCTTGTCCCATTTCGGGGCATTTGGATTATGCTGATAAAAAATATGATATTCTCCCTTGAAATAAACAAATCCGTTAGGATCATTCATCCAATTCGACGGCGGAGCCATATGATATGCAGGATACCAGCGTGATTTCATAATGTCTTTTTGAGTGGTTTCAGAAGCTGAAACACAATTTGACATAACTGAAACACCTAAAACCAATGCTATCAACAAGGATGACAGAATTCTCATGGGTAATCTCCATTTAACTCTCTGTTTTATCATACCATAAATTTTTATTCAAAATAATTAGTCATTATTTTTTCGAATTCTTTTACCATAGCCGAAGCATTTTTTCTTACATTTGAGGGCATATGAAATCCCTGTGCCATATATTCAAACTCACCGGGATTTGTACATTTGTTAAAGTATGAAAAATTATATCTGCAATCAACAGATTCGCAGTAGTCTTTTGCTTGTTTCAATTCAGAATCCTTGGCCAGAGAAAGTCTTGAAAAAAGTTTTGCAAGTTTTGAAAAAACAGGTAGATTTTCATCTTTTAAAACCAAGGGTCTGTCATTGAGCCAGAATTCTCTTTTTGTTTTTTTCTCTATATTACTGTAATATTCATCATAGCTGAAATTAACGGAGTTTTTTTCACTGACATTCGGAAAGCTTTTCAAAATTAAACCAAATTTCTCCAAATCCTTTTCACCAATGTTATTAAGCTTTGTATTCAAAGTCAGGTGTTTATATTTCGGAATAATATAATCTACCCCTCTTTTTTTAATGACTTTTTCTTCAGGGTTAACCTCTATGCCTATTCCTGTATTTTGAAAGCCTCTGAAATTTATTATCTTCATAAATCCTTCCTCAAATGTTACTTAATTAAAACGCAGCATAACTTTTTTTTGCTATTTTAAGAAAGATTTAAAAGCAGGTGAAGCATTTTTTTGCTGTATGTATTGAGAAGACAAGGTATTAAGTTTCTTTTCCTTATTGAATCTGTAACGTGTAAAAAGATTGGAAGTTGCAGCAACAAAAAAGCCCATTACACCTATGCTGAACAGAAAAGGAACTCCGGAAATCAAAACCTTTTGTTTTGCAAGTTTTTTGAACTCAGCCTCGGCTTTTGTTCCGTTTTTCTTTGCAATATCTTTAGCCGTTTTTGCTATCGTTTCAAAAGAAGGAGTGCTCAAATCGTGCGAAATTGTTTCTTTACATTTACCTGCTCTTTGCAAAAGTTTTTTGAACCCTTTTTCAAAAAGCTCAGAGCCGGTGATTATATAAAAACCGACAAGGGGGAATCTGAAAAGAGTTTCAAGAAAATTTTGTCTGCCTCTGTCTTTTGCCGCACCGAAATATCCCAAACCGCCAATAACCACACAAGAAGTGAGCTGACCTTTGCTCAAGACAAGTTTTCCATTTTCACCACGGGCAAAATCCAGTGAGAAATATTTGTTAAAGAAGTTTTTAAGTTTATTATTGTTTTTGAAAAACTTTGTTCCCGGAGCAAGAATTGCTTCTGAAATATTCATAAGAAATTTTGAAGAAGAGCCTTTTTTTGCAACCAGTGCGGCAAGTCCTGCACTGAAAGCAAAAATGCCTGCGGATTTTTTTATGTTTCTATGTGCACTTTTTCTGACTTTTTCCTGTGCCTCAGTGTCCTCTTTTTTATGTTCAAGACTCGCAATATTATTGAAATCCGCTTTTTTAAAAACCTTTAAAGTAGCGAGGTTTTTAAAATAGTTCAAAGTGAATTCTGTCAGCGGAATAAGAAGAGCACTCAGTGCAATTGCTGCTTTAGCCGGCAAGACCTTTTTATTCAGCGCAGTGCTGTTTGTCATAAGTTCTTTAGCAGGAACAGAAACAAGACTTTTTGCTTTTCGTGAAAGATTCTTTGAGAAAACCTTTCTTGCAACTTTTTCCCCAACAAGAGCCGGCCCATAATAAACAAGTGCATTTTCTGAGATTTCAAGAGCCGCATTTTCAAACAAATCTTCTTTGCTTCGTGAACACACAGCTTTTGGTCCAAGACAGGTTGCAGTATCCATGATACATCTTGAAGTAGACAATCCTGATGATTGTTCTTGAAAAGCAGTGAATTTTGCTGCTGATTTGAGGGGCTGGGCAAGTGTATTTATTAAATTTATTGACATTTGAATTAATCCTTATAACTTAAAACTGTAACTCTGTTTCCTTTAGAAAAAGTACAGGTTTTAAATTATAAAAATCTAATTAATCGCAAAAAAACTATCAGCCTGTACTTTATATTACAGGCGCCACCAGCGATTATTCAAATTAATTCTGTTTCGGTTCATCATATTTCTCACTATACACACAACAACAAAACACGTCAATAGGAAAATTTGCTATTAAAAATTGATTTTTTTTCAATAAACATTATTATATTATTTATGAACAAAATTCTCTTAAACACACTGTTTTTTATCTTCCTGTTTGTAACAGCGATTCTGCCGGCTCTCGCCGACACTGATTATGCAAGGCTGTATCAAAATGCTCAGGTTCCTGATTTTGAACTTGTGCACAACATTGATCCCTATCAAAACGAAGACTATCAAAAATATGCCTGGTCTCCGTTTCCATTGTTTCGTTTAAGCAGTGATGTTTATTTTAAGAACCAGACAATTCCTGCCGGTTATTATATTTTAACTCCCCGTACAATCAAAGAACGAGAATACGTGCTTTTTAAAGAAGCGGGAAAAGTAAAATATATAATCCCTGTTGTAAAAAAAGAACTCGTTCCCGTTGATTTTTATCACAACAATTTGCCGACTCCAAAATATACAAAGTGGCAAAAATTCTGTAAAACAGTAAGAGACGGATTTTATACAATTTTCCGAAACTCCTCAAGAAAAGCACCTCCGCCTCAATCATACGTTGTAACAGAAAACATAGAAGGCGACATGTATCTGATTGTTGTGTATTACGGTGAAATGAAATATTACATAGTCTTCAAATCCAACAAATATTAAATTTTTCTTTTCTTTCTATACAAAAGCAAAAGCGGAAGACAAACAAAAGTAATCAACCCCCAGACCCTGAATGTTTCCATATAAGCACCAAGAGTAGACTGTTGCAAAAGATTGTTATAAATCATACCTTGTGCTTTTTGATATGCAACAGCGTAAACATCAAACTGACAAAGGTACGATGTCATTGCAGCAAGCCTTTCCTGATAAACGGGATTATTCGGATCAAGAAAACCCACAAGATGACTTTGAAACGCCTGTGAATATCTCGAAACCATTGTCGCAACAAGAGACGTTCCTATTGCAGCTGCAAGGTTTTTCACAAGGTTTTGAACTCCGCTTGCATTTGTCATTGCAGAATTTGAAATTGTTTCCATAGAAGCCGTAGTCAAAACTGTTATTGTCATACCTATTGAAAAACCAAAGATAAAATTCGGAATGATAATATTTATCATTGAAAATTCAAGATTCAAAAATCCAAACATCAGCCCGGATATGCCCAGACCGAGAATCCCTATCAGCGTAAAAATACGAAAATCAAGCATCCTGTTTGTCACGCTGTAAATAAAAATAGCAAGGACACTGCCAAAGCCTCTCGGCATAAGAGAATAACCGCTCCAAAATGCATTGTACCCCATAAGATTCTGCAAAAACAAAGGCATAATTGTTGTTGAAGCATACAAAACCATATTCACAATTACAAGAATCAATGTCCCGAGCACAAAACTTCTGTCTTTGAAAACAGACAAATCAATAATCGAGTCCTTCTGCACAATTTGTGAATAAAGAAATAAAACCATTGCAACCATTGACACCGCAAAAGTCCAGCATATCCATTCAGAACCGAACCAGTCAGCGTTATTTCCCTTATCAAGAAAAACCTGAAACGTCACAAGCCACAGTATAAGAAAGAAAAATCCTATATAGTCAATCTTAGCATCAGCCTGCTTTTGAGCATACGGAGGGTCAAATATCCACAACTTCGAAGTGATTGCAGCAACTATCCCGAAAGGTATATTGATAAAAAATATCCAGTTCCACGACCAGTTGTCAGTAAGCCACCCACCCAGAATCGGACCTATTACCGGCGCAACAACTACTCCGAAGCCAAAAATAGACATGGCCAGAGCCCGCTTTTCTATCGGAAATGCCTCAAGCAAAATAGCCTGTGCAACAGGCAGCAAAGCACCGCCGCCCAACCCCTGTAAAATTCTTGCCAGAATCATCATATCAAGAGATGTAGCCATTCCGCACAGCAGAGATGCAACCGTGAATATCACGATACATGCAATAAAAAACTGTTTTCTTCCAAAAAACTTTGAAAACCAGTCCACAGAAGGAACAACAATTCCGCTGGCAATCAAATAGCTTGTCAAAATCCACGTTGCTTCATCATTGCTCGAAGAAAAACTCCCTGCCATTTGAGGAAGAGCAACATTGGCTATTGTTCCGTCCAAAACAAACATAAATGCTGCGCTCATTACGGCAATTGTCGTAAGCCATGGGTTTATTTGAGGTGTTTCAATCTTTTCCATAATTATATTTGAATATTAGCGTTTTCACTTATTTTTGAAGATATTTCTTCAAGCATTTTTTTCGTTATCAAAAGATTTTCCTGATTGAATTGAGACAAAAAATCATTCAGATCATTTTTCATGCTGTCAGCGTATTTATGCATCAGCTCTTGACCTTTCAAACTGAGACGCGTACGTTTAACAGGTCTTTTGCCCTTATTTGAGATTTCTCTGTGAATAAGTTCCTTTTGTTCAAGTATGTTCAAAATTCTTGTGACATTTGAACGGTCTTTTAAAAGCATTTTCGCAAGATCTCTCTGGCTCACATCAGGACAGGCTGAAATTGCATCCAGCGTAATAAACTGTTCCAGAGTGATATCAGCACCGAGTTCACTCAATTTTAGAGCACCCTTGAGTCTGATAAAAACAGATGTTTTTTCAATTAAATACGGCAGAGTCCTTGCATAACAGTCAAAAAAATCTTTTTCAAATCCCTCTGAGGTCATTGTTGTAACTCCAACATGTTGTAATTCCAACAATAATAATATAAAATTTATTTGTAATAGTCAAGATATTGTTTTTTAAGTTATAATATAACCTATGGACAAACAAGAAGAATTAAAAATCATTGAAGATATGCAGGCTGTTGTTGCCCAGATGAGAGCAGATGATATCGAAGAGAATCCCGATTCTGAATTCGACATGTTCGAATGTCAGTGCTGTGGGGCGGAAAAACCTCTTGCAGGTTCTGTTGTGTATGACGGAATAAGAATCTGCAACGATTGTGTTTTGCTTGCAGAAACAGGGTTTGCGCTTGGCAAAATCAGTTCTATCAATGATTTAATGAAAAATATGGAAGACAAAAAGCTCGAAGAGCAGTGCAGATTCATCAAACAGGATGAAATCGAACACAACAATTGAAGCAAAAAACATGGAACTTCTGGAAAAATTCAACGAATATAAAAACAAAACGTCTATTTTAGACAGATACATAATGCAGCAGGTGCTGGAAATTTTCATAATGGGGATTATCATTTTCACCTCTATCATTTTTGCTTCGGACACTTTTATCACATTAATTAAACAGATTACCCTTTACGGAATCCCATTTAATATAGCCTTGATGATTGTTGTTTTGAACCTTCCTCAGGTTATTGTTATGGCTATTCCGATGAGTGTTTTATTCTCAACTGTAATGACTCTAAACAGGCTGAGTCTGTCATCTGAAATTACGGTAATGAGAGCCTGCGGCATAGGGCTCAATCGTATTGCGAAACCGATTTTCATCTTTGCTGCGGCAATGTCGCTTTTTACATTTATCGTCAATGAAACTGTTGTTCCCATTACCAATTCCCAGTCCAAAACACTTGCTGTCTGGGCTCTGGGACAAAAAAACATACCAAACGGAAAACAGAATTTCACATTTAAAGAAATAAAAGAAAACGAAGACGGAAGCAAAGTGATGAAAAGGCTTTTCTACGTTCAAAAATGTGAAAATAATACGCTCAAAAATGTTTCTGTTATTGATTTTTCGAACAAAAAAACAATTCAGGTTATCCAGTCTCAAACAGGAAAAACAAGCCCCGAAGGCTGGCAGTTCAACAGAGGTGCCGTATACACAATGAATAAAGACGGGAAAATTCTCAACACAACCTGGTTCGGACAGTCAGTTGTTGACTTTGGAATGGACGTGAAAGGTGCACTGACAGAGGAAGAAGCTACCCAATACAATGTTATTGCTCTGTGGAAATATGTCGAAAACAACGCTAAAAAACACGACAAAAAAATGCAGTCACTATTCAAAATAGAACTTCACAACAAATTTGCATTCCCATTCACAACGGTTGTGCTTGTGCTCCTCGGTGTTCCTCTGGCTATAACTCCGCCGAGAGTCAGATATAACAGAGGTTTCTTGTTCAGTATTTTGATTATATTTTTATACTACCTTTTAAGAGCACTTTCGCTGTCTCTGGGCGAAACAATGTCCATTTCGCCATTCTGGGCAGCATGGATTCCGAACATAATCCTTTTAATCCTCGGCTCAGCACTCTATTACAGAAAAGTTTACACAATTACATAAAACTTTTATATACTAGCAAGGTCATCAATGTTTTCGAAATTGTCCTTCATTGTCCAGATTCCGCAAGGGCATACTCCTGCACAGATTCCGCAGCCTATGCAGCGTTCTTCGTTAGAAGCATAAACGATATTCCCATTTATATCAGTAAACTTGCTTATTGCCTGTTCAGGACAAGCCTGCAAACAGAATTCGCAATCCCGGCATAAACCGCACGACATACATCTCTCTTTTTCGTCCCAGGCATCAATTTCCTGAACTTTCATAGCAGAAAAACCTTGGTAATATTCTGTTTTCACCCTGTCGCGGGGAAGCTGCGGAGCTGTCTCAAAAGTATCAAGCTCTTTGCCTTCGAGCAAATTTTCGACATTTTTTGCCGCCTTGTTTCCGTCAGCAATCGCATTTGTAAAAAGCCCCTGTTTAATAACATCACCGGCTGCAAACACTTTTTTGTTTTCGGTTTGTTTAAACTTATTCAGCTTGAGCATACCTCTTTCATCAAGCCATGAAGAAGGCACAAAATCGAGTTTCGGTCTGTCACCGATAGAAATAATGACAGTATCAGCCTCAAGCACGGTTCCGTCTTTTAGCACAACACCTTCATCCGTAACTTTTTCTGTAAAGCAGGGATAAAGAATTTCAGCACCCTTTGCTTTCACATGGTTGATTTCTTTGTCAAAAGCTGCCGGTTTTTGTATATCAATAGCAGTAACTTTTTGTGCACCGCAGTTATAAGCCTCGATTATAACATCCATAGCCGCATTGCCGGCACCGATTACAACAACTTTTTTGCCAATTTGCGTTTTTTCATTATTTTTTACTGCTTTTAAAAATTCCAGTCCTTTAACAAGTTTTTCATGACCTTCAAAAGGAATCACAACAGGGTTGTGTGCTCCGCAGGCTATAATTACCGCATCGAACTTTGACACAATTTCATCAAAAAGAGGCGCTGTGAGTTTTGTATTCAGCCGGAAATTTATACCTGAGTTTTTCACACGCTCAATTTCTGCTTCAAGGCACTCTTTTGACAAACGTTCATAAGGGATAACCTGTCTGAGTTTTCCTCCGATTTCTTTATCATCATCAAAAACAGTTACCCTGTAACCGTCTTTTTTCAGCATCCAAGCTGCCGAAAGACCGGCCACACCGCCTCCTATCACGGCAACAGAGCTGTCTTTAGTTGATGAAAAAGGTCCGATTTTTACATCACGGCTCATCATTCCGAGTGCGTCAAATTTTATCGGTTCGTCTACATATCCTCTGTTACACTCCTCCATACAAAGATTCGGGCAGAGCTTTCCGCAAACACATGCCGGAAAAGGAGTATAATCAAGCATCAGCTCAAGAGCTTCTTTGATTTTGTCATTTTTTATGAGGTTTATTCTTTTTTGTGTAGGAATCCCGATAGGACAGTGGCTTTCGCAAGGTGCCGACTGTGTATAATTTTCCCAGCTCGGGTAGCGCAGTCTGTGATCACCTTTATTCACAATAGGATATACTTTGAAATCATCCTCATAAACATCAGAAAAAATTCCGCCTTTATTTTCCTTTTCCCAGTTATTAAGACGAAAATCCTTCATCGGAATAAGGTGGTTTGATTTTCTTTCTTCAAAAGTTTTTGCAACAATTTTTTTCCATTGAGAAAAATCAGATAAGGTTTCAAGCAATTCAAGTCTTTCAATTTTTGCAAGAAAGTCCTGCAACCCGTTTTTCAAAAATGCAGCATCAGAATCATCAATCTCAACAAGATAAACATCTTCAGAGAGTCCGCTTACAGCACCTCTGACATAAATGGTGCCTCCGACCATACCCACACAGGAACGGCTTCCAAGAATTGATTCCATTCCTTCACAGTCCACACCGCAGACAACAGCTGTTCCGCCGCCCATAAACTCAAAAGAAAACGAACCTGTATTTTTCAACACCCAAAATTCCGGCGCAGGATATTTCGGATCATGTTTCATCAAAGCACCTGAACGTGTTCCGACACGTCCGCCAACATAAATCTTTCCGCTTGCAGCACAATGTGCTGTTGTATCACCGCCGTCACCTTTGAGAATAATCTCTGCACCCGAGTTCAGCCAGCCCACATCAGCAGGAGCCGAACCTTCTATAACAATTTTTGTATTCGGCATCCCCATTGAGCCTGCACGCTGTCCGGGGTTTTTAAGTTCAAAACAAAGCGGAGTTCCGTCCTCGCTCCACAACGGACCGCCTATATTATGCTGCCCTGATGCAGTAATTTCAAAAGAGGTATACCCCTCCTTCATCTTTGCATATATAAGCTGTAACAACTCTTGAGATGAAAGTCTTTTATTATTCTCCAAACTGTTTATAGTAAATTTTTTAGCACACATGTTGTATATCCAATCTCGTAGCAACGTTTTTGTCCACGGTAACCAGAGCATCCGACCTTCCGACAGGAAGCGAGCTGTTTCCGATAGGAGCAAGAAGTTTTTTCAATTCCGTATGAGTAGCAAGGAAGTAGTTCACAATATTTTGTGCAACCTTATCAACATCAAGCCTGTCCACAAGAGTTTTGTTCTGAGTAGTAATTCCGACAGGACAAAGCCCTGTGTTGCAGGCATTACAGCGTCCAAAGTCGTTTCCTATACAGCCAGCAATCTGCAAAATCAATTTGCCTGTAAACACACCGTTAGCACCGAGACAAATCATCTTGAAAGCATCGGCTGCAAGAGTTCCGTTCATTCCAATTCCTCCTGCTGCCCAAAGTGGAATCTGTCCTTGTTTACCCTGGTGTACAGCAGCCAGATAACAGTCTCTCAGCCTTGAAACAATAGGATGACCCGTATGGTCAAGAGAAACCTCATGCGCAGCACCGGTTCCGCCTGCTATGCCGTCAAGGAAGAAGCCGCCGACTATATTATACGGGTCTCTTAACAGGTTGTTATAAACGCTGACACTTGTAACAGAAGCTGCAACTTTAATCGCAACAGGAACTCTGAATTTGAAAGCTGAGTTCATTGACAAAAACATTTTCTGAACGCTTTCTTCAATAGAGTACAATCCCTGATGATTCGGAGGAGAGAGCAAATCAGATTTTGGAACTCCTCGGATTTCCTGAATGTGTCTGACCACTTTTTTTGCAAGCAAAAGACCGCCGTCGCCGGGCTTTGCGCCCTGACCGATTTTTATCAAAACACCTGCCGGATCTTCCGTCATTTCAGGCATTGCATTAATGATTCTGTCCCAACCAAAGTGACCTGATGCAATTTGAAGAATCATATATTTTAAGTATCTTGATTTTAAAAGCTTCAAAGGCATACCACCCTCACCGGAACACATTCTGACAGGCAGTCCGACAACCTCGTTCAAATACGCAACAGCCATGGCAACAGCTTCCCACATTCTGGTTGAAAGTGCACCCACAGACATATCGCCTATAATAATCGGATAAATCCATCTTGTGTTAGGTACCCGACTGTTAATATGAAGTTCACCGTCTTCGCCTATTTCAAAAGGCAGTTTTTCAGGCGGAAGCACCCTTCCAAACGGCGCAAGAATATCAAAAGTGTGTCTCATCGCATCCAACGATGGGTCTGTCATCTGGGAGATTCTTCCGATTTTTATTTTATCAAGTGTTCTGCCCTCTGTATGCAGGTTGGAACGGCCGCCCCTTTTCGGAGACTCGGCATTTTCCGCTCTGTGAATCACATTCACCCTGTTATGTTCATTATAAACGGGTTTTATTGCTTCATTCGGGCAGACTTTTGCACACATTCCGCAGCCCACGCAATTTTTATTTTTAGTTATCACCTGTTTCACAACAGGTTCAGTTTCCCACGTAACTTTAGGATTGGGCAAAGGTCCTTCGCTTTTTACTTTTCTTCTTCTTTCAACCCCGAATTCAATAGCATTAAATGTACAAGCCGCACAACATTTTCCACAGAGTGTACACCTTTTCGGGTCATATTCTATCTGCCATTTCAGGTCATTTTTTGAAATGTCATTTGTTTTTATAACACGGGTATCTATTGCTGCCACCTTTCAATATTCAGTTCATTGTCCACAACGACCATTTCTCTTTCGTTAGGATAGATGTCTTCATTTATATTTCTTTCAGGCATTATTTCATTTATGCCTGTAACCTCTGATGTAATAATGACTGTGTCCTCAGTTTTTCCGACAACAACAGGACGCAGTTTTTTTGAATCACATGTTGTAAACATTGTTCCGTCCGGTGTAACTGCAATCATGGAGTTCGGACCGTTTGCCTCAAGATGAGCAAGAGAAGCCTTTATTCTCAAAAGAATTTCGGAATCTTTTCTTGTGATCATCTCCTCATAAGGAAGCGGAGTAATTACGTGTTTAAAATATTTTAAAGGCCATTTCAGTATTTTATTTACGTAATGAAGTGTATACAAAAAGCACTGTGAATCACTTTCAAAACCTATATACCCTTTATGAAGTTTTTTTTGAAAAAGCTTATTCTTTTCATAAAAAGTGTTTTCACCGTTGCACAAAGCTGTATATCCCTGTAAAAAGAAAGGATGCGCAGCATATCGTACAATGTCATAGTTTGTATTTTGCCTGCACTGTGCAGTGATAATTTTTGCACAAAAATCCTCTTTTTCATCCCAGAGCCCGAAGTATGTTCCGATGTCTCTCGGGTCACCGATTTCCTTCAAAGTCAACAAATCCGGCCAGAAGGAATAAACATAACCTTCGTCTGCTTCTTCAAGAGCTTTTCTCAGTCTCAGGCGAGTATCAAGAAGAAGTGCCTCTTTTTCTTCTTTAGGTGCATATTTATAAGAATGAGGATAGTTAAAGACCTCAAAAACATAGTTGGGCATAGGTTTTATATTCAAGCCCTCTATGTCATTATGCACATCAGGAGCCCACTGCATTACACGGACAAAGCCGATTGAGTGGAGAATATCCTCAGCGATGTGCATTCCCTCGTTTGTACAAGCCATTGAAAGAATCGGAAGTTCTTTATAATTCTCAAAAACTCCGCCCAAATCCTGCATTACAAACGCAAACCCCGAGTTGTCGTGGCCTTTTTGCTGTGAACGCATAAGTTCAAGCGCTTTTACGGGGTGTAAATATCTTTTTGATTTGATAGCACCTATTCGACACATTATTGTTTACCTTAATTCACCTGGTGTTTTAAGCATATTTTTATTTATTTTTGTTGTCAATAAAAATAAAGATATTTTAATAAATTCTTTATATGAAAAACATGTTATACAATTGTTAAGTGTTTAGTCTTTCAAATAGCAAAAAATAGTTTTTTTGCGTTTTTGTTCTGTTAATTTTACAATCCGGAGAAGAGTATTGATTGTCAACAACTCATCAATAAAGCATCATTCAAGCATAACAAACAGAAATTGGAAATATAAAAACAAAAAAGAAGTTCAAAAAAACTGCCTCATCCCGATTTCATATTCCGTTCCCGACAACAACAGCATTTTGAGTTTTAAAGGCATTCAAATCACCGCTGCTTCTAACTTAGCAGCTTCAAAAAAAATTTCCTCCAAAAAAATTTCATTTATGGGGTATCCCGTTCACATTGTAGACGGAAGCAACCACGCCTCAAACGTCTCCCACTTTGCAAAAGCCGTCGAAAAGAACATGGACATTGAAATGCACAACGTCGAAGTCAACCCCAAAGACAGAAACGTAAAACAACTCAAAAGCCTTGAACACGAACTCCATCTTCTTAATAAAAGCAAAACCCTGAAAAAAGGCGACTATGTAGCTGTTCCTGCGCTAGCGACAGTCCCTCTTTTAAACCTCAAAGATCAGATAAATTCTGTAACAGGACAATACCTGAATCTAACCCACCAAACAGTCAAAACCAACAAAGCCCAAATTCTTGACTTTCTCAAACAAATATACTACAACCCCGACCGTTACAGACAGAACATCGACTACATGGATCCGCTTCATCAAGGCATAGAATATACCTGGGGCGTAATAAACGAACTCAACAGCCTCAAAGAAAAAGGTGCAAAAGTATACATTCCGGCAGGTCATCCGCATGATGATACGCTGAAATGGATGGCAGGTCAAAGAGGGCTCAAACCCGAACTTTATCACTTTATCGCAACAGGAGAAGACATAAACGGTGTTGTTGATGAAATGGCATCGGAAATTAAAAGAAACAACTGGTATGATTTCAATCTCCTCTCTCTTTCAGAAGCCAATGTCGTAACAGTAAAAGAAGCTGACGGGGCTCAGGACTATATGTTTGCCGCATACGACACCTGTATTACAGACGGTGCCAGAGGTGTGTATAATTTTTCTCCGGTAAGAGACAAAACAACAAACAAAGTAATCGGATACAGCTACACTGACACAGAAACAAACGAATATCCTTTTGAGGAATTTCCTGCAAATGATGAAATTGAAAACCTTGTCAAATTTGTGGGAAAAGACATAGATGAAGTCCTTGCAGACAAAAACGAAACGGAACTTTTGAAAAACAATCCCGAATCCGCACCGGATGACAAGCTTTACAAAGTCAAAGACATTTTTGACGAAGAAACAATAAAAGCAAAAAAGATTAATATTCAGGGCGAATACACGGACAAATCGCTCAAGCTCTTTTTCAGGAAAAACAAAGACAACAAAGTTATCTTTCCGAAATGTGACTGTGAAGGCAGCGGAAAGCCCAGTGTTTTATCCATGTGGGGCAGCTGTTTTGCTGTTTTTAACTGCATTGCCAAAGACATAAAATACAGAGAAAGCCAAAAGTTAAAAAACAACACCCTCGAAATAGACGACTATGAAAAACTTGCACAAAAAGACAAAGAAAAAGGTCAATATGGAGGTGCAGAATATTTTTACGGGAAAATTCTTGAAATTTTATACAGCAAAAATGCACCTGATGATGAAAAGCTCAAAATCCTTGAAAAAATGGCATTTGTATTGCTCAAACAGGACAAATTCCATGAAACAAGAAACTGTTATAACACCTTAATCAACTTAAACAGTGCCAAGCTGATAAGAGAATGCGGTCTTCAAAAAAGACAGAACAAAACCAACAACATCATAGACAGCATTATTGAAAAAGAAAAAATCAACGCCCTGGGAGAAGACGGGTATAAAAAAATTGCAAATTATAATAAAAATTTTGACAGAGAAAATAATAAGAAACGTTCACAACTTGAATTAAAAATCGCAATGCATTATAGTGTAGTCGGGGACTTGTGTTCAAAAGCTGGAGAAAACTACCCCGCAAAAGTGTGTAAATGGGCATCCGAAGAAATTATCAAAGGTTCTCAATATGGAGACAAAATAATTCAACGGCGTGCACAAAATGATTCCTATATAGGAGACTTATACGATGAAAGTCACAAGGGTTAATGCCGTGAGCTTCAAAGGACGTATAATTGACGCGCACGCGCATCTGGGTAAATGGTACAACAACTCATACGACACAAAGGATCTGGATGTTTTTTGCAAACAACAGCTCTCAAACGGAGACACTGTCGAAAAAATGATTGTCTCAAACCTGAGCTGCATTGATCCAAACGGAATTCTTGACGAGATGCAGGGAAACAAAGAGCTTCTTGAAATCACAAAAAAGAATCCTGTGCTTGCACCTCTTGCCGTATGCCAGCCAAACCTCACAAAAGGCGACTCTTCAAAAATTGAACAACTGCTGAAAGAAAATCCAAACGAATTTATAGGTCTGAAATTTCATCCAAAAAGAATGGAACTCGCAGCAGATGACACTTCATACAATAATTACATGAAGATTGCGGAAAAATACAAACTTCCATGTCTTTTTCATTCGGACAAAACCTTTGCAACAGTTTATCCTGACGGAACAAAACTCCCCAGATGTGAATTCTCAAGACCCGAACAGATATACAGGCTTGCTCAAAGAACACCCAAAGTCCCTGTAATTCTGGGGCATATGGGGGGCAATCTCGGAGCAGACACAAAATCAGCTGTTGACATAATGATAGATTCTATCAACAACGACAAAGCAACACTTTATGCAGACATTTCGTGGGTCAATTGTGACACAACAGAAAAACCTGACATCATTGAAGCAATCAGGCGGCTCAAAAACACAAAAAAAGGCGATATGACCGAACGTCTTTTGTTCGGCACAGATGCACCTATCGGAAGATTCGGAAAAGAAGGCGAAAAAGGACTGAAGCCGATTGAAGCATACAACAAAGTTGTTATTGATGTAAAAGAAGCAATAAAAAAAGCTTTTCCTGATGAAGCAGACAAGCTTATCGACAAAATTTTCTATAAAAATGCGCAAAAACTCTTCTTCAAAAGACAGAAAAAACTTTTGCCCGAACTCGGCAGCACAATAAAAAAAGCAGCAAAAAACAAAAAGCTTTCTTTTGGGGCAATGATTCTTCTTCTGGTTGGAACACTTGCCGGAAATGCAAAATCAGATAAAGCCCCTAAACAATCTCAACAGATTGCTGCTTTGAAAAATCAGAACTAAAGCTCAGTCGGATCGCTGATATAGCCTTTGATTGCGCTATATGCTGCCGTAGCAGGCGAACAAAGGTAGATAAAGCCTTTTGTATTGCCCATTCTACCCTGGAAATTTCTGTTTTGTGTAGCAAGACAAACTTCTCCGTCACCGAGGATTCCCGCATGAACCCCCACACAAGGACCGCATCCCGGCCCGAGAATCTGTGCACCCGAATCAAGAAGTGTCGTAATCAAGCCTTCTTCAACAGCTTTTTTGTAGACATCTTTTGAAGCAGGAACAACTATCAGCCTTACATCAGAATTAACCTGTCTGCCCTTGAGAATATCAGCGGCAATTCTTAAATCTTCTATACGTCCGTTTGTACAAGTTCCAATGAAAACCTGATTAATTTTTACATCCTTCAAGTCTCTTGCGAGTTTTGTATTGTCAACAGTATGAGGACAGGAAACCGTCGGCAGAATTTCAGAAGCATCAATCTCGATTACTCTTTCATAAACAGCATCAGAATCAGGTTTTACCTCAATAAACTTATCTTCTCTGCCTCTTTCTTTTAAATATGCCTTTGTCTTTTCATCTGTCATAAAAAGCCCCGCTTTCGCACCTGCTTCAACAGCCATGTTAGCAAGAGTAAACCTGTCAGCCATAGACATATTTTCTATTGTTTCACCATGGAACTCCAAAGCTTTGTACGTCGCACCGTCAGCACCGATCAGACCTATCAAATGAAGAATCAAATCTTTTGCATAAACACCATTTTGGAATTTGCCGTTCACAACAACTTTAAAAGTAGAAGGAACCTTGAGCCATGTCTTGCCCATTGCCATTGCAACAGCAACATCGGTGGAACCCATGCCTGTTGAAAAAGCACCCAAAGCACCTGAAGTGCAGGTGTGAGAGTCTGCGCCCACAAGAATTTCACCGGGGTTTACATAAGATTCCACAAGTCGTTGGTGGCAAACGCCGCAGCCGGTTTCTGACAAAATCGCACCTGTTTCTTTTGCGAATTCTCTGAGCACCATATGAGTATTTGAAAGCTCTTTTCTGGGGCTTGGCGAAGCGTGGTCAATAAACAAAATACATCTTTGCGGATTGGCAGGTTTAAGCTTGCCCAGTTTTTTAAATTCCTGAACCATCAAAGGTCCTGTACCATCTTGCACGGCAGCTACATCAACTTTTGCTATGCAGAGTTCACCTGCTTTTACGTCATATCCTGAGTGTTTTGAAATTATTTTTTCCGCAATTGTTTGACCCATAATTCAGCTCTCTATATTTGACTAATACCTAAACTAATATAGCATATTTGAGCGTTTTTGGGTTAAAAAGTTTCAATGTTAAAATATGTAAATATATACTTTTTATATGTTTTGTAAATCACACACAGGGAATTGTATTAATGTAGCCAATTCTCTTTATACTTTCTCTTCCACTCCTTTTCTCCATGATGAAAACTTTGCCGGTCGATGTGTAAGTCGGACGGCTTCTTTTTTGGAAATTTTTTCAAAAAGAAAGGACGCATCTTACATCTTGCGCCCTTAAAACCTACCATACCTATTATAAACCGAGGAATAAATTATTATTTTTTTGATTGTTCTTTTTCGTTTTTAACCAGCTGTGCTTCAGCTTGTTTGATTTTTGCTACGAAGTTTTTGAATGTATCGCTGATGAATTGTTTTTTGCTATCATAATTGTCATCATTGATTGAATCAAAATCAGATTTGAATTTGTCGACATCAGCCTGAGTCAAGCCTGATTTGTCTCCGTATTTGTCTAGCAGACCGGTTGCTCTTTCAACGAGTGCATCAGCTATTGCCGTGAATCTTGAAGCACCGCCTGTTGTAAAGACACCGTCAGTCCAATCATCGAAGTCATTGTAAAGTGAGTCAACAAGAGTTTCACCCTGGTTTATGCCGACTTGTTTGTAATATTGATCCCAAACTTCGATTACATTGTCAGAGTTCAAAGCTGCCTGACCTGCATCAAGTTGAGTATAATCAGTACCCCAGCCTATCAAGCCGTTTTTGTAGCCGTCAACTGCTGCATCTACGCCTTGTTTAAAGACTGCACCTGTTTCGCCTTGTTTTTTAGCATTTTGTTCATCTGTGAAAGAAGTTTCAATTTTATCTGATTCACCTTCTGAGTCAGAGCTTTCTTCTGTTGTTGAAGCACCTGGGTTTTTAGCTATTTCTAATAGTGTTTTGTAATCTTCTGTTGAAAGTTCGCCTGTTTTAGCATATTTACCTGCTATATCCCAGATTTTGTCATAATTTTCTTTGCTCAATTCAGCGGTATCAGGGTGTTCCTGATATTCTTTTGTCAAAGAAATCAATCTGCGAAGGAGTGTAGTTTTCTTTTCATTTCCATCTTTATCTTTGAAGGTAACTTCTGCTGCCATTCTGTCTTTTGTAGAAGCACCTGCGCCCATTTTGTTCAATTCTTTGATAATTTGACCTTCTTTGAGTTTTCCTGTGGAAGGATCAATATTTGTATTATTGTTATTAATATTTACTGTTGAATTTCCGCTTTGTATGCTCATCATAATTTTCTGGAAAGTTTCAGCAACTTTGGCATACCAATCGTTCATTGCAGGAATCATTTGCTGACAAAGAGCTGTTGAACCGTTCAACAATCTGTTTGCATCACTGTCAAATCTAAAGAGATTTGCATCGTTCCATACTGATGCGGAATCGCTCGGGTAAATAACGTTTGAATTTGCCACTCCCGGAAATAATGAGTATGACCAAGGATTTAAACCTGCTGTTGATAAATTAACTCCGTATCCCATTTTCGTGTCCCCTAATAATTCCTTAAAATCTCGTAATCCCTAAAACGATAAAGACTTTTTTATGTCTTTTTGATTCCTCGTTCCTGTATATATATAAAAAATTTCTGTTTTGAAAAATTGCCTTTTTAAATAAAAAAACAGAAAAAACCATGAAAACTCATGCCGGAATTGAGTTATAGCCTGATTCATGATAGTTTACAAAAGTTAATATTTCTTTATTTGTAATAGCAAAATATTAGATTTAGGATACTTTTATCACAACAAAAGAAGGAGCTTTTTACATGAAAATACACTCTATTGCCCAATCCTTCAAAGGAACAATGCAGGTTTTAAATCCGCAAAACAAACAGCCTTCACATGTTCCGGTCACTTCTTCCGTTCAAAAAACAGAACCGGCTCAAATTGTCCAAATACCGCTGAACAACAAAAAGTCCAACAAAAAACTATACATAGGGCTGGGTATAACAGCCGCACTGACAGGAATCGGCGCACTAGCTTTTCATTCCGCCAGACTGGCTCAAAAAGCCTTGAAAGAAATGCCGTCTCTTTATTTCGGACAAGCAGAAAAAGAAGGAAAAGAGCTTCCTTTGGTTATTAATCAAATACACACAAAAGCAAAAGAGGCAAAAACTTATATTCATTCCACACTAAATGAAATGATACGAAACCTGGAGAAAGCGGCGGAAACACCGGCAAAGCTTGTCAAAACAGAAAATGGCAGTGCTGTTGTTTATCCTTCACCTAAAAATTCAACGTTTTTTGAAAAAAACGATTACGGTGAAATTAAAAGAATTTCTCAAGTATATACAGACGGAACAATTAAAGTACAAATTCTTAACGGTACTGAAACAATAGAACATCAGGGAGTATCTATACAAAAAGCAATAACAAAAGACATTATCTCCGTCAATCCTGACGGAAGCACAATTCTTATGTCTGAAGTCAACGATGCGCAAACATCGTGCAAAAAGCTTGTGGGTCTGAATTCTGACAATTCTCTACACTGTTTTATGGAAGATGTAGAAATAGGGGAAGATAAAATCCCCTCTGCGCTCAAAGCTATGTTGTTTAAAAATAACGAGCCTGCAAAATATATTGAAAATAAAACTCCGAAAGCAATAAAATACGGTGAACTAAAAAACTGCGATGAGGTTTATGACATAGAATAAAAAAAGAGGGTTATTTCTAACCCTCTTTTTATTTATTAGTGTTTTACAACATCTTTGTAAGAACCTTTGAACTTGTCCTGATATGTTGTGTGCAAAAGCTCATGAGCTTTGTGTGCACCGGGAGCTTCAAGATATTCTTTATACAATTTCTTGATGTCAGGGTTGTCGTTTGAACGTCTGTATGTCAGTTCTTTATCTTCTTTATAAAGACCGGCAGCTCTTTTTTCTTTAACTTTGGAATCATCACAGCTTCTTGGCTGACCGCCGCCGTTGATACATCCGCCGGGGCATGCCATTACTTCGAGCATATGGAAATCTGCTGTTCCGTTTTTAATTTCCTGCAATGATTTTTCAGCTTCTTTTAAAGTTGATACAACTCTAACTTTCACTTTTGTTCCTTTGATGTCGATTTCAACATCTTTACATCTGTGGTTTTTATCAACCCCTCTCATACCCTTGATATCAAGGTCAGACAAGGGTTCGCCGGTTACAAACTCATAAGCGGTTCTGACAGCGGCTTCCGCTACACCGCCTGATGCACCGAAGATAGTACCTGCTCCTGTATATTGAGCAAAAGGAGAATCTCCTTCACACGGTTCAAGCGAGCCAAAATCAATGCCTGCACTTTTAATCATCTTCGCAAGTTCCTGAGTTGTGAGAACAATATCAGTTTCAAATCTGTCGTCTTTTCTTAGCTGGGCACGTTTAGCCTCAACTTTTTTCGCAGTACAAGGCATTATTGAAACTATGTTTATATTCTCTTTTGTAAAACCTTCAAAATACTGAGGTACGAGCTCTCTCAACACAGGAGAAAGCATTCCCTGAGGTGATTTACAGGTTGAAAGATGATTGAGCATATCAGGATGCTGGGTTTCCAAATATCTGACCCATGCAGGGCAGCAGGAAGTGAACAAAGGCAGATTTTCACCTTTGCTTACTCTTTCAACAAACTCGTGAGCTTCTTCCATAATTGTCAGGTCAGCCGAGAAATTTGTATCAAAGACCAAATCGAAGCCAATTTCTTTTAATGCTGCATTGATTAGTCCGATTGTATTTTCACCCGGTTCCAGACCAAACTCTTCACCCAAAGCAACACGAACTGAAGGTGCAATTTGCGCAAGAACTTTTTTCTCAGGGTTTGTAATCAAGTCCCAAACTGAGTTAACTTCATTTTTAATTGTCAACGCACCTGTGGGACAGACTGCCTGACACTGACCGCAGAACACACAGTCAACACTTGCCAGAGATTTTCCGGCAATAGGCTGTACCACTGTTTTTGAACCTCTGTTAGCAAAACCGAGGACTGCGTGACCCTGAAACTCAGCGCAAGCTCTGACACATGCACCGCAAAGGATACATTTATTCGGGTCACGAACGAGTGACGGATTCGAATCGTCAATTGGCAGATAGTTCTCTTTTTTCAACTGAACATATTTTGAAACATCTTTTATGCCATATTCTTCAGCATACTGCTGGAGTTCACATTTTCCTGATTTGTCGCAGGTCGTACATTCTCTGTCATGGTTTGCAAGTAAAAGTTCAAGAACAGTTTTTCTGATTCTTCTTGTTCTTTCAGTGTTTGTTTTTACCTTTATATCAGCTTCCGGTGGCATTGTGCACGAAGAGTTTATGAGTTTTCTTCCGTTAGGATATTCAACCTCAACGACACACATTCTGCAAGCACCGTATTGTGTAAGGTCAGGACGGTAACAGAAAGTCGGAACATGGAACCCCGCTTTTCGTATAACTTCAAGAAGGTTCGGTTCGTCTGTGAACTCAACAACCTTTCCATTTATTGTTAATGTTTTTTTATCGCTCATTTTTATAACCTTTCTTTTTAGTCTTTGTTTCAGTTGCAGATTTAACTTTGCTTGATAGCTTTAAACGGACATGAGTTCAAGCAGGCACCGCATTTGATACATTTTGACTGGTCAATGTGGTGAGGGTTGCGCACTGTGCCTTCAATTGCCCCGACAGGACAATTTCTTGCACATTTTGTACAGCCCTTGCAAAGCTCTTCGTCAATTGTAATGACTTTCATTGCTTCACAAACACCTGCCGGACATTTTTTGTCTTTGATGTGAGCGATATACTCATCTTTAAAATATTTCAACGTAGAAAGAACAGGGTTCGGAGCGGTTTTACCCAAGCCGCACAAAGAACCGTCTTTTACTGCAACAGCAAGTTCTTCAAGGGTTTCAAGGTCTTTCATCTCGCCTTTGCCTTTAACTATTCTTTCTAAGATTTTTAACATATTTTTTGTACCTTCACGGCAGGGAACACACTTACCGCAGGATTCATTTTGCGTAAAGTTCATAAAGAACCTTGCAACTTCAACGATACAGGTATCTTCGTTCATTACAACAAGACCGCCTGAACCGACCATTGCACCTGCTGCTATGAGGTTGTCATAATCCATAGGCAAATCAAGGTGTTCCTCTGTCAAACATCCGCCTGAGGGGCCGCCTATTTGAACTGCCTTAAATTTTTTTCCGCCTCTGATTCCGCCGCCTATGTCAAATACGATTTCTCTAAGTGTTGTTCCCATTGGAACTTCAATCAGACCCGTATTGTTAACTTCACCTGTGAGGGCAAATGTTTTTGTACCTTTAGATTTTTCAGTACCCATAGAGCTGAACCAGTCAGCACCTTTTAAAATAATCGGAGCAACGTTTGCAAGGGTTTCAACGTTGTTAATCAAAGTCGGTCTGCCAAACAAACCTTTATTCGCAGGGAATGGAGGTTTTGGACGCGGCATACCTCTTTCGCCTTCAATTGATGCAATCAAAGCCGTTTCTTCGCCGCAAACAAAAGCTCCTGCACCTTCTTTAATATGGATTTCAAAATTGAAATCAGAACCCATGATGTTTTTGCCGAGGTATCCTCTTTCTTCAGCTTCTTTGATTGCAACTCTGAGTCTGTGGATAGCCAGCGGATATTCAGCTCTTACATAAATGTAAGCTTCATCTGCACCAATTGCATAACCTGCAATCGCCATACCTTCAAGCAATTTGTGAGGGTCGCCTTCCATAACACTTCTGTCCATGAAAGCTCCGGGATCGCCTTCGTCACCGTTACAGACAACATAGCTTTTTCCGCCTTTGTTTGCCGCAGTGAATTTCCACTTCATACCGGTCGGGAAACCGCCGCCGCCTCTGCCTCTTAAGCCTGATTTTGTGATTTCATCAATAACCCAATCAGAATCGCCTTTTTCAAGCACTTTATGCAACGCTTCATAAGCTCCTGTTGCAAGTGCTTCATCCAATGATTCCGCATTGATTTCACCGCAGTTTGCAAGAGTGGTTCTTGTTTGTTTTGCGTAGAAATTGATTTCTTCATTTTTGAAAACGTGTTCTTCTGTTTTCGGGTCAACATAAAGAAGCCTTTCAACAGGTTTGCCTTCTTTTATGTGGCTTTCGACAATTTCTTCAACGTCTTCAAGTTTAACTTTTACATATGTTATATCCAAATCCGGAATAACAACAAGCACGCCCTGTTCACAGAAACCGTGACATCCTGTCGGAACTATTGTAACTTTGTCCTGATGAGTCATAGGACGGACATTTGCTCCGAGTTCTTTAAATCTTTCGATAACCTTTAAAGAACCGTTGGCTACGCAGCCTGTACCGGCACAAACAAGGACTCTCAAGCCCTGTGCTTTAATCTGTTCTTTAACTTTTTCCTGTTCTTTTTTTATATCAATCAATGTTGTTGTCATTTATTTACCCTCGCTCTCTTCATTCATAATCGTCTCGATGACTATTTTAATAGCATCGGCAGTCATTTGAGGGTAAACTTTGCCGTTCACGACAACAACAGGTGCAAGACCGCAGGCACCAAGACAGCTGACTGTCTCAAGGGAGAAAAGCCCGTTGTCAGTTGTGAACTGACCGTCTTTGAGTGTCAGTGTTTGTTTTATTGCATTCAGCACGGGCATTGAGCCTCTTACGTGGCATGCGGTACCGTCGCAGACCTTAATTTCATATTTGCCCTTCGGCTGCAAGCTGAACTGGGCATAAAAAGTAGCTACGCCGTATACTGTGGCAGGCGAAAGACCTTCTATTTTTGTACCGATATATGTCATAATATCTAATGGCAAATATCGAAATTCTTCTTGTACTTTTTGCAGAATTGCAATCAAATTTGACTTTTTGTACTCATAAGCAGAGAGAATCTCCTCTACCTTAGAGTAGTCAATTCCGGCTTGAGTCTGTGGGCTCATTGAAATCTCCTTTTTAACAAACAATATCTAGACCAATATCGTGAACAAATTCACTATTTAAACAATATATTATTATAAAATCACAATTATTTCAAGCACAATTATTATTAAAAACAAAAAAATTTATGCCATTGATAAACAACAAAAAATATGATTTACTGATAAAGGTTAGAGAATGGAATTTTTGGTTATGAAAAAAGCTTTTACACTCGCAGAAGTGCTTGTTACACTAATGATAATCGGTGTCATTGCGGCAATGACTATTCCCGGTTTAAGAAAAAATGCAGAAATGAGAGAGCTGGCTGCCGGCTGTAAAAAGGCATATGCCTCTTTATATCAGGCTGTTGATTTAACACAGAACGAAATAGGGCCTGTAAGACAGTGGAGATGGAACGACCCCGACAGTTTTTTAACGGAACTGAAAACACACATGAATATTATGGAAGATTGCAAAACAAAAAATTGTCTTGACAACAACACTTATTATGAACAAAGCGGTTCTTCCGGCTCCTGGTCACTTGCAAATGCAAGATACATAAAAATGGCTGACGGTTCACAGATTGTATTTTACACCTGCACAGGCAGTGTAAAAGGTCCCTGTGGAGTAGAAAGCTACAAACAAGATCCTGCTGACACTGTTTACGCATCTTTCTTTTATGATGTAAACGGGCCGAAAAAGCCAAACACATTCGGATATGACATATTCCTGTTTAACCTTACTAAAAACGGAATCCTTTCTCCTGCCGGAAGTCATGACTCATCAGACTGCGGCACAGGCAAAGGAAGAGGTTTAAGCTGTACGGCAAAAGTTCTTAAAGAAGGTGTCATAAGTTATTAATATGTGTGTAAAAATAAACAAACGGGGTATTATAAAACTATGAAGAAAAATAACCGCAAAGCAATAAAAAAAGCATTCACTCTGGCAGAAGTTCTGGTCTCTCTTACTGTCATAGGTGTTATTTCAGCACTGACTCTTCCTGCAATAAATGCCTCGGCGCACAAAAGAGCCAACGCAGAAGGCTGCAAAAAAGCATATATCGTTCTAAGCGAAGCAGTGGACATTGCAAGAGTGAGCGACCCCATTGAAAACTGGACATTCACAGACGCAGCATCCACAACAAATTTCAACAAAATAAAACCGCATCTCAATATTGTAAAAGAGTGCATAGGCACATCAGGCTGTTGGGTAAAGCCTAAAGCACTGAATAACGGTACTGCAACAAATTTTACTGACAATGGATACGGTTCACCAACTATCTCTTTTAAAACTGCTGACGGAATGAATATTGCATTCGACATTCATGGTGAAAGTTTTAATGTCACAAGAAAAAATACAAATACTCTTCTGTTTGCTGCTGATGTTAACGGAGATAATCCGCCTAACAGACTGGGAGATGATGTATTCATCTATGTTCTTGGAGACAACGGACTTGTGCCTGCCGGCAATGATGCCTCAGGAAACGGAGACTGCACCCGTTCGGGAGAGGGTCGAGATTGCGCAGCGAGAGTTATAAATGATGGCGGTATAAATTATTAAGGAGAGAAGATTATGAATAAAAAAGCGTTCACCCTTGCAGAAGTGCTTGTTACTTTAATGGTCATCGGCGTTATAGCGGCAATGACTATCCCCGGTTTAAGAAAATCTGCCGAACAAAGAGAAAATGTGGCAGGATTAAAAAAAGCCTACGCAACTCTTTCAAATGCAATTGCGCTGGCTGAACAGGAAAATGGTCCGAGAAAAAGATGGGGCTCAACTGATGCTGATACTGTTTCAATTTTTAACAACATAAAAGCATATATGAACGTAACAAAAGAATGTATAAACTCAACAGGATGCTTAGGTGACGGAAAAGTCTACCAGCTGAACGGAGACCAGTATACAAGTATCACAAACAAAGGCTATGGTTCTCCGCAAACATCATTCATTACAGCTGACGGAATGAGCTGGATTTATGACCTTAACCCCAACAATTATGATTTATTCTTTGTTGATGTAAATGGCTCGGAGAAAAAACCAAACACCCTGGGATATGATGTATTTATGTTCTACTGGTATTATGCTTCAGAAAAAGGGCTTTATCCAGAAGGAACATACGCAAAAAACTGGGGCAACTGCAATTCAACAGGCTCAGGTCTTGATTGTGCGGCAAGAGTCCTTCGTGAAGGTGCTATAAATTACTAATAAAAAATATTAAACGATACTTTTTTTGAGTCTGTCAGTACGGCTTGAGCTTAGAATATTTTTAAGTTTCATAATAGCTTGAGCATGAAGCTGGCAGACTCTTGATTCTGAAACGCTTATAGTTTCTCCGATTTCTTTAAGTGTCATGTTTTCGTGATAGTAAAGAACCATAATCATTCTTTCACGCTCCGGAAGGCGTTTCAAAGCCAGATGCAATTCTTTTTTTACATCTTTGTCAACAAGCTGTTCCAAAGGATTTTTCGAATTTTCATCCTGAAGAGTGTCAATGATTTCAACACTTTCATCAGAAGAACCTTTTTTGTCATACAAAGACCCGACCTGCATTTCGTCGGCAAGAAGGCTTTCGACTTTTTCTTTCTCCATACTCATTGCAGCAGCAATTTCAGTAGTGGTTGCAGCTCTGCCGAGTGTCTGTTTAAGCTGTTCGGCGCATTGTTTTATTTCTTTAATTTTTTTCCTTGTGCTTCTTGGAACCCAGTCTTGAGAACGGATTTTGTCAATGATTGTACCTCTTATACGCATAAGCGCATAAGTTTCAAACCTGGCACCTTTATCAGGGGTATATTTTTCAATTGCATCTATCAAACCTTCAACACCATAGCTTGTTATGTCTTCTATGGAAAAAGTAGGGGGAAGATTCATTTTCACACGACCGATTACATATCTTGTCAGATAAATATATTGCACAATCAATTTGTCTCTCAAGGTTTTGTTTGTCTTGTCCTCAAGATATGAATGCCACAAAGACGCCAGCTCCTCGTCTGAAAGTCTTTTGATTTTGTTATAAGAACTGTACTCTAATTCTTCACTCATCTAATATCCAACGATTTCCCCTAAAAGTCATGAATGTGTGATGGTATATTAATATTCTACTTATAAAGTCAGAGAGGGAATCATGTATATGGAGGAAATTTGAGAAAGGAATTATTTTTCTGTATCTTTGTATACGCAGGCAGAAATTGAATCTATCAGCCTTTCAACCTCCAAAATTTGAATCTCCTTAAACTCTTCTTTTTTAAGAGAATTGGATTTTGGCACAATGATTTTTTTGAACCCGAGTTTTTCCGCTTCCCGTATACGTTTGTTTAGATTATTAACAGCTCTTATTTCTCCGGAAAGTCCTAGTTCTCCGACTATAACAGTATCAGGACTGACAACGACATCTCTGGCACAGGTAGTCACCGCAAGAGCAACCCCGAGGTCAGCGGCAGGCTCATCAATGTCGATTCCGCCTATAACATTCACATAGACATCCTGTTTACTCAAATTAAGCCCGACTCTTTTTTCCAGCACAGCGAGAATCTGCAACAGCCTGTTATAGTCTATTCCGTTTGATACACGTCTGGGTGAAGGGTAAGGAGTCGTGCCGACAAGTGCCTGAATTTCAATCAAAAGCGGCCTCGTTCCTTCGTTTGTTGCAATAACAACGCTTCCGGGTGTAACATTTTTTGTTCTTTCATTCAAAAACAACTCGCTCGGATTAGCTATCTCGTGTAATCCGTCGTCGCACATATTAAAAACACCGACCTCATTTGTTGTTCCGAAACGGTTTTTCATACATCTGAGCAGCCTGTATGATTTATACCTGTCCCCTTCAAAATAAATGACCGTATCAACCATATGCTCCAGCACCTTCGGCCCCGCAATGTTTCCTTCTTTTGTAACATGTCCGATTACAACAACCGTAATATTCTTGTTTTTGGCTATATCCATAAGAATGTTTGTACATTCCCTGATTTGAGAAACACTTCCGGGAGAGCTTGAAATTGTGTTTGTATAAACAGCCTGTATACTGTCTATAATCAATACTTCGGGTTTTATTTCATCAATTTGAAGTTTTATCGCCTCAAAGCTTGTTTGAGAATATACATAAAGAGAATCAGACTTGACTCCTAACCTTTGAGAGCGAAGTTTCACCTGTGAAGCTGATTCTTCTGCGCTGACATAAAGAGCCTTTCTTCCGTTTTGACATACAGCCTTGCCCGTTTGTAAAAGAATGGTAGATTTTCCTATTCCCGGATCTCCGGCAAGCAGCACAATGGAACCTTGAACAAGACCTCCGCCCAGAACCCTGTCAAATTCTTCTATTCCCGTTGAAAAACGTATTGTATTATCAATCTCTATTTCATTTATCAAACAGGGTTTAATATCATTCATTACTGCCTTTGAAGAAACACCCAAAGCCGAAGAAGTTTCAAAAACCTCTTCTGTTAACGTACTCCATTGTCCGCAATCAGGACATTTCCCCAAATATTTTGCGGTTTCATATCCGCAATTTTGACATACCCATTTTGTTTTCAGTTTAGCCATAGAATTATTATATATGTAACAAAATATAAATCAAAAATCGGCAAATTTATTCACTTTATACTACAAAAGTGGTAAATTATTTTTAATCAAATTGGAGTGCACATGAAAATTACGCCATTCACATCAACGCTTCAAACAAGAAACGCATCTATTGATAAAAAAAATTCATCCAGAACAAGCTTTGGTGAAGTTATATTTTATCCTTCGCTAAAAGAAATAAAGAAAATATACAAAAACGGACCTGACATAGCACAGACTTTGTCCACCATTATGAAAAAAATCAATGATAAATATGAAGGTCTGATGAATTTCTATGTAGAAGTAACACACACCCAAGAACCAAGACTCATCAGGGTAACGACAGAAGTTGCGCAATTTAAGTTCACCGATTTAATGGAAAAAATTGCACAAAATGGCAAAGAAGAAAATCTTCATCCAAATCTTATGAAAAATATAAAAAGATGCCTGGAAGGAAATTTTGCCAATGAAAAAGAATCCAAAAAAGTTTATGATTCAATCAAATTTATAGGCGAAAAAATCCCTGTCTTGAGAATAAACTATTATCCTTACGAGCATCCTGAAAAAAAAGCCGAGTTTATCAAAAACTTTGAAGAAGCACTGAGTCTGAAAAAAATGTTTGAAAAAATGAATAAAGAATGCAAAGGTAATCCTGACTTCAGTGTCCCAAAAACTATATTTGAAAGGATATTCGGATAAATGAAAATAAACAGCATACCGAATTACAATTTATATAAAAAAAACTCATCCGTACCTCAAAAGCACAATACCCCTGCTTTTTCCGCAAAAGTATATTATGAACTTCACAACTACCCGACAGATGGAAATGAATATCATTCCGCAGGTATGCCTCAAATTGAACAATTACTCGCAAATGAGATGCCAAACATAAAAATTGAAACAGACTCATTTGTAAAAAAAGCATTCACTTCAAATGACGAAGTCAATAAATTCGGAGGTTATCCCGGACAGAATCTTAGAATTAGCTATATTGACGGATTAAAAGCAAGAGAAGACATTCTTGAAGAGCAGAAAAAATGTCAAACACTTCCAACACCAATTCTCGATGCTTACAAAAATTATGATCAGAACCTTGTTGACAGAATAGGAAGCGGATACGTTGAAATAGCAATGGGTTATTATCCTGACAGAGAAAGCGAGTACGATTTTGCTGACAGATGCGCGGCAAAAATCAGAGAAGTTGTAAAAATTCTGCCCGAACTTCTTCTCACAAAAAAAATTGATATTGCAGAAAATGACGACAAATCCGATTCTTTTTACAAAACTATAAGAAAAGATTCAAAATTAAATGACAGAACAACCTTTGGAGATATATCAAAAGACATCATTCGTGACCACTGGTTCAAAGTTAAATACCAACAATATATCCCTGTCAGCGGCAAAACAAATATACCTGTCGGATAATTACATATAATATGCAACCAGCTGACATAGCTGGATTATTTTGTCTGAGAAGAGACAGATTCCGACAGTGGCAAAAGCACAAGCATAAAGGATAAATTTTGACGAAATTATATTGTTATCAATTGAGATATCAGTTTCAATACGTCTGAACATGGCTCTGATTATTCGCCAGTATGCATAAATCATAATGACCGAAGCAAGAAGAGATATAAGCAGAAAAGGAAGAAAAATAAACCCTGAACGGGCAACAGCCGAGGAGATATACAGCTTTGCAACAAATCCGCATGTCGGTGCAAGACCGGCAAGGGATATCAACACAACCGTAAAAGCTATAACATAATATGGCCTGTGATAAATAAGCCCCTTCAAATCATTGAGATTCTCAAGCCTTCCGGAATTATATAAAAGAATTATCGCCGACCATGCGCCTATGTTTGAAAAAACATAACAGAAAAGATAAAACAAAACTCCGGAGAGGCTGTATACGGAAAATACACAAAGCCCTAAAAGCATAATCCCCGAGTGCACACTCATAGAATATGCCATCAACCTTTTCAGGCTGTCCTGCCTGATTGCCGACAGCGATCCCAAGACTATTGTAATCACGGCAAGGCACGCAAAAACAATCTTCATTGTAAATGTATAATTCAAAAGGATCATAAGCATTCGAGACAGAACCCCAAAACATGCCAGAACGGGAATACAAGACATATAAGCTGCTATCGGATAACCTGCCCCCTGAAAAGTATCAGGAAGCCAGCTTGAAAAAGGCACAACCCCGAGCTTAAACATAATTGTACAAGTCATTAAAAGCAAAGAAAGTGTAAGCAGAATTTGCGGCTGATTTCGGCTGAAATAAAGGCTGATTTGTTCATAGTCCATTTGAGCACACATTCCGTAAAGAAGCGACAATCCAACAAGAAACAAACTCGACACAACAGCCCCCTGAACAAGATATCCGAAGGTAAGCTGTTTGGAATCCGGACTTTTTGTAAATGAGAGCAAAAGATAACAGCTCAACCCCAGTGCCTCAAGAGACACAAACAAGCCGACAAAATCCGTTGCGCTGACTGCACACATTGCAAAAAGCAGTCCCGACAAAAACACGCTGAAATATTCAAATGCCCTGTCACGCTTTTCACGAATCATATTGCGTGACAACAGTGTAAGGAAAAATCCGCTTATCAATATTAATATTTTGAAAAACACGGTATAAATATTTGACAGAAACGAGTTATTAAAAGCATAAGCCTCAGGCTCAATCTGTAAATAAAAAGTAGAAGCCAGTGCCAGCACTATACCGAGAAGCGTAACCCATTTTGAAAGTTTATAAAGGTATGTGTTAAAAAACAGCGATGCCAAAAGGCTGAACAATATAAAAACTATGATTATAAATTCCGGCAGATATGCACTAACTATTTCAGACATCCAGACTGTTCCCCGCTGTCACCTAACTCTATTGTTTTATACCTGTAATACATCTAAAATTATACTCGAAACAGATTGATAAATTTGCACAATACTCATAGGACAAATCCCCAGATAAATAATAACAAGACACAATGCCGAAAGCACGCTTGTTTCTTGAGGGCTGAGGTCTTTGAGTTTTTTCCACTGTTCCAAAAGTACGGAACAAAACACCTTATAAAAGAAATACATAAGATATCCCGCTGAAACAGCAATGGCTAAAAGTGCAACAAATGCAGCAATTTTGACCATCAACTGTTGTTCAAGATTCGAGAACAAAGCTCCTGTTATCACCATAAGCTTCGGTGCAAACATAATCAAAAACGGAAGTCCTATTGCAGAAAAGCATATAATCAAAGAAAGATACATACACTTTGGCATAACCTGTCCAAGTCCGCCCAGAGCAGTGATATATGTGGTTTTTGTCCTAAATTGCACGCAAGAAATTACAACAAACAATGCACAATACACAATTGTAGAAGCCAACGCCATAAACACAGCACCGTTGAAACCTGTTGCATTCAAGCTTGCCAGTCCCATCATGACAAACCCCATAGAAGCAATGTTTGCATAAGCAACCATTTTCTTTATTCCGGGCTGAACAATAGACAATGCTCCGCAATATATTATATTAACAACTCCCCATACCATAAGCACGGGTGCAAACAGTTTAAAGATTTCCGGAAAAACCTGCATATTGAATCTGATAAGCGCGTAAACACCCGTATTTAAAAGCAGCCCTGAAAGAAGAATATTCACAGGCGCAGAGGCTTTGCTTTGAATATCGGGATACCAGTTGTGAAAAAGAGCAAACGGAATCCTCACAACAAAGCCTATCAGAAAATTCACAAATACCGTAACCTGAAACCACACAGGATAAATTTTTTCATCCATATTTAATGATTCAATATTTGCTGTCAAAACATTGCTCACAGCAAAGTTATAATAGTACAGAATCAACATTCCGAAAAACAAGAACATATTCGCAGCAAACGAACCGAGAGTAAATCTCATTGCTGCACGTCTTGCCTCAGAATTGCCCCACTGTGACACAAGAAAATAAACAGGTATCAACGACAACTCCCAGAAGACAAAAAACATAAACATATCTTTTGAACAGAATATGCCAAGAACCGCACACTCGAGCAAAAACACCATTGCATAATAAAGTTTGTGTTTCGAACGGATATGAATTTTACTCATAAACAGAGTAATCAAAACAACAAAAGTTGTCACAACCACCATAAGAAGAGCAATTCCGTCCACTGCAAACTTTGCGCTTATGCCAAGACTTTTTAGCCACGATATGCCAAAGAAGGTCAATTCCTTTTCAAACGACATTCCATAAAGGCTTGTGTCAAAAAACGCAAGAAACAAAAGAGCATATAAAAAATGAAAACTCGCAAACCATTTTGCAAAACGTCTCACTCTGACCTGATGATTCGGAAATACAGGCAGCATTATCACGCCTGCGATTAACAGGGGTGCAAATATAAGCCATATCAAAGATAAAAAGTTCATAAATTACTCCTAAAAATTACTATACCTTTATCAAAAGCACATAGAATATGAGCACAAAAGCAAAAATCAAAACCAGTCCAATCAGGGAATATATCAGATAAGACTGAAAATTTCCTGCCTGAAGTTTTGTGCAGATATATGAAAATGCTCTGATTAAAAGCTCCGCAAAGTTTATCACAGATTCAACAACATATCTTTCTACCCAGCCCATCATCTTACAAAACGGTATAAAAAGCTTGTTCAAAACACCGAGAGTCAAAAACATCAACGCCAGAACAAGAAGAGTCCATACCCAGTCAAATCCGAGATCTACAAAAAACGGATTCAACCTCATAAATAAATACACACCGGCAAGTGTAATCATTGCATTTTGAAAAAGAATTACCCTTGAAAGTGAAGTATTCTCCTTAGGCTCAAACGTAAGATAGATAAATGCCTGCATAAATTTCATAACAATTACAAACATCAAAACAGAACAAAAGAATACAAACAAAGGCTCGCTCATAAGCGAGTTTATACTTGCCGAGACATTGTTCATATTTGTATAAGAAAGGCTGTTTGCATCAGTGAGCTGATTGTACACAACCGCATAATACAAAATGGTTAAAACGCAAAATAACAGGGTCAAATCACCGATTCTGTTAAAAACAAAAGATTTTATTGCGGCTTTAGACTCATCCCTGTTTGAAAAATCAAAATTAATCAAAAGATACGCAGCAACCCCGATAATTTCAAAGAAAAGATATGATTGAAATATGTTAGGGCTGATAAAAATTCCGTTCAAAGCAAAATAAAACAGGTTCAAATAAAGAAGCATCCTGTTAAAGTCCGGAATGTCTTTTAATTTTAGGAAGGCAAATACCTGAAGAAGTACACAAAGCACACCGGATCCAAGAAGAAAAGACACTGAAATTTTATCAAGATAAGTCCCGAGATAAAAATTTATATTGTCCAGAGCAAGCCACGGGAAATTCGAAGAAACGGACAAGTTGTTAAATACCGAATAATCAAACGCAGCTCCTGCAAAAATTAAGCATATCAACGCAGCAGCAATACTTATTGAAAAGAGTGTATTTTTTTCTACCCTGTTTGAAATCAACCCGTTAAAACCCAAAATTGCACATACTATCAAAGGTAAAAACAAAAGCAGATTTATATTCTCAACAAAAAACTCCATTAATTCTCCTTATCTTTGATTTTTTCAGAATCGAGGTATATGTTTGCCTGATAAATTTTGTAGAGGATAACAAGCGCAACAACAGCTTGAACCACAGCCATCAAAAGAACAAAAACACCCATCATATTTGCATTCTCAAGAGACCTGTCGCAATAACAGCCAAATGCAAGAAAGTTTATTACAACAGATATAGTCATAATAAAAAGAGACATTATGATTCTGACAAGATTCCTCGAAATCAACACTCCGCACAATCCCGTCAAAAACAACAAAAGCGCAAGAACAAGATAATGGAGCAGCCCTACATTTAGAATAACACCGAGAAAATCATTCATATCTAAACATCCTCACTCCTGTTTGACAAAAACACCCTGATAACAACAGCTGATATTAAAACAAGCAATATCACAAGATGAAACGGAAAAATATGACCGCTGAAATTTACAGAATCAGAAGATTTTTCGGTTATGAAATTAAAAATCGAATAAAGAGAACTCGAAAACTCCTGATTCACAAACAAACAGCAAAACACACCGAATAGCAAGGTAAAAACAACACCTGCACAGAGTTTAGCAAAAGGAACAAGCTTCAGTTTCAAATTCAATCTGCTGATTTTTTTAAGAAGAAGAAATATATAAACACAAAGTACGACAGCACAGAGTATAAACTGAAATATTGCCATATAAGCAGCATTGAGTGTCAAATATAACAGACTCGTGACACATATCATAACAAAAAACGAAATGAGAGCAATAAACATCCTCGGAGCAGCAATCACCCCTATTGATGCCCCCAGCACCGCAAAAAATAACAGGTAAAAATAAAAAACTTCCGGTAACACTTGCTCCTTTTGCCCTGACCTTCTTCTTCTAAATTAAACTATCTATAATATTTATATCACATGTTAAAAGTGTTATAATAATAATGTTGTGAATTATTAAGTTTAATTTTTTTATGAATAAAATACTAACTGTTTTTTTAATGATTTTTTTGACTGCAACATGCTCAGGACTTTCAAACAAAGCTTTTTCAAGAGAAACTCCGGCTGTCTCCGAGGCAAATGCATACTGTGTAAAAGGAGACAAAATCTTAAACTTTTATGAAGGGCTTAAAGATACGGACAAAAGAAAAGCTAATCAAGACAGATACCTTAATGCGGCAAAATACTTCTACTATCAGGCAAACAGACTTGATATGTCGAATCAGAATGCCTTTATCGGAAGAGCCAGAATTGCTCTGATTCAAGGCAGAACAAGAGATGCAAAAAACAATCTGATGATTGCATTAAACGTAAATGAGCTAAATCCGAAAGTTAACTACTATCTTGGAGAAACCTTCTTTGAAGAAGGTGAATACACTCAGGCAATTGATTTTTATTACTTTGCATATTCTCACGGCTACAAATATGATTACAAAACAAATATGAAACTGGGCATCTGTTATGAAAAGCTTGATGATATAAAAAAAGCAAGGTATCACTATACCAATGCAGCAAAAATCAACCCGGGTGACGTCACGGCAAAAGCACGCCTCGGAGGATTGGATGCCATAAACACAAACTATGAAACCTACAACGTATTTCAAGATGACAGTCTTGATTCAGAAGAAGACATCTCACCTGAGGATTTGAAAAATCTTCATGCACAATAAAAAAAACTCCCTGATATGAGAAGCAGGGAGTTTTTTCTAAGCTTTTGCGATTATTCTTTTGTTTCTGAAACTTCTGTTTCAACGGGTTTGGGTTCCTCAGAACCTGCAACTTTTCCCAGAATCTGAGGAAGTTCAACTCCAGCCTGAGAAGCAAGATCGTGCATTGCAGGAAGAGACTTGATCAAATCTCTCATGAAATTGGCTGTCGTACTTCCGTTTTGAGAGCCTGAACCGCCGTCCCATACAGTAATCTTGTCAAATTTAATATTTTTGATTGCCTCAACCTGTTTTCCGACAATTTCTTCAATTTTTTCAATCATAAGGAAGCTTGTTGCAATTTCAGGTCTGTTGTTGCTGATTTTAACAAGTTCTTCATAACCTTTCGCCTTAGCTTCAAGAACCGCTCTCACACCTTCAGCTTCAGCAAAATATTTCGCCTTGATAGCATCAGCTTCACCAAGAGCGATACGTCTTTGTCTCTCTGCTTCAGCATCAGCTTCAACCTGAATTTTGAGTTTTTCAACTTCCTGTCTGGCAAGCTCTTCTTTCTTGAGTCTTGCTTCTTCCTGTTCTTTTTGTGCCATTAAAACATCACGCTCAGCGTTTGCCTTAGCCACTTCACCGAGTTTAAGAGCTTCTGCCTGTTTAACGGCAAGAGTAGCGTTGTAATCGGCAATGTTTGCTTTAGCAATGTTTTCACCTTCAACAGCTTCTGCTTCAAGGCTGGCTGTTTTAATACGCTGGTCTTTGTCTGCGTTTGTTTTTCCGATTTCGGTTTGTGCGGTTTGTTCTGCGACTTGAACTTCTTTTTCTTTATTTGCTTCAGCTTCGCCGACTGCGCCGAGTTTTTCCTGCTGCGCAACTTCAACTTTTGCCTTGTTGATAGCTTCTGCTGCTGCTTTTTTACCGATAGCATCGATATATCCCGATTCATCCGTAATATCTTTTATGTTTACGTTGATGATTTCAAGTCCGATTTTTGTAAGCTCAGTGTTTACGTTTGCGTTAATCTGCTCGAGAAATTTTTCTCTGTCCTGGTTTATTTCTTCGATTGTCAAAGTAGCAATAGCCAGACGCAACTGACCGAGAATTATGTCACTTGCCTGTGTAATAATCTCTTCTTTGCTCAAGCCCAAAAGACGTTCCGCAGCATTAATCATAATAGTTTCATCCGTTGAAATTCCGAATGTGAAAGTAGAAGGAACAGCAACACGAATGTTTCCCTTTGAAAGTGCACCTTTAAGGTCAATGTCAGTTGTCATAGGCTCCAACGGCAAAACCCCGTAGTCTTGAATAAGAGGGATGATAAAAGTACCGCCGCCGTGTACGCACTTTGCGGTTTTGTGTCCGCCTGTTTTACCGTAAACTACGATAATTTTGTTTGACGGGCAGCGTTTGTACTGGTTTGCAATGAAAATCAATGCAGCCAGAAGAATTAAGGCAGGAATGCCTAAAAATCCGAAGATAACGGGGTCTAATAACATTTTTTTCTCCTTTTTATTTCTAATCTAGTGTCGTCAATTTCGCCTCGAGCCTTCGAGCCGCCATTGACTCACCTTTTCAAGGTGTCACTTAAAAAATTCGTTCACGTCACGTTGCTCCTTATCACGAATTTTTCTCGGACATTCTTATTTTTTCACTATGTACAATTTATTGTCATCTGTTCTGTTCACAACCACAGGAGTGAAAGAAGCTATTTCTTCATCAGTATCATTGAAAACTTTGACAACGGAAAGTTTTGAGTTTATTGTAAGCTCCGCTCTTCCCTCAGCGCGAGGAGGAATATTCACATAAGCCTTGCCTTCAGCTCCAACACATTCCTCAATTTTCACGCCGGATTTCTGGTCAAGTTTTTTTATGTTAATCATCAAAAAGGCATAAAGGCAGGCAAACAACAGCCCGAACATTATTCCCGCAAAAAAGCACATCCACACAGGCATAAAAAATACTGAATAGAAAGCAAGACCAATCCAGCCCAAACCCATAAAAAAGGTGAGCACTGACTCAACAGAGAGGAAATTAAAAGACGTATCAGTTTCTGTTACGGAATCAAAATCAAAAGAAAGCTCTGAATCCCCGCCTGTAAAGAAAAAGATTATCAGTTTCAGGATAAACAAAAGCGTAGAAGCAACAGCTATCCAGAAAAAAACACTTGAAAGGGAAATTGAACTCAACATAAAAGCCTCCTTATGGCTTGTAAATCAAAAAAATTCTACAAGATTCACCGCTGAAACACATCATACAAACGCACGATAGGGTCAAAAGCCCGCATCAAAAAGAAAAAACCGCTGTGAATGTTTTTATAAAGATATGTAAATTTACTACGCGAGTAGTACGTTTAGATAATGCCCCGATTTAAAAAAAATGTTATAATGTACATGTAAGTAAGAAAAAAAAGATAGAAAAAGGAGAGTCAAAAGACACCCGAAACCTGAAAAAAAGGTATCAGCCGATTGAAAGGGCATTAAAATATATGAACAAAGTACAATTTCACAGTGACCTGGATAGGTTAATTGAAATTCTACCACCGAAAATTACAAAGTGTTTGAGCCATGAAACATTAGACGATGTAATTGAGCTGGTTTTGGATTTGGGCCGGCAGCCCGAAATAAGGCACGCAAACGGCAGTATTGATTATCTCGGAGAAGAGAATATTGTCGACGAAGACATAAGATATATCACAGACAGGGTTCAGGAGTTTACAAAAGACAATCGTTCGGGAATCCCCGGCACACTCCACAGAATCAGCGCCATAAGAAACAGACAGGGAAAAATTGTCGGTTTGACTTGCAGAATAGGGAGAGTTGTAACAGGAACAATTGCTTGCATAAAGGATTTTGTCATACAAAATAAAAGTATTTTGTTTTTAGGACGTCCGGGTGTAGGAAAAACAACAAAACTGAGAGAAATCTCAAGACTTGTTGCAGACGAACTGCACAAGAGAGTTGTTGTTGTAGACACTTCAAACGAAATTGCCGGAGACGGTGACACACCGCATCCTGCTATCGGACATGCAAGAAGAATGCAGGTTACACAGCCGGAATTTCAAAAAGATATAATGATTGAAGCGGTAGAAAACCACACACCGGAAGTGATTGTGGTGGATGAAATCGGTACGGAAGCAGAAGCGCAAGCAGCCAGAACCATAGCTGAACGCGGCGTAATGCTCATTGCAACAGCACACGGCAACTCGCTTGAAAACTTAATCAAAAACCCTGTTCTCTCCGACCTTGTCGGAGGGATTCAATCCGTAACATTAGGTGATGACGAAGCAAAAAGAAGAGCCTGCCAGAAAACAGTTCTTGAAAGGGAAAAACAGCCCACTTTTGATATAGTAATTGAAATCATCGACAGAAACACTCTTGCGGTTTATCCGAACACCTCAGAAGCCGTTGATTGTATTTTAAGAGGCTGGCCCATAAAACCGGTCATAAGAAAGGTTGATATGACTCAGCCGCCGGAGCCGAATCTTGTGGAAAAAATAAACCAGCTCGACAGCAAGATTACCTCGGCAAACAATGCACTAAACTTCAGTTTTTCAAGAGAAAAATATGTAAACGAAGTCAAAGGTTACAAAAAAATCTATATCTATGCAGTAAGCCGTTCGATTATGGACAAGTCCATCGAGAGACTGAATCTCAACGCTGAGCTGACAAAAAACATTGATGATGCTGATATAATCATTGCTCATAAGAATTTTGCCAAAAGCGGAAACAAAATTCTCAGCATAGCAAACGAATACAGGCTTCCGATTTATTACGTGCGCTCAAACTCCACGTCGCAGGTTCAAAAAGTGCTGAAAGAAGCACTCGGCTTAAAAGACGACAACACAGTGGTTTTTCATGATGAAACAGAAGAGGCACTTGACGAAGCAAAAGAAGCTATTCAAAAAGTTCTGGAAAACGGCGAGGACATAGAGCTTTCACCGCAAAACCAACAGATTAGAAAAATGCAGCATGAGCTTGTTGAACAGCACAATCTGAACTCAATCAGCATAGGAGACGGTCACGAGAGACATTTGAAAATCGTGGGCGGCAAAGAGTTCAAGCAGGATATAGGCTAGATTTTGAATATTGTTAACAATCATAAATCCACAACCCGTATGAAGGCTGTGGATTTATGGTTTAAAAATAATTTACAATTTGCAAATTATGCAATTGTCGGTGCAACATAAGTTCTTGCGCCGAGTTCACTGTCAATCAATAAAAGTGCGTGTTTGTCGTCGCCGATGAGCTTAAGTTTTGCGCAAATTTCAGAACAGTTTGCTTCTTCTTCAACCTGTTCTTTTATATACCATTGCAAAAATGAAACAGCAGCTCTGTCTTTTTCCTGTTCTGCTACATCTACAAGCTCATTAATCAAAGAAGTAACAAGCTGTTCATGTTTATAAACAGCTTCAAAACAAGCAAGAGGAGAATCCCATGTTGTTTGAGGTTTTTCGATTGCTTCAATAGAAACACAGCCGTCTCTTGAAATGAGATAGTCAAAAAGCCCCATAGCATGAGCGTTTTCTTCTTGAACCTGAACTCTCATCCAGTTTGCAAAACCTTTAAGCCCTATTTCCTCAAAGTAAGCTACCATTGAAAGGTAAAGATTTGAAGAATACATTTCATCTTTGATTTGCTTATTAAAAGCCTGGTTCATTTTTTCACTAATCATCTTTATCACTCCATTCTTCTGAAATCCACAACCCGTGGATATTACATAACTCTCTTGCGACCACATTATCACAGTCGCATTTTAATTTTAGCACAGGTTCTTCATGTGGGAACAAATATTTTCTTTTTACATATCTTTTATCAGGAGAATTTGCCTCAATAAACATAATATAGTGGTTGTCCTCCATAGGATGAGGCAAAGAGCCGACTTTAATTTCAACTCCGTTTTCCGTTTTTGAAATAACAGGGACATGTTTTTCGCCAACCATTTCTTCACCTTCGGTTTGTTCTCTCATTCTTTCCATAGGCTGTCCGCAGCAAACCAGCTCACCTTCGCCAGGGAGCACAACTTCAACAAAATTACCACATATATTACACTTGTACATTTCCAAGATTTTTGTCATATCCAGTCCTTTCAGTTTTTACACGAACGTATTATAAAAGACTAATTTAAAAAATTGTATTCCCTGTTAGTATACATATATGTTATAGTTATTAAGATAAAATTACAAAAGCCTGAAAGGAACAATTATGACAAAGAAAAAAGCTTTAATTTATTCAATAATTTTTGTGATACTCGTAAGCATCACAGCCATATGGAAAAGTTTTTATTTCAAAGACCTGACAAAAGACTTTCCGGATGTATGCAAAATGGTTATTGCACCATCTTGCCAGTACTATATAATGAACATTTCCGAACAAAAGAAATATGAAGAAGCAGTGAAAATTCAGAAAGTAAGAGTTATTGAAAACGAAAAAATTCTGAAATTTTACAGAAGCAAAATATTCAACAAATGCCTCCTTTCAATGACACCGAAAGAAGCTGACGAATCCATCTTGAAATGCGCAGGACTTCCTGACACAGCTGCTAATGCCGACAGAAAAAAAACAGACTATTTCATAATCAAAGCTGCTGACTTTACTATTCAAGACATTGTAACCGATTCTCTGGCAATTGCAGAAATTCAGCTCAACGAGTTCAAAGACCCTGATGCAGCTGTAAAAACACTCAAAAATGCACAGAAGGTTTTAAACAAAAACCCGTACTTCTCTGCATCTCAAGAGGCTCAAAAAGTGGTTCAAACACAGTTAAGCCAGATTAAACATCAAAAAGAAGGCTTCCAAAAAAAATAACGTTTTACAAATATTGAAATATTTTTAATTTACATTCAAAGCCTGTTCAATTGCAGCTATCATGCTCAATTCACAGGCTTTGTTTCTGCCTGCGATGTCATAAGCTGTTCCGTGAGCTGGCGACGTTCTGATGACAGAAAGCCCGACTGTCATATTTACTGTTTCATCCATCGCAAGAACCTTAATAGGAATAAGCCCCTGATCATGATAACAGGCGCAATAAACATCATAAGGTTGTGTCTCACCCAAGAGATAGGGCTTTGAGGCTTTTACAAAAAGTGTATCAGAAGGCATCGGGTCTGAAATATGAATCCCTTCAGATCTAAGGTGCTTCAGTGCGGGCGAAAATTCCGTTATTTCTTCATCGCCGAGAAGTCCCTGTTCACCTGCGTGCGGATTCAACGAACACAAAGCAATATTCGGATTTTGTATGCCAAAGCGATTTTTCATCACTGAATTTATTCTTTTTATCTTCTCAATCAACAGTTCTTTTGTAATTTTCACGTTTTTTAAAGCAATGTGTCTTGTCAAAAGCAAAACACGAAAATCACCTGCAACAAAGAGCATTTCAGCCTTTTCGCCGTTCAAAGGGTCAGCAAGATTTTTTTCCAGCACCTCTGTTTGTCCGGAAAAATTGTGTCCTGCAAGGTGGAGTGCATTTTTTGAAACAGGAGCGGTGACTATCGCACTCACACGCTTTTGTTTAGCCAGCTCACAGGCTTTTATCAAACACTGATAAGAAAACTCGCCCGCTTCTTTTGTTTCACAGCCAAAATGCAAATCCGATTCAACAAAAGGGATGTCTAAAACCTCATATCTTTTCTCAAGCCCATTCAAAAGTTTTTCAGAGCCGATTATCACAACTTTCTCATAAGGAAGCTTCAATTTGTTCAGAGCTTTTATAGTAACTTCAGGGCCTATGCCGTTAAAATCACCGAGAGTGATTGCAATTTTTTTATTCATGGTGTTCAAAATATTTTAAAATATCAATCAAAGTGTTTGAATTGCCCAAATTACCCGATTTTGTGACAATCCACTGTGCTTTCATATCCAGGCACAAAGGAATCGCAGGACAGATTGCATCAATAATCTGAAGGCTGTTGCTGTTAATAGCTTTGCAGCACTTAAACGAAGTTTCGCCGCCAACAGCAATCAAAATAGCATCTCTGTTAAAAAGTACTCTTTTCGTAAGGGTTGCAAGATAATCACCGATTTTTGAAATAAACTGATTTTTTGATATCTCATTGTCAAACAGAATCTGTGAGATAATTTTCGAATCCACCATCAAATCAGAGGTATGCACAACCACAACATTGTCTTTCACAAGGTTTTCAGACACTCTTGTAACAATTTCATCAGTGACTCCCTCAAGAATATCCTCCATTTTAAGCGCAATGAAATATGTGTTTTCTATGTCATCATCGTCATCAAGTTTTTGAATTTGAGAAGCTGTAATCTGAGTAGCACTGCCTGAAACAATGAGTTTCGGCATTTCAGGTATTGTTTTTTCTATTGTGTGATTTTCAGATTCTGGCAGCCATATATTACCCAGAACCTGTGCACAACCGGCTGAACCGCAAGGAAGAATTTTATGTGAACTTTTCTCCATTGCAAGAACAACCTGTTCAATGTCCGTAACAGACATAGCATCAACAACAATCAGCTTCACGCCCTGTTCTATCATTTCATTCATTCTTTTAAGAATAGGGCCTGCACCTTTTATAACCGTGCGAAGTTCAATCAAACCTACAAGATCATCTTGTTCATTGTTCAATTCATTTTTTAAAATAGTCGGAATATGAGATTCATAAATAGGAAATCTCGGATCTCTGGCCAATTCTGTTCTTTCAATCGGAATACCTTTCAAAAGATGATAACCGCCGACCGTTGTTCTGCCCTCCTGAGGAAAAGCCGGAATTATAACAGCAGCATCCCAATCAAGCACATCAAGCATTGCCAGTGCTTCAACAGCAACATGCCCTCTGAGCGTTGAGTCCATTTTTTTATAAAAATATTCAACATTCAAATTCTCAAGCAGCACTTTTGCAGCCTGTTTAACTTTTTCATAGGCTGTCGGAGCATCAGTGTTTCTTGTTTCTGTGGGAATTGCCCAGACCTGTGTATTTGACCTGTTCTCCGGCAAAACACTATAATCGAGAAGAATCTGTGTATTTGCTCCCCTCAAATGGAATTGTAATGCGGTATCGTCCGCCCCTGTTAAATCATCTGCGATGATACCTATGTTGTTTGATATAAACATTTATTGTTGATCCGCACGTCCTGCTGAAAGTAATCTCAAGTTTGTTGCTCTGACGAAGAATCTTTCTTTTTGAGAGCCTGAAGCATCATTCCATTTGCTTGAAGCCAGTTTTCCGTCAATTGCAACCAGTTTGCCTTTTTTTACATATTCGCCGGCAACTTCTGCCAGTTTATCCCACAATTCAACATTAAACCAGTCAGTAACTTCAGCTTTTGTTTTTGAATCCCAGCGGCTCACAGCAATAGAAAAAGTTGTCTTTACCTTTCCCGATTCAAAATATTTCATCTCGGGATCCTGTCCTGCCCTGCCTACCAATACTACTGAATTTATCATTGAATTGTCCTCTGATTTCTATTTTTTATTTCAAATTCTGATTTCTGATTACATGACATTATATTTTAAAAATCTATTCTTGCAAATATTTTACACAAGAAAGATGAGTTCTTTTTAATTTACTGATATTATAATTAATAAGAATATTAATCTTCAATCGGAATTACTCAATGATTTGCCCCAGATGTAAAGCACAAATAACAGAAAAAGACCTAGTCTGCCCCGAATGTAAAAAAGTTCTTAAGCTGAAATGTCATGTATGCGGTGAAGTGACAAAAAATTCCACATGTGAAAAATGCGGTTCGATTTTGTTAAACAAGTGCTACAAATGCGGAAGACTCAACTCAACTGCGCTTGAAAAATGTCCGAAATGCGGATTGGACATAAACGCAAGCATTGGACTCAGAGAATCCGTAATTGAAGAGTTTGCTGTTTTAACAATCGAGATTACAAACTTTGAGGATATAAAAACAGCCTTTAAAAGTGACAAACTCACTGAAAAATTCAAACACAATCTCTATGAGATGATTAAAAAGCTTGCAAAAAGAAAAAAACTCCGTGTCCAATTCATTGATAACACTTTTATCATAAGATTTTGCAAAGATGAAACTTTCAGCGAGTCTTGCAGTTCTGCAATCGATTTTTCAATTTATGTTGCTCAATCGGTAACGGAAATTAACGAAAAGCTTTTTGAAGCAAAAGGCATTGCAATAAAAGCTCAAATGGCTGTGCAAAAGCGTGATGTTTATGCAAAACCGTCAGAGTACAAATCAGGATTGAATATAAATATTGTCTACTCCTCAAGCGGACGTTCTCATCTTTTCAACAATGTTGAAGTTATAGTTGATTCTTATGTTTATCAGGAAACAAAGATAAAATACCCGTATCTGTCATTGAGCCCGATTCTTATAAAGAATAAAATGATTATGTTCTTTGAGCTTGTGCTTCATAAATTGATTAAGCTTGAAAAAAACAAGGACGAAGAAACTCAAGACGTAATAAAGCTTCCCCAAAACGTTGATTACGAACCGGAAGAAGAAGCTGATGAAGCTTTGATAAATTTTTCGGGACTGCACTGCACATTTTTAAAATCAAAGAACGAAGAACTGCCTGAAAAGCTGGCAAAAATACATGAACAAACTCCTGAAAATGCAATCATTACAATATCCGGAAATGAAAGAAGCGGAAAGCTGGCACAGCTTTCAACAGAAACCATTCAGAATGTTTTTAACGGAATGGACATAATTCGCTTTGCCTGTCCTAAAAAGAACAAATATTCCCCGTTCGGACTGTTTAAGCAGATGATGTTTTCATACAGAAACATAACGGAATCTGATTTCCTTATGAATCCTGAACTTGTCGAAGCAATCAGTCAGGAAAAATGTATTCAAGAGCTGTTTTTGATGCAGCCGGAAGGACACACACATCCTGAAGATTTAAGATTCACATATTTTGAAGCATTTAGCAATTTTGTCAGATCAATTCCATACAAAACACTTTTTGTAATTGAAGACATAGAAAATGCCGACGAAGGTTCTCTTGAAATAATAAAATATCTCATTGAAAACAAATATCTCTCAAACATAAGTTTTCTTCTTTCCTGTGATGAAAGCTATTCTCTTCACAGAAAGATACATAAGCTTATGACCTCAAATAACTATTTTGAAATAGAGCTTCGCCCGACAGCTAACAAAAATATAGTTCTTGAAAAATCAAAAGAACTCAAAGACATAGAAAACAGCTTCTTCTTTGAAAAAGTACTGGAAAACACAAAAGGTTCGAGTTTCTATTTTTCACAGGCAATGGAATACCTCAGGGACGACAGAATTCTCGAATTCAAAAACGGAAAATACAAGGTGCTTCAAGACAGGATGCTCGTAATCCCGAAAAACATAAACGAGCTTGTGCAAAAAAGAATTCTTCATCTTAAAAATCAAAAAGGAGCCTATGAATTGTTCGGCTCACTTCTTCTCATTAGTGAAAAAGTCTCCTTCAATGTACTTCAGCAGCTTGAAATCAAAGAGTTTGCAAAGCTTTTAAAATATTTTGAAGAAAAAAACTTAATAACACTTGAAAACAGCAGTGTTGTTAAAGCAAAAAACTTCAATCTTTACAGAACCAATTTCATTGCTTCTTGTTCAAAAGAGGAACTTTACAATATTATAATCAATCTTCTTGAAAAGATTTACATAAAAATACAAATTCCAAACACTACAAAAGCCGAGCTGCTTGAACTTGCGGAACTGAAAAAAGAAGCCTTCTCTCAATGGCACGCCATTGCAATGGTTTCAAGCCAGATGGGTGACTTTTGCGCATATTTAAACAGCACGAACAAGTTTCTATCACTTGTCGGAAATGTAATAGACCCGCAGACAGACACAACCGTCGAGCAGGTAAAAATGGACGTCTATTCAGAGCTTGCTTCTATGCTTTACAAATATTATCCGGACAAGATAATGAACTTTTTACAAATGCTGCTTGAAAACTTAGAAAGTCAGAATGATGACAAAAAGATTAAAGAAATTGCAAACAAGCTCGTTCAGAGTTGTTTAATCAGTGGGAATTATCACAATGCGCTCGAATATATAGGAAAAATCATCTCTCGCACACCAAGAAGTTCATTTAACCCTAAAGACAAAAATTTCAACCTCAATTATTTCCTTGTGAATATGGTTACTCTTGAGATTTATTACAATCTCGGCAGACTCAACGAGTGCATTGAACTTGCTGATGAACTTTTCAAATATATTGATCTTTCTGAAGGAACACAGAACATTTTGCCTGAAGGATTTTCAAAAAAACAATTTGATGATGCAATTCTGGATGCACTTTTCTTCGTCAGCCTTTCAAGAATAATCCAGCTTAAATTCGATGCAAAAGAACACATTCAAACAATCATCGAAAAAACACCTCAAAATTACACCTGTTTCAAACTTTTGCTGCTTCTCGCAGATTTTCTGACAGGAGAGGACATAATTCCTCAAATGAAGCAAATTGCACAACAAGGACTGAATGACAAATATTCACAAATTCTTTTCCCTATGCTTCAAGCAATGATATCGCTCAAATTCCAAGACTGGAACAACCTCGGAAACTATATCTATAATGCAAAAATTCAAGCTTCTTCACTTCATTTTCACCAGATGGAGCTGTTCTGTGAGTTGATGATAGGTTACGCCTATCAAAACCTCGGCAACCTGAAAAAGGCTTCACAGATTTATCTCAGCATAACAGACACTTCATCAGACAAGAGCTTGAAAAACATAACATACTTAAGCTGGTATTTGAACGCAAAAATCGAATTCCAACAGGGAAATCTTGAGATAGCTGCTAATATTTTGAACAATGCAATGTTATCAATGGAAAATGATGAAAACATATCCGATTATTTTATAATGCTCTTCAAAACATTCTACGCAGAACTAATGCTTCATCGCTCAAAATTTGAAGAAGCACTTTTCTGCACGGAACAAGCATTTGACATTGCAGTGAAAAACAGGCTTGTTTTGAACCTTCCCCATATTGCAGATATGCTCGCATTTATATATAATCAAATATTATCCTCGGGTCAGCCTGCCGAAATACAGGAAGTTTACAAAAACAAATTCAAAAATCTTCAGCAGGTTATGTCTCAGGTTATGCAAAGCACAAATGCAAATTAATCAAACAGGAGAATATATTATGAAAAAAACAACATCAATGATAATTACATTTTTGATGTTTTTTAATCTTTCATTTCCGGCTTTTTCAATGACAAAGACAGAAGAAAATGACTATATAAAAATAGAACGAAAAACAAGACATCTCCACAGCAGACTCTCAAAAAAATACACGGGTTATGAATACACAATAAAAAATGTATACAAAGAGCCTGTGTTGATAGAAAACATAAGCATCTGGGACAATGCCTCCGACAAAGTCGCATATCTTTCAGTAAAAAGACTTGGAGCAAGAGCTTCTGCCGAAACTATTGCAGCAGGAGCAGCTCTCGCACTTCCTACTTTAACCTTGTCTTTAATCGGCTCAATAATCGCAGTCCCATTTATTGTTGTCAGCAATGCAGCAGGTAACGTCGGCGCAAATCAGGAAGCAAAAAGGTTTGACAAACAGGCTGAACTGCCCGCAGAAATCAAAACAGGAAACAGGCTCGAGCTAAAAACAATGGCACTTCACAGACATTCTCCCAGCATGAGAGTAACCTTCAAAAATCCGATTACCGATGAGAGTATGAATCTTGAATTGAAATAAATTTTTAACTCTAAAGGCTGACATCGGTAGCCGTCAACGGAGCACCGATTACTCTCTCAAGGTTAGCAGCAGAAATATGATACTGCATAAGAGTGTTGTAATATTGAAGTTTTGCATTCATATATTCATTCTGTGCATCCTTAAGCTCGATTGCATCGCCAAGACCTGCTTTATATCTTCCGGCAGCAAGCTCATAACGTTCTTTTGCCACATCCATTGATGAACGGGCAACGGGAATGGACTCTTGTGAATTTTTCAGCTGAATATATGCCTGTTTCACATCAAGATAAAGTTTTTGACGCTGTGTTTCATAATCAGCCTGATCCTTTTTGTAGGTCAATGTCGCTTCATCTACCTGTTGTTTCAGCAAAAGCAGGTTAAGATTTGAATAAGACAATTGTGCACCCAGCTGATAGCCGTAATCCTTTGACGGTTTTCCTCCGCCTTTTGAATAAGAGCCAAAACCGGTGAGGTTAGGCAAAAATGCAACTTTTGAAGATTTTACAAGAAGTTTTGAACCCTCCATTTTCTTTTTAGCCGCAAGAAGTGTAGGACTCTGTTCATAAGCAGTCTTCAAAGATTCATCAAAAGTTATATCATATTTTCGTCTTTCAAGGCTGTCTTGAATATCAAATTTTGAAAACTCTGGAACGCCCATTGCATTTGTTAACTGTGCAAATCCGCTTTCAACAGCATTTTTCGCCTGAACAAGAGTAAGCTTCGTATTATCAAGATTATACTGGGCGGTAGAAACATCAATTTTAGCCTTTCCTCCAATTGCATAGTAGGCTTTTGCCTGTTCAAGGTGAATCTGGTATTGAAGCACTGAATCTTCATAAACAGATACCTGCTGCTGTAAAAACAACTGGTTGTAATAAGCATTTTTCACCTGATAAACAACATCATTTATGCCTGCTTGCAAGGTTTCTCTCGATGCTTCATAGGTCTTTTTGGCTACACCAGCTTGAGCACCTGTTTTACCAAAGTCGTACAAAAGCTGGTTAAAACCGACATTTGGCATATTCCAAAGGTTATACTTCTGCATCGGGAAAGCAAAGTTCGTAACCATCATATCGTTACGAGAGTAGCTGACTTGAGCATTCAACGTCGGGAAATAATTTGACCACGCCTGAGCTATCTGGTTCTTATAAATATCCTTGCTTATTAATTGTGAAAGAATAGTCGGATTATGCTCAAGTGCAATCTTTACACAATCGTCAACAGAAATGATATGCACAGCGGAGACAGAACCCTCGACAGCTTTTGAGGGAGCAAAAGCATCCTCTGTACCTGTCTTTGCTTCTTGAGAAGACTGTTGAAGCTTGATTTCTTTTTCTTCAGGCGCATTTGTTTTTGCCTTTTTTTCTTTTTTATCTTTTTTCAGCTTTGCTTTCTTTTCAGGTTTTGTTTCCTTATCTGTTTTTTTACCTTTTACGATGATTTTAACAGAAGGCTTATTTTTGTCTGTTTTTGCCGTAACAACTGTGTCATCATATTTTTCTTTTTTAGCCTTTTTAACTTTTTTAGTTTTTTTCGGCTTTGCAGTTTTTTGGGACTTTGCAGGCTTATCCGTTTTTTCTGCTTTATCCGTTTTTTCTGCTTTATCTGTTTTTTCTGCTTTATCTGTTTTTTGAGTTTTTTCAACAGATTGTCCGTCCTTCTTTTTCAAAAAGTTCAAATTCATTGAAAAAGCATCACCGCCTGAAAAACTCATCAGACCTGCTGTTATCAAAGATATTATTAATGCCTTACTTAATGTAATTGGATTCTTATTCATTGCTTCCCTCAAATTTTTGAGTATTAGTAAATATTATTGTGTTATTTTTGTTCATTTTCCACATTCTTTGACCCGTTTTTTTTCATCACAAAGTCAACAAAGTGCTGAATGATTACGTAAAACGCAGGTGTCATAACAGTACCGATAGTACCTGCTGCCATCATACCGCCGAACACTGTGGAACCAACGGAAATTCTGGACGAAGCACCTGCACCGTGGGCGAGAATCAACGGAAGCATACCGACAACAAAGGCTACAACCGTCATCATAATCGCCCTGAACCTGATATGTGCCGCTTCGATAGCTGCATCTTCAATAGACTTGCCCTCATCTTCGTGGAGAACCTTCGCAAACTCTACAATCAAAATTGCCTGTTTTGCAGCAAGACCGATAAGCATAATCATACCTACCTGAGAGTAAAGGTCGAAGGCCTGCCCCATCATAAGCTGGAACAAAAGAGCACCGGCTGCCGCAAGAGGACAAATTAACAGTACCGCAAACGGAATTGACCAGCTCTCATACAGAGCAACAAGGAACAGATATACGAACGTTAATGCAAGAGCAATAATTGTCGTAGTTTGTCCGCCTGATTCAATTTCCTGTTTTGAAGTACCTGACCATTCAAAGCCCATATCTTTCGGTAAAACTTCATTAGCCACCTGTTCCATAGCAGCCATAGCTTCACCTGAACTCTTTCCTTCAGCAGCGTTACCTGCAAACTGAACGTTTCTGTACTGGTTATATCTCGTAATCGAACCTGCACCGACTGATTGCTGCAATGAAACTACCGTCGTGATAGGAACCATTACACCGGCATTGTTTTTAACATATATGCCGCTCAAATCGTTTGCACTTCTTCTGAATTTTTGTTCTGCCTGAAGCTGCACCCTGAATACACGGCCCAATTTATTAAAGTCATTTACATAATATGTACCAAGTGTTGAAGACAGAGTGCTGTACAATTCCGTCAAATCAATTCCCTGTGCCAGAGCTTTGTCATAATCTATATCAACAATATACTGGAGCATATTCGCCTGATATTGTGTATAAACGTTAGACAAATCTTTATTCTGGTTCGCAGCAAGGATAAGTTTATTCGCAAACTGTTCCAATTCCTGAGGTGTATATTCACCCTTGGACAGCATCTGGAATTCGAAACCGCCGAGCATACTCATACCGGAAATAGCCGGAGGCGAGAATACACCGATTTGTGCATCTTTTATCTGTGAAAATTCTTTTCTTATTCTGCCCAGAATTGCATCAAGACTCAAATCTGTTTCTTTTCCCTGCAACATTCTGATTGCTTTTTGAAAGATATTAAACTCACGTTTTTCCCATTCATCAAGTCTGATTACCATAAACGCCTGGTTCGAAGGTCCCATACCTACGAATACGATTCTGCCTTCCACTCCGTCAATATTTTGAAGAATTTTGTCCATTCTTTCGGTTACTTCTGTTGTTCTCGCAAGCGAAGCACCGGCAGGAAGGTTAATCTGAGACATCAAAACAGCCTGATCCTCATCAGGAATAAAGCCTGTCGGAATGACTTTGAACAAAATCAGCATAAGAGCTATGATTCCGCCGTATATAATCAGCGTAAGTTTTTTATTGTAAACAAGTATTTTTACGTAATGTATATAAATATCCGTCAATTTTTGGAAGTAAACGTTAAACTCCATAAACAGCCATTTTATTGCTGCTGAAATTTTGTTTGACGGTTTTCTGTCAGGATCCTCATGTCTCAAAATAATTGAGCACAACGCCGGAGACAAGGTCAGAGCGCAAACTGCCGACAGTGCAATTGAAATTGCAATACAAACAGCAAACTGTTTGTACATCAAACCGGACAAGCCCGGCATAAAGCTGACAGGAACAAATACAGCCATCAAAACAAGTGCCATTGAAACAAGCGCACCGCCGATTTCCTGCATTGTTATCTGGGTAGCTTCAACAGGTGATTTGCCGTCCTCCAGATGTCGTTTTACGTTTTCGATTACAACAATAGCATCGTCGACTACGGTTGCAACAGCCAATACCATCGCAAACAGGGTCAAAAGGTTAATCGACATGTCAAACACAGGCAATGCTGCAAACGTACCGATTAACGAAACAGGAATCGCAATCAAAGGAACGAGAGTAGCTCTCGGGTCCCCCAAAAAGATAAAGATGATTGCCACAACGATTATAGAAGTTTCAATGATTGTTTTAACAACCTCTTTCATAGATTCTCTGATGAACAAAGTATCATCATGCACCATTGCCAGCTCCATACCGTCAGGAATCGTCTTTTTGATTTCTGCCATTTTCTTTTCGACTTCGTTTACAATATCAATGGCATTCGCACCGGGAATCTGAACAATCTGCATTAAAGCAGCAGGTTTTCCGTCAACTTTACCGTTTCTGGAATAAGTTTCAGACCCCAGTTCAACACGTGCAATGTCTTTTATTCTAATATTAGAACCGTCTCTATTGGAACGGACAATTATATTTTCGAACTCGGAAGGTTCAAGAAGCCTTCCTTTTGTTCTCAAGGTAATTTGAAAACGTTGTTTGTCAGGTCCGGGTTCCTGGCCGAGTGCACCTGCCGACACTTGAACGTTTTGGGTATTAATGGCATTTTGGACTTCGAGTACGGATACATTCAGGTTTGCCATTTTTTCCGTATCCAGCCATATTCTCATAGAATAGTTGCCTGCACCGTATACGTTTACCTCACCGACACCCGGCAGACGGGCTATTTCATCTTTGATGAAAATTGAAGCATAGTTTGTTACATCAAGCTGTGAATATCTTCCGTCTGTGGAAGCAAGGTTCAAAATCGCAACACCGGCACCTGACACCTGTTGTTTTGCCGTAACCCCGAGCCTTTTAACGTCTTCCGGCAATTTCGGCTGAATCTGCTGGATTCTGTTTTGGACATTTACAAGGTCAATGTTTCTGTCAGAGCCGACTTTGAAATAAATCTGGAGCTGATATGACTCATCCGAGCTTGTTGAAATCATATAGAGCATATCTTCTACACCGTTAATTTGGGATTCGAGAAGAGATGCAACAGATGATTCGACAACGTCAGCACTCGCACCGGGATATGATGCACTCACCATAATCTGGGGCGGGGTAATGTTCGGATATTTTTCCAATTTCAACCCAAGCATTGATATTGCACCAACCAGTGTAATAAAAATAGATATTACAATAGCAAATCTGGGTTTTCGTATAAAGAAATATAAATCTTTATTATTTTGATTATTCTGATTGTTATCCATTGATTATTTTTTACCTTTATCTTCATCAGCTTGCTTTTCTTCTGCCTGAGCAGCTGCTTTTTCGTCTATTACGACATTTGCGCCGTCTCTAAGTCTTTGAAAGCCTTTTGTAATAACTTTTTCGCCGGGTTCAAGCCCTTCAGTGACAATCCATTTGTCACCGTATTGTTTTGTAGCAATTTTTACATATTTTTGTTTTGCCTGACTTTTATCATTAATTGTCCAGACAAAAGTTCCGTTTGTACTGTCTGAGACAGCTATTTGAGGAACAACAACCACCTTTGTCGGTGATTTTGAAATAGCAGTAACATTCACAAAATCTCCGGGGACAAGAAGGTTGTCTTTGTTCTGAAAAGTAGCTCTCAAAGCTATTGTCCCGGCGGTCTGGTCAACCTCGTTGTTCACAAATTCGAGTTTGCCTTTTTCATGATATTCTGTCCCGTCAGAAAGTTTAATTTTTACGTCCATACCTGACAATTCACAACATTTCGGATCGAGTGCTTTTTTCATATATTGAAGATAGTCCTCGCTTTTAATGTTAAAGTATGCATAAATAGGGCTTGTTGAAACTATTTTTGTCAAAGGCCCTGACTGTGAATTAACAAGGTTGCCTTCCGTGATAAGGATTTTTCCGACTTTTCCGTCAACAGGTGAGGCTATTTTGGTATAACTCAAATTTAACTTTGCAGAAGCAAGATTAGCCTTGTTCACATCAAGAGTAGCTTTGTTCTGGTCTCTTGTGGCAAGTGCCTGATCATAATATGATTTGCTCACAAAATCGTTTTTTACGAGTTCTTGAGCACGTTTCAATTCTTTTTCGGAATTTATCAAAGCGGCCTGTGCCTGTCTGACAGCAGCTTGAGCCTGCTGTACCGCAATTGCATATTCATTTGGCTGAATCAAAAACAGAGTCTGACCTTTTTTTACGAAAGCACCTTCTTGAAAATATCTTTTCTGGAGCCAGCCGTTGATTCTCGCAACAACATCCACAGAATACTTTGCCTCGATACGTCCGACAGATTCTGTCTGAGGGTAAATCTCGGTTTCTTCTGAAATAGCAACATCAACAGGCGTCGGTTTTTTTTGCATTTCTGCCATAATTTTTGCGCCTATTATACCTGCTGCTTTATTGAAAACAATAGGAATAATTATTATGGCTATAATTATTCCTAATAATAATTTTTTATTCATTGTAAACGTCCTCTTCCCTACGGATTATTAATTGTTATTATAATAACAATCATATCTAATAGCAAGAGGTTTGCAATAGTACAACAGGTGGAAATTTTTCAGAAAATCATAAACCGCAGTTATTGCCGTTGTTGGTTGTCCATTCACAACGCCAGAGCCTGTCAGTAAATTTCCAGCCGTTCTGCCTCAAGAGATTTGCTCCGCCGTGAGAAGCAGGCTGCACAGATTCAGCAGTATAGATTCCGCCTTTGTCTACCCTGCTGACCTGAAATTCAAAAAAATCTTTGCCGACAAGGTTTGGTCTTTTATTTCCATTTACATCAACGTGAACGTGACAGAATGAGCCGTCACACTCTGCTACCTGCATAGTCATCATTGACCTTGTTGTAATTGAAGGCGTTGTTGCATCACAGTTATTTTTCATTACATTCATATTAGGGGCCAGATATTTTGAACAGAATGTAGCATTTGAAGAAAAATCCCAATTTCTCATAGGTCCTTCTGTCAACACAGCATTATCCATTGCATCTTCAAGGTCAGTATATGCTTTTTTCGCGAGTGCAGCGAATTCAGTCTTTTGTGAATGTCTTTTCAATGCAGGTAAAGAAACAGCCGACACCGTTCCAATGATAGCAATTACCATTATCAATTCAATATATGTCATTGCATTTTTCTTATCAAACATCATATTTTTTTGAGACCTTTCTATATAAATCCACTTCGAACTTACCAGTATGTAATTCTCCAGCCGTCTTCCATAAGCTGGCGTGTATGGTTATTGGCAGGACAGAATTTCCACTGACCGTCAGAAGCCGTTGCAGTACAGTTAGCATTATATTTTCCATAATTAAAAATAAATATGTCAACGCCTTCTCTGTTTGGTTCATTCGGCCCGTTAACATCCACAATAAAAGCATTCATAGCAACTCCGCCGGAATTATTACCTGAAGCCGAGATTGAAATTCCGTCAGGAAGAATCATTGAACGTACGCTTGGCGTTTGTACAGTACCGCCAGAATAAGGTGTTATTCCTTTAAAACAGCTGTTCGATGAACCGTAAGAAGCTGAGCAGTCTTCTGCTTTGTTCATATATTTTCCAAGATAGTCCCTCAGCAGAAAGCTTGCAACGTTAGTACCTGACCACTCATCAGGGTCTTTTTCTTCATTAGCAACAGCAAGGTCAAATGCACCTTGAAGTGTGTTATATCCTTTTTGAGCAAGTTTGGCATATTCGGACCGCTGTGAGTATTTTTTCAGTCCGGGAACAGTTAAAGCAGAAACCGTGCCTATTATAACCAGAACCATAAGTACTTCTGCCAGTGTCATTGCCGATTTTTTGTTTATTTGCATGAATCGCCCTTTTTAATTAAATTTCTAAAGTTTTTATAACGAGATACTTCTTTATTCAAGTCATCGACCGATTCGAGGAAAGGATTGTCGATGTGGACTCTGTTGTCATACTTTGGATCTATTATGTAAACCGCAGGATAGCCTGAAATTCTATATTCTCTAACCAGAGGTTCATTTTGGGGATTTTCCACATTTATGAGAACAAAATTAAAGTCATCCTTATTTATATTTCTGACTTTGTCCATTCTAGGCATAAATTTTTTGCAGTATGTACACCAGTCAACATAAAATACAGCAAGCATGGGCTTGTCCTCTGTGGCAGCCTGTTCATATGTGAGACCCGTATCATAGTCAGAGGGTTTCATATTGGCTTTTGGCAGGATAGCCATACAGCTTGTTACAGTAATTAATGTTATTACTAATATTATTCCCGCAATCAATGAATATTTAACGTTCTTTTTCAAAGTTTCGCTCCCTTTGGCACAACTGTCACTCCGCCTTCTGAGACAAAGAATCCGCGTGCCTCATCTTCTTCTCTGTCAAAACCGATTTTTGTATAAGGCGGTATATCTACATTCTTATCTATAATTGCTTTTTGGATATGAGAATGTCTGCCGACATTAACATTTTCCATGATTATTGAATCAACAATACTTGAAAAGCTGTTGATTCTGACTTTTGGCGAGAGAATACATCTTGAAAGAGTACCGCCCGAAATAATACAACCTTCAGAAACAAGAGAATTCGTAGCCATACCTCTTCTTTCAAGTTCCTCCCAGATAAATTTAGCCGGAGGATAGTTATAATTGAAAGTTCTCAAAGGCCACTCTTTTGTATAAAGATTGAATTCAGGATCATAAGCTAACAAATCCATATTCGCCTGCCAGTAAGCGTCCATTGTTCCCACGTCACGCCAGTAACCTCTTTCAGACTCTTCCATGCCGGGGAATTCATTTTGTGCAAAGTCATAAACATAAATTTTGTCACCTTGCTCAAGCATTTTCGGAATAACGTTTTTGCCAAAATCGTGGTTAGATGTCTGAATGTCAGCATCAATGCGCAATTCTTCAATAAGTTTATTACGTTTAAAGATATAATTTCCCATAGAAGCAAGACATTTTGTTTCATCACCGGGGATGTGCTTGGGTCTTGTTTTAGGTTTTTCAACAAAATTCGTGAGATGCCAGTTTTCATCAACCTCCATAATGCCATATTCACCTGCTTCTTCAATCGGAATCGGAATCGCAGAGATTGTTAAATCAGCATCATGTTCTTTGTGAAAGTCACGCATTGAAGCAACGTTCATTTTATATATATGGTCGCCGCCAAACACTGCTACATAAGAGCTGTCCTCGCTCAAGATATGGTGTATATTTTGAAAAACAGCATCAGCCGTACCTTTATACCAGTGACCGTCTATTCTCATCTGAGCAGGCACAAGATCAACATATTGGTTAATAATGGGAGATAATGGCCAAGTTCTTAAAATATGTTTGTTCAAGGAATCTGATTTATACTGTGTCAGAATTTTCAGCCTGTAAAAACCCGAATTGATAAAATTATTTATAACAAAGTCTATGATACGATACCTTCCGCCAAAAGGAACAGCCGGTTTTGCTCGGTCTCTTGTTAAAGGATAAAGTCTTTTTCCTTCACCGCCCGCGAGAATCATAACCAAAGTATCGTCAACAGACATAAAACACTCCTATCAAATCAACTTATGTAAGTTAATCATACCACATCCGAGAGGAAAATGAATATAATAAATGTATGAAAAAAGACCTGATTTTACTCAGGTCTTTCATAAATATTCAAAATATTTTTAATGACCGGCTTTTTTAGCTCTTTGGTACTCAGCCTCAGTAATCATATTGCCTTGTTTGTCATAATAGAACACGCCCGGACCGCTTCTGTCTCTTTTTGTATAACCGTTTGGCAGTTGTTCAAGTATCGGATGAGCAACCATTCTGTCTATTTTCGGATCTTTTTTACCGCGAGCTTTCATATACGTTTGCTTAGTAATACGATTTCCGTTCTTGTCGTAATATGCATCATTAAAACCGGGAATATCACGGCGTGAGTAGCCGTTTGGCAGCTGTTCCATAAGCGGATGTTTATTCATAGCTGCAAGTTTTTTAGGATCAGGTTTCTGGGGTTCTACTTTTTTAACAGTTACAGGCTCAACAGGAACCCTTGGTGCTACATACGTCGAACTGCGCTCAGCCACATAAGGTTTAGGTGCCAATGCACGTCGTCTCGCTTCTGCCTCAGCTTTTGCTTTAGCTTCCGCTTCTGCCTTTGCTTTTGCTTTAGCTTCCGCTTCTGCCTTTGCTTTTGCCTCGGCTTCCGCTTTTGCTCGTTTTTCAGCCTGATCAGCTCTGTATTGTGCTTTTATTTCATCAGCATTACCTTTGTCTTCAAGTCCGCCGGCAATTTTCACTGTATCGCCCATATAAAGATATTCCTTGCCTTTCGGTCCGTGAAGAGCACCCGGATTATTTTTTATGAACTCCGCTTTCGCTTCGGCAAGAGTTTCATCGTTAACCTCTTTGCCCTGAGCTTTAAGAGAACGTTTCAACAAATCATCAAGTCTTTCATTTGGTTGAATTGTATATGCTGTTGGAGTAGCAAGTCTTGCTGCTTCTGCTTTGGCTTTCGCTTCTGCTTCCGCCTTTGCTTTTGCCTCGGCCTCAGCTTTGGCTTTTGCTTCTGCTTCCGCTTTTGCTTTTGCCTCAGCTTCAGCTTTTGCCTTAGCTTCTGCTTCCGCCTTTGCTTGAACTTCAGCGGCATAGTCATCTAAAACACCCTGAGTTGAAGTTTTTTCGTCATCTTTTGTATATTTTCTGACCCCTTTTAAAAAGGCTTTGAGGTCTTTGCCTTCAATATTTACACCTAAATCTTTGAAAGCCTCGTTAAATTGTTCTGCACCTTTTTTAAGTTCTTTTTTGGAGAGCTTGCCGTCTTTTCCTCCATCATAATCAAGTTTTGAAAATGCATCCATTGCCGCAGCCAGTTCGAGTTTATTCAAACTTCCGTCTCCATCAACATCAAAAGCTTTGAAGATATCAATCATTTTCCTGTTCTTTTTCTCCATTTCGGCACGTTCTTCAGCCGATATACCTTCAGTAGAGACCTGTGTTGTATCATACTTTTGACCTTCCCCGATTTTCATATTCTTGTTGAACATACTCATACGCACACCTTTCATTCCTTGATTCTATAAGTTGTATATCGGCATCAAAAAAGTTCAAATTTAAAAAAATCAAAGTACGATTTACAAAATGTTACATTTATAATAAAATTTTTTATAAATTTACAAAGTTGGAGAAAAAGAATGAAACGTCCAATGACGATTACAGAAAAGATTTTTGCCGCACATGCAGGGCTTGAGTCTGTGAAAGCCGGTGATTTGATTAGCGCAAAAGTTGACATTACCCTCGCAAACGACATAACAGGCCCCGTCGCCATAAAAGAATTTAAAAAAATCGGTGTGGACAAGGTTTTTGACAAAGACAGAGTTGTTTTTGTTCCTGACCATTTTGTCCCAAACAAAGACATAAAGTCTGCACAACAGGCAAAAATGGTTCGTGAATTTTCAAAAGAACAAAACCTGAAAAACTATTTTGAAGTAGGCAGAATGGGTATTGAACACGCACTTTTGCCTGAAAAAGGCATTGTGACAGCAGGTGATTTAATCATTGGAGCTGACTCTCACACCTGCACATACGGAGCACTGGGTGCATTTTCAACCGGCGTAGGTTCAACAGACCTTGCCTGTGCAATGGCATCAGGTGATACCTGGTTCAAAGTACCCTCAACGATCAAAGTCGAATTCAACGGAAAGCTGAACAAATGGGTAAGTGCAAAGGACTTGATTCTTCATCTTATAGGAGACATCGGTGTAGACGGAGCACTTTACAAAACACTTGAAATAGGAGGAACAGCTATCGAAGAAATGGACATGGACGGTCGTTTGACAATCTGCAACATGGCTATTGAAGCTGGTGCAAAAAACGGAATCATTGTACCGGATGAAATTACAAAAGAATACCTGAAAGGCAGAAGCCTCAGAACACCTGTATTTTTCACAAGCGATTCGGATGCGGAATATGAAAAAGTTCTTGTATACGATGTCTCAAAAATAGAGCCGACTGTCGCTTTCCCTCATCTTCCCGAAAACACAAGGCCAATTTCACAAGTCGGAGAAGTAAAAATTGACCAGTCCGTTATAGGAAGCTGCACAAACGGACGTCTAGAGGATTTGAAAGTTACGGCTGAAATTCTCAAAGGAAGAAAGGTTCATCCTGACGTAAGGCTGATTGTATTTCCGGGAACACAGGATATTTATCTTGAAGCAATGAAGCTTGGTTATATACAAACCATTATCGAAGCGGAAGGTGCAGTATCTACGCCTACCTGCGGCCCATGTCTGGGGGGATATGCCGGAATTCTTGCAGAAGGAGAAAAAGCAATTTCCACAACAAACCGAAACTTCGTAGGAAGAATGGGACACGTTGACAGCGAAGTCTATCTTTCTTCACCAGCCGTTGCTGCTGCAAGTGCTGTTTTAGGAAGGATTGCTTCACCCGAAGAACTGGACTGAGACAAACGGGGCAAATTATTACGCATCCGTAAGATTTCGGACGAAAAATGTTTGTATTCAAATTTTGTTTATGTTACTTTACCTTTACACGTGAAAAATCGGAAAAGGAGCAGAAAATTGAGAAAATACGAATTACTCACAATCATTAAACCAAATATGGATGCTGAAGAAGCCGATAAAATAATTGCCAAAATAGAAGATATTGTTAAATCTTTGGGCGGCAATGTTTTTGCTACCGACAAAATGGGCAGAAAAAAATTGGCTCACGACATCCAAAACTTCAGAGACGGTCACTTTGTAGCACAAAGAATGGACCTTGCACCTGATAAAGTTGTTGAACTCAAGAGACAATTGAGATTGAACGATAATATCTTAAGAATCATGTTTATGGAAGATTCTAAAGTTAACGCATAGTCAGGAAATATCAGGAGCGGAAAATGAGCTTAGCAAAAGCAGTTATATCAGGAACAGTTTACAGAGCGCCGGAAAAGCGTTTTACTTCAAACAATGTGCCAATTTCGGCATTTGCTTTGAACATTTCCGACAATGAAGAAACGCTGGTTAGAATAGTAGCCAAAGGCAATTTGGCTGAAACAGTCGCCGAAACAATCAACAAGTCAGACAGAGTTGTTGTTGAAGGCAGACTCCAGAACAACACCGTCAAGAACGAAGACGGTTCAGAAAAAAGAATCGTAGAGATTGATGCTTTCGCAGTCGAAAAAATGGGTGCATCAGCATCAACACCGGCTTCTCAGCCAAAATCTCCCGATTCGATTGTCCAGTTCGGACAAACCGATTTCTCAGACGACCTAATCGGTGAAGACGAAATTCCGTTTTAGCCCGTAGCGTATTAAGTTAGTTTGAGCGTAAAAGCCTGGCGGATTTCCGGACATGCCGGTAATCCAAGACATCCCAAAAGTAGAAATTATCATAGAAAAGGAAAAAAAAATGGCAAGACCACAAATCGACAAAAACAAAAGAAAAAGCTGCAACTTCTGTGCAGATAAAGTAGAAGTTATTGATTACAAAGATGCTCAAAAAATCAGAAGATATTTAACTGAAGCAGGAAAAATTCTCCCGAGAAGAATTACCGGAACTTGCGCAGAACACCAGAGAATGCTTGCAAGAGCCGTAAAAAAAGCAAGAGAAGCCGCTTTAATTAATTATGTATATGACTAATAAAAAATAGATTTTTCACGAACAAAAAGACCTCCTTAATTGGAGGTCTTTTTATATGTTTACTTCAACAATTCAGTTATTACAAAATCAACTGCACCTTTGTTCTCATCAAAAATTTTCTTTGTATCACTGCATGCCTGAGCATAATAAATGTCATCTTCAAGAAGCTTTTTCATATCACCCTTAAGCTCTTCTTGAGAAGAGGAAAGCTTTGCTGCTTTTGTTTTTGTCAGGAAAGCATATATATCTTTGAAGTTAAACACACACTCACCTGAGAGCACGGGTTTTCCCCAGATATTTGCCTCAAGAGGGTTGTGTCCCCCTGTTTTTGAGAAACTGCCGCCTATAAAAGCAAAGTGGCAGACAGAAAACATTTTCATCAATTCGCCCATTGTGTCGAGCATAATGATGTCGTTTGATTCAAAGGTTTCATTTTTGCTTCTTCTTCCGTAAGAAAAGCCGCTTGATTTTAAAAGAGCCTCAACAGCCTCATATCTTTCGGGGTGTCTTGGTGCAAGCAAAAGTTTCAAGTCAGGATATTCAGCTTTTATTTCTTTAAAGCATTGAAGCACAATCTCGTCTTCACCTTTATGAGTGCTGGCTGCGGCAATCATTTTCTTGCAGTTCAATTTCAAGCTTTCAGCCAGTTCAGAGATTTCAGAATCGTTAAGCACAGGAGCTATATCAAACTTTAAATTGCCCATAACTTTTGTTTTTTCCGCAGGTGCTCCAACGTCAAGAATTCGTTCCTTATCCCCCTGTGTTTGCATAAAGATTCCTTCATACTGTGAGAGCACGGGTTTAAAAAAGAAAGAAAATCTTTTATATCCTTTATATGAATTTGGAGAAAGTCTGCCGTTTACAATATAGACAGGTATATTTCTTCTTTTTGCCAGATACACAAAGTCAGGCCAGATTTCTGTTTCTGCGATGATTATTTTATCAGGACATGCCGCATTCAAAAAAGAATTTACGCTAAAGAAATAGTCAAACGGGAAATACGTAATAACATCCACAGTATTTGAAAGTTTTTTTTCTGCAATCTGCTGTCCTGTTTTTGTTGTCGTAGAAAGAACAATATTCGCCTCAGGAAACTCTTTTCTCGTTCTTTTAACAAGTGTTTCGATTGCGTTAACTTCTCCGACCGAAACAGCGTGAAAGAAGATTGTTTGTTTTGTTTTGTCAATTTTAAAGTTATAAAATCCCAATTTTTGCCAAAAGCCTGCGCGAAATTTCGGCACAACAGCCAGTGCAATCAAAATTACAGGTAACAAAACTATGCTGAAAAAGATTAGCACTAAATTATACAAAACACTAAAAAATAACATATTTTCTCCTCTTTTTATCCATTTTAAGTCTAGTTGAAAAGAGGTGTAAATTCAATTATATTTTAACATTTGAAAATGCGTTGTAATTTTGAAAAGAAGAAAAATTCTTTGTAAGAGGAGTTTTTGTAGTAATATTATTAACAATCTGTTTTTTTCGAATGTCAAGCGATTCCTTCTTGTTGAGTTTATCTTTAACTTTATTTGCAACAATATTTCTTACAAAAGGAGTAACAATGTTGCAGGCAAGAACAGAGGCGAATATAGCAGCAAACACACCCATTCCGTTTTTAAAGGCTTTAAATTCTCTTTGCATAGAAACAAGTTTAAGCCTTGATGCGAGGAGTTCTTCACGTCCTGCATGTTTAAACATACTCATATTATTGAAAGACGAGAAAGTTTTTGTCAGAGATTTCAATTCCTCTTTGTTAAACAGAGATTTCCAATTTTTTTTCGCAACAGCAGGAACAGCAGCCGGTTTTATAGACATCAGTGTGTCAATCACGCTGCCCGGCATAATATATCCCCTTTCAACCGCTACATCAGAAGCCTTTTTGATAGCAGCACAAAGCGAATAATACATTACAACATTTACAGCCGCATCAGCACCCTCTTGAGGAAGAAGGAATTTTCTCTTTGATTTATCTATCTTTTTGTCGGTTAAAATTGCACCTATCTGAGCCGCAGAGCTGAATATCCAGCCAAGTGCGCCCATATGCACAAGCATTTTTCCTCCGTCTCCGGAGTACATTCTAAACATTACATCTTTAAATTTTCCCCAGACAGCCATTACTTATGCACCTCCTTTTGCAATTTCAAAAGAAGTGAAGGAGCAGAAGCTTGTGTGTTGTTCAAAGACAGCTTAGTTGTGTTTGTAGTTTTTTCCGATTGATTATCATCTTTCTTTATCTTTTTATAAAATATTCCGGTGAGCCATTTTGTTGCAGGTGCATCAATCAAGAAGTTAGTAATAAGACCTGCCATTGTTCCGACAAATGTACCCATACCTTTTCTATAAAGATTCATTTCTTCTTTCGCAGCCTGTTCTGTCATAGCTGAACCGACTGTTTTAAAAACAGGCAGAAACAGGCTTCGAAGTGTGCTGACCTTTTGAAGCTTAGAACCGGTCGTAACCATAGGATTGAATTTATATTGAGACATAGCCTTTATCAAAGAGATGCTGCCCTGACGTACAAGAACCCCCACGGTTGTTCCGGCTATTATTTTTGCCAGTGTTCTCGCCACTGACATCATTCTGGTATCCTCATCAACATTCTTGTTATTCAGGTCAATAAAAGGCTGGGTCATCAGTGCCGTTGCACCTTGAATCAGTCTTTGTTCCGGAGAGTTTATACTATGACCTACAAACTTTATTCCGTCCAGAATTTTTTTGTTATTAATAATCAAGAAAGTTTTACCTTTCACATTCGGCAAATTTTATTGTACCAGAATCCAACAAAATTTGAGACTACTTCACAAAACATGTAAAACAAATCGGATTCAAAAATTGACCAAAAATCAGGTTATGTAAAGGATATTTAATATTTTTTTATCTTAAATATTCTTCAAATTTCTTATCAACAGCTATCTCATATCCGCATGTCTCAAAAGTTTCACATCCGCCGAGTCTGATTTTTTCTGTGACACGGGGATATTCCCTGCAATAAATCGAACGAAAGAAATAATCCCTGCATCTGTTGTTGTCATCAAGAGACTTACATCTGAACAACAAAACCTGCTCTCCGTTTTTTTCTTTGCGAGAGCTTTTCCCCGAAATTTCAAAGTGGTGATATTTTTTGTCAAAAATCTTCAGACGCTCAAACTGTGTCTCATTTGTGACATAGTCATTCTCAATCATAAAAACTATATTGCGGCAGCAAGCTCCGCAGCGATTGCATTTACCTTTTATTTTATATTTTGAGCTAAAGAGTTTGAAAAAATAGAATTTCAAATATAAAAAGAGATTCTTCATCATTCTCTCACCCAGAAATCATTTCTTACAAGTGGCCAGTCAAAATCGTTAAACTCAAAAATCTGCAAGAAGTAATAGCCTTTTTCAGGAACTACGATATAAGAGATAAAAGACTTATCCCCACGTTCGACGCGATAGTCCTGAGCCCAATAGACTTTATAACCCCAGTGCTGGGTTTTTTCTTCTTTTTTAACAAGCTGTACACGAATATGGTCATCTTTGAATCCTAACGGAACTATAAGGATAAAATGGATTTTTTGACCTGTTTTAAAATATCTTGTTGTATAGTTTATGGTTTGTGCTGTAATAGGGCGGTTGTTAAAAAGCAGCAGAGGTCTGTTTTTTTTCAGATGAAACCGCCACCCACTCATAACAACGGTTGTAAAGCACAAAAAAAGCACAATAAAATATTTCGAAGCTGTTTTCATATTATTTCTTAGACTTCAAATATTCAACCTGATTTTTGATTTGAGATTTCATATCATTGTCATCTGACAAAGTCATAAATTTTTCATAATTCACAATAGCTTTCGGGTAGTCTTTTTCTGTTTCATAAGCCATGCCCAATGCGTAATATGCATAAGCGTAATTCGGGTCAATAGCAATTACCTTATTAAATGAATCTTTTGCTTTTGCATAGTCTTTGAGTTCAGCATAACAAAGCCCTGAATTAAACATTGCATCTGTATTTTTTATATTCAAAAACACGGCTTTTTCATATTGCTCAAGAGCCTTTTTTGTTTGAGACATAGCTTTATAAGCATTGCCAAGTTTAATCAAAGCTGCCTCGTCTTCCGAATCAAGAGCAACAGCCTTTTCATATTCAACAACCGCTTTGTCATAGGCTTTTTCTGCCATATAAGAATCAGCCAGCCCTATGTGAGCCTCTGAGTTTTGTGCATCAAGAGAAATAACTTTACTGAAAACATCTTGAGCTTCTTGATTTCGTTCATATTTAGATAGTGTTTTTGCATATTCTATATTGGTTTCAGCGTCATCAGGGTTAATTTCAATAGCTCTTTCAAATTTTTCAATGGCTTTAGTTTTTGCCCCGATAGAATCATAAGCCTTCGCCATAGCTTTGTATGCATCAGCATCATTAGCATTCAAAGCAGCAGCCTGTTCATAGCAGTTCACTGCCTTTTTCTGTGAACCGTTTTTCATATAAAAATCACCTTGATTCAAATATGCTTTGCCGAGATATTCTTTGACTTTAGGTTCATTTCTTTGAGAATACAGGTTTTTATAAATAGAAATTGCACTGTCATAGCTGCCTGTTGCATGAAGAGCTATTGCTTTATTGAATAACAGGTTATAATCGTTTTTATCCTGTGCAAGAAGCTCGTCATATAGTTTGATAGCTTCCGTATAGTTTTTGCTGAAGTGATAGCTTCTCGCGAGTTCTCTTTTTACTTCTGCATTTGAAGGCTCAAGCTCGAGAGATTTTTTGTAAGAAGCAATTGCATCATCATATTTTGCATTTTTTTGATAAATCAAGCCCAGGTTGTAATATGCCATTGGGTCTTTGGGTTTATATGCAATATATTCTTTATACATGTTGATTGCATCTTGAGTCTTGCCCATATCTGCAAGAAGGTTTGCATAATCAAATTTCAAATCATCAAGATCAGGTTTTATTTGAAAAGCGTTTCTAAATTCAATCAGAGCAAGATCATTTTTGTCGAGTCTGACATAAGCAAGAGCCATATTACCATGAGAAGCATAGTCATTAGGATCTATTCTCACTGCTTTTTTGAACATTTCAACCGCATTTGTATAATCTCCGGAACGAAGAAGAGCCAATCCATAGTTAGGATACTCATTAAAGCCCGTTGGGTTTTTCGTATAAAGAGAAGCATATTCGTCAGCCGCATCTTGATATTTATCCAGTTTCAAATAGATAGAAGCCAGGTTTTCTCTCGCTTCTACGTTGTCAGGATAATATCCGAGAAAAGTTTTAAAATATTTAATTGCTTCTTGATTATCCCCCTGAAGAAACTTCACATTCGCAAGGTTCAAATAGTTATATTTATATTCCGGAAAAATTGTCAAAGCCTGATTGTAAGCCTGAAAGGCATTTTCATAATCGTGCTGCTGCTGCAAGATATTTCCCATGCTGATATAAACAACAGCATCATTCGGTTTTAATCTGATAGCTTTTTTGTAAGCAACAAGGGCGTTTTGCCAGTCGCCCATTTCCGAATATAGCCCGCCCAGTTTAATATAAAGTATAGCCTCATCAGGAGAAAGCTCGATTGCTTTTTTTATTTGTTCGGCTGCCTGACCGAGATTGCTGTCTTTTTCAAGGCTGTTAGCTGTTTGAAACAACTGATATGACTCCGGTGACATTTTGGCAGACACATCCATTGGAGCCATTGCCAGAACTAATGATAATGATAATGATAATGCTAAGGTCAATTCTCTTCTCATGGTTATTATTATCTTATATTTTTAAAATAAAAGCAATACAACTAAGCAGCATTAAAACTTCGGTGGTTTATATTTATCCATGAAATTGCCTACCCAGGTTCCTTTAGTTCTTACAAAAGGAAGCTTGTCACTTTTAGTTATGAACTCATCATACTCTTGCCATGGTGCTGAATGAAACAATTCCTTTTCTTTTTTATCCCACTCTTCAGTTTGTTTATATATATCATTTTTATACGGTTTATTTTCAAGAAAATCTTCCGACTTTGAATAATACCTGTCTTTTTTAAGGTTTTGATAAAACTCATAGTCTGTCTTTTCGGGAGTAGAGGAAATTCGTTCCCAGAAAATAGGAGCACAATCGTTGTCCAACTTTATATATGCTGATTTTTTGGATAAAATTTTTCCGTCTCGCACCTTTTCAATATATTTTTGCACATCGTAATTGTAAGCCACTGAATACCCAACAAAAGTTTTTGATTTCGTAAGCTTGGTTCGTGTTTTGATGGTTCCGTCTTTTTTGAACAACGTCACAACATCCGCAAAAACAGGATCCACCATATCATTGTATTTTGCTTTATTTTCGAGTATAACAACATCTCCGTTTGTCAAGACTCTTTCAAAAATGCCATATACATGAGCACCTGAATTTTGTGTTTCTTTAAGTCTGGCTTCGATATTTTTTGCAATTTTGGGGTCAATATTTTTTGAAAGCTTTTCAATAGGCGCAACTGTTACAACCTTTTTCCCATTTATCTTTTTCACAATAGTAAGCGGGATTCCGCCAATCTGTTTAATCATGAAAATCCTCCGTTTTCATGTAATATAACACGTGAATAAACTTTTTTGCCAACAAAAAATATTTTTCAGCGCAAAACGCTTAACAATTGTAAACTTTTGAATCAAAAACTAACAAAAAAGCGAACCTTTGAGGATTCGCTTTTTTGTTTCTTTGATATTTGAATAAAGATCCTTTTGGCTGTGCCGCAGCTCTCTAACGTTTTGAGAACTGGAATCTTTTTCTTGCTCTTTTTCTACCGTATTTTTTACGTTCTTTAACTCTTGCATCTCTAGTCAAAAGACCTTCAGCTTTCAACACGCTTCTGTATTCAGGGTTTACTTCCAACAAAGCTCTTGAGATACCGTGTCTGATAGCACCTGCTTGAGAAGAAATTCCGCCGCCAACCGCTTTAACTCTGACATCATAGTTTTCCATGTTTTCTGTCAAAGCTAACGGTTTGAAGATTTGGATTTCCAAAGCCGGTCTGTTTCCGATATACGCGGCAAGAGTTTTTCCGTTGATGAATACTCTGCCTTTGCCTTTAACCAGTTTTACAACCGCAATAGAGGTTTTTCTTCTGCCTGTTGCCATAATTACGTCTGCCATTATTTAACCTCCATTTCATATACAACGGGTTTTTGAGCTTCGTGCGGATGCTCTGAACCTGCGTAAACTTTCAGTTTTGTAAACTGTTGAGCACCCAATGTATTGTGCGGAAGCATACCTTTTACAGCCTTTTCAATAGCTTTTGTAGGATCTTTTGCCATCAAATCTTTAAAAGATATTGATTTCAATCCGCCCGGATACATTGTGTGGTGGTAATAAATTTTGTCAGTTTCTTTTTTACCTGTAACCTGAATTTTTTCAGCGTTGATAACGATAACAAAATCGCCTGTGTCAACGTTAGGAGTGAATTCAGGTTTTGTTTTGCCTCTGAGTAAGTTAGCACAAACAGTAGCCAATCTGCCCAAAGTTTGACCTTCGGCATCGATTACATACCATTTTCTTTCAACTTCAAGAGGTTTTGCTGAATATGTTTTCATCTTTCAGTTTTCCTTTTATATTATGTTGCTATCTTCTTAGTTATTCCGATTAAAGTCTTCATAACCGACCTCAACCAGTGTCAGCCCGTCAGGACTGATTGTAGGACCTGCCTTTGTTCTGTCCTTTGCATCCAAAATGAGCTTCATAGCTTCGGGTTCAAGCTTGTCTTTCTCAATCATCAACAAAGTTCCGACAATTGTTCTGACCATATTGTACAAAAACCTGTTCGCAACAATCTCGAAAATAATTTCATCACCCTGTTTTGAACACTCTGCCTTGTATACAATACAGTCTTTTGCAGGATTGGCTGTTTTCATTGATTTAAACGAAGTGAAATCGTGTTCACCTTTTAAATAAGAAAGAGCCATGTTCATTCTCTCAAGATTCAGAGGTTCCCGAACCAAAAGAGAGTGGAAATCCCAGGCACTTCTGAATCGTCTGTTGACAATCCTGTACTGATACCTTCTGTATCTGGCACTCAGCTGTGCATGAAAGTGTTCATCAACTTCTTCAATTTTTGAAACACTTATGTCCTGAGGAAGAATGCCATTTATTGAATTGAGGAACCTTGAAGCAACAATCGGCTCCTCACTCACAAAATGAACAACCTGTCCTTTTGAGTGCACTCCGGCATCAGTTCTGCCCGAGAATATTGTTTTTGTTATGGATTTGTCTAATGTGCGAAGGGCTTTGTTAAGTTCAGACTGAATCGTTTCCTTATCAGGCTGAACCTGTGAGCCCGAATAATTTGTTCCGATATATTCTACGACAATCGAATACTTAGGCATTACACCAATTGAATCAATGCCATTTCAGAAGCATCGCCTCTTCTGGGGGGCATTCTGTAAATTCTTGTGTAGCCGCCGTTTCTGTTTTCGTATTTTTTACCGACTTCGCTGAACAATTTTCTCAAAACAGTTTGAGCAATTGCTTTCTTTTCTTTATCAGCTTTTTCTACGCCTTCAAGAACCTCGCCTGTTTCAAAATTCATGAATTTGCCTGTTTCACGGTCAAAAATGAATCTTGCAGCCTGTCTTCTTGAATGGAGGCTTCCTTGTTTTGCAAGTGTGATGATGTTTTCTGCATAAGGTCTGAGAGCTTTTGCTCTTGCCATTGTAGTTTTTATTTCACCGTGCAAAATAAGTTCAGTCGCTAAAGAACGCAGCAAAGCATTTCTTTGGTCTTGTGCTTTTCCTAATGTGTGTTTTTTAGACTGGTGTCTCATTTTATTTGTCCTTACTAATTAATTGTACTTTTCAACTATTACTTATACTTCTTCAAGGTCTACGCCTTCCGGATTAGGCATGAGGTCTAAACCGAATTGGTGAAGTTTTTCAATTACTTCATCAGAAGATTTTTTACCGAAGTTCTTGATGTTTAAAAGATCATGTTCTGACTTTTTCAAGAGCTCAGCCATGTTGTTGATGCTTGCTCTTTTCAAGCAGTTGTAAGCTCTTACTGACAATTCCAAATCTTCGATTGAAATAGTCGGAGCTGTTGTATCAGCAACAACTTCTTCCTCAACCACAGCAGCCTGAGGCACTGTGATAACAGGTGTGCCTGTGATAGAAGCAATTTGCATAAAGTGTTCGATTAAGATGTTAGCTGCCTGTGATAAAGCATTGCTTACATCAATTGAACCGTTTGACCAGATTTCGAGATTTAATTTGTCGAAGTCTGTAACGTCACCTACACGAGTGTTTTCTACGTTGTAGCTGACACGTTTGATAGGCATAAATGTAGCATCAATCGGTAACATATCGATAGGAAGTCCGTTTTTGCCGTCTTTTAATACATCGTGAGCAATGTATCCTTTTCCAGATTCAACAAGAATATCAGCGTGGATTGAACCGCCCTCGGCTACCGTACAAATCAGCCAGTCAGGGTTAACAACTTTAACACCTGCGGGAAGCTGGATATCAGAAGCAAGCACCGGGCCCGGTTTGTCAACATCTAATCTCAGCTGTTGAACTTCTTTGGAATCAGTTTTTACCACCATACCTTTGAGGTTGAGCATAATATCGATTACATCTTCAACAATGCCGGGTATGGCAGTATATTCGTGTGTAATACCTTCGATTCTGACAGCAGTAACAGCAGAACCTTCCAATGAAGATAACAATACACGTCTCAGGGCGTTTCCGATAGTGTTTCCGAATCCTCTTTCCAACGGCTCGATTACGAATTTACCGTATTGTGAACCGTCTGAGTTTGTAACTGTGTTATTACATTTAATTTTTAATTCCATCTGTTTTTCTCCTAATTCATAATTTTCAGATTAATGTGGATTATTATTTAGAGTAGTACTCGATTACGAGTTGTTCTTTGAATTCAGGATCGAGTTCTTCTCTTTCAGGAATTCTGTCAAACGTAATTTTTTGTTCGTTAGCGTCAACTGTCATCCATTGAGGAGCAGCAACATCAAGCGGTTCCATTACTGTTTTGAGGAATTCTGCACTTCTTGCTCTTACTGTAATCACATCACCTGCTTTTACGAGATAAGAAGGAATATCAACTTTTTTGCCGTTAACAAGAACATGGCCGTGGTTTACAATTTGTCTTGCCTGTCTTCTTGTTGTTGCAAAACCTGCTCTGAACACAGTGTTGTCAAGTCTTCTTTCCAATAATTGCAAAAGAACTGTACCTGTAACGCCTTTTGTTCTTGCAGCTTTGTTATAATATTTTGCGAATTGTTTTTCACTTACAAGGTAAGTAAGTCTGATTTTTTGCTTTTCATTCAAGTGAATTGCATAGTCAGAAAGTTTTTTTCTTGCAGCACCGTGCTGACCTGAAGCAGTCTGTCTCAAAGAAGAAACCAACTTTCTGTTAGATAAATCCGTTACACCGAAGTTACGGAATAATTTATTTGTAGGTCCTGTATATTTAGCCAATTTTGACTCCTTTGTCGTTAATTAATTACACTCTGCGTTTTTTAGGCGGACGGCATCCGTTGTGAGGGATAGGTGTCACGTCCTTGATTAATGTGATTTCCAAGCCGGCAGCCTGAATAGCTCTGATAGCTGTTTCACGACCTGAACCCGGTCCTTTGATGTATACTTCTACTTTTTTCATTCCTTGGTCAACAGATTTTTTAGCTACCTGAGCTGCTGCTGATTGAGCTGCAAACGGAGTACCTTTTCTGGCACCTTTAAAACCGCAGCCGCCGGCTGAAGCCCAAGCGATAGCATTACCCTGTGTGTCGCAAGAAGTTACGATTGTATTGTTAAATGTTGATTGAATGTGAACAACACCTTGCAATACATTCTTTTTTTCTTTCTTTTTAGTTTTTATTGGTCTTGCCATTTTTATATCCTTTAATTATTACTCTTGTACTTAAACTAACTTAATTGCTTATTTCTTTTTGGAAACCGGTCCTGTTTTCTTACCGCGTCTTGTTCTTGCGTTAGTTTTTGTTCTTTGTCCTCTTGCAGGGAGTTTTCTTCTGTGTCTCATGCCTCTGTAAGAGTTGATTTCAGAAAGTCTCTTGATGTTGAGAGATTCTTCTCTTCTCAAGTCACCTTCAATGTGATAGTTTGTAAGCTCATTTCTGAGTTTTTTGATATCGTCATCTGTCAAATCGTCTGTTCTCAAGTCCTGTGAAATTCCGCAGGCTTCTAAGATTTTAGCAGAACGAGTAGGTCCTATACCGTAGATATAGGTTAATGCGATTATCATTCTTTTGTTACGGGGTAAATCAACCCCAGCCAATCTTGCCATTGTTTCTCCTTATGTTTTTCTGATTGATTTAATTATCTTGTCTTGGATTATTGGCGTTCACGGAAAGCGTGGTTTCCGTTCACATGGACAGCTGCGTGTCCGCACAAAATCCGCTACCCCTGTCTTTGTTTATGTTTAGGGTTTTTACAAATAACTGTGATTCTGCCTCTTCTTCTGATGAATTTGCAGTCTTTGCACATTTTTTTAACTGATGCTCTTACTTTCATTTTGTTTTCCTTATCTAGTGTTTT
>DBGCOP010000033.1:0-1077 GCA_048360435.1 Candidatus Limenecus sp. | reverse complement strand
TGGGTCATTTACTCATCTCCTCATTCTGTTTCTTCGCTCTGTATGAATAATTTTATCCAATTTTCCTTTTTCTTTTTTTAGAAAAACCTGATCCCTATATTCATCATAGACGTCAAGGAATCCACCATATAGATGATTTCCATCTATCGTATCAAAATCATATTCATCTCTATCTACAATGGCAAATAACTTTCCTTTTCGCTTAACTGGGTTTGGATGCTCTGAGTCTGAAAGCATTGTCTTATACAATACACGGTCTGTATAATAATACAAGTCAAAAAAATCCATATACATTGCAGGTGCCAAATAAGTATATTTTTCCAGAATCGGCTCCTCATTACTCTCCTTCATGATAATTTTAAGGACAATATCATAGGCTATTGCATCTGCATCGTATTCTTCCTTCTCCAGATGTCTTTCGGAGTATTTTTTGCCAATATGCGCGAGATAAGCATGTGCAATTTCGTGAGCCATGCTGAAAACTACAATCGTCCAATAACAGTCTTCTGCAAGTTTCATAATCTGCATATCTCCATTTAGTAAATGCAGCAAAGCATTATTTGCATCAAGTGCCTGCATCTCGCCAAAAATACATACATCATTCATCAAAAAAAGTGTGTATCTAAAACAGTCTCCGTAAATATCCAAGTTATCAAATTCTTTGGACCACTTGAACATTGCTACAAAAAAAGAAATCACTGTTGATTCAAATAATTCATCTATATGAATAAAAGTTGGATTTTTTTGATCGTTATAAATATAGCTATTGATTGTCTTCTGATAACGATTATTTAACTGAATTGCATTTCCTTCAAAATCATATTCTTTTTTAAAATACTCTTTTACTAATTCAAACATTTTAGGGAGATTATATTTTTTCATATTCTCCCGAATTTGTTCTTCTGTTAAAAGTCCTGAGAAATTTTGCAGCATTCTTTGTATGCCAACTTCATCATTTTTTATTTCTTCACCTCCGAAGCGAAATATATCATACGTTTGTGACACCATAAACTTTTCTAAAAAGGGGATTTCGTTCTGATCTTCAGGTGATTTTTTTGCCATATTTATCATCTCCCA
>DBGCOP010000032.1:0-27984 GCA_048360435.1 Candidatus Limenecus sp. | reverse complement strand
TTGCAAGAATCATTTCTGAGTTTGTTATTTGTTGTGCTCTGAACTCCAAATCTGATTTTCTTGCTGTTAAGAGTAACAATCTTGCTTGTGATGATGCTAAACCCATTTTTTTAATCCTTCACTTTGACTTACATATATATAAAAACAAAAAGTATATATAAATTTCATATATCATATATACTGTTACATAACTTTACAAAATAAGAAAAACTCCGGAGGACGCCCACCTCCGGAGTCAGCGAGGCATACTTAAACAGGAGCAGCCCGCTGTGTGAGTGCATCAGGATGAAGCACGCCTGAAAAGAGCTGCATCAAAGCCGCAAGAAACCGGTTCTTTACACTCTTTTAGAAATCAAGCGCATTCAGCCGCTAAGGTTCTATAAAAAAATTAAATTTATAAAAATCCATATTTTCAAACGCCCTTTTGTCGGGCCAAAACCGCCAAGTCATTAATGTTTTACTCCTCGAAATTTCTTCATGTTTACTTACATATCTATAAAAACAATTTCCGAGGGCAGATTTTATATATTCTTTATATCGTTACAATTCTTAATCATTTTCCGGATTATACCACTGGAGCACATCAGGGAAGACACAGTTTGTCTCACTGTTCTCAGAGAAAAAGAACTCTGCCAGTTCTGATTTATCTTTGAGCAAAAGTGCCTCGAGATACTGGTCCTGTCGAATCAGTTTTGCAGATTCTATATCTTTTTCGTCATTCGAGAGTTCAGAAGCTTCAATTTCTTCGATTTTATATGAAATCTCACGTCTTGCGCTTCTGATTGCATATACTATATCATCTGCATTTTTCAGCATATAATCATTGTCCTTTACAAGTTTAATATAGCTGTTTTGCTTTTGTGAAAAAGACGAACCCATTTGAAAACACCTCAATAGAAATACACACGCCAATATATTAATATAAAAACATTTTTGATATACGAATTCTATAATTTTGGCATATCGTTACAAAGAGTTACATATATGTATAATAACATATTCAAAGCGCATTAAATGAAACTTAATAATTGACTTGATTAATAAATATTGTTGTGTTTTCATAGAATTAAAGAGAATAGAGACTTCACGGTAAAATCCTCTTGAAAAAAGTGTCTTTGGCTGAAGACCACCGATGAAGCAAAGCAAAACAAAGTACAGGAGACTAAAACCTTATGGTTAAGATAAGATTAAAAAGACTCGGATATAAAAAGAACCCGACTTACAGAATCGTTGTTATCAATGATTTACAAAAAAGAGAAGGCAAACCTATTTGTGAATTAGGTCATTACAACCCTAAAACAAAAGAAATGAAACTCGACAAAGCTGCTGCTTTGGATTGGATTTCAAAAGGTGCTCAGCCTTCTGAAACAGCTCAATACCTCATCAACAACTGTGATGATGAAGGCAAATTGATTTACAAACAAAAAACAGAAAAGAAATTGTCGAAAAAAGCATTAGCTAAACTGGAAGCTGAAAAAGAAGCACAGGCTGCTGCCGCTGCTGAAGCCGCTCAAGCTGAAGCAGAAGCTCCGGCTGAAGAAGCTGCTGCTGAATAAGTTTTATTAAAACAGGGGAAAAGAACACTTATTAACCGCTTTGCTAAAGTAAAGCGGTTTTTCCTATTATTATGTTAAAATAATCCTATGAAAAAAATTCTAATCACTCTCCCGAACAGCATAGCAGGCACCCTTATTATGAAGGGCTTTAAACAGGGCTTTCGCTCAAACAGCTGTTATGTCTTTGAAAAAGACTTAAGAGAGTTGAAAATTGACGACATAGAAAAATTCAAACCCGACATAATTCTTGGTTATGATTACGGATTTTTATTCTCGGACGACGAAGAGATTAAGTCAGTCATCAAAAATTACCTGAAATCAAGTAATGCCGTGAGCATACACTATTTTGCAGATGAGCCTGACGGAAAATACGCTTACGTTAAAAAACCCGGGCTTTTCGATGAATTCAAAGAGTTTGCAAAAGAATTCAGGGCACTTTCTTTTGTCTGGGACAGAGATTTTGTTAAAGCTCTTCCCGAGGCTTCTTATTTGCCTCTTGCTGTTAACCACAAAGCTTATCGCCCGTCTGATGATTATCATCAGAAAAAATATGACATAACCTTTGTCGGCAGGCCGCTGACGGATAAACGACAGAAAATCCTTGCCGCGCTTGTAAAGACCTTTGGTTCAAAGTTGAGTATTTTTTCTTACGAAAATCATTTTCTCCGGAGTCTTGATGATATGAAAAACAAGCATTTTTTGACGGAAGACGAGCTTGATATTTACAAAAGCGCATACAAAGGCTTTTTGAAGACAGAAAAAGAGCTTTCCGAAGTATATTACAACTCCAAAGTAAACCTGAACATAACACTCCAAGGCAAGTCCGGGTTGAATTACAGGGTGTTTGAGGTGCTTGCATCAAGAGGTTTTTTGATTACGGACAACATGCCTGACATTTCGAGAAACTTTGTTGTATCAAAAGAACTCGAGGTTTACGAAAACATTCAAGACCTCATTGACAAGATTGAGTTCTATTTGAAGAACCCTTTGATAGCGGACAAAATAGCACTTTTGGGGTTTGCCGACGTAATAAAAAGTCACAGCTACACAGCCAGAGCAAAGAGCATTCTTGAGACATTGAAGCAGTACAAAGAAAGGACACAGGGATGAAAGATTTGCCTTCTTCAGCACAATCGGCAATTGAATACGGAGTCGTAGCACTTCTTCTGGTAATAATTTTTGCCGGTTCATACAAGCTTTACGGAAAATGGACACACAAAGAAGCACCGAAGGCTCATCAATCAGGAATTTCTGCGGCAGCAGGCAAAAAGCTTATGGAAAAACCCTCAAAAGAGCTTTGCACTTATGTCATGCATCAATGCCGCACAAGATATTCTATGGAATAAACACCTGATTCTATTTCAGACTGAATGGATGTTTTGTTTTCGACTGACTGCGACACGAGTGAAACGGAGTGAGTCGGAAGGAGAAAATTAAACATCCATTATAGGCTGTAAGTGTGTTTATTTTGAATAAGTTTCTATTTCTCAAACTCATTTATATATGACTCAAGCTCCATACATCTTTCGAGCACTTCATTAACAAGGTTGTCCAGATAAAATTTGACCTCACGTTTATTTTTGAGTTTCACATGGTGAAAAATCAATGATTCTGTAATATTTGAAAAGAAATAATTCTTATATTTCACTATATTGTCATAAATCGCAGTGTCAATATACCTTTTCGCATCGCAAAGGTAAACAAAAAGGTCGCAGATGTGGAGTTTTGCGCATATCACGTTCGAGCTTGAAAGCGAGTTTTTTGCCTTTATCAAATGGTCAAGAATAACCTTGTACATAGGAAGAAGCTCTTTTTTCTTTTTGAGCAGGTCATTTTTGAAATACTTCATTGTAGTGGAATAGCCCAGTTCTACGAGTTTGTCTCTTTCAGGCTGGGGGAGCGTAAACTGGACAGGAAGAATGTGATTCGTATCAATTTTTATGTAGTCAAATTTGTCCTTTGGCTGATAAGTTTGAATGATATAATCAGTGGCAAAATTCGACATTGTTGCGAACACTGCATTCAGATATTCCACGGAGTTTTTGACATCAGGCCAGCATTTTCCGCCTTCGAGCCTGAACTCGATAATGCGGCAGTCCTGAGGGCACAAAATTTCCGCAACCCTCCACATAGGCCAGCTTTTCATCATATCACCGTCTATCAGCACGTTCTTTTCATAAGTAAAAGGCTCAAGAAGCCCGGGCAGTGCTGTTGATATTCTCACAGCTTGTGCCACCTCAAAGTCAGGTGTTGTATATTTTGAAAATATATAAGGAGTGCAGCCGTTTATATTCGTTGTTATGACAAAGAAGTCTTTGTCTATATCTTTAAAGGTTACGGGGTTGTTTTTTCCTTTTTCGTATTTTTCTCCATAGAATTTTTTCTCAACCCCTGCTCTAATCCATTCGAGAAAATATTCGCCCTTTGATATAGCAAAGTTCTTAGCAAGGTTGAGCTGGACATCTCGAAACAGGTCAAAGTTCACCTCGTTGAAAAGTTCTCTGAACTCCTCACACGTATAGTCCAAAGAAGCATAAGCAGCAAACACTGCGCCCACTGATGAGCCGGCATAAGCCTTCACCTTAACGCCGAGTTCTCTCATGGCTGTCATTGCGCCAAGATATGCCAGCCCCCGGATTGCTCCGCCGCCAAAGATACAAAGATATTCTTTTGCTCCAATTTCACTCATATATACTTACAGGGTATCCTCGCAATAAAACTTATGAAGTTTATTATAACAATAAAACACTTCTGCGTGAGAAAAATCCCATAAATATACAACTAATAGACTAATTATTTAATCTTTTGAGCTGCCGGAGTTCTTGAACCTTCTCCGTCGAGGTTGAAAGTATGGTCGACAAACTGGGCTCTGTCAAGGTATTTTTGTTCAATTTTTCCTGTTCTGTATGAATAGATAAGAGCCATTACGCCTGTGACGGCAGCAGCAGCAACTTTTGCCCATTTTGGAGCAGCACCGAGATATTTGAAAGCCTTTTTTACAGGACCTGTTTCAAGGAGTTTCTTTGCCGTATCAGGGTTTGAAACAGCAGCTTTTTTGACGATTGAACGTCCGACCAGTCCTGCGCCGGCAATTGCCGCACCTGCAACAGTATGTGTAACAAATCCGTTTGCGAAGTGTTTTGATGCACAGTCTATTTTGTTACCCGTTGTTCCTTTTCTCGGGTCAGCAAAAGAGTTCAAGGTTGGGGACACTAAAAACAAGACTTTTGACATATTACACTTCCTTTTTCTTCACTTTATACCAATTCAAAACGCAAAAATAAAAATTTTTGCTATGAATATTAACAAAGGTTTACATTTATTTATATAGAATATTTTGAAATATCTTCAAAATACTTCTCAAGAGCCATATATCCGTTGTAAATTTCGTTTGTAATCAGGGTATATCTGCAAGCGGCAAGATATTTCAATTCTTTTGCTCTGATGTCAATGATTCTGTCCGCATCAAGTTTCAAATTTTCGTCAAGAGACATAGACCATTTTTTCAAAAGCTCAAGTTCCTCGTTCACCTGTTTGATTGTTGTATATTCAAGCTGATTGAAATCATATTTGGCGAGCAGTGCTTTTTCTTTGTTAGAGAGTCTGCTTTTCACAACAGGAACACCGTAGAATTTTTTGATAACCATATAGTTGTCGGCAACAAGGATATGTGAAAGCGGCACGCCTGCTCTGGCGAGCATTGAGGAAGTGCTCAAAGAGCTGAATTTGTCGTTTTCGTCAGAAAGTGCACTCACTTTCGTAAGCAGTGTATTCAGTTTTTCTGATTCTGATAAGTTTGTAAAATTCTCGTTAATTGTCCTGCCCTCTTCTAACCTGTAAATTTAGTATTCCGAACCATTTAATCATATCTCGAGGATGAGTTTTTGTCATGTTACTTTGTAGAATTGTTAAGACAGACAAGAAGTAACCCGACAGAATAATCTCTAAAAAAGCAGTTTAGTTCAAACCGGCACTGTCGAGCAAATCTTTCAAAATATCATTGTTCTTCGGGTCAAGAAGTTCATATCTTTCTTTTGCATCCTTGAGCAGATTGTTGATTTCTTTAAGGTAATTGGAAATCTTCGTGCCGAAAAGGTTGAAAAGCCTTCTGTTTTCGTTCTCAAGTTCTATTTGATAATTCAAATTTATACTGCTGACATCGTCAACTTTTACTCTCAGATTTTTTTGAAAATCAATTATGGACAAAAGACAGTTTCTGTCGCTGAAATATGCGGGTTTAATATCCCTGAGACCTGCTTCTTTTTCATAAACTCCGAGAAGTTTCTTCTGTCTTTCTTTGATTTTTTCAGCTGATTTTAAAACAATCGAGGCACCTTTTGAATAAATTTTTTCAAAAGCAGGGTCGTCTGAAAAGTCCAGTCCCGTTGAGGAAATTTTTATTTCAAAATAACTTTTTGCACTCTCATAAAAATCTTTTGCGCTTTCATAAGTCACCTTCTCTTCCATTTGTTTGCGCCAGCCGGCTATATCAGAGTGTTTTAGTTCTTTGAGTATATTTTTGTAAAAAGATTTCATTTCCTGTTTTGTGCTGCCGTTGATTTGTTCACACTCAAGACCAAGATATTCGACAGCAGCATCAAAAGAGTTCAGACGTTTTTGCAGCAGCTGTTGTAATTCTTTTGTTTTTTTCAAAGAGACTCTGCCGCCGGCAAAACTCAAACCCAGCACCGCAGCAGCAGCGAGTAAGATTAAGCCCGAAGCCTCTTTATTTTTATTATTGCAATTTTCAGGTTTTGCTTTTTTCTCAGGCACAGACAGTGTAAACTCATCTTTCGATGCCTGTTTTTTCATAATCTCAAGCAGGCTCTGTCTTTGAGGTGATTCGTTTTTTTTAGTTAAATTCGTATTAGTCTGAGAAACTGTCTGTATTATAGTCATAGCCTAAGTTTGAAAGTTTATTTTCTATTTCTGTACGGTATATTGGTGTAACATTCAAAAATTCTTTGAATTTATTTTTCAGGTTAAACAGCCTATCCCCGTACATTCTCAAAATGTCTACGCCTGTATTTTGGACGGGTCTGATTTTTTTGTTTTCTTCATTCATCTTATTGAAATAATTTTCAATCATTGATACTTTTTTTCTGCCGACTTTGAGTCTCTCCGGAACATCATCCAGTTTCAAACTTCGTTCATAGCATTTTTGAATTTGCGCAAGGTTTGAAGTAATTTCAATTACAGCTTTTTCGGCTATCTCCTTGCCTCCATCTATTTTTTTCTCCAGCCCTTTATCGAACCAGTATTTTTGAATTAGAGCTTCGCTTTTTTCAATTGCTCTACGACCTATAAAAATTGCTTTTTCTGGGGTTGCTGCTTCATCCATAGCTTTAAGCGCATCTTTATAGAAATCACTCGACATACCGTCATCGCTCATGACAGAATCCAGTTTTGCCTCGGTTATTTCTGCAATGTCCTCGCTTTCACCTCTGTAATAGCGGATGCAGGCTGAAAAATTTTTCAATTTTTTATCAAGAATTTCGTCGAGAATTTTTATTTTCTCTTCATCACTTACCCCGAGTCCGAGGTTTTTCGTTGAAAATTCCACTGTATCCTGTTTTTCCGGCTCAGAAGATTTAAAAGCAGGCGCAAAGGTCATTTTTCTCGGAACAGAAAATATTGCACGGGATATATTGGAAATCATAATTGCCTCCTGATAATTATAATTACAAAAGAAGCAAAAAAGAAAAAAAATTTTTTTTGCGCATGTTTTAAGAAATATTAAACCCTGCTGTGAGATTTTTCGGGTTTAACCACAGGCAAAAGAGAGTTCTGGGGGTAAAAATCATCCACTATACCCATAGGTCCCTGTATAATAAAGAATTCTACCATTTCATTGTCCTGAACTCTCAAATCTTCAAAAGGTATTTTGACCTCGAGATAATCTCCAAACACATAGTCCACACCGTTTTTAATCTGGAGCACCCAAAGGTTGTCCTTTGAAGCATGAGCCAGCTGTGCTGTAAAATGAAGGTTTTTGTATAGTGTGATTTTCACTTCGCTGTTGTACGCTTCACGAAGTAAAGGAATATTTGTCTCTGTCTTATTCACGGTACGTATGGGCGAAGATGGCATATAACCTTCGGTTTTGTTTTTGAAATAGATATAAATCTGGTTGAAATCCTTGAATCCGTTTTCTTTGTCCATGACGAATTTGTTTATATCAAATCGTAAATAAAGATTTTGAGAATCATAGCCAAAGCAGATTTTGTTAAAGAAACGTTTTTCCTGCATTGTTGGCGGAGCCGGGATGTCTATACATCCGCCCATGTCCCATATTGAGTCAGGATCTGTCCCTGTCAATTCGAAATTGTCAAACGGTGCCGCAGGGTATCTGGAATGTGCCTCGATAAAGTCACCAAGCGGTGCCTCCAGGTAGGACGGAATGGGCTGGTTGATTGCACGATAGATATTTTTTAAATGTTCTCTGAACAAATGGTCAAAAATATCATCCTGTCCTGAATCATTCGGTTCACCGTACCACCAGTACCAGTCAGAAGACTGACAGATGAGAAGCTCCTCCCATGCCTGTCTCAGAGCTTCTGCGTCAAAGTTTTTTGATTTTGAATGCAGTTTTTCATACTCTGACAAAGTACATCTCGCCTCGTCCATATAGGTCCAAGCAAGATTTTTTGTGGGTTCTCCAATCCACAGCAAAAAGTCTCTGTTTATCCAAGACCCGGGTGTCAAATGATCCAGAGGAAGAGACTTTTCGTCTCGTGAAAGATACTCCGAAACAAGAACTGTTTCGAGTTCTTCATCCTCTTCAATAAGTTTGTAGAGAGTTTCAAGAAATTCGTGACCGTCGTTTCTGTAATTTTCCCAGCAGTTTTCTCCATCCATTGCAATCGTCAGAAGGTGGTATTTGTCGGGAGAACCCGCGAGTTTTTTCTGTTTTGTTTTAATTCTGTCATAGAGGTCATTCGCGGCTTTCACAGGGTCATGGTGCGGATATTCAAATCCGATGAGGTTTGGAATAACAGCATCTCTGAAAAGAAGGTCGATTTTTTTGCCTTCATAGTCGTATTCATAAGCATGGCAAAGATCATAGGGGTCTTCGAGATAACCTCTAAAGTCTCTTACAAACTCTTTTTTCAAAGTTTGTTCAAGAACACCCTCGTCAGAGATTGTCCATTTTACGCCCATATCCATAAACAGGCGCAGTGTTTTTTCAGATATACACTGCTCAGAAGGCCACATACCTGACGGACGCTTTCCAAAAATCTGTTCAAACCTGTCAAGAGCAAGTTTAACATTGATTGCCGCATCCTCTGTCATATCGGATTTTAATCTCGGATAATCAGCATTCGGGTTCGCAAAAACAGCATCCTTCATATCCAGAAGCAAAGGCATTATCGGGTGATAGTAAGGACTTGTGGATATTTCGATTTTTCCTTCATCCTGATACTTTTTATAAGACGGAATGATACGTCTTATAATTTCTCTTTGGATTTCGATTATGTTTTCTCTGTCAGCAAGAGTAAATTCGCCGTTTTTCTTTGCAAAAAGTTTTTTGAGTTCGGGGAAATCTCTCCACATCGGGTCAAACCACACGAGATTGAACCACGACATTATGTCAGCATATTCCTGATTCGTAAAATCCTTCACAGAACAATTCGGATTCTGCATCCTTCTGTCATAGAGTTTTTTATACTCGCTGTATGGAAGCACCATATTTTGATAATTTGCATCAAAAAAGTGGTTGAGGATAAATTCTTTTTCGTCGTCAGTGAGTTCGTCAACAGGTGTAATCGTCAGGCGTGAATAGATGTCGTGTTCACCGTTATAACCGTAGTCGTAGATTGATGAAATCAACATGGGAACAAGGTTGAAATTCAGCTTTGTTTTCGGAAATTTCTCCAGAATCAAAAGCATATCAAGATAGTCTTTGACCGCGCGGAGCCTAACCCAGGGCATAAGATATATGCCGTTGACCTCCGACTTATAAACCGGCTGATGCATGTGCCAGACAAAAGCTATCGAAAGTTTTTTACACATTTTCCCACTCGACTGTCTATGGAAATATTGTAACATATTCACAAATTTATACAATATATATGAATTACATATAAAAAGGTTTAAAACCTATGCTGCCGTGGTATTTATAAGGTGGAAGAAACATTAAAAACAGGGAATAAAATGACAGAATTATCAAAAACCGAACTTTTTACGGTTGCCGCAAGTGACATTAAACAGCCGGCTCAAACAACAGAGAAAAAGGAAACAAAAGAAAATTTCTGGACAGCCGCAAAAGAAGCCGGGAAGTTCAAGAATACAAATATTGATGAATATCAGGTTCAGCCTGCTGCATGCGATGCAACATTTGTCGCACCAAAGGTTCGACCTGAGGTTGAAAATGTTAAAAAAGCAACTAAAGAAGATGCGCAAAAGGTTCTTGAAAAAAAGCCCAGAGACGGAAAAACAGCTTACATAGACGATTACAAAGACTACAAACCAAAAGATGAAGCAAAGTATAACAAAGTCCTAAAACACGTTTCAAAAAGAACCGGCGGTGAAAAAGCTCACGGCATAGCAAACATGATATGTTCTCTGTCCGAAAAATACGGTCTTGACCCTGAAATTACTGTTGCAATTCTTGAAAAAGAAACAGGCGGATACAACTTCAAAGATTCGGTAATGGTACACCCGGGCAGTCAATACAAAGGCGTAATGCAGGTTGACAAAACCACTCTCGAAATTATGTATGCTGATGGAAATGCATATAAAAAGCTCAAATCAGGAACAAGGAAAGCTATTCTTTCATACGACCACAGACATTTCAAAGCTGACGACGAAAGAATTGCAGAGTTGAAGAAAAAATATCCCACGGTTGATTCTCTTTATCTTGCCATTCAAAAGGATGTAGCTCTCGGGGTAGAAGTCGGGATTATGGCATACAAAGGCAAGCTGAGCAGAGCAAAAGGTGACACAAGAAAAGCTCTCGCACAATATTGCGGAAGCCAGTACAGGCTGCCGCCGGATTCAACAGCTGTCAGAAAAATCTGGCCTCTTCCGCAATACAAAGAAGCTTAACCGGTTTTAAAAATTATTTTATGTATTTTTGAAGCAAAAGTTTTTTCAAAGCGCGTGCATTCACTGCCTCAGGTTCTATCTCAAGCAGTTTTTCAAGGTAATCAAGTGCCTTATTATAGTTACCGAGCTTTTTATGAGCAGCAGCCATTGCAAAAAGTGCATCAAGAAATTTTTCATCCAGTTCAAGTGCTTTTTCAAGGTCTTTGACAGCAGAAGCCGCATCAGGCTCTTTTATATCTTTTCGTGAAAGGGTGATTTTTGCGCGATTATAATACGCATCTGTCATTTTTTCATTCAACTGCAAGGCCTTTGTATAATCAAGCATAGCTTCATCAAAATGCTCAAGTGCCTGATGGGCAACAGCCCTGTAAAAGTAGGAAATTTCCCAATCGTTTTTCAAATCAATAGATTTGTTTATATTCTCGATTGCAGACTCGTATTTTCCGCTTCTTATATTATATATGCCCTCATCGAGGTATTTTTTATAATCTTCTGTCATTTTTTTATTATATTACAAAATTAATAGCAATTTATTTTTCATAAATGTTTTTATATAATTAAGGTTAGTTTTAGTTTACGGAATTTCAGGTGGCTAATATTTCAACAGTTAACAACATAAGCAAAATTTGTGCCAATCAGATTAAAAAAATGATGGCTCCGGCTGTCGGCAGATTTCACACTGCGCCTTCAGAGCTGACAAATCTGAGACTGGACAGAATTGCCAACACTGATATAACTTCTTTTACAACTGCAAAGAAAGTCGTTGACTCTGCGGCTGAAAAGTCCGATTTTGCCAAAAAGCTTGAAGCTGTTGTGGCAAAATACAACCGTTCAAAGCTTGCGTCTGCAATAAAAAGAAAAAGAACAACAGAGTTTCTTCAAAACTGGAAAGACTCATACGGAATAAAAAACTCAAAAGGTGTTTATCAAAATGCAATTGACGAGTTAACAAAACCAAACGGGGCTCTCGACAATTATTTAAAAACTGTTTTTCCGAACATTAGTCCGGAAACAGCAAAAAATGCAAAAAGTCTGCTCACAAAATATCTTGAAAGAAATCTTGATATATATTCCTATGAAAGGATAGAAAACATCCTAAAAGGTTTTTCAACCCGGATTCAAAAAAGCGGCAAAAATCCTGTTATTTATGTTCCAAGTGAAGAAAAAAGCTACGGTATAATTGCCGAGATATATAAAAAGATTAACCCTGATGCCAGAGTAATCACAGGCTGGAAAAATCTGACAGAATATTCTTCAAAAAAACCGAACACAAATGTAGCAATCCTTGATGACTGCATCATGAGCGGAAAGTCAGTTGAAGATGTATACAACTCAATCCGTCAGAGCTGCAAAGGTGTAAAAGACATCGACTTTTTTGCCTGCACTGCCTGTGAAAGAGGTGTCAATCAGCTCAAGGCAAATATTCCTCAAGCAGGAATCCACTATGACGGTTCTTTAAGAAAGACTCTTGAAGAATCAGACTTCTTCAAAGAGCTTGCTATCATTGTCAATGGCAAAGAAAAGAAAGTTCAGCAGGATTTTCTGAAAACTCTCCTCAGATGTCAAGACACCACTCAGGGATTTTCCACAGGAAGTGCTGTTATGTTTCCTTACATGGCACCAAACAACAACAGTATTTTCGCAGCCAAAATGATAGAATCTCTTTTCTCAGGTCCGCGTTATGCTATCAAAAATTGTGAAAAATTAGCAGTATCAAAAGAAGGACATCTTGAATATCCACCAAGATGGCTAGCAAATTTATTACATTAAAGGAAGTTTAAAATGACAGAGATTAAAAGTACCCCATTAAAATTTTATACGCTGCTCCCCTCATTCAAAGCACATGTCTCAGAAGAAAAAGAACAGGCTCTTCCAAAAGACATTGCGCAGCTTCTGAACAATGTTAAAAATTCAGGTTCTTATCAGGAATACTGGGATTTTATTGACAAACACATTGCCAACAATCCGGATTTTGAAAAGATTGATGATGAAACATTCAAAAAAGGGGAATATTACATAAAAACCTCTACAAATTTTGATTCGGATTATGACAAAACTATCTTGAATGCACTCAAAGACAAAGGAATCTCAATTGCTCCCGAATTTATAGACACTGCTTCATCAAAAGAAGGGTTCTCTCTTAATGTTTTAAAGATTAAAGGTACAAAAAGCGGTGATTTAATTGACTATACAAAAGGTCAGCATCTTCTCTCGGACAAAGAAAAACAAGAAGTCTATACCCAGCTTCAAAAGCTGACAAAACTCGGAATTGTAAACGTTGACATACTTGAAGGCAACTCTTTGAAAATCACTCCTGACAAGCCTCACAGGGTTATTGCAGAAAACTGGCGCAACCTCTGTCCTGTTGAAGAATATACAACCGATTCTCCACAAAAGCCAAGATTGATTATTCTCGAAAAGATTCACAGCAAACTTTTCAAAAATTAACATTCATGCAAAAAATATTATTCAGCTGTTTTAAAAACAACACAAACGGATGACACCTATGGAAAAGATTACTGAAAGCAAATTTTACATAAACCAACAGACCCGTACAGTAAACAAAAAGCCTCACAGCAGAGCATTTCATACGTCGGAATTCAATTCTGACATTCTTGACATACGCTCAAGAGGACAATATCCAGCAAATGTTTTGAGCAATTTTTCAAAAACAAATTTCGTCTTTGACGGCGTCAGAATTAATTCAATCGAAGGTTTTTTACAGGCTTTAAAAGTTAAAGATACAAATACACAGGAAAAGCTTTGTGCTCTAAACGGGTTCGAAGCAAAAAAAGCCTCCAAAGCAATCAAAAGAACGAAAAATGATATTCTTCTCTTCTGGAACGGAAAAACATTCCGCAAAGATTCAAATCAATACAAAGAACTTTTGAAGAAAGTGGTTGAGATTCAAGAAAAAAGCCCGGATGCACCTTTTGAATTCGGAGGCAAAAAAATCGCATCAGTGAACTCTTTCCTGCTTGCTCTCAAAGTTCCGAACCCACAAAAACAAAATGAGATTTGTGCTCTTCCTCTTGAAAAAGTAAAAGAAGCAGCAAAATCAATTGACCCGATTTATGATACAAGAACCCTCTATTGGAAGGGACAGCCGATTCAAAGAACCTCTCCACAATATTTAAAACTCCTCGAAAAGTTATATGATACAAGATTTAAAGAAGACATAACCTTCAGAAACGCAATACGTTTTTCAAAGCATTTTCAGCACCTGACTCACTCTATTGGAAAGCAGGATGCAGCTGAAACAATTCTGACAGAAAAAGAATTTATTTCTCTCATTGAAAAAATGCAAAAGAAAGACAATTATTTTTACAAAGTAAAAGACCTAATGCTCTTCAACATTGTGAAAAAAGTTATGTCAGTTGTAATCTAGCACCCGAAAAGTTTCCTCTCTGTTGATTGCCCTTCTATCTGATAAAAATTTCACAACTAAGGTTTAAGATATTCTGTGGCAAGACAAACGGAGACCTTTTATGACATTTCACACTATTGAAAAAATCAAAAACCTGATTGAATTCAACGATGAAGCGGTTAACACAAAAATTCTCGCAAAGTCAGACAACAATCTTGCGCTTCTTGGTGCATTAAAAAAAGATCAACTCATGCCGGAACATATTTCGCCTGTTGATGCATTTATTTTTATTATTGAAGGAGAGATTGAATTCACTATCTATGAAAATCCCAACACCGAAGAGCAAACACTTTGCAAGCTGAAAGAAGGTGATATTTTCTTCTTCAAAGCAAACGAAAGACATTTTCTTACAGGAAAAAAAGACTCCAGATTTCTCGTAATACGGATGTAAAAAAAGAGACCTTTCGGTCTCTTATCTTAAATGGTGGGCCGCAGTGGACTCGAACCACCGACCTCACGCTTATCAGGCGTGCGCTCTAACCACCTGAGCTAGCAGCCCCCACATTCAATTTTCAACCCATTTGTTAGAGCGCACGTTGCGTGCTTTATCTAACTTCGAAAGCTTCCGCTTTCCGGCCACCTGAGCTAGCAGCCCATAGCTTTTCAGCCAGTAAATATATTACACCATGGACAAAGTTTGAAATCAAGTATTTTATTTAATTATTTGCTGAAGTCCTTCCACCACTTTCAAAACCGCCAAAAACTCTTTTAAAACAACCTTAAATTGCTCTTTATCCCACAATGATATTCCGGAATCATCTATATTAAACAAGTTCTTACACAGTTTATAATCATTCAAGACCAGCGCAGTCAATTCATTGTTTTCGTACGTAAAACAAAAACCAAAACCTGATTCAGAACACATATCCAAGTAATTCTGCAAAAAAGTTTGTGTCAAAATCTTTTTTGCCTCCGTCACATTTGTTGTATAGACATCAAATTGTGTATCAAAAACAGCATTTCCTGTTTTTAGCTTTAGCACATTCTTTTTTAATTTTATTTTTCTTTCGGAACTCTTTTTAGAAATAGTAAATCTAAATGGCATTTTTATATCTGTTTGAGCACAAATATAAACACCTCGATACTGTACATTCTTAAAAAAATCAAAAGGCATCAGCTTTAATTCACATACTTCAAGTTTCTTACCAGAAAAAAATCCGGAAACAGAATCATTGCAACGTAAAAAAGTAGTTTTACCGAACAAATAAAAATCTTCTATTTTAGACTTAATTTCCTTTTTGGTTGTATACTTCAATCGTCCAACGTTATATTCAAAATCACCAATAAAAGCAAATAATTTATCGTAAGTTGGCTTCCAAATCAACTTACACATTTTTGACAAAGCGTTATCTCCACAAAAAAACATCACAGTCGTAAAACACAAAGCAACTATTAGAAATATAAACAGAAAAATAATTACAATATCGGGCAAAAAGCTATACAAATCTTCATCTATTTCGTATATTATCCAGTCAATAAGGACACACGAAGCCATAAAGTTGAAAAGATAATTCATAATCTTCTTCAGCTTCGCACTTTTAGCTTCCTGAATATGTAAATAAGGCACAATATTCGATTTCAAGTACAGAACAAATTCTCTTGAATCAATATCAGCAGATAGTTTTTTCGTTATCAAATCATTTGTCATTTCTTATTCTTCATTGCATGTAGGACGAAGAATAATGATAGAGTTAATGTTCAGCTGAACAAAATCATGAAACTCGGTTCTTCTGTTTGGAAGCTGTCTGTATGCAACTTCACAATCCTTAATTGCAACAAATCTTTTTTTGCCGTTAAGGATATCCGAAAGCACACGGCTTCTTTTACCAATTTTCGGCATAAAGACATAACCTTTTATCTCATAGTCCTGTGTAATAACAAGCACTCTTTCTGACCAAACGCCGTTGGTAAAATCGTCGTTCCCCAATTCTTCTATTTCAAACGGTTCAAATTCTTCTGACATAAAAAATCCTCTGTGTAACTATTACGATAATTGATAAGATTGGAATAACGGCAAATACAATGCCAACGCAAGGAACATTACGATACTACCGATAACAATAAGCATAAGCGGCTCAATCATTTTCGTCAAAGCATCAATAATATCATCCAGCTTTTTATCCAAAAACAGTACTGACTGATGAAGCAATTCGCCCAGTTTACCTGTTTGCTCACCTGTTGCTATCATAAACAAAACCATTGAAGGTATGATGTTTGCTGCCCTGAGAGCTGTTGAAAGGTGCACACCCTGCTGCACTTTATTAATTGCATCCGTAATTTTCGTTTTGATTGTTCTGTTGTCAATCGTCAGGTTGCCCAAATGTAAACAGTCTACAATAGGGATACCTGCTTCATAAGCAACAAACATAACTGTAATGAAGTTTGAAAAGTTTGCATATTTTAACATATCGCCAATCAACGGTACTCTCAGGAAAAATTCATCAAGAATAGCTCTTGAAACAGGATTCCTAAACGCTGCATATATAGCACCGCCGATTGCAAACGGTGCCATCAGTGTTAAATACCAGAACTTTTTCAAAAATTCACCAAGGTCAATACAAATTTGCGTAAAAATAGGAAGCTTTGCACCTGACTGGTCAAACATCTCTTTAAACGCCGGGAATACAAACATAAGCATAACAGTAACAACAATCGCAGCAAGAACAATTACGAATGTCGGATAAATCAATGTCCCAATAACCCTGCCTTTGATAGCTGCCTGTTTTTTCAAAAGATCAGAAAGACGTTCGAGTGTTTTTTCCATTTCCCCGGAATCTTCACCGGCTTTTGTCAAACCTACATAAATACTTCCGAAGATTTCCTGATATTTTGCTACTGTATCCGCAAAAGTTGCACCGGCTATAACCTGTTTTCTGATTTCACGGGCAAGCAGTCTGATACGGGAAGAAACAGCATCCTTTTCAAGGAACACAAGACCTTCGATAATAGGAACACCCGTAGATATAAGAGTCCTGAAAGTTCCGGTAAAATCAATCAGCTCCTGTAATGAAAGCGGGCTCAATCTTACCTTTGGTGCGGCCGTTTTTGAACCTTCTTCAAAAACTTTCGTCGGCTGAAGCCCGAGGTTTCTGATTGCCTCACGGGCCGCTCTCAAATCTTCAGCTTCGATTTTACCGTTTACTACTTCTGATTGGTTTTTTAATGCTATATAATTAAATATCGTCATAATTTATTCCCGCAAACTATTCTGTAACAGGTCCCAATACACGGACAAACTCGGTAATAGTAGTTTCGCCTCTCAGCACGTGCCCCAAACAAGAGGTCTGAAGGGTTTTCATACCCATACCGACTGCCGCTTCTTCAATCTCAATATCGTGAGCCTTGTGGGCAATAAGTTTTTTGATTTCTTTTGAAATATTCATAATCTCATAAACACCCAGCCTGCCTTTAAAGCCTTCGTTGTTGCAGTCAAAACAGCCCTTCGGTCTATAAATTGTACGTTTCATAAACTCTTCATATTCTTCAGGGTTTGCAACAACCAGTTTTGCTTCCTCAAGCGTAGGATGATATGCCTCTTTGCATTTCGGGCACAAACGTCTGACAAGACGTTGTGCAATGATTCCTGTCAGGGTTGAAGAAATCAAATAATCAGGTGCACCCATTTGAATCAAACGTGTGATTGTAGCAGCAGCAGAGTTCGTGTGAAGCGTACTTAGCACAAGGTGACCTGTCAAGGCTGCCGCAATAGCAGTTTCGAGAGTTTCAAAGTCACGAATCTCACCGATAAGGATAATGTCAGGGTCCTGTCTTAAAATAGCTTTCATACACGAAGCAAAGGTAATACCGGCTTTCGGGTTAATTTGAGACTGGTTCAAACCGTCAATCTTAATTTCGACAGGATCCTCCAGAGTCGTAATATTTACACCTTCATTGTTCAAGCTTTTTAACACCGAATAAAGTGTAGTTGTTTTACCTGAACCTGTCGGACCAACCGCAAGTATGATTCCGTTCGGTGCCGACACCATTTTGTTAATCTTTTGAAGGTCGTCTTCCGTACCGCCGACAAGCTTAATAATTTTGTCCTCGGTTTTGATACTTGCTGCCGGTGCCAAGATACGGATAACCATCTTTTCTTTACCGGCAACAGGAAGTGTGTTTATACGAAAGTCATAAGAAATTCCGTTATATTTAACCGTGAATGTACCGTCTTGTGTTCTTCTGTGTTCCGCAATATTCATTCTCGAAAGAACTTTGAAACGTGCAATAAGTGAGGATTCAACCTTGTTAGGCAAATCCAAAACACGTCTTAAGATACCGTCAATACGATATCTTACCGTATAGCAGTCCAATCTCGGCTCTATGTGAATATCTGATGCCTTCATATCAATAGCATCCGTAATGATTTTTGTTGCAAAGTTTGCAACAGTACCGGAGGTATCCTCGAGTTCTCTTTCAACCTGTTCCCAGAGTGATTCTTCTACCTCAAACTCAAGTGCTTCCTGTTCAATCTTACGAATAATTTCTTTTGTTTCTTTTCTTGCTCTTCCGAAGTATTTTGTTATACAGTTTTGAAACTCCATGTGGCTCATCAAAAGCACTCTGGGTCTCAAACCCGTAAGATAAATAACCTCATTCAAGGCTTTTTTGTTGTTCGGATTCACCATACCCACATCAAGGAATCTTCCGTCCGATGCAATAGGAATAATTTTGTTTTCTTTAATAAAATCCTCCGGCAGGATTTTTATTGTACTTTCAGAAATATTCAACTGTGAAGCAGTAACGTGAGAAAAGCCCTGTTGTTCAGAAAGTGCATCTTTCAGCTGGTCGACAGTAATAAAGCCCATTTGTACAAGCACTGAACCAATCGGAGTTCTTGTCTTTTTGCTGTTTGTCAAAGCTTCAACCAGCTGTTCTTCGGTCAAAAGACCTGCATCAATAAGAATTTCACCTATTCTTTTTTTAGGTTTTTGTTCTTCCTGTTCATTGTTTTGAGATTTTTTTTCTGCATTCGCTTCAACAGCAGCCTGCTGCGGCTGTTGCTGAGCTTGAGATTCCTGAGATACGGAGGGTTCTTGCGGGTAGTTTTGAGAAACATAATAGTTAAATAAGTCCTCAAAACTTTCAGAGTCCAGTGAAATAAACTTCAACGGCTCAGACTCTTTTGATGAAACAAATTCCGTAATCTCAGATTTGTTTGAGCCTTCTTGTATTACAACAAAAAAGAAGCCCGACTGTTTATTAATCGGAATAAATCTGTTTTTCAACAATTCATCTTTTGTAAAGATTTCAGAAAATTTGTTGTTAATATTTGATTTTAACTTGTTTACTGTTTCTACATTCATTTTTGTCAGGGTAGTCTCTATTGGTTTAATATACCGGAGGGCTTATTAAATAAGTCCTCCGGCAAGTATTTTATTGCTGTCTTATAAGTTTTCCGTGTCAGAAGCCACGTCTTCAGTATCTTTGATGATTCTCGGAGTGAGCATGATAACAAGTTCCGATTTTTCAGTTTCGGTTGTTGTATTTCTGAACACACCGCCGATTACCGGTAAATCACCGAGGATAGGAAGTTTTGATATTGTTTTACGTTCTTCTTCCTGAATCAAACCGCCAAGAACAAGTGTTTCACCGTCTTTGATTCTGATGTTTGAAAGTTCAAGGTCTCTTCTTTGAAGCAGCGTAGCAGCTGTGATTGTACCTTGTCCTGTTGAACTTGGAGAATACAAAGTTTCTTTGATTGTTGCATAGTGAGGTTTGAGGTTCAATGTAACATATCCGTCAGGTGAAATAAATGGTGTCATTTCTACTGAAATACCTGCATCATCACCGATTTCGTATGTTCTTGATACACCGGCTGAACCTACACCGCTTGAAGTTGTGATGATTTCTTCATCTGTTGATTTAACATAGTCTGATGTCAAATCGATTTTTGAAGGTTTACCGTTTGTTACCATAACTTTCGGGTTAGCAAGCAATCTGCCTTTTCCGTTTTCAATGAGGTAGTTGATTGCCCATGCAACAGTCTTTGGACCGTGATATCTGTAATATTGAGTAACCGTGCTTGAACTTTCACCGGAGTCACCACCTGATGTAGTTGTTGTCACAGCATACGGATGACCGGAGAAGAAGGTTCTTGTATTGTCATAGTTTTTCAATCCACCTGTACCATCAAATGTACCGGCAAAGAACGGAGTCAAAAGTGTCCACTGGTTCTGGAAGGATTTTGAACCGTTTTCTGACAACTCTACAACCTGCATTTCTACATAAGCTTGAGGCTGTTTTTTGTCGTTATCTTTTATGAAGTTTTTAATCATCTCGCCTTGATAGTCAGAACCGCCGATGATGTTGATTGTTCCTTTTTGAGGGAAGTAAGTAACGGTTAAAGAAGAACCGCCGAGTGAAGAAAGCTTGTTGGCAGCAACTTTGCCTTCAACAGTACAAGCAACTATACCTTCACCCAGAGAAATGTCACCGCCTGAAGAGCTTCCTGAGGAAGAACCTCCGGATGAGTCACCACCTGAAGAACCGCCTGATGATCCGCCTGACGATGAGCCGCCGCCCAAAGAAGCAGCACCGCCCACAGCAGAACCGCCTGATGCAGCACCTGATGCTCCTGAAGAACCTGAAGCACCCGATGATGAGCCGCCTGCTGCACCTGATGCTCCTGATGCAGCGGTTCCTTTACCTTTTACAGCTGTCGGGAACAATGAATCACATATCAAAGTAGCCATTTCTTTAGGTGTTGTATGGTTAACTCTGTATGAAAGTGTTTTCGGTGCCACGTCAAGTTTTGAAACAACCTTTTGAGCCATTCTAAAGTCGTTTTGTGTTCCGAAAATTATCAATTCGTTTGTAACAGGGTTTGTAACAACGATTTTGTTGTTTGAAAGACCCGGTCTGTTAGTTGAGAAGATGTTGCTGTTCAAAAAGTCTGCAATTTTTGAAGAATCAGCATATTTAACAGGTAGAGTCATCATGTTTTGTTTTGAAATATCTGACTGTGAAGCAGAATCCTGCGCCATTACGATAAGTGTACCTTTATCAATAAAGAAAGAAAGGTCGCTTGCCTGCATTATCATTTTGAACGCATCATTCAAAGTCACATTAACAAGGTCAAGTGTAATTGTGCCTTGAACCGAGCTATGGAAGATAACGTTCAAGCCTGCTTTATCCGCAATCATTCTCAATGCCTGCTTCAAATCAGAATCTCTCAAGCTTACGCTGATTTTTTGATTTCCTCTTGTAAGATTAACACTTCCGTCCAACTGGATAGAATCTGTGCCTTTATATTCCTGTCTCAATACTGGTTTTGAAACAGAGGCATTAATCTGTGCATTAGCAACTGCTGCATACCCCAGGGTAACTGCGAGGGCAAGTGTCGCAGCTCCAGCTGATACCAATTTCTTTTTTTTGTCGTTAAACATTTATTGATGACTCCTATTAATTATTTGTATAAGTTAATTGTTGAATTGTATTACGTTCTTTGAACTTCCGCCGTAAGCTCCGCCAAACTGGTTGTTCAAACCAGAAACCGGATTCAGGTTCACGCCGGAATCAAGTGTTTGACCGACTGTTGCCTGATAGATATTGGATTTATATTTAATTACAACTGTATTTTTTGTAATATCAAGAATTTTTAAACCTTTGATTGTGTCGCCTTTATGAACAAGCTGGTCAGATTCGCCAAAGTTCACAATCGCAGAGGGTCTGTTCTTTTCGTACATAATACCAGAGATTTTTGTCTGCATAACCTCGTCAACGACAGGGTCTGCTTCAGGAATCTCTAACGGCGGGGCAATGAGGTCAAATTTCGGCTTGTTCTTCATTGCTTCAACCGCTCCGTAAGGAAGGAACGGGTCAGCTCTGCCGCCGCTTGAAACAGCGACTACAACAGACTTGTCAGGGACAAGCTTATTCATCTTCGCATCGTCGGCTTTTTTCTTTGCCATTGCTTTTTCGATTGCGCTCATCGGTTTTTGAGCTTCGGCATTTTCAGCCTGAGCTGTTTTTGCAGGTTCCTGCGGATTCACTGCATCAGCAGGTGCTGCCGGTGCTTGAGTTTCAACAGGTGCAGCAGGTTGTCCGCCGCCCAAGTCAACGTCTACTGTTGCAGTATTGTCAGCCGGTGCGGGGTTTTGGCCGTTTGCCTGATCATAGAACATGTCACCCATTGATTGTTCGGGTGCTTGTTCAGGTGAAAAGAATTTTTTGTATGCAAACATGCCGGCGGCTGCAACAAAAAGCACTGCCAGCAAAGCTATATAAACCAAGCCCGAGGAGGCTTTCGGTTTCATATTTTGAATTCTTTCAGCATCCGAAAAAGGATCCTGTGAAGGTTGTACGGAAGATTCTCCCTGTACTCCCTGCTGGCTTGCATAACCCTGGGCCGCATCTAAGCCGAGTATGCCCTGTTGTTGTTCATCTTCCTGCTGTGCAAAAGCAGCATCAAAAGATCCGCCAAAGCCGTTTTGTTCATCTTCGTGTCCGGAAGGTACGCCAAAAGCATCGCTGCCTCTGCCGTTTTCATATATATCCGAATCGTCTAATTCTCCAAACATTTACACTCTCTTCATACTATTTTGTAACATTCTAATCTAATATTAATACGGTTTTCTATTCATAATAACATACGAACAGCCGATTTTAATATAATTTTATTACATTCTTGAATTTATGGCAAATAATAATTTTTTTCACAATATTTAATATAGCATTTTTCTTTTAGAGAAAACAAATTATAATAAAATAATGAATGAAATTACTCTGACAGCTCCGGTGAAAACCCCTGATGATATTGAAAATTTTCTGCCTCTTATAAAGTGCAGGAGTTTTTATGTTTATCATCACAAATTTTTAAAAGGGATTGAAAACGGCAACTTTGAATATGTTAACAAATTTATAGAAACCGCTCACAAAAATAACTGTAAAATATACGTAAATTTCAAGCATAACATTACGGAAGAGGATTTAATAGAGATTAAAAAATTCATAACATTTTTGAAACAGACAAAAATTGACGGAATTTTTATCAACAGTTTTGCTATTCTCGAAGCAATAAAGACTCATACTTTGCCGTTCAAGGTGATTGTGGATTCATATTTTGACATTCACAACCTTTCGGGCATTGATTTTGTCAACATGTTTCACAAAGCCGATCAGGTGATTATAACAGAAGAAATTTACATGAAAAATATTGCTAAGATAAAGCAGTATAAAAACATTTCTCTGGCGATTGATTCTGACAATCTGCCCTGGTGTGCGGAGGATATCAAAAAACTCAAGGCGATTGATTCCGTTGTTATAAAAGGAAAATTTAACTCCTCACAGGAGATTCTTGAAGGGATTCAGCTTGTTGAAAAAATTCTTGAAAAGCCGAAAGTTTTCAAAAACCAGAAGCTGCCGTTCAAACATGTAAGAAAAAGCATTTATCAGACAAATCATTTTTCGGGTGAAATGATGAGTGCGCAGGGTTCTGATTTCAAGTTCTCAAGAAACATTCAAAAATTTGAGTGGGAGAACAGATCTCCGAGGCTGAAGAAGGAATTTGATTACACTTCGCTTCAAGACAAGCTTCCGCGCATAAATCTCAGGCTTTCTTCAATTTCTCAAATTGACAACCTCAAAAAATTCATTGCAAAGCTCGGTTTCAACCCTGTTTACAGCATTGAATACGGTGAAATTTTAAGCACGGCAGACCTTTCAAAGAGCAGTTTTCACCAAATCATCACAAAAGTAAAAAAATTCTGTTTTAATTACGGAATCAAGCTTCAATTGAGTACGCCGAGAATCCTTATTGAAAGAGATTTTGACAGGGTTTACGAATATGTAAAGAACCTGTGTTTGACAGAGCCTGTGCCCTCATCAATCATAATCAACAACATAGGCTATCTGTGGGCATTCATTAACGATGACGAACTGCACAGAATTCCGGTTGAAATCGGTCAGGGCATAAATCTTTTAAACAGCATGTCAATAAAGTGTCTCAACAATCTTCATCCGATTGACACGGTAGATTTCAGCACCTTTGAAAACATTACAAACACAAAAAACTGCATAAAGAAAATCAAAAACCTTATCCCGAACAAGAAGCTTACGATTGCGGGAAATGTACGTGTGCCGTCACTGGGCTTATGTCCTTTGAACAACGATTCCGCAATTGTGTCGAGGCTTTCTTGCAAAGCGCCCTGTCACAATGGGAATTATGCACTCAAAGATCCTTCGCTTAAGAAGGTTCTTCCGTTTGTTGTGGACGGATTCTGCCGTATGCACATGTTTCAGGATTACATTCTTCACTTATACGAATATGTTCACAAGCTTGAAAAAATCGGCATAAACGAGTTTGTTATCGACCTTTCGGACTTGCCGCCAAAGTATGTTTCCATTCTTCTGACACATTTTTTAAACACGCTTGCCGGCTTCGAAAAGCCATGTGACACGATTATTGACGAATATTGCATAACAACTTTGTAGTAGCAAAAGCTTAAAGAAGGAGCCTGCGGCTATTTTTAACCGCAGGCTCCACAGCAGGACATTCATAGAGAATATAATACGGCTCCTGCTGTTAAGCTTCTCTCATTGAGGGGCAGCCGGCTCCCGTATAAACGGAAATCAAAGCCACGCCGCTCAAGAGCATGTTCACCCCGATTAACACACCGATTGTGAACAACGCGGTTCCGGGCATTCCAAACAGGATAATGAACGCAAGCGCAAACTGCGCAAGACCTGCAACTAAGCCTACCCACCAGTGTTTCAGAATTCCTTTGCTTTCAAATGCCATAACCATTGAGTTTATGCCTTCGAGTACAAAATAAATTCCCACACCCATTGTGAGAAGAAACAGGTTAAAAAGCGGTCTCACTGTCAAATATGCACCGGTACCAATCATAAGTATTGCAATCAACGCACTGAGCCAGGATTTTTCAATTTCGTCACGTCTGATTATAGAGCTTATAAATTTATATATCCCTGCTAATATCAATGCAACGCTAATCATCAGACTCAACGCGAGTGTAGAAACCTGCGGAAGTAAAAGAAGCAACGCTCCTATTATCATCACAAACAAGCCTTCTACGAGAAATGTGTTGCAAAATCGTTTTACAAGATCAGCCATAGTGAATTCTCCATTTACGCTACTTTGTCATTTTATTTATTTTCCCTGTATTTTTCATTGGTAATTAAGGCTATATTTAATTATTGCTGAATATGATTAAATTGTACCCCTTGGGGTACGCAAAAATATGTTATAAATAAAAACGTAAGAGGTGAACGCAAAAATTTGCCGAAGCCCACCTTACAAAAAAGAGCATTGTTATGCCCTTTTTTCTAAAATATATACTTCAAAATTAAGGAGAGAGAGAACGTGAAATTTTTTTGCTGCGGTGTTATTTACAGCACCGACGACCCCGAAACCTACTGGTGCATTGAAAAGTATGTTCTAAAAAAGCCGACAAAGGATTTTGTCAAAAGCAAAAGGATTTTTAAAGAAGTTGTTTATTCTCTTTTTTGCAAAAAAAATGACTGTTCAAAAATTGAAATACATAGATTTTTCAAACAGAAAGACGGGTTTGTTCTTGCACAAAGAGAAGCTCTAAAAGGAGAAAAAGCACGCAAGTATCTTGAAAGGACAAAAAACATGAGAATCAAACAGCCCCAGTGCTGCCCTTTGAGACCTGTTGCATATTCAAAAAAAATCCCCTGGGTTTATGGAAAGTCTATTGACGGACACACACAAATTCCCAGATACATGGACGAATCGGGCAACAGAGACGTTTTCAAAAACAACATGTGGCAAAAAGACATAATCAAAGCAGAAACAATTGTTTACAACGCATAAGACACACAGGAAAGGAAAAACATGATTCAGGATATTTTAAACAAAGAACACACTATTAAGGTGGGTGAAAAGATTTACAAGCTCGAGTTTGACAACAAGGCATATGCCAGAGCCGAGCAGGTCACAGGAAAGGGGATTTTTTGTTTATACAACGAATTTATTATAAAACGCAATCTCTCTTATGATTTGAATCTTGAGATTCTTTGCTGTGCTTTAATGAAACATCACACAGAAGAAGAGATTTCTGAGCTGAGGCAGGAGTTTGAACAGAAGCCGTTTTTGTTTGCACAAAATCAATTGGTTATATCATTAGCTTTTTTAGAGCCGTTAATGCCGCCTGAGATAATGGAGCAAAATAAAAAAAAAGTTCAACAAAAGAAAAAGACAGCGAAGAAAGGTTTGATTGGCTAACCATATACACAACAGCGAGAAACATTCTGGGCTGGAGTGACAGGGAGTTCTGGGAAGCAACACCCAGAAAGTATTTTGCTGTTTTATACAAGTTCTGTGAATTGAAAGGAGTTTTGCAAGACACAGGAGGACAAAAACCGCTCGTTGGGAAAGATGCGCTCAGGGCTCTTTCGCTGATTGCTGCGCAGACAAGGTAAATAAAGGCAAAGAGGGTTTTCTAACTTATTTTCGCTTTTTTATCAGTTTGCCTTTTTCGTTATAACAATTATCCCCTACACAATGGGATATGAGTTTTTTATTTTTATTAAAGAAAAAATGATTATCATAATCAACAAGCAGTATAACATCAACCAGAGAGCCGTCAAGAAAATACCTTGCCATTACTACCGGAAAATCATTTTCATGCTTAATTATATTAATCCCAACAAGCATTCCTTCCGGAAGAATATAAAAATATTCAATATTAGGATTGTTTTTATACTCAACCGAATACATCGCAAGTCCTCTTTTTTCGTCAAGATAACCACAATCATTTACAGTTCTGTTAATAAAATTTGTTTTATTCTTTTTTAAAGCATTTATATTTGCTTTTTTATTAGGGTCAAAAAAATAGTCATTAGCATATTTAGCTATATCTATTGTTTGAGGTGCCATTTCAAACGCTATTTTTCTGGCAGTTTCAACAGTATATGCCCTCTCGCCCTTGAGCACTTCTGCGTTAACAGGAGCGTACAACCCTAAAAATATCATCAACAATATCAAGTATTTCATTTTATCAGTTTAACAAAAACGGAGCTAATAGGCAAGATAGTTGACTCATAAGCCAAAGCAAAAAACGTCAAAAAGAGTTACATGCTTATTCTATAACTCTTCTGGTATGATCCAGCTCGCCTTTTTCGTTGTAACAGTTACCTCCTAGGCAATGGGATATGAGTTTTTTGTTTGCATCAAAGATAAATTGATTATCTTTATCAACATTTAATATAACTGAAATCAAACTCCCCATCAAAGAATACTTTGCAGTTATCCGCTGATGAGCAGCTCCTATCTTTTTAATATCAATTCCGCCAAGCATTCCTTTAGGAAGGATATAATAATATGAAACATAAGGATTTTTTTTATAAGTAATAGAATAAGCCCGGAATTCAGTTTTCTTACTCTCATAGTAAGTTATTACTCTGTCTGTAAAGTCCGTTTTATTTCTTTTTAAAGCATTTATATTTGCTTTTTTATTAGGGTCATAAATATGTCCATTAGCATATTTAGCCATATCTATTGTTTGAGATATATTTTCAAACGCTATCTTACGGGCTGTTCCGACAGTGTAGGAAACTCCACCCTTGAGCACTTCTGCGTTAACAGGAGCGCACAACCCTAAAAATATCATCAACAATATCAAGTATTTCATTTTATCAGTTTAACAGAAAAGGAGCTAATATGCAAAACAACGATGACTTAAAAACTAATCCCCAACAATTTCAAAAAGCCTTAAAAAAAACAAAAAATGAGCTTAAAAAAAGTAACAAAGAACTTGCAGATACATTAAAAGTTTACAACAAATATATGCTCGATAATATTATCAATCCTTTAAAAGAGTTATCAGAGTTTTTACAACAAATCGGTATCGGGCTTACTTTTGAAGAAATGCTCGAACGAAAGCTCAGCGGCAACACTTCCAAAATCCAATCTAAATATTCTGACATTTACAACAAGATTGATTCTTCCGATATGTCTGATGCGCAAAAATC
>DBGCOP010000031.1:0-1144 GCA_048360435.1 Candidatus Limenecus sp. | reverse complement strand
GGTATAATTAATGGGGTTTGTACTTATTGGGACCTTAAAGATGAGGTGGGGAATGGAACAGCTCTTTTTTGTGGGGTTTTAAGTGGAATAGCTTCAAAGTGGAGTATCAGTAATATGGCCAATATTACGAAAGATACGATAACAGTTGAGAAAATAAAAGTCAATGCAGCAATGGATTTGACTTTCGGTACAGGTTTCAGTTTGGGTACGACAGCAATATCTAGAGGTGCCGTTTTAACAAGTGAGAACAGAACTGTTAAATCCGGGAATACGGGTAAAAAAATCAGTTCAAAGAATTCTGTTAAAAAAACGGTGAAAAAACCAAATGCTGCTCTTTCAGCAGGTTATGCGGCAACTGTTGCAGTTGGTGTGTCATCAATGATTGGGCTTGGTATGATAATTGGGCTTCGTAGTATGCGGAGGAAATAAATCCGAAAGTGATGAAATGAAACAGCTTCTTGCAAGTTAGAGAGAAGAAGAATTGCCGGTTATGCGGTTTACATCAATTCAGTTTAGGAGACAGGATCTCCATATACAATTTATGAGACGCTTTCTTAGAGAATTAAAAAATTTAAAGGGAGTAGTAAAGAACATGGTAGTAAAATCCGGAAAGGGAAATAGGATTACGGGGATTTTGTTAGTTTTAGGCGCTATTGTTTTTTTCTATAGTGATATTGAAGTACTTGTGGGAGTAATTGTGCTTTTTACTAGACTTTGGATGACCATGGATCGCACTTTGATTATGGATGAGGAAGGATGTACTGTGTCTTTTCTTGGATTTAGGAAAAAGTACCTGTGGAAAAACCTCCGTATTAAACGAATTGAGCGTTATTATTATTCAAATGGTGCTTATAACGATTATGATGATTCAAGGGCTATTGTTTTTTCTGTTCACCGAATACATAAGCCAAGGTGGATGCAGGCATATGATTATAGTTTTCTTATGCATCCTTTTTCTTTCTTTTTTGTATATTGTCCTTCTTTGCATTCAGATGGAAAGGAAAATAAAAAAAGATGGTATTCATTGTATGAGGTAAATGAGAGAGAGTTTTTGGAGCAAATGAAAAACTGGAATGTAGAACTGGAGGATACAAGAAGAAAGTCGGTAGGATAAAAAGATTTTCTGTTTTTTGGGATGCAGTAT
>DBGCOP010000030.1:0-176499 GCA_048360435.1 Candidatus Limenecus sp. | reverse complement strand
TTGCAAGAATCATTTCTGAGTTTGTTATTTGTTGTGCTCTGAACTCCAAATCTGATTTTCTTGCTGTTAAGAGTAACAATCTTGCTTGTGATGATGCTAAACCCATTTTTTTAATCCTTTACTTACTTATTTTTGATTTACTACACATTTATATAAAAACATTTTGATATATATGATTTCAATATGTGTTATATATTGTTACAATTCTTAATATAAGTTTTATATATTTATTAAATACCACTTTTCAGGCTTTTTAATAACAAGGATTGTGTTACAATTGTCTTGGTAATTTATGTAAGGAATAAGAGGGTAAATATGAAAACGGCTAATCAATCATTAAAACCTATAACAACAAAAATTAATGATAACGGAAATCTTGAAATAGGCGGCTGTGATTTAGTCGGGCTTGCAGAAAAATACGGAACACCTTTGTATGTTTTTGATGAAGCAACAATAAGAAAAATAGCTCGTGAATACAAAGATGCTTTCAAATCTTATTCGAAAGTCAGTATGCTCTATGCTTCAAAAGCGTTTATGACAAAAGCTGTTGTAAGAATTCTTGATGAAGAAGGTTTCGGGTTTGATATGGTTTCAGGCGGTGAAATATACACAGCATATACAGCCGGTGCAGATATGAAAAAATGTTTGTTTAACGGAAATAACAAATCATATGATGAATTGGAAATGGCAGTAAATTATGGTGTAGGGCTTGTTTCTGTTGACAATTTTCTCGAACTGGCTCTTTTAAATAATGTATCTAAAGCAGCAGGAAAGAAGACAGAGATTCTCCTAAGAGTTACTCCGGGAATTGAGTGTCATACACATGAATACATTCAAACAGGTCATCTGGATTCTAAATTCGGGTTTGATTTAACTCAGGTTGATGAAGCGGTTGAACTGATTCTGGACGAATATACAAATTTAAAACTGGTGGGACTTCATGCCCATATCGGTTCCCAAATTTTTGAGACTTCAATATATTATGATGAAGTAGATGTGCTTTTGAAAGAAATGGGGCGTTTGAAAAATAAATTTGGCATTGATTTGACCCATATAAATCTGGGAGGGGGACTTGGTATAAAATATACGGAAAATGATATGCCTCCTTCTATTTTTGAAATTTCAGAAAAGATTATTTCATCCATAAAGGATAATGCTTCAAAATATGGTGTTGTTGAGCCAGAAATTCATATAGAGCCGGGTAGAAGCATAATAGGAACTTCAGGTGTTACCCTTTACACGGTGGGAAGTTCAAAGCAGGTTCCTAACGGAAGAAAATATGTTGCAGTTGACGGTGGAATGGCAGACAACCCGAGACCCAGTTTATATCAAGCAGTTTATACCGCTCAGGTTGCTAACAAGCCTGAAGCTCCTCTTGCTCAAACTGTTACCATTGCGGGAAGATTCTGTGAATCAGGGGATATTCTTATAAAAGATGTTTGTATGCCTGAGCTTGAAGAAGGTGATATACTTTGTTTTTATGACACAGGCGCTTACGGATATTCTATGTCCAGCAATTACAACAGAGTGTTAAAACCTGCTGCGGTACTTGTAAATAACTCACAATCTGATATTATTATAGATAGAGAAAACTATGAGCATTTGGTTTCTTTGGATGTTATTCCGGACAGATTGAAAAAGAATGCACACGAAAAAGCTGTATAGTAAGGATTTAAAGTGATAGGAGAAATAAAGGATATCTTAATCAGCCAGATGAAAACTCTTCACTGGTCATTTACCTGGATTAATGTTTTTGAAATCCTTGTTATCGCTGCTTTTCTGTTGGTAGTTTATCAAAAATTTATCAAAGGCACACAGTCTGAAAAGCTTGTGAAGGGTATTTTTATTCTTCTTCTTGCATGGTTGTTCTCTGAAATTTTGATAAAGTTCAACCTGCTTATACTCGGTGTGTTCTTGAGAACAATGGTAAGTGTTATCATGTTTGGTGCTGTTATTATATTTCAGCCTGAAATAAGAAAATTTCTCGGTTATTTGGGACAGTCGAATCTTTTCCATAATCATTTTGGAAGAAAGAATCTTAAAGAAGCACAAAAAGTTAATGTTTTGAAGGAGCTTATTGAAACTGTAAAATATCTTTCAAAAACCAGAACAGGAGCGTTGATGGTGCTTGAAAGAGAAGATGACGTAAACAGTTATTCCGATGTAGGCACGCAATTGGATGCTATTGTTTCAACGGAGTTGCTTTTGACGATATTTCATCCCAATACTCCTCTTCATGATGGTGCTGTTGTGATAGAAGGTGACACAGTCCGCTCAGCAGGTGTCCTTCTTCCTTTGACGGAAGATCCCAAACTCAGCTGGAAATATGGTACTCGCCACAGAGCTGCAATCGGTATGAGCGAAGTTTCCGACTCAGCCTGTCTTGTTGTTTCCGAGGAAACCGGTGATGTTTCTATTGCACTTGACGGAACTTTGAAAAAGTATGATGACATTACAATGCTTAAAAAAGATTTGGAAATATTGCTTGGCTACGAGGATGAAGATATGATTGAAGAGAACAAAACTGTCTTCAATTTTATTAAAATTAAAACCAAAAAACAGGCAAATAGTTCAAAGAATGATAAAATGTCGAAATAGTTAGCGGAAGAGTCTGTTGTGAATCCTATTGAACAAATTTATAAAAATAAAATTGTTGCGGTTATAAGAGCTGATGAACCTCTTGAAGCAGTTGAAAAAGCTGTTGCAATGATACAAAGCGGGATCAGAGTTTTTGAAATTACCGTGGAAAAGGGGACTATTCTTCCTGCAATAGAGGAGCTTAAAAAATATAAAGATATTACAGTAATGGCCGGCGGTGTAATTACATCTATGAGAGCGCAGGAGGCAATTGACAAAGGTGCGCAGATTATAGTGTCTCCTGTATTTCAGGGTAATCTTTTAAAATTTTGCCTTGGTAATAAAGTTCCTCATATTGCTACTGTTTCGACTCCGAATGAGGCTTATAATGCTTGGAAATCCAGAATCCCTCTTATAAAAATCTTTCCTGCAAAATCAATGGGCGGGATTGAGTATCTTGAAGATTTACTCAGGCCCATGCCGTTTTTGAACCTGATGCCATCCGGCGGAATCGAGCTTGAGGATTTTACAGACTATTTAAAAGAGGGTGCAGCTGCTGTCGGTTTAGGCAGATGTTTGTACAAAAATGCTTCTCTTTCCGAAATAAAAGAACGTGCTAAATTTGCTGTTGAACAGCTGAAAAAAATATAGCTTATTCAATTATTTCAAGAATACTTTTTGCTCTGTCAGACCATTTGTGTTTTTCTTTTACAATGGTTGATGCTTTTGAAGCTTTTTCTTGTCTTTCGTCAGCATGTTTTAGATAATAGTCGGCTTTTTCTGCTATGTCAGAGTAATTCACCGCATCACAATATACAATTGAGTCATTGAATTCTGCGTTGATTGTCCTGTTATATCCTGTTAGAACCATTGTTTCTATTGCGCTGGCGTTCAAGATTCTGTCGTGGATTCCTCCTGCGAGGTGGAAGGGGTTGGAGTGGAGAGTGATTTTGGATTTGTTCATCAGGTTCACTGTTTCTCTGATGTCACCGCCTTTTACAAGTTTTATGTTTCCTGAAATATATTTTTCCCAGGGACCTTCTCCAAAGATTGTAAGATTAAAATCTTTTAATGCTTGAATCATTTTTACACGCTGTTTATATGTAATTATGTAGGAAATGCTTTTTGATAACAGCAGATATTGAGCTATGTCGAGATTAAGTCCGATTTGTTTTTTAAAAAGCTGATAAATTTGCCACAAAGACAGCTCGGGATAATTAAGAGCCACTTCACAGAAATCCATCATAAGCTTGAACACAAGTTCAGGCATTGTCTCTTTGAGTTGTGCAATTCTTGAGTCATAGTCATCAATTGAGCCAAAAAATGTAATGTCATATTCTTTTTCAACATCCTGTTTCTTCCACAGGTCTAAGTCTGTACCTCCGGGAATATAGCCGTTTACGAGTGACGGCAAGTAGTGTTGAATTGCAGGAGTATCTTCAGCGCATGAATTAAATAGAACAAAATTTTTGTATTGAGAGAACTGTTCGACTACTTCATAATTTTGATAGAAAATAGAATCTGTGTTCCACATTATATTGGTTATACCGTTATTCAGTATATTTTGCCACAAGGGCAGACCTGTCGCATTCAATGCAATTGCAAGATTCGGTGTTATGTTTTTTTCAAAACATTCTTTTGTAGACATTGCTTTTACGCCTGCCTGTTCAAATCCTTTTATCAAGGCATTATTGAAGCTTGCCAGAACATTATATCTTCCGCCTGTTTCTTTATTGTCCCCGTGTATGGCTACTATTAGTTCTTCTTTGTTCATCTCTTCCCCAAAATTGGTATTCCAAGATTATATTCTTATATTTTCCGGATTTTGTCGAGAAAGAAATGTTTGTTAATAATTCTGTTATTATGCAGCTTTTTTCAAAAGCTTCAGACGTCTGTAAACTATACATTTTTTATCAGAATAAAAATCTTCTTCATTGAGATATATATTTACATATTTGTCATATTTAAGAATGAAAAGCATCAAATAAACTTCGTTGTTAACATTAAAGACAGAAAGTTTTTGTTTCTCACTGCATTGTTCAAGAAAGTCTAAAAATTCGTGCCCTGTATCCAAAACATTTTGCAGGTTAATCCCGATACGTTTTTTTAAGACCTTTTTTTCAAAAATCTTTTTTAATTCTATTAGGTCTGATTTCGATATTGCATTCCCTGCTATATCAACAATGCAAACTTTGTCAACATCCTTGATTTTCATCTACATCCCTGACTGTTTAGTATATGTTTTCCCTAACAATTATATAATATCAGGTGTAGGGTTTATTTTAATTATAATAAAGTAGATTCTATCTCAAACTTTAGGATGAGAACTTACAACGCATTTTTTCCATCAGTAGTATACATTTTTTGTCTGAAATCTTTTATGACTTCGATTTGTTCTTTATATGAATCATCAAGAAGTGATTTTATTGATTCAACAAGTTCAACAGCACAATCTGAAATATTTTTGCTATTCAGCTTAATCATGTCCTCAGCCATTTGCGTGTTTGAAAGCGAAAGCCTTGTCATATCCCTGAAACCGCTTGATGCCATTTTTAACGCAGCCGGGCTTTTCAGTGCTGTTTTCATAATTGCCTGTGATACAAGCATAGGCATATGGCTGATAAGGGCTGCTGCTCTGTCGTGCTCTTCTGCTTTCATTTTGATAATTTCGGCTCCGGTGAGGGCGATTAGTTTTGTGAGCTTTTCTATATCTTTTTCGTCTGTTGCTTCATCAGGTGTAATTATCCATTTTGCACCTTCAAAAAGCTCGGGGAAAGATGCCTCAAACCCGCTGTTTTCCGTTCCTGCCATAGGGTGTGTGCCTATAAATTTAAAGGAATATTTTTTTTCTGTGACAAAAGATTTTAAGCTGCATACATCAGCTACAATCGTATCTTTTGGCACAATAGATTCAAGCTTTTGAAGAATCTCGGGTGTTTTGTTCATAGGTGCACAAACAAAAACAATCTCACAATCTTTGAGTTTTGAGATTGTTGTTGATACGTCATTTGTATAAGATGCTGCCGCCGCAATGGTTTTTTCATTACCTGTGACGGCTGTAATTGTTATGTCTTTATGATATTGAGACAGTTTTTTCAGAATTGAACCGCCTATGAGTCCCAGTGATAAAATTCCAATTTTCATATTTGCTCTGCTTTCTGTAATTTATTATACACTAAGTTAACATTTGTTTATAAATTTGCACGGCATGAAAAAAGTTGTAATAATAATTATATTAATAGTCTAACCATTCCTTTCTTGACTTATGCGGTTGTCTTACGGATACCGCATTTTATTTTCCCAAATTTTGTCTATTTGGGTTAAATTATGATAATATGAAGAAAAAACTTGGGAGCTTTACACAAAATGAATATATTTTCTTTTTTATTCAAGAAGAAACAACCAAAAAATGTTTTGAGCTATTATCCTGATGCGGTTTTGATTGTTTCTTTGTCGGGTGAAATTTTATATGCAAATGAGAATCTTTTGAATCTTTTTAATATTTCCGGCGAGGAGTTGTCTCAGCTTGAACTTCTTGATATTTTTGACGGAGGATTCAATCTCGTGAGCGAGCTTGCAAAGTCAAATGACTCTGTCGTTGTTCGTTCAAAATTAAAATTGGACAGTGATTTATTTTTGGAGATAAAAGCTTCGGAATATGATGATGGCGAAGAAAAAATCATTATCTCTGTAAGAGATGTTACAAACAGTCAGAAAATGCTGAATAAACTGATGTTTGAACATGAGTATTTGAATAAGCTGACTAAAAATAAGAATACTTTTCTTTCAAAAATTTCCGGAGAGCTTACATCTCCCATCCATTCAATAAATGGCTTTTCTCAGGCTATCCTTGAAGGTCTGGGCGGTGAAGTCAATGATAAACAGGAGAAATATCTGAAAATAATCAACAAGAACTCAATGCAGCTTTTGGAGCTTGTAAACGGATTGATTGAGTATTCAAAGCTTGAATCGGGTTTGTATGATTATGAGTTTAAAAACTTTGATTTCGTTAATCTTATGACAGCGTTGTTTACTGAGCTTAAACATGCTGCGGATGATAAAAAGCTTATTTTGAATTTTGACTTGAACAGTCTTGGAAAAAGAACACTTTATTCTGATGAAAACGTCTTGAGACAAATTCTTAAAATACTTGTTGAGAATGCTATTTCTCATACTGACATAGGCTCGGTTCAGGTTGTTGTCAGCCACCCTGACAATGAATTTTTGGAGCTGGCAGGCTTCTCTGTAAATCCGAATACACCTGATAAAGCTTATCTTATGATTAAAGTAAATGATACAGGTTCCGGCATTTGTGAAGCTGATTTGGAGAATATTTTTGACCCTTATGCAAATATTGAAAAATATATTGCTAAAAAATCTGCTCCGAAAAGTCTTTCTCTGGGTATCGTTTATAATCTTGTCAGACTTTTGAAAGGTAAAATATGGGTAGAGTCGGAATCAATGAAAGGCAGCAGTTTTTGCTTCATCATTCCTGTTGAAAGATTCAGTTTGTAGTCGGTATAAATGAGGACGGATAAATTTAATGGCTAATGTTACGCTTAAAAATGTAGTGAAAAAATATGACACGAAAACAATTATAAATGATGTGTCATTAGAAATTAAAGATAAAGAGTTTCTTGTTCTGGTAGGTTCATCAGGATGTGGTAAATCTACAATTTTAAGAATGATAGCGGGCCTTGAAGATATTACGGGCGGTGAAATTTACATCGGTGACAGATGTGTAAATAATGTGCACCCTAAAGACAGAGATATTGCTTTTGTCTTTCAGAGCTATGCTTTGTATCCTCATATGACAGTGTATGAGAATATTGCATTTCCTTTAAAAATGAGAAATTTCAAAAAAGATGAAATTGACAAAAAGGTTAAAGAAGCTGCTGAAATTTTGAATCTTACTGAATATCTTGACAGAAAACCAAAACAGCTGTCAGGCGGTCAAAGACAGCGCGTTGCTCTCGGAAGGGCAATTGTAAGAAGTCCAAAGGTTTTTCTTATGGATGAACCGTTGTCGAATCTTGATGCAAAACTCAGGGTTCAAATGCGTTCTGAGATAAAAAAACTGCATGAAAAACTTCAGACAACATTTATTTATGTAACTCATGACCAAACAGAAGCTTTGACAATGGGGGATAGGATTGTTGTTCTGGATAAGGGTGTGATTCAGCAGGTTGATGAACCTGAAAAAATATATTATGAACCGGCAAATACCTTTGTTGGAGGATTTTTGGGTTCTCCTTCAATGAATTTTATTGATTGCAAAATTGAAAACGGAACAATAAAATTCAATGACTCTGTTATCAATCTTTCAGAAGAACAAAAAGAATTGTTAGAAAAACGTGAATCAGTTGTTGTCGGTTTGCGTCCCGAAAAAATGGATTCGTTGACTCCTAACGTTGATTTGACTGTTTCTGTCGATATTTCAGAGATGCTCGGAAGTGAAAAAATTGTTTATTTTAATATAAATAATGCAAAATGTTCTGCCAAAATAGATGCACAAAAACAGTTTGGTTCAGAAATAGTTTTAAAAATAAATTCAAATGATTTTTTGTTTTTTGATACTGAAACAAATCAAAGAATTTAGTCCTGTTTTATTATTTTTTATTGTGTTTAAATCTGTTATTCTTTGCGCTAAAATATTGGTGTAAATATAGTATCGTATCTAATTGAATAATTTAAAGGAAATAGACTATGTGGGAATATACAGATAAAGTGATGGATCACTATAAAAATCCGAGAAATGTAGGAGAAATGGAAAATCCTTCTGCAATAGGCGAGGCAGGTTCGCTTGTTTGCGGTGATGCCTTGAAACTTTACTTGAAGGTAGATGACAATGGCATTATTACTGATGCGAAATTTCAGACTTTCGGCTGCGGTTCTGCGGTTGCATCTTCGAGTGTTTTGACTGAAATGGTTAAAGGTAAAACCATTGAAGAAGCTGCAAAAATCTCTAATCAGGATATTGCGGATGCTCTGGGCGGTCTTCCTCCTGAAAAAATGCACTGTTCTGTTATGGGACATGAAGCTCTTGAATCTGCTATTGCAAATTTCAAAGGTGAAGATGTCGGAGCGCATTGTGATGAAAAAATTATTTGTAAATGTTATCACGTTACTGAGAATAATTTGAGAGAAGCAATTGAACAGAATAATTTGACTGATTTAGAAGATGTGATGAATTACACAAAAGCAGGCGGTGCTTGCGGTCAATGTCATGTTGCAATTCAAAAAATCATTGATGAAATTCAAAAGAAAAAAGAAAAAGTAGATATTCATAACATGTCTGTAACACAGCTTGTTTTGAAAGTGAATAATGTTATCGAAAAACATATTGCACCGGAATTAAGAAAAGACGGCGGAGACATTGAGCTTGTGGATGTTAAAGACAACAAGGTTTTTGTTTCTCTTAAGGGTATGTGCAAGTCTTGTAAATTTTCATCTAATACATTAAAGAATTTTGTAGAAGCTTCATTGAAGGAGCATATTTCGCCTGATATTGAAGTTGTAGAGGTATAAAAATGGCAAACAAAGTAGTATATTTGGATAATAATGCAACCACAATGGTTGATCCGAGGGTATTTGATGCAATGAAACCGTATTTTTGTGAATTATACGGAAACCCTTCGAGTATGCATGCATTTGGCGGTCAGGTTGCAAAGGCTGTTTCAAAAGCAAGAGAGCAGGTAAAAAACTTCTTTGGCGCAAACGACGCAAAAGAAATTATCTTTACAGGCTCAGGCTCTGAAGGCGACAATATGGCAATCAGAGGTGTGCTTGAAGCAAATAAAAATAAAAAACATATCATAACAACAAAAATTGAACACCCTGCTGTTTTGAATCTTTTCAAATATTTTGAAAAACAGGGTTACAGTGTTACATATCTCGGAGTTGATTCAAAGGGAAATCTTGATTTGAATGAACTCAATGATGCAATAACAGATGATACTGCGCTTGTTTCAATGATGTATGCGAACAATGAAACAGGTGTGATTTTACCTGTGGAAAAAGCTGCTAAGCTTGTTAAACAGAAAAATCCAAAAATCAAATTCCATGTTGATGCTGTTCAGGCGGCAGGAAAGATTCCTATGGATGTTAAAAATACTGACATTGACCTTATGTCAATTGCAGGACATAAAATTCATGCACCAAAAGGTGTCGGAGCTTTGTATGTGAAAACAGGTACGCTGCTTCCTGCGTTTATTATAGGCGGGCATCAGGAAAGAGGTAAAAGAGCCGGAACAGAAAATGTTCCATATATCATTGGTCTTGGTGAAGCTTGTGAGTTGGCACAAAAAGCTTTGGATTATGAAATGACTGAGGTTAAAAGACTCCGTGACAAACTTGAAAACGGCATTTTGGACTCTGTATATAATGCTAAGGTTAACGGTGCTACATCAAACAGAGTTCCAAACACTACGAATATAGGTTTTCAATATATTGAAGGAGAGTTAATTCTTCTTCATTTGAGTGACCTTGGAATTTGTGCAAGTTCCGGAAGTGCCTGTACCTCCGGCAGCCTTGAACCCAGCCATGTTTTAAAATCAATGGGTGTGCCTTTTGAGGCACTTCATGGAAGTATCAGGTTTAGCTTAAGCAGATTCACAACAGAAGAAGAAATTGATTATGTATTGAAGGTGCTTCCTGATGTGATATTTAAGCTTAATAATATTTCTCCTTATCAAAGGGAATTGAAAGAGCTTGAAGCCAGACACAAATAGTTAGTAAAAAAAGCGGCTTAAATCTTAAGCCGCTTTTTTATTGATATTTTTTCATTAATACAATTTGTATTTTATAACAGTGTTATTGCCCTGTTCTGTTATATACATATAATTTCCTTTAATTATCAAATAATAAGGATTTGTAATTTTATTCATAAATGTATAAATCTGACCGGCTTTGTTGATTTTAAGGATATTGTTTTTTGCATAGTTAGCCACATAAAGGTTATCCATTGAGTCGAAAGCCAATCCGATAGGTCCGCCTAACATCGGGCTTTTTGAATAAAGCTGTGTTTGACCGTTAGGAAGAACTTTATAGATGCTGTTGTCGGTATAGCTTGCTACATACAAAATTCCTCTTGAATCCATAGCAAGACCTGTCGGACCTGAAAATTTGTCTACAACGCTTCTGTTAACTTCATTTGCTGTGTTAACATTTGTCAGGGAACTTTTAGCTGCTTGTTTTTGAGATGCAACTACAATCTGGTTTTTCAAGTTTCTTGCTTTTCCGTAATAATCATCTGTTTCTTTGATTTTTGTTACATAGAAAAGTGCTCTGTCATAGTTGCCTGTTTTGTAATATAGTTCTGCAAGTTTTACCACTGTTTCAGAGTCGGAAGGGTCAAGCTGATTAATTTTTGAATATGCAGCTATGGCTGAATTGTAACTTTTAAGATATTCAAATAGTGCACCCATATTGTAATATGCATCAACAAAGTCAGGATCTTTTGCCACTGCGTTTTTGAAGGACTGGATTGCTTTTGAGTATTCGCCTCTGGAATATTGATCCAAGCCTTCATTGTAATACATTGCTCCTTCTGTTGAGTAAGCTTGCGCTGTGTTAGCGTAACCTGCTCCCAGGAAAAGTGATAATCCCAGAATAACTAATAATTTTTTCATTTTATCTCCAATTCTTTGTTAATTAAAAATTAGGTTCTTTTGTGTGAAAATCTGTTGCCTGTTCAAAATTATAAGCCATATTGAACAATTTTTCTTCGCCTAATGCCGGTGCAAGAATTTGCAAGCCGATTGGCATTCCGTCAGAATCGTATCCGCATGGCAGACTCATTCCGGGTATGCCTGCAAGGTTTGCACTGATTGTTCCGATATCTGTGAGATACATGCTTAACGGGTCAGAAATTTTTGAGCCGATTTCAAAAGCGGTATTCGGGCATGTTGGTGAAATCAGTATATCAACCTTTTCAAATGCACGATCAAAGTCTTCTTTGATAAGTCTTCTGATTTGTTGTGCTTTTTTGTAATATGCATCATAATAACCTGCGCTCAAGGCGTAAGTTCCGAGCATAATTCTTCTTTTTACTTCATCTCCGAAACCTTCTGCTCTTGTTTTTGTGTACATTTCCATAAGGTTTTTCGGGTCTTTTGTTCTGTGTCCGTATTTTACACCGTCAAAACGGGCAAGGTTAGAGCTTGCTTCAGCAGTTGCAAGGATGTAGTACACTCCGATTGAGTGTTCAAGAAGAGGGAGTGAAATTTCTATGATTTCGGCACCCAGCTCTTTGTATTTTTGGATAGCATTTTCAACTGCTTTTTTTACATCAGGTGAAACACCTTCTGTAAGCAATTCTTTAATCACACCGACTTTAGATCCTTTTATGTCTTTGTTCAAAGATTTGCTGAACTGAGGCACAGCCATATTCAAAGAGGTTGAGTCGTGCGCATCATGTCCGCTGATTGCTTCAAGAAGAAGAGCTGTGTCTTCTACATTTCTTGCAAACGGTCCAATCTGGTCTAAAGAAGAAGCGAATGCAATAAGTCCGTATCTTGAAACCCTTCCGTAAGTCGGTTTCATACCTACAATACCGCAGAAACTTGCCGGGAGTCTGATACTTCCGCCTGTATCTGAACCGAGAGCCAGAGTTGCTTCGTATCCTGCGACAGAAGCTGCTGAACCGCCTGAGCTTCCTCCGGGAACTTTGTTTAAATCCCAGGGATTTCTTGTAATTTTAAAAGCGGAGTTTTCTGTTGATGAACCCATTGCAAATTCATCCAGATTAACCTTTCCAAGAATTGGTATGAGATTTTGTTTTAATTTTGTTACGACTGTTGCATCGTAAGGTGAAACAAAATTTTCTAGAATTTTACTTGATGCGGTTGTTTTTGTATCTTTTAAATTTATATTATCTTTCAATGCAAGAGGAATTCCTGCGAGCGGCGGCAATTCTTCATTGTTTGAGATTTTTTTGTCTACTTCTTTTGCTGTTTCAAGAGCCTGTTCTTTGCATAGTGAATTGAATGCTCCGAGTTTTTCATCTACTGCTTCGATTCTTTCATATTCTGCATTAACAAGTTCAACAGCGGAAATTTCTTTATTCAAAAGAGCTTTTCTTTGTTCTGATGCTGTTTTTTTCAGTAATTCTTTCATACTCACTTTATTTTCTTGCCTCTCCGTAAACTATTATTATAGTTAAATTATAATCGAAAAATATCTTATTGTTTAAAGTGAAGGTGAAATTAGTGTTTAATTGTAAATATTTGTTAAAACTATTCTTCATATCTTAAAGTTTGTTCTTTTAAAGGTCGATAAATCTTATGTATAAAGGAGTATAAGAAATATGGGATTGTCCGCATCTCAAGGCAGGCTGCTCACACTGACTGCCAGAAAGAACAACTTAGAATATCAAATCCAGCAAACAACACAGGCTAAAATGCTTCTTGCTAATCAAATGGACACAGAAGCTACCTTGTGGAGTGATGGTATGAATATTCAGCATCTGTATTATTCAAAAGACGGATGTAATGCTTCCCGTACAGATGATATGCAAAGACTTTCCTATCAACTTGTCACAGGTTCTAAAGATGACGGCGGACTCGGTATGAGGGTCAAAGATTCTTACGGAAGATTGGTTGTGCCTGAACTTCCTGATCCTATGCCTGATGACAAAACAGTTGCAGATTATGTAGTTGAACCTTATTGCACTCAGGCGGATTATTTTGAGACTAACCTGAAAACAGGAAACTGGATTATTCAAAGCGAAAATAAAGACGGATGGAATGATGAGTCAATCGAAGGTTCTACTTTCATTTATCAGGGTGTTGATTCAGGTGACTATGAAGAAGCTAATAATGAGTATGAAGAAAAGTCTGCAAAACTCCAGCGTATTGACAAAAAATTCGATATGAGAATTCAACAGCTTGCTGCTGAACAACAGGCTATTGAGACTGAAATGGATTCAGTCAAAAAGGTTATAGACAAAAACATCGAAGAAACGTTCAAGACTTTCGGTTAATCAAAGAGTTTGTCAAATACAATTCTGTATTCGCCGATTTCTTGTCCTGTTTCTGTGGTTACGGTTTTATTTAAAAAATTTTTAAGGAGATTTTCATCTATGGAATTTATATCCAGCCAGCCTATTTTTATCAGTGTTTCTATGACAATAATGCTTCTGGCTTTCATATCCGCATCAATGATTTTGAAACTTAGAGCTTCTTTTGATTCTTTGTTTATGACACTGCAAAGCCCGCCGGCTCCGACTTTTGCTTTTAATTGATTATTAAGCTGCATAATTTGTGTGTCGAGTCTTTTTTCGCCTCCGAGAATCATCGGGTCTACTTCAAAGGCTTTTTGAATCGAAGGGTATTTCCCGGAGAAAAAAAGGTTCCAGAAGCCTTTTGTTAAATCCTCAAGTGTTGTTGCAAAATTTGGTGCGGTGCAGCCGTCTAAAGTAAAGGGCAAATCATAGCCGGATTCACATAAATCTTTTATTTTTTCATAAATTTTAATTTGAAGAGGATGCTCTTTTTCAAGGTAATTTGTTATATGCCAGCCGTTTTGTCTGCATACTGCAAGCATAAGAGCATGTTTTGCGGAGCAGTTATTGTGAAGCTTTGTATAATTATCTGTTCTTTTTTGTTCTTCAAGACTTAAAGGTTCAATAATCGGGCATTGAAGATCATCAATGTTGAGCTCTGCTTTTTTTAAAAGTGAGATTATAAGGTCCTGGTGAAGAGGTGTACCTGTATGTGATGCACAGCATACTGCTATTTCTTCGTCAGAAAGATTGAAAAAATCTTTTGTATCAAAGTCATCAATGATGCTTGCCTGAAGCGGTTTTGCACATGAACGATGGAAAAAAAAGTCTTCGTTTGTTTTACCGAGTGTTTTGATTTTTTTATTTTTATCACAATGGACAATGTATCCGTAATATTCAAGTTCTACAAGTCCGCTTCTTGTTTCTTGAAGCAGAAGTTCGGGTTGTAATCTTTTCATTAAGTATTAACCATTCGTCTTTTTGTTTTGTATATTAAATATAGCTCTGAGTTTATCTTTGAGCAAATTATTTTCTTGAGTGAGTTTTTGGATTTTTTGTTGCAGCTCCTCATAATTTACATTTTCAGCTTTTGCAGGAGCTTTTAAGTCATTGGAAAGAATAAATCGTTTTTTAGCTTCATTTTTAATATACAAAATTTTATCGATGTCTTTATTTGCCACATATCCCATAGAAAGAAGCATTTCACCAATTTTCTTCGGAGATTGAGGATTTTCTTCGTTGTATTGTTTTTGCTTTCTCAACACATCATCAAGCTGTTCTATGTTTATCATATTGAGCTTTTTGACATATTCTCCGAGTCTGATTTCTCCACCTATGTAAAATATTCCCGCATATAAAGCAGGATTTGCCGGGCTTTTTATGTATTCATTTTTTATACATTCAGCAAGATATTTTGATGATTCTTCAAGTGTCCAGAAGTTGTTGAGAGTGATATCTATAACACGGAGTCCTTGTGAAGCGGAAGTGAGATATTTGTATATATTGAAATCATGATTGTGATCATGAGTCTCGAGTTCTTTTTTACCTTTGAATGACAATTCCGGAATATATGTCGGATAAATTTCTTCTTCTGTTGCATCTGTAACGCCCTTCAATTTTTCTTCAAGGTGTTTTTTCATATCAACAAATATGACTTCTTGAACCCATAATGGTGCATTGAAAATGGTTTCAACAAGTACTCCGAGATTGTTTTGTGCCATATTTACTCCGCTATTTCTAAAAAAATCAATCTATATTATAATATATTATCATATAGGACTGCTTTTTCAAATCATTGAAATGAGGTAATTGTGGGTATAGACGGTTTTTCGCTTTCTAATCTGGGCTTAAACAGGAATTTGTCATCATCTCAGCTGGCGGATGAGGCTGAAAGAACAGCAAGACAAAGTCTTGAAAATCAGATTGCTGATGCAGACGGTGTAGGAAAGATTGAAAAAGCAGGCAGAAAAGACCCTGATGCTGCTTTTAACGGTACGATTCCTTTTATTCCCGATGATAAAAAAGAAAATGACGAAAATAATGAACAGGAACAACCGGACTCTGAAGAACAGCAGTCTAATGACACTTCTTTTGAAACAAATTCTGATGATGAGGAGGAATACTCAAAATATCATTTCAGATTCAACAAAGAAAATATGATAGAAATATATGACTCGGAAAAGAAGGAGGTTATAAAAACAATTTCTCCTGAAGATGCTTCTAAAGCACTTTTGAATCTCAGTAAAATGCCGGGGCTTTTTGTGAATAAAAAAGTTTAGTTTACAACTATTTCTGTTTCATTTTTATAAACAACAAATCCGCTTTTTGTATTTTGCGGGCGTTTGATATATTTTCTTTGTGTATAAACTACGGGAACTTTAGAAGAGTTTTTTGCTGTTGAAAATTCTTTTGCAAGCTTTGCAATTTTTAAAAGCGTACTGTTTTGTATTTCATCCGAACGATTTTGATTTTTTGCTATTATATGTGAACCCGGAGTGTTCAATGCATGGAACCACAAGTCATTTGGTGAGGATAGTTTTGAATACAGATAGTCATTTTGTTTGTGATTTTTGCCTATATAAACAATAAATCCGTCTATTTCTCTTTTTTCGATGTTTATTGTTTCCTTTTGTTTTTTATTTTTTTCTTGAGGTTTTTCGCTTTCAAGTTCTTGTGCGGTTTCTTTCAGCTCTTCTATGGAAGCTGCAATTTCTGCATTATATTGAATTTCTTTAAAATATTCGATTTCATTTTTTGTTGCTTCTGACATTTCATTTGCAATCTGACAGGCTTTTTTTGTTTTGTTATAGAGAGCAAAATATCTGTTTGCATTTTCAATCGGAGTTAGATTTTCATCCAGGTCAATTTCTATCATTTTACCTGATTCATAATCTTTTAAAAGAACTGATTTTTCTCCTGTTTTTAAAGCGTATGCGTTTGCTGTCAAAAGGTTACCTTTGAGCATATAGATTCTTGCTTTTTCTTCTTTATCAATCTGTTTTTGTTGACTTTTGAGTGTATTATTCAGTTTTTTTAGCTCTTTATTTATTTTTGTATTCAAGCTGGTCTTTAAACCTGATATTAGATTTTTTTCAATGTGGTATGAAAAGTAATCATCAATCAGCTCGTTTACACAATCGTATTGCCTTTGAAGATTTTCTATGCAGGAATATTTTTCATAATTTTGAGAGACAGAAAAAATGTGAGTTCCTTTTTCCAAAAATTCATGAAGTTCTATAAACAAAATTTGTGCTTCTTCTTTTGTAATGGATTTTGCCGGTTTATCAGCGTTTATGTTTTTTGCTTTGCATATGTCTTCGACTAAGATTTGTGAAAGTGAAAAATATCTTGAAGATACTGCTTTTTTTATTGAATATTCCGATTTTAAAAGTGCACTCTCAAACCAGTCGAATCTAGTTTGTAAAAGATTTTTTTTATTTTGTTTAGGTGGATAAATGTAAGGCAGTCCTCCTGCGAGTTCTCTTTCTTTACTCTTTTCTGCGCCAATATTGTGAGCACATCCGAGAATTATATTGTTATCTGTATTGTACAAAACAATGTTGCTGTGTTTGCCCATAAGTTCTATGCTCAGGCATTCTTCTATTCTGTCTCCGATTTCATTATAGTTTTCAAAATAGAGTTCAAGAATTCTCTCATTTTCCGGTTTTTGTACATATAAAATTTTTGCGCCTTCCATATGTTTTCGAAGAAGCATACAAAACATAGGAGGCTGTTTGGGAATCTCCAGGCATCTTCGTTTTTCTGTTTCTTTCTTCATAAAGCAAACATGGTGATACTCCGGGTTTATGTTTATATAAAATTTTCTTACATCAGCTCCGTTTTCACTAAATTTTCTCATTTGAAGGATAATTTCTCTTCTTGTTGGCTGCTGTATTTTTTGTATTTTTGCGTTTTCAAAAAAATCCTTGTTTTCTCTAAAAAATTCATCAAGAATTAAGGAATCAATATGAATCATTTTCTCCGCCGTTATTATTTTCGTCTGTGTTTTCATATGAGTATTTAAGCTCATATATTTTTATTTTTTTATCGCTGTTTTTTAATCTTACCTGACCCATATATTCTGCCGGTATTTTTTCATCGAGCTGTTCGAGTGTGTTTTCTGTGACGATTATATCTTTGTTAAATTCACAACAAATATCTTCAATTCTTTCAATTATATCTACTGTTTCACCAAGTACAGTAAAATCAGAAACATTTGATGAGCCTATTTGACCAATAAGTGCTGTCCCTGTGTTTATTGCTATTTTAACATTCACAAAATATTTTTTTATCTCTTCTGGAATTTCTTTCAGATTATCATTTTCGTCAATGCTGTCCCAATCAATATTGTTTATATGAGTTTCATTGAATTCGTCTATTTTTTCTTGTATTTCAAGTGCTGCCCGAATTGCATTTTCGCTGTCTTTTCTTGAATGTATAGGGTAACCCCAGTATACAAGGACCGAATTTCCGACAAATCTGTTGATTGTTCCGTTGTATTTAAAAATTATTTTTTCAATAGTGTTGAACGCATTGTTTATGAGTTCAACGTATTTTTCAGGAGGAAGCTCATCTGAAATTTGAAGGTTGTTTGATATGTTGCATGACATCACAGTAACCTTTTGAATTGTAGATTTCAGATTCAATCTGTGAGGTTTGTTGACTAGCTGCTTGAGAACATTTTCAGATACAAGATTGCCGAAAATTGTTTCTATTTTCTTTCTTTTTTTGAATTCATGATGAACTTTTAAAACAAATGAAATTAGGAATGTCGAAACCATGAAATAAAGCGGCATTGCCATATCCAGAATCAGCCTGAATCGCGGATGTGCAAACAAAAGTACACTCAAAAGAATATATATAAAAATAATTAAAGAACCGTTTATAAGGGCAAGTACCATATTTGTTGCTATTAAAATAACAAAAACTATTGCTGCACAAAAACATACGGTCAAAATTATTCCTTTGTACTTCGTTATTTTTTTTGCAAAAGGACGTTTACATTTGTTTGTTAAATCCGAATCGTTTATGTAATTGTCTATGATGTTTGCTTTTATCTGTGCATCTGTCATTTCCTTTGCAACAGGTGTATTGTGTGTCTCTGTATTTATATGTGTTTGTGAAATAATTATGATTTTATCTTTGAAAAAGCTCAAAGGATATTTTGTTTTGTCATATTCAAAGTATTTTGTTCCTCTTACCATGCTTAAAAGAATTGAGTTCACAGGAATATCAAGATATGAATTTCCTGCTCCGTGCCAGTTGATAAGAGTCTGTCCCTTTTCATTTACTCTGATAAGATGTTTTCCGGCTTTCAAAAATCCGTTTTCAATTGGAATTTCTTCTGCAAGTTTTCCGATTTTTTCATATTTCAAAAGCGTTGCCAGCCCCAAAGAAGGGATATAGTATTCCTTGTTCCCTTTTATGAGTTTGTAAACAGGCTGTGAATATCGGATGTTTTCATCTTTGTTCTTTGTTGTAACAAGATTTGTAACACCCATTGTTGTTGAATTTGTGAAAATGTTCGGAATCGGAGTATGTGAGTAATATGATATAAATTTATCCAGATTTTTATCTTCTATATACATATTTAAGGAGTCGCTGGAGGGTGAATAGGGGTTTGCAAAATTATCAAAAATTTTAGCCGAATCAATGTCTTTTGTTTCTGAATAAGGGGTGCGAAGCGCAGTCGCTAATACTATGTTGTCATAATAGCCCAGAGTATCTGCCAGAATCATATCAGGGGATGAATAGTTTCTTGACAGGTCTTCATAATTTGAAAAGTTTAAATCAACAACAATTACACGCGGTTTTTGTGCTTCCAAAAAGTTAATTACTTTTGCCCAAACTTCTCTTGACCATGGCCAATGTCTAAGATTCAGCTCTGTTGAACGTGCTGCTTCATATTGTGTCAGATCATTTACAGATATAATTACAATTTCGTCATCCGCCGGTTTGAATTTTTGAGAGAACAGACCTCTGTCTATACTCAAAGAGCTTCTTAAATCAATGAATTTTTCTTCAAAATAATTAAATACATCTTTGAAAAGATACGCAAAAACAGAAATTAATATAATTAAAATTAACGTAATTGTAATTTTTAGTTTGTTTATATACTCAACTTTAAAATTCATAGGGTTATTATAAATTAATAATTCTGTTTATTCAAAATGTTTTATAAACTTTTGTAAAATTTTGAAATTTTGTCGAAAAAACCGAAAAAATACTGTTGACGAGGAAATATGTTTAATATAAGGTAGTTAATACACTAGTCGGGTGCCGTATTTTTATGTGCGAACCCCAACAAAAAGTAGATGTCTGGTTGGGCAAGAGCCCGACACAAGTAAAAGCAAAGGAAGAACGACAAATGAGTACAGCTCAAAAAAGACAAAGAATCAGAGTTTGCTTAAAAGCATATGATCATAAACTTATTGATGTTTCAGCAGAAAAAATTGTTGAAACAGCAAAAAGAACAGATGCAAAGGTTGCAGGGCCTATTCCTCTTCCTACAAAAAGAAGATTATATTGCGTTTTAAGATCACCTCACGTAGATAAAAAATCAAGAGAGCATTTTGAAATGCGCACTCACAAAAGAATTATCGATATCTATGATCCTACTCAACAAACAACAGAAGAGTTGAGCAGAATGGATTTGCCTGCCGGCGTTGATATTGAAGTAAAATTATAAGAAGAAACATTAACACATTACAATTGAATATGATTTAATGTGATCTACGGGTCCGTGAAAAACAAGGATGGCGGCTTGGACAACCGCCACAAGTAACACAAGGTAGCGCTCACAAGGAGAAAGGTAGAAAATGACTACAAACGCTAAAAGCGCCCAAAAGTCTAAAAATAAGACAAGATTAGGCGTAATCGGAAAAAAATTAGGAATGACACAAGTCTTTGATGAACAAGGACTGGCAATTCCTGTCACAGTTATCAAAGTTGATCCGTTAACAGTTACTCAAGTTAAAACTGTTGAATCTGATGGATATAATGCAATTCAGGTCGGTTTTGAGCCTGCTAAAGAAAAACATCTTTCTAAAGCTCAAATCGGTCACTTTGCTAAAAACGGATTGGATAACTTCAGAAATTTACAGGAATTCAGAGTTGAAAACTCAGCAGAATATAAAGTTGGACAACAAATTGATTTGTCAGTGTTAGAAAACGTAGAAAAAGTTGACGTTACTGGTAAATCTGTTGGTAAAGGTTTCCAAGGTACTGTTAAAAGATGGAACTTCTCAAGAGGACCTATGGGTCACGGTTCTAAAAACCACAGAGAGCCCGGTTCTATCGGTGCAGGTACTACTCCGAGCCGTGTAATTAAAGGTAAAAGAATGGCCGGTAACATGGGAAATGAAAAAGTAACTATTACTAAGTTGACAGTTGTTCAAGTTGACAAAGACAGCAACTTGCTTCTCGTTAAAGGATCTGTTCCCGGACCCGAAGGCAAAATGGTTACAGTAGTTCCTTCAAGAGTTAAATGGAACTAGCCGAGAAAAACTCTTAAGGATTACACTAAATTTAATTGAGGTTAAAGAAAAATGACAAAAGAAGTTTCAATACTAAATACAAAAGGAAGTGCAGTCGGACAAATCGCTCTTGACGAAAAAGTCTTCGGCGTTGAACCGAACCTGCATGTTATGCACCTCGCTTTGAGACGTCAATTGAATAACGGCAGAGCAGGAAGTGCATGTACAAAAACCAGAGCCGAAGTATCAGGCGGCGGAAGAAAACCATGGAAACAAAAAGGTACAGGCAGAGCAAGAGCCGGTTCTTTGAGATCTCCATTATTTGCAGGCGGTGGCGTTATTTTTGGACCCAAGCCCAGAGATTACAGCTTCTCAATGCCTACTAAAGCCAGAAGATTGGCTCTTAAATCAGCTTTATCAGCTAGAATCGAAAACACTGTTTTAGTGAAAGATTTCTCTGAAATCAACGAACCTAAAACTAAATTAATGGTCGAAACACTTAAAGCTCTTAAAGTTGAAGGTAAAATTCTTATCATTGCTGACGTTAAGGCAGCAGAAAACGCATATCTTGAGTTGAGTGCAAGAAATTTACCGAACGTTAGAATCATTCTTCCTTCAAACTTAAACGTTAAAGATTTATTGGAGGCAGATAACGTAATTATTACAGAAGCAGCAATTAATGAAATCACAGAAAGGTTGTCGAAATAATGAGCAACTTGAAAAACAATACAGAAAGACTGTACGACATCATTAAAAGACCTATCATTACTGAAAAGTCTATGGAAGCTACTACTTTGCAGCAATACACATTCGAAGTTGTGAAAGATGCAACAAAAGTAGAAATCGCTCAGGCTGTCGAACTGGCTTTCCCGGGCAGAAAAGTTACTAAAGTTAGAACTGTGTATATGCCTTCTCACGAAAAAAGAGTTGGATACAGCGCAGGCAGAACTCAATCAGGCAAGAAAGCTATCGTGTCTATTGAGGGTGAACCAATTGAAGAATTAATAGGAGCATAGTGGTGGCTGAAATGCCGATGACTATGTGAATCCCAAGAAACAGGAGCAAAAGAAAATGGGTATTAAAACAATAAATCCGACTTCTCCAGGACAAAGAGGAATGACAAAAAGTGACTTCGCTGAAATCACTTGTTCAACTCCTGAAAAATCCTTGTTGAAGCCTATGAAATCTAAAGCCGGAAGAAACAATACCGGCAGAATCACTTGCCGTCATAAAGGAGGCGGTGTTAAAAAAGCTTACCGTGTAATCGATTTTAAACGTGAAAAATTTGGTGTACCCGGTGTAGTTAAAACTGTTGAATATGATCCGAACAGAAACGTTAGAATATCATTAGTATTTTATGCTGACGGTGAAAAAAGATATATATTGACACCTCAAGGCTTGAATGTAGGTGACACTATTATTTCAGGTCCAAATGCCGATATCATCACAGGTAATGCATTGCCATTGGAAATGATTCCGTTAGGTACAATGGTACATAACGTTGAAATGATTCCGGGTCGTGGTGCTAAATTGGTCAGAACAGCAGGTGCTGCTGCACAGTTGATGGCTAAAGAAGGCAACTACGTAACAATCAAATTACCGAGCTCAGAAATGAGAATGATTAGAAAAGAATGTTTGGCTACTATCGGTGTTTTAGGTAATGCTGAGTTCAAAAACATGAAAATCGGTAAAGCAGGTCGTACAAGATATATGGGTATCAGACCTACTGTACGTGGTGTAACAATGAACCCTTGCGATCACCCTCACGGTGGTGGTGAAGGTAAAACAGGTCCCGGCGGACACCCCAAAACTCCCTGGGGCAAGCCGGCTCTTGGTTATAAGACTAGAAAAAATAACAAGCACTCTGACAAGTATATTGTAAGAGGCAGAAAACGTAATAAGTAAGGAGATAATGAATGGCTCGTTCGCTAAAAAAAGGTCCATTTGTACAAGAATCACTTCAGAAGAAAATCGCTAAGATGAACGAAGCTGGAGAGAAAAAAGTAATAAAAACTTGGTCAAGAGCATCAATGATTGTACCTGACATGTTAGGTCACACAATTGCTGTTCACAACGGTAAAAGCCACGTACCTGTTTATATTACTGAACAAATGGTTGGTCATAAATTAGGTGAATTTGCACCTACTAGGTTATTCAGAGGCCATGCAGGTCAAGATAAAACAGCTAAAAGGAAGTAAATTATGCAAGAATCAATGGCAAGACAAACAAATATAAGTATGCCAGCTCGTAAATTGCGCAGAGTAATCAACGAGTTAAGAGGCAAAACTGCTTTAGAAGCAGCTAAAATCTTAAAATTTATGCCTTACTTCGCAGCAAGAGTTGTTGAAAAAAACTTGGTTGCAGCTATTGCAAATGCCAATGAAAAATTTGGTGCAAACGCTGAAGACTTAAAAATTTCAGAAATTTTTGCTGATGAAAGCAGGACATATAAGAGAGGTAAACCTAGAGCTCAAGGCAGAATATACAGAAGACTCAAAAGAACTTCTCATTTAACAGTTAAATTAGCAAGTAGTAAGAATTAAGGAGGCTGACCTTGGGACAAAAGACACATCCAAAAGGATTCAGAGTAGGTATAATCGAACCTTGGGAAAGCACATGGTATGCTAAGAAGAAAGATTATTCCGAATTTGTGGCAGAAGATGCCAAATTAAGAAAATATATCAAGAAAAGATTATACGCTGCCGGCATTTCAAAAATTTTGATTGCCAGAAAAGCTCAGAATGTAAACATTACTATTGTTACTGCTAAACCCGGTATTGTTGTCGGAAGAGGCGGACAAGGTATTGAAGAACTCAGAGCTGACGTAGCTAAATATATCAAAAGAACAGTTTCAATCGACGTTGTTGAAGTAGCTAGAACTGATGCTGATGCTCAATTGGTATCTGAAAATATTGCACTTCAATTGGAAAAACGTATCGCTTTCAGAAGAGCAATGAAACAAGCTATCCAAAGAACAATGAGATCAGGCGTTCAAGGTATCAAAATAATGGTATCCGGTCGTTTGGGCGGTGCTGAAATCGCTAGAAGCGAATGGGTTAAAGAAGGAAGAATTCCTCTTCAAACTCTCAGAGCTGATGTAGATTACGGTTTCGCTGAAGCTGATACAATCATGGGTAAAATCGGTGTTAAAGTTTGGATTTTCAAAGGCAACCTTATGCCCGGCGAAAAAGCTGACATGAACATCAAAGCTAAAAAAGCTAACAACTCAGAAGAAAAACAACTCGGCGGCAGAAGAAGAAAAAGAGCCGTTGAAACTGAAGAATAATAACAATAATAATTAGGAGCACACTAAAATGTTAATGCCCAAAAAGACAAAATATCGTAAGAAAATGAAAGGCAGAATGAAAGGCCACGAAACCAGAGGAACAAAACTCGAATTTGGTAACTTTGGTTTGGTTGCTTGTGATCCTGCCTGGATTACATCAAGACAAATAGAAGCCGCAAGACGTGCTATGACTCGTAACATCAAAAGAGGCGGTAATGTTTGGATTAAAATCTTCCCGGATAAACCGATTACGGCAAAACCTGCTGAAACTCGTATGGGTAAAGGTAAAGGAAACCCTGAATACTGGGTAGCTGTTGTTAAACCGGGCAGAGTTCTCTTTGAACTTGAATTCCCTCAAAGAGACGTAGCTATTGAATCACTTCAATTGGCTGCTCAAAAGCTCCCGATCAATGTAAAAATCATTGAAAGAGATGCTCAATAAGCTTAGTTTAAGAATAATTACCAATCGTAATTAAAGGAAAAACAAATGAAATTACAAGAAATTAAAGAAAAATCAATAGATGAGCTGAAAGAGTTGATCGTTGACACGAAAAAACAGCTGTTTGATTTAAGATTGCAAAAATCTTTGCAAAAACTTGAAAATACAGCTCAAATTCGTCAATTAAAAACTGTTATCGCTCAAGCTAAGACAGTTATTAAAGAAAAGTCAGAGGTAAAGTAAGATGCCGAAGAAAGAAAAAACAGGCGTTGTTGTAAGCAACAAAATGGATAAAACAGCTGTTGTAAACGTAGCTGAATATAACAAACACCCGAAATATCACAAAATCATTGAAACTCATAAAAAATATAAAGCACATGATGCTGAAAATGTTTGCAATGAAGGTGATGTGGTTAGAATCATTGAATCTAAACCTATTTCTGGTGACAAACGTTGGACAATTGCTGAAGTAGTTGAAAAAGCTAAATAGCATTTTCATAAGAATAAATAAAGGATACTAAAACAATGATACAACAAGAAACTAGATTAGTCGTAGCTGACAACACAGGAGCCAAAGAACTTCTTTGTATCCGTGTAATGGGCAGTTCTAATAAGAAATTTGCTCACGTTGGTGACGTTATAGTAGCAACAGTTAAAGATGCTACTCCTAATATGGCTGTTAAAAAATCTGATGTTGTTAAAGCGGTTGTTGTCAGAACAAAAGCTGACATTAAACGTGCTGACGGTTCAGTCATCAGATTTGACGAAAACGCAGCTGTTATTATTAACAAAGACGGCAACCCCAGAGGCACACGTGTATTTGGACCTGTTGCCAGAGAGTTGAGAGACAAAAACTTCATGAAGATTGTTTCTCTTGCTCCGGAAGTTATATAAGGAAAGAACAATGAAAAACAATAAGAAACCAGTAGAAAAACACGATTTGCATATTAAAACCGGTGACAGAGTTATCCTTACTTCCGGTAAAGATAAAGGCAAAATCGGCAACGTAAAAAAAATCATAGCATCTGAAAACAAAGTAATTGTTGAAGGTGCAAATATGGTAACAAAAGCACAGAAACCGAATCCAATGGCCGGAATTCAGGGTGGTTTGAACAAAATCGAAGCACCTGTTGATTCTTCAAAGGTAATGGTTTATTGTTCTTCTTGCGAAAAAGCTACAAGAATCAAACATGATATTGTAGACGGTAAGAAGGTCCGTGTTTGCAAAAAATGCGGCGAACAATTAGACGCCTAAGCCGAAGGCGTTTCCGTATTAGATAAGTATGGGTGTCTTGTTTTGGCAAAACAATTATGTTTGTGACATAATGAAGGCACATTCTACAAAAAGGAAAGAAAAATGACAACATTAACTAAAGACTTAAAAGTTAGATACGAAGAAGAAGTTAAAGAATCTTTGAAATCACAGTTTGGTTATGAAAATGTTAACCAGATTCCTAAATTGAACAAAATTGTTATCAATATGGGTGTTGGTGAAGCTTGTCACAACTCTAAACTGGCTGAAACAATCGTAAAACAATTAACAAAAATTGCAGGTCAAAAAGCTGTAATTACAAAAGCAAAACAATCTATTTCTTCATTCAAACTGAGAGAAGGTATGCCGGTTGGTTGTATGGTTACTCTCAGAGGTGAAAGAATGTATGATTTCTTACAAAAACTTATCTGTGTAGTACTTCCGAGAATCCGTGACTTTAGAGGTATTTCTTCTAAAAGTTTTGACGGCAGAGGCAACTATACATTAGGTTTGAAAGAACAAACCCTGTTCCCTGAAATTTCTTATGATGAAGTTGATGCAGTATTTGGTATGAACATTTCTATTATCACAACTGCAAAAACAGATGAAGAAGCCAGAGCATTGTTAACAGAACTCGGTATGCCGTTCAAAAAGAAATCACAAGCTTAATTAATAAAATGTTAATGCAAAATATTGCATAAAAAAGGAGAAAATCGTGGCTAAAAAATCAATGATAGCTAAAGAACAAAGAAGAGAATATCTTGTCTCTAAGGGTAAATACCCAAGAGTAAGACTTCATAACAGATGTTCTGTATGCGGCCGTCCTCACGGATTCCACAGAGATTTTGGTCTTTGCAGAATCTGCTTGAGAAAAATGGCTCATGAAGGTTTATTACCCGGTGTAGTTAAAGCAAGCTGGTAACACCAATTGCTTTACTATACTGCCTGACTCAGGTTCGAGTATATGAGAACCGCTTGAAAAAGTGAGTTTTTGAGTTTCGAAGGCTCGAAGCGAAAAAGACGATACCAGATTAAGTAATAAATGATAGTTCAAGTAAGTAGTAAAGGAAATAATTAAAATGTTTACAGATCCGATAGCAGATATGCTCACAAGAATCAGAAACGCTAACATCGTTTCTCATGAAGAAGTTGAAATGCCTTCATCAAAACTTAAAGTTGAATTGGCTAAAGTTTTGAAAGAAGAAGGTTACATCACTGATTACACAGAAAAAGAAGTTGGAAAATTCAAAGTTCTTTCAATCACTTTGAAATATGATGAAACTAACAAACCTGTTATTTCAAACTTGAAAAGAATTTCAAAAACCGGTTTGAGAGTTTATTCTAAAGCAAAAGACCTTCCGCAGGTATTCGGCGGCTTGGGTATTGCTATTATTTCTACAAGCAAAGGTCTTATGACTGACAGAAAAGCTAGAAAAGAAAATCTGGGCGGCGAAATAATTTGCTACGTTTGGTAGTAATGCTGCTATTTTATAAATGATTAGTTAATAAATATAATTGGAGATAAAAAAATGTCACGTATAGGTAAAAAACCTGTTATAATACCGGATGGCGTTGAAGTTAAAATCGACGGTCAGGTTGTTACGGCTAAAGGACCTTTGGGTACAGAAACAGTTGAAGTTCGCCCTGAAGTTATTGTTAAAATGGAAGGTAAAGAACTCATCGTTGACATAGCTGATCACAACGACAGAAAAGCAAGAGCTTTGTGGGGACTTTCAAGAACTTTAATCCACAATGCTGTTGAAGGTGTTAAAAACGGATTCACTAAAAAATTAGAAATTCAAGGTGTTGGTTACAGAGCGAACATGGAAGGCTCTAACCTGAACCTCGTATTAGGTTATTCTCACCCGATTTTGGTTACTCCTCCGGAAGGAATCAAAATTTCTGTTGAAGCTAACACAAAAATCACTGTTACAGGTGCTAACAAACAAATGGTTGGTGATGTAGCTGCTGAAATCAGAAGCAAAAGACCTCCTGAAGTATACAAAGGAAAAGGTGTCAGATACGAAGGTGAATACGTAAGACGTAAAGCAGGTAAAACTGGTAAGAAATAGGAGCTGACATGAGAGTTTCTTTTTCAGGTATTTATGATATTCGTTTTCCTGCCGGTACTAAATCAGAAGATATTGACCGCAAAGCGGACGAAGCGAGAAAATTTATCAATGAGAATCTCCCATTGGCAGGTTCAATAGATGTTTCTACTTTAGATTATTTCTCGATAACGAAATCAAATAAAAAACTTGAAGATAAAGGAATTCGTGTGAGTTCATCAGTTGATAATCCCTGGTTTTTATGTAGTTTGTTCGATCACTTAGATAAAAAACTCGGACAGGATTATGTAAATCAATCGAAAGTCGAACTGATATTGGATACTAACGCATAATACGATAAACAAAGCCCAGATGAACCCTTTCAGGTTAGTTGAATAAAATCAATTGCTGTAAAAAGAAGGTTCGGGTGAAAGGAAAGAAAAATGATTAAAACAAAAAACAGAAAAGAACAAAACAGAAGAAGACACATCAGAGTAAGAAAGAAAATCAGCGGCGTTCCTGAATGCCCGAGACTTGCTGTTTACAGAAGTACAAAACATATTTATGCTCAAATTATTGATGATGTAAATAAAGTAACTATCTGTTCAGCTTCTTCTATTGATAAAGACTTGAGAGAAAAATTGGGTCACGGCGGAAACATTGAAGCTGCTAAAGTTGTTGGTGAAGCTGTTGCTCAAAAAGCTCTTAAAGCAGGTGTTAAAGACTGTGTATTCGATAGAGGCGGATTCCTCTATCACGGCAGAGTTTCAGCTTTGGCTGATGCTGCAAGAGAAGCAGGCTTAAACTTCTAGTTTTATTTTTAGGTTATAGATAAAAGGCTTTCATAATATTTTGAAGGCCTTTTTTTATTTATTATATTCCTAATATTGATTGCAGTTGATAGAGTTGTTCGTCTGAGCCATAATTGCCGATTATTTGTATAGTAATAAATATGATTGTTGAGATACCTATAATAATTGAAGCTTCAATTCCAACAGCCCAGGCTGCCCATTTTCTTTGTGTAGCATGAAATTCGTTCAGACTTCTCCACTCTTTGTTTTCCCAAGCCCATTCGTTGCCTTTTGCTCCGCAGTAGAGTGAAAATACGATTGCCAGAAGCCAGCCTATCCAAGGAATGAAACCCAGAACCAGGCTCAAAACTGCAATAGGGCAGTTGTTGAACGGCCCCCAGATAAATGGAAGAATGCACGCCCCCCAGTTAAAGCAATTTATTGTTTTGGGGAAGGCTTCTCCTTGCACACGATATTTGTTTTCTTCTTTTAACTTTTCTGTGTTATAAGAAAATTCAAGATTGCTTCCTGAAGAGGAATATCCTGTGTTTCTTCTGTAATCAAGTGCATTTTTTATTCTCGGCTTATTTCTATCATCAGACACGTTGTTTTTTCCTTGCTTATAATGAAACAGTATAGCAAATTTTCAATAAAAATCGAAGCCCTCCGGTATCATTTATTTGAGAGCTTCGATTTTTTAGTTTATTAAGATTATTTTTGTTTATTTTGCTTATTTGGATTTTTGCTTTTTGGCTGAGGTTCTGAATCTTCAACATTTTCTGTGCTGTTTTGCTCTTGTTCGGATTCAGGTGCTTCTTGCTCTGCTTCTTCTTGCATTTCAGAATTTTCTTCTTCTGTCTGTTCTTCATCAGAGTCAGTTTCTTCTGATGTTTCTTCCGAAGCTTCTTCATCACTGTTTTCTGATTCTTCGTCAGCTTCATTTTCTGTTTCTTCAGATTCTTTTTTCTTAGCTTCCTCTTCTGCTGCTTCAAGTTCAGCTATTTCTTCCGGAGTTCTCGCTCTGATAACAGGAATATTGAGCATAAGAGCAATTTCTTCACCGTCGCCTTCGAGGTTTAAATCAAGTGCTTCTGTGTCAATTTCAATGTATTTTGAGATTACTGTAATCAACTGTTCTCTCATTTTTTGCATAGTTGCACCGTCAAGATTTGAGCGGTCTTGCATAAGTACAAGTTTAAGCCTGTTAGATGCAGTGTCTCTGGCTGATTCGCTTTCTTCTTTACCTGATGTGAAGAAGCTCATTACTTTTGAGTAGAAGCTGCTGAATATATTTTCTTTCATTTTTGCTCCTCCTACCCTTTAGCTCCAAAGAATTTTTTTACTTTAGCAACGAGTGCAGCAAATCCTTTGGGTTCATTTATATCAAGAAATGGAACGTCCTCGCCTTGAATACGTCTGGCAACGTTCATATATGCTTTTCCTGCCATTGAATTTTCATCATTTACAATCGGCTCGCCTCTGTTTGTAGAAGTGATAATGCCTGTGTCCTCAGGAATTATACCAATCAAATCACAAGAAAGAATGTCAACTACATCTTCAACACTCATCATGTCATTTGCTTCAATCATATTCGGTCTGACTCTGTTAACGAGTAATCTGTATGAAGATATTTCTTCTTTTGCTTCAAGCAGCCCTATGATTCTGTCAGCATCTCTTACTGCGGACATTTCAGGAGTAGTAACAACGATAGCTTCTGATGCACCGGAGATAGCTGTTTTGAAGCCGTCTTCGATGCCAGCCGGACAGTCAACAAGAATATAGTCAAAATCTTCTTTAAGCTGTTCGCATATTTCCTTGAGCTGTTCAGCTGTCACAGCTGATTTGTCTCTTGTTTGTGCAGCTGCAAGAAGGCAAAGATTCGGGTTCTTTTTGTCTTTAACAAGTGCTTGTTTTAGCTTGCATCTTTCTTCAACAACATCTACAAGAGTGTAAACGATTCTGTTTTCGAGCCCGAGAAGTAAATCAAGGTTTCTCAGCCCTATATCTGTGTCTATCAAAACTACACTGGCTCCGCTTTTGCCAAGCGCAGTTCCGATGTTGGCACTGGTTGTAGTCTTGCCTACACCGCCTTTGCCTGAAGTAATTACAATTACTCGCCCTGTCATGTTATGTGTGCTCCTATTCTCTTTCTCTGATTATTTTGTTTATTTATCATTGATTTTTAAAATGACGATACTTCCGTTAATGTTTCTTGCTTCTTCCGGAGTAAAAGTGTTTGATTTTTCAACATAAATATTTTTTATGTGGTCGGGTCTTCTTGCAAAAGAGTCTGCAATTCTTAATTGAATAGCGTTCAAATTCAGTGCTCTTATTCTTGCTTTTGTATTACCTTTGCAGCCTGCATGTGCAATTCCGCCTAAAATACCCCATACCGTAATGTCACCTGCTGCATGGATTTCGCATCCCGGGTGGCAGTCTCCGATTATAACAACATTTCCGTTAGATTTAATTACCTGCCCCGAACGTACGGTTTGTTTGTGATATTGTGTACTCATCTGAAGAATTTCATAGTCTTCGTCAGTCATAACTTCTTCGGGTATTTCAAACTCTCCGCCTTCTTTTGTTAAAGGCCAGTTTTTCATCTCATTGATTTCTTTGTCTTCGTTAAGTATATTTTCAAGCTTTGTTTCCGAATCAAATATGCTGTCTAATTGAGTTTGGATTTCCTCGTTTTCTTCTGCCTTGTCTGTTTCTTCGACATTTTCGGCTTCTTCATCTGTTTCTGTTTCAATTACATCTTCTGTCTTTTCTTCAGAAGAAACAGGCTGGTTGTTTTCTTGCTCTTTTGATTCTTCTTTTTCCCCTTCGGCTTCTTCTTCGAGATGATCAGTCATAGGAATATATTGTTCAGACGGCTCATCTTCAACGGCTTGTGAAGAATTTGCTTCCATTTCTTGAAGTTCTTCCTGAAGCTCTTCTTCAACATCTTTTGTGCTTATTCCAAGAGTCGCAGCTGCCAGTTCTGTTTGTTGAGATTCTGACTCAACGAGAGAGAGCGTGGAATTTATGCTGCTGATCAGCGAATTTATGCTCAAAAGTTGTGACTGGTTGAGCGTAATATTGCCGAGTTTCAGCCAGATTTTCTTGTTTGCTGCTTCTTCTTTTTCGATAATTGTACTCAACTCAAAAACAATGTCCGCAGGAGATTGAGCCTGAGACAAGTCAATAATGTATCTTTTATTCAAATCCATATCCTTTAACACCCGTATTTTCTAGTTTGGGCTTGTTTAGCCTGTATTTAAAGGATATATTAAATATTTATTAAATACAATTATTTGTAATCTATTGTTTCAATTTGTTATGAAATTATTGTACTCTGCGAATTCCTGAAAATACGTTGCCGCTTCCTGAAACAGGAGTGGTGGCAGGTGCAGTTGGCGTTGGAGAGGATTCATTATCTTCGCTGCTTCCTTCGTCAGCTTTCTCAAGAGCTTCGATTCTGTTGTCAATCAGTCTTTTTTGTTCCTGCAATTTTTTCAATTGTCCGGGAATTTTACTTTTATCTGATTTTTGTTGTCTCAAATCAGCCTTTGCATTTTCAATATCCTGATCAGAAGGATTTTCCATTCCGCCTAATGTTTCTTTTTCTTTATCCAAAGAACGTTTGAGTTCCTGCATTGTTTTTTCTGCTTTATCAACCTGTGCTTTTAATGCTGCGTAGCCTTCATCTTCAGGTTTCATTTTGTCAAGTTTGTTTTTCAAGTCTGTGTAGTCGTTTACTGCATCAGCAAATTTCTTTTCAGCGCTTTCAACTTTTTTCTGTTGTGATGAATATGCTTTTTTATTTGCTTCAAGTGTGTTGACTTTTTGTTCAGCAGCAGGAATATCAATTTCGTTTTGTCTTTGTTCAAGTGAGTTGATTTGTGTGTCAAGATTGTCTGATGCAGTTCTTAGTGCATCTATATCAGTTGATTTTGAAAGGCTTTTTGCATTGCTTACAGCAAGATCTGCCTGAGATGTAACATCTCCGGATGCGGCTGCTGCTTTTTTAGCTTCTTTGTTGTTTTGAACAATAGCTGCAATTCCGCTGCCTATTGCTAATGCAGTGGTTGCACCGGCTGTGACCATTCCAAAGATAGATGCAGCTTTCGCTATTTTATCAGCTTTGGAAGTTGCGGAGTCTATGGACCAGTTTGTGTACTGTGTGTTCCAGTCTACACCAGCTGTGCCATTGAGTATATTACCGTAAGAAGTGGAGCCTCTCCAGCCTTGCATGCCTGTGTCACCTTTTCTTACAGAGATTGGCGGTCTGTTGAAATTATTGCTTGGATTTCCTGTTCCAGTTGAATCCGGTAATTTTTTTTGGTAATCTTCAAGTCCCATAATTGCCTCTCTTTGTAATTTACTCTTGTATATATAAAGTATATATCTTTAATAAAATTGCTAAATTTGTATATACTCTCTTAATATTTCTTAATATTAAAATTTGACCCCTGCATATTATTTATGCTAGATTCATCATAGGTAAAAATCATGGGTGATAAATTAGATATTATAACTATCGGCGAAAGCCTTATTGAACTCTCCAGCGGCGAGTGTCTTGCCTATGCACAGACACTTGATAAATATTACGGCGGTGATACTCTGTGTACTGCGATTGCTGCGATGAGGCTCGGTTCAAAAGCCGGGTATATCACAAGAGTCGGCAATGATCCGTTTCGTGAATTTTTGTTGGACAGCTGGCAGTCTGAGGGGTTGGATATTTCTCAGGTAAAGCTGATTGACGGTTTTAACGGTGTTTATTTTATCGGTCATCCTGAATGTGCCGAAAAGGAGTTTGTTTATTACAGAAAAAAAACTGCGGCAACAAAGCTTTCAATTGATGATATTAGTTCAGAATATATTTTGAGTGCTGATATTGTGTATTCAACAGGAATAACTCAGTCTCTTTCACTTGCTGCTAAAGAGGCTGTAAAAAAAGCTTTTAAACTTGCATCAGAACAAAAAATGGCAACTGCTTACGATCCGAATTTTGATTGCAGGTTATGGGGTAAGGATGATGCAAAAGATGCTTTTGAAGAGATTGAACAATATATTGATATTTTGTTTTTGAGTTTGGAACATGATGTTGAAAAACTTTTTGATATGGATTCGCCCGATAAATGTATTAAATACTTTTGGGATAAAGGAATAAAGACTATTGTTGTTAAATCTGCAAAAGACAGAGGTTATTTTGTCGGTTTTGAAGGAGATATAACTTTTGTTAAATTCTGGACAGATGAAATTGTTGATTCAACCGGTTCTGGTGATGCCTTTAACGGTGCATTCCTTCACGGGTTAAATTCCGGAATGACTCCTTTTGAGGCAGCAAAACTTGCCTCTATTGATGCAGGTCTTCAATGCCAGGGAATGGGGGCGATTAAATCGACTCCGCACAAAGATCAGGTGTATGCAGCCTATTATGGATAAAGAAATGAAAGATAACTATAAAACTATTGCCGTATCAGGATATTACGGCTTTGATAATTTCGGTGACGAAGCGATTTTGAAGGTTCTTGTTAAAGAGCTTAAATCACAAAATTTTCATGTTACTGTTTTTTCAAAAAATCCTGAAAAAACGGGTTTGGCTCTCGGTGTGAAATCAGTTTATACTTTTGCGATTTCAAAAGTTATTGAAACATTAAAGAGTACAGATGTTTTGATTAGCGGAGGCGGCAGCCTGCTTCAGGATTCAACAAGTCTGAAAAGTCTGTTATATTATTTGTTTGTAATATATACAGCATTGAGATTCAAAAAGAAAGTAATCATATTTGCTCAAGGAATTGGACCGATAAGAAATCCGATAGGCAGACTGATTACGAAGATGTTTTTAAGAAAATGCACTTATATTACGGTAAGAGATGAAAAGAGCCTGTTCAGGCTTAGAGGTTGGAAACTTTCGCCTGATCTTGTATCTGATCCGGTTTGGAATCTTGAAGTTAAAGAAAAACTGCCAATGGGCAGAATCGGTGTTCAGCTTCGTTCGTGGAAGGGATTGTCTCAGAAATATTTATTTGCTCTTGCAAGACAGATTAATTCTAATTTTTCGGACAAAGAAATTTATATCTATTCATTTCAGGATGCTTTGGACTTAGATTTATGCAAACATTTTGAAGCTCAATTGAAACTGGTGAACCCAGACATAAAAACAGTTCTTTTGAACGGACTTACAATTGATCAGACTGTTCAGTCTTTTTCAAATTTGGATTATTTAATAGGTATGAGGTATCATGCCTGTCTTCTGGCTTTGAAATACGGAATTCCTACACTGGCTTTGAGCTATGATGAAAAGGTTGAAAAAATAGCGAAACGTTTTGAGCTTCCATATTCAAATCTTGAAGATGCAGACAGGCTTGAGTCTTTGTTTGCTGAATTAAAAAATCTGCAAACTTCAAAAATTAATGAAAAGATTAAAGCTTGCAGATTTGATTTTGAAAATATTTTAAGAGCTATAAACAACTAAGGTTTTTGAAAAACCATAACATATTCATGTTTAAAGATGTAAAAACCGCCGTAAAGAGCTCTGTATCTCCAAAGATTAGCTTGCTTTCCTTTTGCTTTTTCGTTGCCCTGGATGTCTTTAACTATAATTGCTTTTGTAATAAATCCGGCACGGTTCATTCTTTCCATACAGCCGAAGCTCAACGGATAATATTGTCCTTTTGCGTATTTGTCTCCGATTATGAGTGCTGCAAATCTTCCTTTTTCAAGCTTTGCAAAACCGTTTCTTGCAACTTCTTCGAACAAGTCATAAAATTCTTCTGTTGTTGCACAATTTGAAAGGTCTTCTTTTTTGTCTGAAAACTTGATTATGTCATCATAAGGTGGATGCAGCATAAGAAACTGGGCTTTATCTCTTCCCATAACATCTAGTCTGTCCTGAATCTTGGGACCAATGTCAGAGGAGGCACTATCTCCACAAATTATATTAACATCAGTAACAAGTGTTTTTTTGTCAAATTTTTCGCTTACATAATCCACAAGTTCCTGCTTAAGTTCTACACCGATACATCTTCTGTCCATGTTGACTGCTTCGATTCCGGAAGTGCCTGAGCCAAAAAACATATCTAAAACAATATCACCTTTTTTGGTAAATCTTTCATAAAGCTGTTGTGCAATTTGAGGAATATAATTTCCATGATAGTCATAAGAATGTCCGTTTGACTTGTCACGATTAGGGAATTCCCAGAGCGTGTCTGTTTTAATATGAGAATAATCTTTCCAGTTATTCAAATCAATATCGTTATACGGTTTTGTAAGCGGTTTTTTAGGTACTTCCGCAACTCGTAAATCAGGTGTTGTCACCTGTGGTTTTGTTTTCAAGTTTGTTTTCTTAACTGCCAAGATAAAATCCTCTATATTTATATACAACTTTAGTATATGAAAATATAGAGGATTTAAAATCAAGTATCTGTATGAATCTGAATTATAAATTTATTGCTTTTATAATATCAGCCAGTTCTGAAGAGGTCTTTTTGACTTCACAACCCGAGTATTTTATTGCTGAATCAGGATCTTTCAGACCGTTTCCTGTAAGAATACATACCATCTTTTTGTTTTCTTCAATGAGACCGAGTTTTTTTGCTTTTATAACTCCTGCAACAGAAGCTGCACTGGCAGGTTCACAAAGTATTCCCTCGTTTGCCGCAATTAATTTATAAGCTTCAATGATTTCTTCATCTGTTACGAAGTTTATAATTCCGCCGGATTTGTCACGAGCATTTTCAGCTTGTTTCCAGCTTGCCGGGTTTCCGATTCTTATAGCTGTTGCAATTGTTTCAGGCTTCATTATTCTTTCACCTTTAACGATTGCTGCTGCTCCTTCTGCTTCAAAGCCCATCATTTTGGGAAGATGTGTTGTTTTTCCTAGTTTAAGAAACTCTTCATAGCCTTTGAAGTATGCTGTTATGTTGCCTGCATTTCCTACCGGAATAAAGTGATAATCAGGCGCATCACCAAGTGCTTCGCAAATTTCAAAGGCACCTGTTTTTTGACCTTCAATTCTGTAAGGATTAACGGAGTTGACCAGAGTTATAGGATATTTTTCAGAAATTTCAATTACCCTTTCAAGAGCTTCGTCAAAATTTCCTTTTATTGCTATGATTTCTGCTCCGTACATCATTGCTTGAGACAATTTTCCAAGAGCAATGTATCCGTCAGGGATTAAAACATAAGCTTTCATTCCTGCTTTTGCTGCGTACGCAGCAGCAGCTGCTGAGGTATTTCCTGTTGATGCACAAATGACAGCTTTTGCTCCTGCTTCTTTTGCTTTTGTCACTGCCATTGTCATTCCTCTGTCTTTGAAGCTTCCTGTTGGGTTTGCACCTTCGAACTTCAAATAGATTTCACAGCTCATTTTATCTAAGCCGATTTTTTTAGCCAGATTGTCTGCTTTTATTAAAGGTGTGTTTCCTTCATTAAGAGTAATAATCGGAGTAGTATCCGTTACGGGCAGGTATTCTCTGTATCTGTTTATAAGACCTTGATAGTGACCTTTTTGTTCAAAATTTTTCATTTTTTTACTCCATTACTCTTATTAAATTGTTTATTTTGATTATATTGCTATTGTTTTTAAGCTCTGTTATTGCTTCATTTATATTCTTTTCTTTACTCTTTTCTGTGATAATAACAATTTGAGCTGTGTTTTCTTTTTCAATGCCTTTTTGAAGTACACTTGAAAGATTTATGTGGTGTCTTCCGCAAATTTCTCCGATACATCCGATTACGCCCGGGGTATTTACAGCTGTAATTGATAGATAATATTTGTTTTCTGTATCATTTATATTTATCTGGTCTGCGTTAACTTCATGATTACATTTCATTAATGGCAGAATGTTTCCGTTTCCGAGACTTTTTACAATAGCAAGTATGTCACCGACAACAGAACTTGCTGTGGGAAATTCACCGGCACCGGGTCCGGCCATCATTACTCTTCCAACAGGGAAACCTTCAAGAACAACGCTGTTAGTTACACCGTTTATGCTTGCCAGGCAATCTTTTATAGGAACGAGCATAGGGTGAACTCTGACATCTGCTTTGTTTTCTTCTGTCAAATGCGCGAGAGCAATGAGTTTGATTTTGTATCCGAGTTCTTTGGCAAATTTCATATCTTTGGCATCTATATGTGTAATGCCTTCTCTATAAATTTTATTAATATCAACTCTCTGGTTAAGTGCAATTGTTGCAAGGGTTGCTATTTTGTATGCAGAGTCGAAGCCTTCTACATCTCCGGTCGGGTCTGTTTCTGCGTAACCAAGAGCTTGTGCTTCTTTTAAAACTGTTTCATAGGAAACTCCGTCCTCTTCCATTTTTGTCAGGATATAGTTTGTTGTTCCATTTAAAATGGCTTCGATTTTGTTAATTTTATTTCCGGCAAGGGTTGTTTTTATCGGCATGATAATAGGTATTCCGCCTGCTATTGCTGCTTCATAAAGAATTGCCGTATTTTTTTTGTTGGCAAGGTTAAACAATTCCTGACCGTTTTTTGCGAGCAGTTCTTTGTTTGCCGTAACAATGTGTTTTCCATTGTTAATGGCTGTTTTTAAGAGATTATAAGCAGGGTCTGTTCCTCCTATTACTTCAACAATAATGTCGATTTCTTTGTCATTTACTATTTCAAACGGATCTGTGGTCAAAATTGATGTATCAAGATTGTCTATATTTCTTTTTTTGTTGATGTTTTTTACGGCAATTTTTTTTATTTCGATTTCAGGAAAGTCTTTTAATACTTTCACAACTCCTGAACCTACCGTACCGAGACCGATTAAACCTAATTTTACTTTTTTCATTTTTACCTCACGTTTATCATTTCTATTAAAACATGAAAAAAAGAGGAGATAAAAATGTAACAAATTATTAATTTATCAGGATTTTGGAACAATATAATTCTTTCATAAAACTTTAATGTATTACAAGTGTAAAAGTGTGAAAGGAAGTTTATTTATGATGGGTGTAGAAAAAATAGGACATTTTGATGTAAGAAAAATCGGTGATAATAAATACTCTGTTGCTTGCAATAATGGCAATATTGGTGCATGTATCACGGATGAAGCGGGTGTTGAAAAATTAAGAGAAAAATATAACCGATCAAAAGATATAGTAGAATTCGAAGATAAAAAATCAGCAGAAACACCTGAGAAAAAAGGCAGTGCCGGAAAAGCTATTGCTTCTGCATTTTTACCGGGGCTGGGACAATTCTGTGACGGAAGAACAAAAGACGGCTTAAAGGATTTAGGCGCACATATTCTGTTGCCTGCTGTCGGGACTGCTGCCGGTATGGCAGGATATCTCAATTTTGCAAAAGCCGTTGAAGCCGGTGCAAAATCCGGAGTAACCAAAACGCCTTATGGATTCTACGCAGCAATCGGAGTTGCTGCTCTTGCCGGAATCGGTACTTTTGCAAACTGGATACATTCAGTTGTTGATGCGTACAAAGGCGGAAAAAATAATTAAAACAGCAAACCATAAAGACAAAAGGATCTCTTAATTATTAAGAGATCCTTTAAAATTTGTACACTATGGGATATTTTTGTTGTGTTATACTGTTGTTGAAATGAGCGGTAATACTTATCAAGACGTAGTTACACAAATAAAAGACAGGCTGGACATTGTTGATGTCGTATCCAAGTATGTCATTTTGAAAAAATCGGGCGGCAACTATTGGGGCTGCTGTCCCTTTCACAATGAAAAAACGCCTTCTTTCAGTGTTAGCCCTGCAAAGCAAATTTACAAGTGTTTTGGCTGCGGTGAGGGTGGAGATGTGTTGAGCTTTTTAATGAAGCTTAACAACCAGACTTTTGCTGAGGTTGTGAAAGAACAGGCTGATATTTTAGGCATTGAACTGCCACAGTCTTTTGACAAAGCAAAAGACAACAAAAGTCTTAAAGAAGAACTTTGTAACTGTTTAAAAGATGCTGCTTTGTTTTATAAAGGACAACTTTTGAAGGATAAAAATTCCCTTCCTTACAAATATCTTGCAGGAAGGGCTTTGACAGAGGAAAACATTGACACATATCTTCTCGGGTTTGCTCCTAATTCTTTTGATGAATTGCAAAAAGCCTTGAAGTCAAAATATAAAGAAGAAATTTTAGAAAAAGCAGGTCTTATAATTAAAAAAGAAAACGGAAACGGCTACATAGACAGATTTCGTAACCGTATTACAATTCCTATTTTTGATGATAAAGGCAGTGTTGTTGCTTTTGGAGCAAGGGCTGTTGAGCAGGGGCAGAATCCGAAATATCTTAATTCACCTGACACTCCCGTATATAATAAAAGCCACATTCTATATGGCTTGTATCAGGCAAAAGAGGCAGTTAAGGAAAGAGACTCCATTGTTATTATGGAGGGTTATTTTGATGTTATTTCCGCTCAGGTTAACGGTGTGAAAAATGCGGTAGGAGCCTGTGGTACTGCTTTAACAGACAGTCATGTGAAGCTGATTTCTCGCTATACACAATCAAGAAAGATTTATCTTGCTTTTGACACTGACAAAGCGGGTCAAATGGCTACTCAAAGAGGTGCTGACGTTATTAAAGAGGCTTTCGCGGGGCTGGGAAATATAAAACAGTTCGATGAAAACTTTGCTTCTGTTTCAAATGACAGATACTCCTGTGAACTCAGGGTCGTTGTGCCCCCTGAGGGTAAAGATCCCGATGAATTTATAAGAGAAAACGGGGCTGAAGCTTATCAAAAGATACTTGAAGATGCTCCTTTATTAATTGATTTTCAAATTAACAGTGTTTTGAAAAATAAAAAGCCAGGCATGTCTCCTATCGAAAAAAACAACCTGATAAAGCAGATTGTGCCATATCTTCAGGAGATTAATAATAATATTATAAAAGATGAATATGTAAAAATTGTTGCAACTTCGCTTGATGTGGAAGAGAATTCGCTTAGAAATGAACTGAAGAGGATTTCTTCAACAAGTGTATATTCTTCACCTGTTACGACTAAACCCCAAAAGAATACACAGCTTGCACCTATTGTAAAGAAATCGTTAAATAAATCGGAAAAAGCGCAAAAAAATTTATTGTCGATGTATTTAATAAATGAAAGTTCATATAGTATCCAAACATTAAATGACATTTTAAAAGATGTAGAATATACAAATGATACGTTAATAATTGTAAAAAATACAATTGACAAATTGTCCCAACGGGTAAATAATGTTAAAGAATTAATTGAAACCCTGTACACAGAATTTGCCGAGGACTATGAAGTCAAAGACTTAATCACAGATTTGATATATTTATCCGACAGTTTTAAAAACTTGTCGGACAAAGATTTTAAAATAGCAATTAATGAGAATATAGACACTATTAATGCTTTCAAAGAAAAGGAAATTCAAAGTCATCTTCGCTCACAATATAAACAGCTAAATGACGACGAAATTCAAGCAATTCAGATACAAATGCAACTAAGAGAAAATATAAAAAACAAGCTAAGAACTGGAGACAATTAATGAGCAGAAAAAGAATGTCAGACAAATCATTGGTAAGTATCATAGATGAAGAAGAAATTCACACAGATGATGCCGGTACTGATGATTTATTTAGCGAACCAGAAACTATTACAACAGATAGTATCGATGTAATTATTGGCAAATCAGGCTCAGTTGCCGCAGACGAAATTTATATGCAGCCCTCAGATGATTTGGATTCTGAAGAAGAACAGTCAATCGCTGTTCCCCGTGGTGTCTCTCTGGATGATCCGGTTAGAATGTATTTAAGAGAAATCGGAAGAATAAAACTTTTAACAGCTGATGAAGAAATTGATTTGGCAAGAAAAATCATACAAGGCGGCAATGTTGGTGCTATCGCTAAAAGAAAGCTTGTTCAAGCTAACTTGAGACTTGTTGTTTCTATTGCTAAAAAATATGTCGGCAGAGGTATGCTTTTCTTAGACCTTATTCAGGAAGGAAATCTCGGACTTATTCGTGCTGCTGAAAAATTTGACCACGAAAGAGGTTACAAATTCTCTACTTATGCTACTTGGTGGATTCGTCAGGCTATCACAAGAGCTATTGCTGATCAGGCGCGTACAATTCGTATTCCTGTTCACATGGTTGAAACTATCAACAAGTTGAAAAAAGTCACAAGAAAACTTGCTCAGGAACTTTCAAGAAAACCGACCGAAGATGAACTCGCTCAAGAAATGAATATTTCTATTTCAAAACTGAGAGAAATTATCAAGGTTGCTCAAGAACCGCTTTCTCTTGAAACTCCTATCGGTAAAGAAGAAGATTCAAGACTCGGCGACTTTATCGAAGACAAAGATGCGGATGCTCCTGTAAAAACAGTTGCCCATGAACTTTTAAGAGAAGATTTGGCTGAAGTTTTGAGCGGTTTGTCTCCGAGAGAAAGAGATGTTTTGAGACTTCGTTTCGGTATGGACGACGGAAGACAAAGAACTCTTGAAGAAGTTGGGCAGCTCTTTGGTGTTACTCGTGAACGTATCAGACAGATTGAAGCTAAAGCGTTGAGAAAACTCAGACATCCTAACAGAAGCAAACGTTTAAGAGAATATGTAGAAGTTTAATAAAAAAAGAGACCTTAATCGGGTCTCTTTTTTATTGCTTAATTTTTAGTCTTGTTTCAATATTGCAATCTATGTCGCCGTAAATAACATTCATATATTCGTCATTTACCGGCATAATTTTTGTATAATTTAATGATTTTTGATTGTGATCGTTTCCTGTTTCAAAGGCTCTGATTTTTGCAACAAGAGTGCTGCCCTGATAAAAATTCAGGAAATATCCGTAATCTTTTTTTGCTGATAGGATTCTGTAATATCCCGGAGGAATTTCATTGCCTGTATCGGTTAAAAGCGTCACTGGAATCATAACCGTTGGATATGTTTCGTAGGTCATTTTGAATGCATTCGCATCAGGCGGTGTCTGATTTTCTTGGAGCTGTGGACCGATAGGGCTGCCTTTTGGGGCTTTTTTGTCCTTCTTTTTCTTTTTGAACATTTTCAAGACTTTTTCAAATTCCTGATCTGTTACGGCTCTTTCTTGACTTTTGGCAGCTTCATCTATTTTCATCGGCTCATCCCAAAAATCACCGTCATCAGCTAACACGGGCTGAAAAGAGCAGAATATGGAAAAAATAAAAATTACAGACAAAAATTTTTTCATAATTCTATGATAATGTTTTTTTTGATTAAGTAAAGACCCCGTTCAAATGACATTTTTATAGTAAAATATAGATTATAAAAAAGAGGTGTGAATTTTGGATAGAGAACAAGTATTAAATAAAGCTAATGAACTTTTGGGCGAGAAAAATTTTGATGAGGCAAAAAATATATTAATGGAATATCTTAGTGAATCTGAAAATGATTCTTCCATTGAGCTTCAAAAAACTTTAGGGCTTTGTAATGTTAACACTGACAAAATGTCCGAGGCAAAGGAAAACTTTGAAAGAGTTGTTTCTGTTGATGAAAATGATGCGACTTCGTGGTTTTATCTCGGTATAATTTATGAATCTCTTGAGGATCTCCAAAAAGCGCAGGAAGCTTATGAAAAAGTACTTGTGCTGAGAGAGGATTACAAAGATGCATACAAAAACCTTTCTGTTATCAGTCTCAAAAAGCAAAATTATGATGAGGCTTTAAAATTTGCAAAAAAGGCAATCGAACTGGATATTGAAGATTATCAGTCTTATTACATAATTGGCACGGCTTACACGGCAAAAAAGGACTTTGAAAAGGCTGTTGAATATTTGAAAAAAGCAATAGAGCTTAATCCTGAACATGCTCTTTTATATAACAATTTGGGTTCGTGTTATCTTGCTTTAAAAGATGTTCAAGCAGCTCAAATCGCTTTTGAAAAATCCGTTGAGCTTAATCCTGAAAATGCAACAAGTTTTTATAATTTGGGGACAGCATTGCAGTTGAGACAAAAACATGCCGAAGCTTATGTAAATCTGAAAAAAGCATATGAGCTTGAAAATTCGGAATTTTATCTTAATGCGGCTGCGCTTGGTGCAATCAATGCAGAATGTTGGTCTGATGCCATTATTTATTATCAAAAGCTGATTGTTCTTCACCCTGAAAAACAAAATTTTCAATATAATCTGGCATGTGCATTTCAATCTGTCGGAAAGTATAAAGAAGCTATCAATATTCTGCTTCAGCTTGTTGCTTTGAATCCTAAGTCAATTGCTATGGGGGAAAGGCTCTCTGATTGCTTTGAAAAAACAGGAAAGCTTGTTGAAGCCAAAAATGTTATGGCTAACATAATCAGGTTGGGCAAAGTTCCTGCTGCTCTTTATTACAAATATGCAATATTGTGTATGAAAACAGATGATAAAGACAAAGCCGAAACAATATTCAAAAAAGTTATCCAGCTTGAGCCGAATAATGCTTATGCTCATAAAGATCTGGGGGTTGTTTATCTTTCACAAAGGCTTTTTGATTATGCAAAAGATGAGTTTGAAAAAGCTTATGAGCTGGCATCTGACGATGCGAGAGTTGTTTTTGAGGTTGGTAATTTTTATTATGCAACTAAAGACCATGTAAAGGCGGGCGAATTTTATGAAAAAGCCTTTGAATTAATGCCGGATGATATGGATATAAATATTTTTAGAGGTTTGAATTATCTGGCTTTGAATGATTTGGATAAAGCTCTTGATATTTTTCTTGAAAATCAGAAAAAATTCCCGGGACAACATCTTATCTTGTTTAATCTTGGGTTGATATATTTTAACAAAGGTAACTATGATTTGGCTAAAGAATTTTTGTCCGATTCATACAGCTTATATCAGGATGCAGAAACAATGAATCTTCTTGCATTGTCCTTCTTTGAAATAAAAGAATACGAAAACGCAAGGAATCTTGCTTTGAAACTTCTTGAGCAATATCCTGATAATATTAATGTGCTTTTACTTTTGGCAAAATCTTCCGTTGAGCTTGGCGATAGTGAAGGCACAGTTAAGTATTTGGAAAAAATTATGGAAATTTTTCCGGAACAACCGGAAGCAAAAGAACTTTATGAAAAAATTAAGGGAGTAAACTAATGTACGAATTGAAAGTCATAAGCTCATTTTCAGCTGCACATCATCTCTTAAACTATGAGGGTGAATGTGAAAACCAGCACGGACATAACTGGAAGGTCGAGGTTTATGTGCAAGGTGAAAATTTAGATAAATCTAACATTCTTGTAGATTTCAAAGTTCTTAAACGAGAACTGAAAAAAGTTTTGGATAGGCTTGATCACAAGGATATAAATGAGCTGCCGGAGTTTAAGGGGATGAGTCCAAGCAGTGAGATTCTTGCAAAATTTATTTATGATGAGATGAATAAAATTTTTCCTCAGGTTTCAAAAGTAGGAGTTTGGGAAAATGAAAACTCTTGCTCAATGTATTATGAACAATGGAATTAATTTAATTTAGCGTGAAAAGGAAGTTTTAAGATGAATTTAATACAGGCAATAATAATGGGATTGATGCAGGGACTTACTGAATTTTTACCTGTTTCAAGTTCAGGGCATCTTGTTTTGTCTTCGAGTTTATATAAATATTTTACTCATAAGGAATTTGTCACCGGCAGTTCTGAAGAGGTTGTGTTTGATATTATTCTTCATCTTGGCACTTTGCTTGCAGTCTTTTTGTTCTTTAAAGATGACATAATTAAGATAACAAAAGCATTTGTAAATGCGTGTTTGAAACGGGACTTTTCTGACAGTGAAGCAAAACTTGCTTTGTTTATTCTGATTGGTACTGTATTTACAGTATTTATAGCTTTCCCTTTGAAAATAGTTTCAGAAAATCTTATCAATTTGCCTTATATAGTGGGAATCTTTATTTTTATAACAGGTTGTATTCTTTATCTTGGCGAATGGGTTTCTGAGAAAAAAGCTGTTAAAACTGACAAGGTTGATTTAAAAACAGCAATTATTATCGGTATTGCTCAAGGTATAGCTTCAATCCCGGGGATTTCCCGTTCCGGTTCAACAATTTCAACAGGCATTTTTCTCGGACTTGACCGTGTTTCTTGTGCAAGATATTCCTTCCTTTTGAGTGTGCCGATTATTGTTGGTGCTTCAATTTTTTATCCTGTGCTTGAAGTGGATTTTCACGAATTTTTGAATTATAACTGGCTGGCTTTCGTAGTTGGTTTTTTAGTTTCATTTGTGTCCGGTTATTTTTGTATAAAATATTTTCTGAAGTTTTTGGGAAAACATTCTATGAAAATTTTCGCTTACTACTGCTGGATAGCAGGGGTTTCTATGTTTGTTTTCTTTAAATTCTTTGCTTAATAAAACTTAACAAATTCCTCTTTTTGCATGATGTAAACCTAAGGCTAATATTTAAAATATAAAATATTGACTTAGGTAGAGAGGTTTGGTTATGGTTTCAGGCATAGGTTCTTCACTGGATAATGGTTTATCTTTATACCAGATAATTCAAAGTTCAACACAGATTGAAACAACTGATTTTGAAGAACTGATATCTGCTGCCGATGACAGCGGACTAACCGATGATTCTTCTTCTTCTGATTCAGTTGCTTCTTCTTCCGGTTCGTCCTCCTCTCAGACCTATGATCCTGCTGATTTGAATAAAGATGGAACGGTCACTGCTGATGAGGCTTTGATGTATATGCAAATGCAGATGCTTGATAAAATGGCTTCTGAAATGGGTGAGCAAGCTGACAACAATGCCCAGATGTCTCAACAGCATATGGGTGCAGGGGCTGAAAATTTGAATGGTATGGACAATCTCAAAATGAAACAGGCAGCAGGCTCATATTCTGCTGTGGAATCGGCTTTCGGGGCTGTTTCGGCAGTACCTCAGGGGCTTTCGATATCTGTTTAATCAGGCAAAAAAAAAGACCTTTCGGTCTTAAATATTGTGTGTATTCCTCGTGTGTGGTAGATTTCTCTGTCTCTAATTTATTCCTCGTATATATATAAAGTATACACAGAGAAAATAATTGCCATATCAGGAATATATTGTTAAGAATTGTTAACTTAAATTTATTCTTCGTCTTCAGATACATTGTCAAGAGAGTCTATGTAATCTACTACTGCATTGAATTCATCATCATCTTCAATCATTTCAAAAACATATTCTTCGCCTTCTTTTGTCAATCGCATAAGAACGACTTCTTTTTCTTCGTCTTTGTTGTCTTCTTCTTGCGGAAGCAAAAGACCATATTCTTTTCCATCCATTTCAACAATATCAATCAATTCAAAGTTTATTACATTACCTTCTTCATCGATTGTTTCAATAAGTTGTTCTTCCATTTCTTCCGGTTTTGACATTTTTAGTTTCCTTTTCTTTTAATTAATTTGTTCTGTCTAAATATTGTTGTAGTATAATACAAGCACTTTTTAAGTCAACAAGCCCTTTATTTTTTGTGTATTTTTTACCTTGAAGTGCCAGTATATTTTCTGCCTGTCGGCTGGTTAGTCTTTCGTCTTCAAAAATGAATTCGATTTCTTCCAAATTCTTTTTTAGCAGATTTGTGAAAGTCATGCAATCCTCTGCTTGAGAGCCGATTGTTCCGTTCATATTTTTGGGTAATCCGACTACAATTTTTTTTACGGAATTATCTTTAGCAATTTGCATGATTGACTCAAGTGCAGCTTTTTCAGGCTCTCTGTTTATTGTTTCGCAGGGTTGTGCCGTTAAGAGCAAAAAATCACTCAGAGCTATTCCTATTCTTTTTGTGCCTATATCAAGCCCCATAACTTTATACATCTAAACCCACTTTTCTTCTATTTCTTTAATAGCACTTTCAATAAAGTTTATATCAATTTTTTCTACATCTTTGTTTGCTTTTTTGGTGAATATAGATGTTGCATTTTGAAGGTTTTCATATTTTTCTTTTTGCACAAGAAAATATTCATAAATACTTTTTTTTAATATATCATTGAAAAATCTGTTTTTTATTTCAGATTGGTCAGTCAATCCATATAAAAGAGAGGATTCGAATTCATTTAATGATAAGAATTCCAAATAAGCACAAACAGTGAGTCTTCTGTTCAAGAGTTGTATAAATACAGGTGAAAAGATTTTATCTCTTATTTTTTCTGCTTCCTGTTCAAAAAAGTCAGCAGAAACTTCTTTTTTCTCCATAAAACAAGAGGTGAGATTGTCAAAATCTTCATTGTCTTTTGGTTCTATAAACCATTTTTCAAAATATTCTTTGTCATACAGCTTTTTTAGAAGTTGTTCATTCATTTGTGTTTTTTTTAGGTTTTCATAAAGATTGATTTCTTCGAATGGAATATCATAGGTTATGCTTTTCCAGGCGGTGTATTCGTATGAAATTTCTTTGAATTTTAACCGTGTGAGTTTTTCTGCATTACAAATGAAATACTTACAAAGTTCAGGAGAAATTTCTGCTATTTTGTCTGACATATAGAATTTTTTAAGAATTCTTTCAAACTCACCTTCCGAAATTTCATTAAAGCCAAAACAGTCGATTATGCCGTTCGTGTCATTCAACACAAGGGCAAACATTTGTATGAAACCGGCTTCGTTTTTTCTTGAAAAGATTACGCCGCTGTTTCCGTGTCCGTCAGGGTAACTCATCATACATTTGTAGACAGGTGAATCTTTTAACAGTTTTTTGTAATAATCTTGAGTAATATCTTCTTTTATTCCGGATAGTCTTAAAAGGCTCAGGCTTTTTTGGACATTTGATTTTATCGTCAAATCATCAATGTTTTCTTCTAACCATTTTAAAATAGGATAAGCGAGATATGATTTACTTTCTCCTATTGCACGGATTGCACTTTGAGAAAGTTGTGAATAAGGCTGGGATAAGATAACAGGAATCAATATGTTTGCGAGATTATCTCCGTCGTAGTCTTCTGTTAAAGATGCAAGAAGCATTTCTTTTTCTGCTTCAGGCAGGGCGTGCATAAAATCAAGAAAATCAATCTGTGATTCCGGATTTACTCTTGCATTTTCAAGAAGTTTTACTGTGTCCGCATCAATGATTTCGTCAGGATTTTCAAAATAGTTTACATATTGTTCATAATTTACGTGTTTGCCATTCTCTCTTAAGAGTGAAACAACTTTTGCTTTTAAGGAATCATTGATTTTAGGGCTGGCTAAAAGTTCAAAAAGATGGGTTTCAAGAACATCTTTTGAAATAAGTTCTCCGAGAAGAAACGATATGGTTAAGTCTTTAGCTTCACTGTTTTCTTTCAAAAATTCTTTAGACAAGACCGACAGAACAGTATCTTTGTCCTGTATATCAGAAAGGTCTTTAAGTGTTTCTTTTATAAAGTTTCCGTTTTGTGCATTATTTTGCAAATTAATTATTGCAGAAAGAATTTTTGCTCTGATTTGAAGCTTGTTTTCTATCATTTTAATGCTCCAGTTTGTTCCAGAAGGCATCCAGTATTTTTTGCGCTTCGCCTGTCGGCATTTGATTTTCGAGAATTAGATACTGCACTGCAATCATTGTACATTCCGAGCAGATGTTTACTCCAGGCCCTTTTACCATTTTTACAACCTGTGTGTTGGGTCTGCCACAGAAACTGCAATATACGGGTTCAAATTTTTCTGTGTTGTCTTCTTGTTTCGGTTTGTTTTCATTATCGTGTTTTGCTCTGCTTAGAGACACTACTTTTTCATCATTAGACATTATTTTTACCTCAATCTACTTCGTTTATTGTATCTTATTTTGGTTTAGTTGCCAAATTTTTAAATTTTGTTTATTATATAAAAAAGTATTATAGAGTTTTTATCTTTTGTTATGAGAAAAGTCGTTTTATTAATCACTATATTATTTGTCTCCGTAATCAGTACAGCTTGTATTAATAACATTGCTGTTCAGGAATTGAACAATAAAGCTAAAGAATATATGGCTAACGGAGAAACTGAAAAGGCTATTTGCCGTTTGCGCTCAAGCATAGACCTTGATGACAGCATATTTGAAACCCACTATAATCTGGGGGTTGCTTTAATTGCAGATAAAGAGTATGAAGAAGCACAGACTGCGCTTGAAAATGCAATAAAGCTTAAACCTGATTTTGCTGATTCTTATTATTCTCTTGCAATGGCTTTTGAAAATCAGGCTGACGAAATTGTTAACAGTGTTGATGAAAACAAGGATTCTGATGTTGATAAAGAAGAATCTCTTAAAACTGAACAAAAAAAAGAACTTTCTGATTCCGAAAAATCAAAGATTGTAGAAAACTATAATGCTGCAATAGACAATTACAATAAATATTTAGCTAAAAATCCTGAAGCTCAGGATAAAGATAAAATTACAGCACAAATTGACTATATTAACGGACAAATCAATAAATATAATACTGAAAGAAATACGGATTTGTCTGATGTTTCAACAAGCCCAAGCAGTGAAGAGTAATGATTTCTCCGCCGTCTTCTGTTGCGTTTAGTATTAATGGCTTTGATATTCATTATTACGGACTTATTATGTTTGCTGCTATAACAACAGCTGTTTTAATTATCTGTTTTGTGGCAAAAAAGTATTACAAATCTGTTGATACTGATTTGATTCTTGATATTTTGCCGGTTATTATTTTGTCTTCGATTTTTTGTGCAAGGTTATATTATGTGGCAATGGATTGGCGTTTCTATTCAACTCATCTTAAAGAGATAATTGCTCTTTGGCATGGTGGAATGTCTATTCATGGGGGCATATTGGGAGGAGTTGTTTCCGGTTTGATTTTTGCAAAGATTAAAAAAATTAATTTTTTGAAATATGCAGATGTCTTTTCTTTCGGGCTGGTAGTCGGTCAGGCTGTCGGAAGATTTGGAAACTACTTCAACTGTGAAGCTTTTGGTCGCCCTTGTTCAATTCCTTATCTGGGTTTGTATATTCCTCCTTCTTTCAGACCTGTGGGTTTTGAAGACGTTGCGTATTATCATCCGGCTTTTTTATATGAGTCAATTTGGGATGTTTTAGTATTTTTGATTTTGTTTTTCTTTATAAGAAAAATTTCAGGTATAAAAGACGGAACAGTATTTTTCAGTTATTTAATTTTGTATTCTCTCGGCAGGTTTTTTATTGAGTGGTGCAGGCTTGACAGTGTATTGAATATAGGAAGTATGCCTGTCGCTCAGATTGTCAGTATTTTGATTATCTTATTTGCTGTGTCTGCATTATTGCTAATATATAAAAAGAAAGGTAAGAATTAGTTCTTACCTTTTATGTAATATGATGTTTAATTTGAAACTTTAGAAAATCATTTCCGGATAAGGTGAGACATATAAGTCTTCAAATTCGAGTCCGGTCCCCATTGGCGGCTGCATTGCAAATAATGAGGGATTATATTGCGAAGCTTGTGCGTAGCCGTTTGTGTTGTTTGCAGCCGTCATTTGATTGGGGTCTAGATACTGCTGTTGTTGTGCTGCTTGTTCAGCCGCTAATTGCTGCATATAATATGCTTCCAATTCTTCTTGGGTCATTCCTTCGGGAGCTGCGCTTCTTCCGCCGAGGTAATATGAACCGTATGCGAGACCTACTTGAGGAAGAGTTGTGTTTGCTGCTGTTTTATAGTTAGCATTTTTGAGGATTTGTTTATCTTTTACGATAGCTTTTTCGATTTTTGCAATTCTGGATGTGATTGCTTCTTTTTGTGCATCTGTAATTCCGACTTTTTTGAGTTCCCAGTTGAGTCTTGTTATGTCAGAGTTTGCTTTTTGAATGTTATGCTGAGCAACTTCTACTTTTTGTTGTGCTTTCAAACCTTTCATCAATGATTCTTGTGTTTTAATTTCAAGTTTTATTGCATCTGCTTTATCTTTTGATGCTGTTTTTAATTGTTCTTTGAGGTTTGTGATGTAGTCTTCTCTTGCTTTTGCTGCTTTATTAACTCCGATTTTGTATTTTGAATCTACAATGTCTGCCATTTCATAGAATTGTTCACGTTGTGCTGACAATCTTGCTTTTTCTGCTGCTGAAGTAGCAGGGTCTGCGAGTTTTGCTTCTACTTCAGTGATTTTTTGTTCAAGAGCATCCATTGCTTTATTTTTTCCGTTGTTGAAATTAAGTCTGGCTGTTTCAACATTCTTTTGTGCATTTAATTCAGTAAGTTTTGTATTGATTTCTTGTACTCTTGAAGCTGAAGGATTTGTTGCTAATTCGTCATTCAAGGATTTTATTTGTGAATCAATTTTTTCTATGTTTTTGTTGAATTTTTGTTCCATAGCTTCTGTATAATTTTTGTGACCGTTTTTGTATGAAAAAGCTTTTTGGAGGTTTGGTTTCATAGTGTTTTTGTAATATGCAGATACGTTTCTTGCTGACTGCATAGGATGCAAAACTGCTGCTTTAGCTCCGCTTGTCATACCTTTGCCTGCTATTTTGAAGCATTCACCGGTTGCTCTTAAGCTGCTTGTTACAGCGTTGCCTTTTGGAACAGCAACTCCTGCTGATTTTAGAGCACCTTTTGCACCTGCTACGGAACCGACAACTGCTGTTGTTCCGCTTCCTATATCCTGCCATGCTTGTTCTGCTTCTGCATCTGTTTTTGCTGTTGCTGCTTTGTAAGCACCTTTTCCAACTTGAACTGCGCCCATTGTTGCACCTGCTGCAACTAAAAACGGTGTAGCTGCTCCGCCTGTTGCTACTGTAAGTGCTACTGCACCTGCTGCAACTCCGACTGTTGTAAGAGTTCTTTTCCAGCTGAATTTGCCGTTTTCATCGCAAACCATTCCTTTGAAGAAGTTGCCTATACCTTTGCCAAAGTTTTTGAGTTTTGATTTCCAGCTTATTTTTCCGTCATCTTTTCCGTCTTTAGCTGTTGAAGGCATTTGAGGCGGTTGAGTCTGTGTTTGTGCTGCTGGTTGTTGAGCTGTATATGTATCTTGTACCTGTTGAGTCTGCTGTTGTGCTTGCATAGCTTGTTGTTGAGCTATTTGCTGCTGGCGTTGTTCTGCCATAGCTTGAAGATTTTGAAGCTGTGCTTGTTGCTGTTGTTGAGCGTTTTGCATAATCATAGCAAGATATTGCCAGTACAAGCTGTTGTTTGTGTAATTGGATGGTAAACCTGTCATTGGTAAACTCATAATTTCCTCTTTCAATTCCCGTAAAAAATTAAATCTTAATATTCCCTTATAGATATAAAAACAATTGATGTGAAAAAATTGCCTTAAACAAGAAAATCTTTCTTAACAATTCTTAAAAATAATTAATTATAGGGGAATTATTAATTTTTTGTTTATTTTTTTATTTTTCAAAAAATTCAGTGGTATAAAATAAGTAAGAAAAAATAGCGCATGATTTTTAATAATCAAAGGAGAGATAAAACTATGGCAAAAACAATTGGTATTGACTTAGGAACAACAAACTCCGTAGTTGCTGTAATGGAAGGCGGTAAACCTACCGTTATTGCTAACGCAGAGGGTTCCAGAACAACTCCGTCAATTGTAGGTTTTTCAAAAACAGGTGAAAAACTTGTTGGACAATTGGCAAAACGTCAGGCAATTTTAAACCCTGACAAAACCGTTATTTCTATTAAAAGAGAAATGGGTACTGATTACAAAAAAAATATTAACGGTAAAGACTATACTCCGCAAGAAATATCTGCAATGATTTTAAGAAAACTGGCAGATGATGCTTCTGCTTATCTTGGAGAAAAGGTTACATCTGCTGTTATTACAGTTCCTGCATATTTTAATGATGCTCAAAGACAGGCAACAAAAGATGCCGGTAAGATTGCAGGCTTGGATGTTTTACGTATCGTAAACGAACCTACTGCTGCTGCTCTTGCTTATGGTCTTGAAAAAGATAAACCTGAAAAAGTTCTTGTATTCGACCTTGGCGGCGGTACATTCGATGTTTCTGTTCTTGAAATCGGAGATGGTGTTCATGAAGTTCTTTCAACTTCCGGTGATACACACCTTGGTGGTGATGATTTTGACCAGAAAATTATGGATTGGTTGGTTGAAGAATTTAAGAAACAGGAAGGCATAGACCTTAGAAATGACAAACAGGCTATGCAGCGTTTGAAAGAAGCTGCTGAAAAAGCAAAATGTGAATTGTCTTCTGTTGTTGAAACAAATATTAACCTTCCATTCATCACAGCTGATGCTAACGGTCCTAAACACCTTGATATGCAATTAACAAGAGCTAAATTTGAAGAATTGTCTCATGATTTGCTTGAAAGATGTAAAAAACCTGTTGCGGATGCTTTGCAAGAGGCAGGTCTTTCAAAAGGTGATATTGATGAAGTAGTTCTTGTCGGCGGTTCTACTCGTATTCCGGCAGTTCAGGCTCTTGTAAAAGAATATACAGGCAAAGATCCTAACCAGTCAGTTAACCCGGATGAAGTAGTTGCTGTTGGTGCTGCTGTTCAAGCAGGTGTACTCGCCGGTGAAGTTAAAGACATTGTATTGTTGGATGTTACTCCGTTGACACTTGGTATTGAAACTCTTGGCGGCGTTATGACTCCGCTTGTTCCCAGAAACACTACAATTCCTGTTTCTAAGTCACAGGTGTTCTCAACTGCTGAAAACAACCAGACTGCTGTTGATGTTCATGTACTTCAGGGCGAAAGACCAATGGCTAAAGATAACAAATCTTTAGGTATGTTCAGACTTGACGGCATTCCGCCGGCAATGAGAGGTTTGCCTCAAATCGAAGTTACATTTGATATCGATGCTAACGGTATTGTTAATGTTTCTGCTAAAGATAAAGCTACTAACAAAGAACAAAAAATTACGATTACGAATTCTTCAAACCTGTCTGAAGGTGATATTGACAGAATGGTTAAAGAAGCTGAAGCTAATGCTGAAGCAGATAAAAAACATAAAGAAGAAGCTGAAATCAGAAACAATGCTAACAGCTTGATTGCTTCAGCTGAAAGAATTGTAAAAGACTTTGAAGGTAAAATATCTGATTCTGACAAGTCTAAACTTGAAGAACAAAGAAAAGAACTTGAAGAAGCTGTAAAAACTAACAAATCTGCTGACGAACTTAAGAAACTGTCAGAAGATTTGCAACAGACAATGTATGCTATTTCTCAAGCAGCATACTCTCAGGTTCAACAAGAGTCTCAAGGCACAGGTGAAGCAGGTGCTTCTTCTGATACAGGTTCAGCTGATAACAATTCATCAAATTCTGACGATGATGTGATTGATGCTGAATACACAAAAGAGTAATTTAATTTACACTTAACCTAATATTAAGCCCTCAAGAAATTGAGGGCTTTTTTTATTGATTTTTTATTAGAATACAGCTGTTTTTGCTTTGTTTTTAAATTTTGTAATGTTGTTCTGGAATAACAATTCAACACTGCCGACGGGACCGTTTCTGTGTTTTGCAAGAATGATTTCTGCTATGCCTCTGGTTTCGCTGCTTTCACCATTGTAGTATTCGTCACGATAAATAAACATTACAAGATCTGCATCCTGCTCGATTGCTCCTGATTCTCTCAAGTCTGAGAGCATAGGCTTTTTGTCTGAACGCTGCTCAACAGCACGAGAAAGCTGAGACAGTGCTATAACAGGAACACCAAGTTCTCTTGCCAATCCTTTGAGTCCTCTTGAAATTCCTGAAATCTGCTGGTTTCTGTCATCACTGCTGCCTGAGCCTTCCATTAATTGGAGGTAATCGATTACTATTAAGCCGAGATCTTTTTCTTCCATTGCAAGTCGTCTGCATTTTGCTCTGAGATCCATTACTGTTGCACCGGCTGTGTCATCAATATAAATCGGTGCATCAGCAAAAAGGTTCATTGCGGTTGTCAGTTTTTCCCAGTCTTGAGCCTGCATGTTACCTGTTTTCAGTCTTTGTGAGTCAACCTCCGCTTCAGAACACAGCATACGTTGAACAAGCTGTTCTTTGGGCATCTCAAGTGAAAATATTGCGACTCCTTTTTTTGCTCTCAGTCCAACATTTTGGGCAATGTTGAGCGCGAATGCTGTTTTACCCATAGATGGTCGTGCTGCAAGAATAATTAAGTCCGCTTTTTGTAAACCCGATGTCATTCCGTCTAAATCATAAAAACCTGTCGGAACGCCGATTGTTTCACCTCTGTGGTTATATCTGTATTCAATTTGTTCATAGCTTGAAAGAACAAGGTCTTTTACGTGAATCAGGTCTGTCGATGTTTTTTGCTGTGCTATGTTAAAAATTAATTTTTCAGCACTGTCCAGAGTTGCTTCTGTTGAAAAATTGTCATAAGCCATTGAAACAATTTCTGAGCCTGCGTTTATCAATTCTCTTTTTATTGCTTTTTCTTGAACAATTTTTGCGTAATATTCAACGTTTGCCGTTGTAACAACATTAAGAGCAAGGTCATTGATATAGGCTCTTCCTCCGACAAGTTCGAGTTTGTCTATTTCATTGAGTCTTTCAGAGACAGTAACAATATCAATTGCCTGATTTTTTCCAAACAAGTATAATATCGCATCAAAAATAACTTTGTTTGCCGGTTTGTAAAAGCTTTCGGGTTTAATTAAATCAACAACTTTGTTTAATGATACGGGATTTGTTAAAACAGCTCCCAGAATGGCTTCTTCAGCATCTATATTTTGAGGAGGCAGCTTTTGAATCTTGCCGTCCGATGTTTTCATTATACTATTTGCCACTTATACCTTCCACGTTCTTTATTAATATTATATTTAAACATGACTTTTTATACACTAATTTTTAATATACCGAAACATAATTTTATAAATCATTCCGCTCAAACTATTCCCTTTTTTACCTATAAGGGTATTGAAAATCCTGTAAGAAACATAAAGAATCTAAAAAAAGGAGTAAATGATGTTCAAAAAAATAATTATACCAAAGGAAGAACTGCAATTCCGTCAAGACGGATTCGATAATAAATACCTTATAAATGAAGGTTCAAGAGCAATCGGGCTTTTTGCGATAAGTAAAAGTCAAGAAATTCCTGCACAAATTAGTGCTCAAGATGTTTGTTTTTTTATTATAGAAGGTAATATTGAGGTAATGCTTGATGACAAAAATTTCAATATGAAAGAAGGAGAACTGCTTCTTGTTCCAAAACAGACAGCATATACAGTAAAAATGATTGAAGACACAAAATTTTTAACTGTAAGAATGTAATTACTCCTGTTTAACAGAAAATAAGAAATTTTGCCCAGTGTTCTATCAGTTTGAGAGAAAAAGGCAGATGAAAAAATTTCTTTTTTATTTTAGATGAAACATTTTTGTTCATGACATTCGAGCCCTGTTTTGTTTAATACAAATTGTGCAAATAAATCAGTGTACACAAGGTAAACATAGAAAGTGACAAACGGTATGAACAATGAGAATATTTGACCGTTTACAAGTATTGCATTTACTATTGTGTTAATCATTGCGAGCAAAAGACAGTAAAAAACAAGAATTACATAGTTCAAAATGTTGCCTTTAATAAGCTCATATCCTTTTTTTACATTGAAAAATGAAGTTATCTTGAAGTCCAATGCAAAATTCAGTGCCATCATAACATAGCAGGCTGTGTAAATTATATGCAAGACCGAGCCGATTATGATGAATGGAATAAGCTCGGCTGACGGGCTCATTGGGGCAGTAACAGCAAGCAGAAGAAATACAGCAAGAAACGGGAGCGAGAATAAAAAACCGCCCACATAAGACTTCAGACCGACATAGACATAATAGCTGAAATATTTCCATTCAGGCAGACCTTCTTTAGAGTGAACAATTCGGTTATGTACGGCTTTGAAGAAATATCCGCTTACAGCAAGAAATATTGTTGTTGCCAGTATAGCAAAGATTGTTATCCAATAATAATTAACGGGATTAAAAAGCAGTTTTTTTATGCCTGGAAAGACATATATAAAGGTAGGGAAAAACAGCAGCAGCCCTCCTATGAATACTTTTTTTAACCAATCAGAATCCTTTGGCACAAAAATAAATGCCTGCTTTAGACTAATACCCATTAGCACGCTCCAGATTAAATAATAAACACACTATCATTGTAGCACTTTTTTGTACAAAATGATAGTGTGTTTTTGAACTTTTTTTGAAAATTTTGTTATTTTATGCAGCTTGTGCTTTTACTTCTTCAAGACAAGGTGCATTTTGAACAAATTGAGCAATAAGATTGTAAAGTGTAATCATCATTGCAAAAACAATGAACGGAACAAGGATGATTCCTATAACAGTTATTGCACAAACTGTTGCAACAATACCATAGATTATGTTTGCAGCAATCAAATACAAAATTAATGAGCCTATATTAGGGTTATTTCTAAATAAAAGAGCTGCTCTGTTGAAACCTACCATTGAAAGAATTTTTTTATCAATTGCAAAGTTTGCTACCATAATCATAGTTATAAATCCATAAACTATTTCAATTAAGTAGTTTAGAATCATAGCCAAAGAAGCAGACTTACTAAACAACAACCCTATTATAATCGTTATAAGAATCAGGGGGATATATAGCAGAATAATTCCGATTAATCCTTTGAAGCCAGTAACAAATAACTCTCCAATATCAGAGTATTCAGGCAATATTTCATTTTTGTCAATGACATTTTTTATATATCTTATAAGGTAACCAAAGACAATAAAATTTACTATCGGTATACACATTAAAATACCGCCAATAAGTATTTTTACAAACCAGCCTTGAACTGATGCAGGTGCTTTAAGGGCAGCAGAAAAATCTAAACTCATAATAAACTCCTATTCTATTCTTTTTCGAATATAATAGTATGAATTTACAGTTGTTTTGTCAAGCTTGCCATTTCTATTGCTGTTTTTGCGGCTTCAGAACCTTTGTTGCCTGCTTTGGTTCCGGCTCTTTCGATAGCTTGTTCGAGGTTGTCTGTTGTAAGAACTCCGAATATAACAGGTATTCCTGTTTCCAGTGCAACGTGAGCTATGCCTTTGGAAACTTCGGCTGCAACAAAATCATAATGTCCTGTTGAGCCTTTGATTACGGCACCGAGCGTGATAATTGCATCATATTTTTTTGATAATGCTGCTTTTTTTGCGATTAATGGAATTTCAAATGCACCGGGCGTCCAGATTACATCAATTGTGCTTTCTTTTATTCCGTGTCGGACGAGTTCATCAATTGCTCCGGATAAGAGTTTTGAACCGATAAACTCATTAAATCTTGATATTATGATGCAGAATTTTTCGTCATTGGTTGTGTAATTTCCTTGAATTATATTTGTCATAATTTTCTCCTAATTTTATATTCTTGTTAATAAATTTTACAATACAAAATTGTGCTTTGAAAGTATTGTTACTGCTTTTTTACAAATTTATCCTGATGGACTCCTTTTGGGTAATATGAAAGATTTTATGCTTGGGTGAAAATTTTTTTTGAAAGATAGGGGAATGGAGAGTTAATTATGTCATATCTTAAAAAAAATTACAGATTTTTGTTTAGTGCTGCTTACATTTCTTTTGTATATTGTATTTTAATTTTATGCGTAACAAAAATGCTTTAATTTGTTAAGAAAATTTAATTGCCAATCTTCAAGCAGAACAAATGTTTTAGCTGCTTTAGAAAATCTGCTGGCAATTTTTTAGAATTTTGCATTTAATATAAATGTTAACGGGTTAAATGGTCACTTAAAACTATTATAAAAGGAGAGAGAAATGCCTATCAGTGCTGTGAATGCATTTTTTAATGCCGGTGTGTCAAATTCTAAACTTCAAAACAAAAAAGTTTCTTCAGGAAAGAATTCAACAGAAAATACTTCATTTTCGTCGAATCTTGTTACTTCAAAAAACAACAAACTTCCATATGCTGCTGGTGGTGTGCTTTTTCTGGCTGTTGCTGCTTATGCTATTCACAAAAACTTTGCCGGTGTGAAAAAATATATGAAAAATATTTTTCAAAGTACACTTTCTGAAGATGCAAAAACAGCTCTGGCTAAAATAAAGCAGGTGAAAAATGAACAGTTTTCGGAAGTATCAAGAATAATAAATGAAAATTCTTCTAATAATATTGTACGACTTGATGGAATGGATGCTGCTGCATTGATGAGAGCAGCTGATAAAACAAGACCGGAGCATTTGCATGAAGCGGCAAATATGCTTGAAGAATCTTATAAAATAGCTTATGAAAAATCAAAACCGGAGGCTGGCACAAATCTTTTTGACAAAATCTTTTTCAGAATCGACAAGGAAAGCAAAGCTATTGTTGATATTTATGCGAAAATGCCTAAAACAGATGCTTCTGTCAGATTAAACAGTTTTGCAAAAGAGGTTGAAGAAATCAATAAAACTCGTAAGTTGTCAGGTGCAGCAGGCATGAAAAAACAAACTTTTATCAATAAAATCACCCAACTTGTTGATGCAAAAAGAAAAGGCTAATAGTTAGAGAAAAACTCTTTTGTTACTTTTTCATCTTTAACAAGCTGTGATTTTAAATCAGGAAGTGAGTCAAATTTTCTTTCATCACGAATTTTTTTGATGAAAGAAATTTTGACATCTTTGTCATAAAGATTGTCTTTGAAATCAAGGATATGCGCTTCAAGCAGAAGCCCATGAGCTCCTGCTATTGTCGGTCTTTTACCCAGATTTGCCATTGCATTAAACTCACAGTCGTCATAGCTGACTCTTGCTATATAAACACCTCTTGGCGGTTTTATGATATTTGTTGGATATTTGACATTTGCCGTTGGAAACGATATTGTCCGGCCTATTCTGTTTCCTGTTATAACCCTGCCTTTTATGTAAAATGCTTCACCCAGAAGGTTTGGTATGGATTCCATATTTCCTTCCGTAATCATTTGTCTGATTTTTGAACTGCTTATGAGTATGTTATTGTATGTGATAGGCGGAATTTCAAAAAATTTGTACCCGAATTCTTTTTCATAAGCACGTAAAAAAGTGGAATCCCCACGTTTGTTTGCTCCGAAATAGTGATTGAAACCGGTTGTAATAAATCTTGGACTGAAGTTTTTTATCAGTATATTTTTTAAATAATCTATTGCCAGCAGATCGGCTATTTCTTCATCAAAATCGAGTACATAAGCATAATCAATTCCCTGTTCTGCAATGATACTGAGTCTTTCTTCGAGAGGAATGATATATTGAGGAGTTCTGTTTTGAAGATAACAAAGGGGGTGCTCTTTGAATGTTATTACTGCGGATTTTATATTATTTTGACGTGCAAGATTTACTGCATTTTTTAATACAACTTTATGACCTTCATGAACACCGTCAAAAAAGCCTAAACAAATAGATAAGTCAGGATTTTGTTTTAACTCTGTAAAAACTTGCATGCTTTTATCTTATGAAATATACAACATATTTTCAATAAATTCATATTTCTATATAATTGTAACAAAATGTGAAATTCTTTTTTTTCTTGCTATTGAAGATGTTCGGGCGGATACGGTAAAAAGGGTAGCAAAAAATTTTCTTTTTAGTTTTACAATAATAACAGTTACTGTATCACAAGTTATAAAGAGAGGTCTGTATGCCGGTAAATTCAATTAAAAATTTAACGCTTTCACAACGTGTAAATCAATCTTTTAAGGCAGATTCAAATGAAACGAAAACAGATGCAAAAACTTCTGTGTCTTCTGATTCTTCCGTTAAAAAATCAAAGCTGCCTTATATTGCAGGGGCAATAGTGCTTGCCGGTATGGGAATTTTCATTGCAAACAGATTGCATAAACCCAAATCTGCTGTTCCGAAACCTGATGGAAAATTGGGTGAAGAATTGAATAAAGCCGCAGAAGAAATTAAGACTAAGGCTGATGATGTTGTTCAGGAAGTAAAAGAAAAAGCTAAGGAAGCCGCGCAAACTGTAAAAGAAAAAGTTGATGATGTTGCACAAGAAGTAAAGGAAAAAGCAAAAGAAACAGCACAGCCTGTGAAAGAAAAAGTGGATGATACAGCTGCTGCTGTAAAAGAAAAGGTTGAGGAAAAAGTTGCTGAAAAAATAAAACCTGAAGCTCTTCAGAAAGAAAAAGCTCCAAGTACTGAGTTAACAAATAAAACTTCTTCTGCAATAAGAGAAAAAGATTCTGCAAGAGATGGAAAACTTCTTGATCTTCTTAACTCATTAAAAACAAATGCGGCAAAAAGAGAAGCTGCTGATAATTTAGTTATTGAATTTAATAAATCTCATAAAGGCGAAGCCAGAAGAATAATCGAAGAAAACACTGCGAACGGCTTTGTTAACTTAAAGGTACTGGAAAAAGTAGGCAGAGATTTTGCTGCTGACAAAAACAGAGCTGACAATTTGAAACAGGCGGCTAATCTGCTTGAAGAATCTTATGCAAGTGCTTATAGGCAGGCCCATCCTGACCATACAATTGAAGGTATTGAAAAAGTCTATAAAAGAATAACAGAAGAATCTCATGATCTGTTTGATGTTTATGCTCAAATGCCTAAAGAAGATGCTCTTCAAAGAATTCGTGTATATAGTATGAATCGACTGGGTCATGAAGGATATCACAGCACAGGAATGCAGCCGGAAGACTTTATGAAGAAAACAATAACAGCATTTGAAGAATATACTTCTAAAGCTAAAAAATAGAAGATATATTATTTGATTTAAAATTATTACAATCGGAATGCTCAAGGACTTAAAAGTCTTGTAAGAACTGCATTCCGGTTGTTTTTTATTGCTTAATATTCATTTACAATTTAATCCATGTATTTGCATATTACTCAAAAAAGTGTTATAATAATAATGTTATTAATGTTTCGGCTAGTGTAAAAACCTTACGAGGGTTGGGCTGTAATACAAAGTTATTGTAAAATAACCAAAAATTACAAAACCCCTCGTTTTTTTTGTCTTTTTTAGTAGTTTATGTTGAGAATTTGCCCGAGACATACACTTTGGGGATTTTTGTTCTTGTTAACTTTTATCAGAGGTTCCAAATCGTCCAGTGCATTTTTATATCCTCCTGAAAATATCTCCATATCAAAATTTGTGTTTGATATGGAAGCATTTCGAAAATGAAGTTTTTCATAAAAAGCTTTACTTTTTTCTTTTAGTTTTGTTGTTAGAGCCAGACCTATATTTTTTATTCCTTTTTCACCAGCTTCCATAAATAGAATTTTCATTAGTGTTTGTCCTGCCATTTTTGCACTTTTGCCTTTTTCAAAAGGCCATGTTGCAAGATTGTCGAGGTATATGGTGCCGTTCAGGTTGTCCTGAAATGACATAATTCCGCAAGGACGCTTGTTCTTTGTCAAGAGGAATGCTTTTTCCGGTGAAGAATAAGCTGACATCATGATTGAATTATTGATTATATTTTTCCAGGTTTTAAGCTGTTGTTTTGTATAGCTTGTGTTTTCAGGCAAAAGTTCTTTGAGTTTAATATTCATTGACATTTTGTCAAGAAAAATTCTGTCAGCATATTCAAGCTCATAAATTTTCAGCTCTTCTTTTAATCCGTTTGCCATTGTTATGACTCTGGCAAAGTCTTTTGCTTTAAAATTTTGATAAGTTTTCTTATTATTTGATTTGTTTGGTGATTGTATTTTCATTTTTCGATCCGGCGTGTTTTTCCAGTTTAAGGCTTTTGTCTTTAAAAATAAATGATGTACAAATTAAAATTTACAATTGTATTTATTTTATTGATTTATCTATTAAAAATTTTTATAATAATATTTGAAAGGTTATTAATTCAAGCACTCCAAAAATATTGATGGGGTGCTTTTTTTATTATTACAGGATTTACAACTTATTTGTTTTCATTCATAATAGGTTAATGAAGCATTTTTATAAGTTTATATTGTTATCGTGTCTGATTAGCTTAACATCACCTGTGTTTGCTCAGCAAACTATTGTGACGATGCCTTCTTCCGATGTTCTTCCCGGTGGTGAAGTTATATTAAAACAGTCAAACAGATATAGTCCTTTTGGTGATTCTTATGCTTCTTTGTCTCCACAAATTATCATGGGGACAGGCAAAGGTACGGAGGCGTCTTTTGGTGTCGGCACAAATATAGATGATCATACAAGTGTAAAATTGAATCTTGCAGCAAAAAAGGTCTTTAGAATAAAACGAGCCGCAAGGCTGACTGTTGGAGGAACTTTGTCGCCGTCTTTAACAGAGGGGAAAAATCCTGATAGTATGATTTATGCCCATGGTTCGTATTTGTTAAAAAAAACCAAAACTACCGTTACAGCAGGTGGTTTTGTTGGGGGAAGAGGCGAGATGCCTTCTTTAACAGGTGTGATGATGGGGGTTGACCAGACGATAATTCCTAACAAATTGCGTGTTGTAGCTGATTGGGTTTCGAGAGATGAATCCTGGGGGCTTTTTGCGGCAGGTTTGAAAATTAGACCGGAGCCGACAACTTCTATTACTACTGCGGTTATTATTCCTAACAATAATGAAGAAAGAATAGCGTTTTCTCTTTCAATTTCTAAATATCTCGGAAAGGTGATTTCTGAGCGTGTTAAGGAAGAACCAAATGAAAAGGATACTAATTTATGAAAAAGTGTTTATTTATCAGTTTAATATGTGTTTCTCTTTTAGCTTCAATAGGTTATGTTTTTGCTGATACTTCTTACAGCTTATTAACCCCGAATAACCCAAATTGTCAGGGTACAAATTTTGAGGGAGTTGATTTTTCTGGAAAAAATCTTTCGGGTTTTGATTTTAGTAATGCAAAACTGGAAGATGCAAACTTCAAAGGCGCAAATCTTTCAGGTGTGAATTTTCAGGGTGCTGATTTAGAAAAAGTTAATTTTGAGGATGCGAATCTTGAAAATGTAAATTTTCAAGATTCTGATTTGGATGAAGCTAATTTGAAAAATGCAAATATAAAAGGTGCAATTTTTAAAAATGCAGAACTGGAATATGCAATCTGGGTAAACGGAAAGATTTGCGGAGCAGGGTCTGTCGGTTCTTGCTGGTAATTTTTTAATTTTTTTACTTTCATATGTTTCTTGTATAATAAAATAACTAAAGAAATATTTGAAAGGTTTTTGATGTTAGAACATATACATTCATTTTTAGGCTATTTTTCAAAGCTGTTTGTCACATTGGACGGTATCGGGCTTGCGCCTGTTTTCATTGCTCTGACAGCAAATTCAAAACAAAAATGGAGAAACATTATGATGAACAAAGCTATTGTTATAGCCTTTTTCATTCTTTTGTTTTTTGCTTACACAGGTTCTGTTGTTTTGGATTTATTGGGTATAAGCCTTACGGCTTTAAAAATAGCAGGTGGTATATTACTTTTGATTATGGCTATTGATCTTGTTTTGGGCAATCCGGAGCCTGCAATGAATAGTGAGAACAAGGAAGAACGTAAGGAGTCTTTGAAAAGAACAGACATTTCTGTTTTTCCTCTTGCAATTCCTCTTTTGTCCGGTCCTGCCACAATAACAATGCTTACTATTTGTATGAAAAATGCTCAGGGAATGCCTTTGGAGCGTTCTTTGATTATTGCTGCTCTTGCTGTGAATCTTGTTGTTTGCTGGCTCATTTTAAAATTTTCTTCAAAAGTTAGTCAGCTGCTTGGAAAAACAGGTGTAAGCGTAATTAACAGGATAGTAGGAATTTTGCTTGCAGCAATGTCTTGTGAATTTTTGATGAACGGTTTTATAGAAATTTTGAAAAGTGCTAGGTAATAAAATGGATAATCAAGAACTTATTGAAAAAATTAATAAATTAAAAAAAGAAAAGAATGCTATCATACTTGCTCATACATATCAAAATGTTGAGATTGACGAGGTTGCTGATTTTTCAGGCGACTCTCTTTACTTAAGCAGAATGGCTGCACAAACAGATGCGGATATTATTGTTTTTGCAGGGGTCTATTTTATGGCAGAAACGGCAAAAGTGTTGTCTCCTGATAAAAAGGTTCTACTTCCCAGAATGGAGTCAGGATGTTTGATGGCTGATATGATTAATTTGGTTCAGCTTAGAGAATTTAAAGCAAAGAATCCTAACATTCCTGTTGTGTGTTACGTAAACTCAACAGCCGAGGTTAAGTCAGAGTCCGACATTTGCTGCACAAGTGCAAATGCTGTGAATGTTGTGCGTTCACTCGCTGCTAAGGAGGTGCTTTTTGTTCCTGATACATATTTAGGATCTTATGTTGCATCTCAGCTGCCTGATGTAAATGTTATTACTTATCCGGGATATTGCCCGACTCACCTTAGAATAAAACCGGAAGATATAATTGAAAAGAAAAAAGTTTTTCCTGATGCAGAAGTTCTTGCTCATCCGGAATGCCACAGAGAAGTCACAAAGCTTGCTGATTTTATCGGTTCTACAACAGCTATAATTAAAAGAGCAAAAGAAAGCGATAAGAAAACATTTATTATTGTTACTGAAAAAGGTGTTGTTGACAGGCTAAAACGTGACTGTCCGGAAAAAGAATTTGTTCTTGTCAGTTCTAAAGCAATTTGTCCGAATATGAAGTGGAATCATCTTGAGGATATTCTTCACGTATTGGAAACTGAAGAAAATGAAATCAATGTTGATTCAGAAATTGCTAAAAAAGCCATAAGAGCCATAGACAGAATGGTCAGCATAAACGGCTAGATTTTATATAGCTATTTCTTCAAGCAAAACAACCGCATCAACTGCAAGGCACTTGCCTTCACCAATTGGTCCCATCCATTCCATTGATTTTGCTTTTATTGAAACCTGATTTACTTGAAGATTCAATATAGAGGCAAGATTCTTTTGTATATCTTTTATAAATGGTCCGAGTCTTGGATATTGGGTTTTTATTGTTGCATCAATATTATTGATTTTGTAACCTTCTCTGACAACAAGATAGAGTGTTTCTGCAAGAAGCTGTGTGCTGTCTGCACCGTAATATTTTGGATCTGTATCAGGAAAGTGCTGTCCGATATCACCCAGAGCGAGTGCGCCTAAAAGTGCATCTATAATAGCATGACAAAGAGCATCAGCATCGGAATGACCTAACAAACCTTTGTTGTGTTCTATTTTTACACCGCCTAAAATCAAATCTCTATCTTCTGCAAACTGGTGTAAGTCAAATCCCTGACCGATTCTATACATTTTAAATTCCTCGTATTTATTCTATCCCTATAAATTTTTCGACAGCTTTAACAACTCCGTCGTTATCCACCGTGTCGGTGACATAGTCTGCTATTTTTTTTAAATCTTCGGTTGCATTTCCCATTGCCACTTTTGTACCGGCAGCAAGCAGCATTTCAATGTCATTGTCCTGATCTCCGCATGCCATTATTTCTTCTTGTTTCAAATCCCACATTTTAGCAAGATATCTGAGCGCATTTCCTTTTGTTGCTTCGGGATTGGAAAATTCACAAAAACGTGGTGTTGAACGGATAACATACAACTTATCTTTGTATTTTTCTGCCATTTCTTTTTGAAGATTTTCTATGAGTTTTGTATCATCATCTATGGCTAATATTTTGTTTACTCCTGTCAAATCCAATTCTTCGCAGTTGTTAACTACTTCATACTTTATATTTCTTGCATCAACATACTGGCGTATCAAATAGTTGTCTTCTTCTACCATTAGTATGTCATTTATATAAAGATTGAAAAACACTTTACGCTTTTTTAGTTCTTTTATTACATCAAGCGCGAGTGTTTTTTCCATTGTTCTTTCCCAGAGCGTTTTCTCATTGTCACAAAAATTTTTTACAAGCCCACCTTGATAACAAATGACAGGTGTTGTTAAACCGAGTTCTTTTGCTATTTGTTTAGTTGCTGCATACATTCTTCCTGTACAAAGAACAACTTTAATTCCTTTTTCAACAATTTTTTTGAGGGTATCTTTTACCCTTTTTGTTGCGGTATAGTCTTTTCTAAAAATTGTTCCGTCAATATCAAGAACGAGCATTTTAATTTTTGTCATTTAGCTTAAAGGCCCTCATGAGTGCACAAATCGTTTTTGCATCATTAATTGTACCATTTTTTACAAGATTGTGCACATCGCTTAATGGAAGTTCAAAATAGTCTAAAATCTCGCCTTCGTCGGGGTCAGGCTTGTCAAAAGAAAGCCCTGTTGCTTTAAAAAGATATAACTTTTCATCACAAATACCGAAAGTTGTAAAGATATACCCTAAAGACTCCCAGTTTTGCGCAATATATCCTGTTTCTTCTCTAAGTTCTCTTTGTGCTGCAAATAGAGGGTCTTCGCCTTTTTCAAGACGACCGGCAGGAAGTTCAGTTTGTATTGATTTAACAGCATATCTGTATTGTTTTACAAGAAGAATGTTGCCATTGTCTTTTTGTGCAAGGATAACAACTCCGCCAGGATGGCGGATAATCTCACGATGTCTTTTAAGTCCGTCGGAAAGAATTATTTCATCGTCCGTAATATCAAAAATCCGCCCTTGATAGACGGTTTTTGATGATAGTGTTTTTTCTGTGAATTTATCCATTATACTTTCACTTCGTGTCTTACTGTTGATTTCAAATGCAATTCCATCAACTGCTCTTCAGATGCGTACGTAGGAGCATTTGTCATCAAACATTTTGCAGCAGAGTTTTTTGGGAATGCAATAACTTCTCTGATAGAGCTGTTGTGTGTCAACAATGCGACAAGTCTGTCGAGTCCTATTGCGAGACCTGCATGCGGTGGTGTGCCGTACTGAAATGCTTGAAGCATAAAGCCGAATTTTTGTTGTACTTCTTCTTCGGAGAGTCCAAGGGCTTCAAAGACTTTTCTTTGTACTTCAGGTGAGTGGATTCTCACAGATCCGCCGCCCAATTCTGTTCCGTTGTAAACAATGTCATAAGCAACAGAACGAACATTCATAGGTTCTGTTTTCATCTTGTCAACATCTTCGAGGTTTGGAGATGTGAACGGATGGTGCATAGCCATTACTCTGTCAAATTCTTTGCTGTATTCAAACATCGGGAAGTCAACGACCCACAAAAGCGAATGTTTGTTTTCGTCAATAAATCCGAGTTTTTCACCAAAGAACAATCTGAATCTGCCCATAACATCATAAGTTGTTTTCTTGTCGTCGGCTACGAAGAAGACAATGTCTCCCGGTTTTGCTTCAGCTTTCACTTTCAATGTTTCGATTTGTTCTTCTGTTAAGAACTTCAAAATAGGAGATTTAACAGTTCCGTCTTCCATATAAGTAATCCAGGCAATTCCTTTAGCACCAAAAGAAATTGCAAGTGAACGTATATCATCCATTTCTTTTCTTGAATATCCTGCGATACCCGGGATTTTTATAGCTTTTGCAATGCCGCCTTTTTTGAGCGTTTCTTTAACAGGTTCAAAAGTTGATTCCATCATGATATCAGAGATATCGAACAGCTCTAAGCCAAAACGTGCATCCGGTTTGTCAGAACCGAATCTGTCCATTGCTTCTTGCCAGCTGATTCTTGTAAACGGAGCCTTAACCTCAACCCCCGCAGCCTTAAATGCTTCTTCAATCAGTCCTTCTGTCAAAGCAATTACGTCATCTTGAGTCGCAAAAGACATTTCCATATCAACCTGTGTAAATTCAGGCTGTCTGTCTGCTCTTAAGTCCTCATCACGGAAACATTTTGCTATTTGATAGTATTTTTCGATACCGCCAACCATCAACAATTGTTTAAATATTTGAGGCGATTGGGGTAATGCATAGAATTTGCCTTCCTGAACACGGCTCGGTACAAGATAGTCTCTGGCACCTTCAGGTGTAGTGTTGATAAGGATAGGTGTTTCGACCTCCATAAATTCTGCATTGTTAAGATAGTTTCTTATCGCAGTAACAATATTATGTCTCAATTTGAGGTTGCTTGCCATTTGCGGACGGCGAATATCGAGGTATCTGTATTTCAGACGGATATCTTCTTTTGTGTCGTCTGATGAAAGTTCAAAAGGAAGAAGTTTTGCTTCGGAAAAGATTTTAACTTCTTCAGGGTACATCTCAATTTCACCAGTTTTTAATTCCGGATTATAAGTTTCAGGAGGTCTTTTAGACACTTTTCCTGTAACCTGAATAACATATTCATCTTTAAGTTTTGAAAAAACATCATGAACAGAGGGATTTATCTGAGGGTCGGCAACGACCTGAAAGAATCCTGTTTTGTCTCTCAATTCAATAAATATAATACCGCCAAGATCTCTAACGGCTGAAACCCAGCCTGAGAGTGTAACTTCTTTGCCTATGTCGGCTGCTGTCAAATCTTCATTGTAATGCGTTTTCATAGATGAAAATGTATGAGCAAATGTTGTCATTTTTATATTCCCTATCCTTCGTAATGTTTCGTACTATAAATTTATTACAAACAAAGCTAATAATCAATTTTTATGATAAAATACCATTAATATATTTTGGGATTTAATTAAATTATGATAAAGTACGCAGTAAATTTAATAAAGAATGTTTTTCACCCTTTGGATGTTCCTGAATCAGCTCATGTAGAACACGGACAGCTTGTTCTTGTCAGGACCGAAAAAGGTGAAGAAGTTGCAAAGGTTTTTGCCGTAAACTCTTCAATAGCCCGTGCATGGGAAAAAAATATGCCAGAATCTGTTCCTCTGGTAAGAGTTCTTTCTCAAAAAGATATGGAGATGCTTGAGGAATTGAAGTTTGCAGAAGAAGAAGCATTCAAAACTTGCAAACAGCTCGTGGCTCAGCATAATTTGAACATGAATCTTGTACAGACAAAATATACATTTGATAAAAGAAAAGTTACATTTTATTATACTGCGCCTGAAAGAGTTGATTTCAGGGGGCTTCTAAAAGATTTGACTCAGGTTTTTAAACGGGTAAGAATAGACCTTCGTCATATAGGCGTGAGAGATGAGACTTCTCTTCTTCAAGGGAACGGCTTATGCGGAAGGCCTTTTTGCTGTTGTACTTTTTTGAGAAAATTTGATTCTATAAATATTAAACTGGCAAAAGATCAGGGAATGCCTATTACACCGGGAAAAATTTCCGGTACATGCGGAAGACTGCTTTGCTGCTTAAATTATGAGTATAAAAACTATATAGATGCGGCTAAAGATTTGCCTCCTATTGGTTCGGGCGTAATGACTCCTGACGGCTTGGGCAGAGTTTGTTCTTTGCATTTTCTCAGTAATGAAATTTCAGTAAAAACAGAAGACGGAAAAATCAAAAATTACAAAAAAGACGAAATTGAAATGGTTGACGGTGATGTTAATATTGAGATAGATATACAAGATACAGCTGTTTATCAGGAACAGCCTGAATATAATGTAGATATAAAACAGCTGGAAGATGACAGAAACAGTTCGACCGGCAACGTATAATTTCGTTTAGTTTAGTAGTTTATTTGGGAATAGTAAAAGTATGAAGCCAACAAGAATGCAGTATTGTATAAAATCAGTTCCGACTGATGATTCCTTTCAGCTTGAATCTCTGCTTAATGAGATGTCGTCTTTGGGGTGGGAGATTTATACCATGCATGAAGCTGAAGGCGATGAAGGATATATCTACAATTGCATTTTTGTTAGAGAATCCATGGAAGATGAAACTTCTGAGGAAGACATTGATGATGTGTTCGGGTATAGAACCCAGATGCACAAAATGATTTCAGCCCAGAATGACCCTTATGAACAATGTGTGGAAGTTCAAGCAAAAATTAAAGATATAAGAAAGAAAATAAATAATATAAAATCTTTGATTGATGAGACAAACGAAACACAACGCCAAGAGTTGAACAATGAAATGTTCAAAAATATTGAAGAATTAAAAGAGTTGAAGAAACAGCTCCAGACAATAATTTCTCCTGAGATTATGATTGATAAAATCGGCGAAGATAAAATAAAAATCAAGCTTAGTGAAGAAAATATTGAACTTGTTAACCCTGATATGGAAGCTAATCTTGTGGCTCAGACCGTAAAAGTTCGTCAGAATTTGGCAGAAAGTCTCGGGTATATTATTCCGAAGATTAAATTTGAAAATGATGAAACTTTACAGGCTAATGAATTTGAAATAGATGTCAGAGGCGTTTGTGCTGCTAAAGGTGTTGTTTACAACGGTTATTATTGCTTTTTTAAAGATGATCTTAATCTCAGTAAAACCCCTAAAGATGCAATAAAAGATACTGATCCTATTTTAGGAAAACAGATTTTGTGGATTCCAAAAGATAAAACAAAAGACTTTTGGGTTAAAGGGTTTGATGCAGCACAGGTTATAGCAAGAATTCTTGAATTTGTATGCATTAAAAATGTAGAAGAAATTTTCGATTATAACGATATTAACAGATACATTGAAATTGTCAGTGAGGACAATTTGTACCTTATAGAAAATATCATTCCTGATTTTGTTTCTGTTGCGGAGTTGAAATATATTCTTACAAGTCTGATTAAAGAAAAAGTCTCTATAAAAGATATTATTTATATCTTTGAAAAAATAAATGATTTTGCTGATGAAGAAACAAAAGAAGACCTCTTAAGCAGAGTCAGACATTCTTTGTCCAGACAAATTTCAAAAAGTATAGCAAATGAAAATAACCTGATTCAGGCTTTTGAACTTTCTTCAGAATCTTTGAAATATATGCGCTCAAAAATTTCAGGAAAAAGTCAGGTTATAAGAATTGATAATACAAAAATGAAAGTTGTAGTTAACAATATATATAAATCAATTGATAAACAGGGAATTGATTTGAATGAAATTGTCGTTGTTGTTCCTATTGAAATAAGACAGGTCATGAGTGTTGTGTTGTCACAGCTTATTCCTAATGTAAAGGTTGTTGCTAGAGAAGAAATTGCTAGCGGTTATAATCTTGAAATATTAGATAGAGTATAAAAAAAGAGGGATGTTATCATCCCTCTTTTTTTAGGTTTAGTTTGTGTGACCTGTTTTGATGAGTTTAATATACTTGTCAAGTGCTCCGCCTTTGACATCCCAGCTAAAGTCGTTTTTGAGTGCAGCCTTTTGCATTTCTTCAAAACTATCATGGTCATTATAAAATTTATCAAGACCTCGTTCGAGAGCATCACAATAAGCATCATAGTTGTTGTCAAAACCTTCACCGTAAATGAGGTTTCTGTCTCCTGTTTCGTCAAAGAATGCTTTTGTTCTGAAACCGTCTTTTCCGTCTTCAATAGTGTTAACTAGACCTCCTGTTGATGTTGCAACAGGAAGAGCTCCTTTGGCCATTGCTTCCATTTGTGTTAAACCGCATGGTTCAAATACAGATGGGACAAGGAACAGGTCTGCTGCTGAAGCAACAAGGTTTGTATTCAAATATCCGTTTATCAGTACTATTCTCTTGCCTACATTTGGATAGAATTTAGTCATATAATCTTTCAAGTTTTTAAGTTCGTCGTATGTAGACTTGTTGGAGATGCTTCCTCCTATTATGAATACAGGAAGTTTTTCCGGTGCTGTATTTTTGTTGTGTTCAGCGAACTTCCACAGGGCTTCTTTCAAAATGGTGTCCAAACCTTTTTGATAATCTACTCTGCCTGAATAGGCAATGACTGGCGTGTTACTAAAATCTGTTTCGGGAATTTCTGTTTTGTCTGCCCCGTACATCATATAGAGTCTTGAACCGCTTTCTTCTTTATAAGGGAGCATTCTTTCCCTTTGAATAAGCTGTTTGAACAGATTCATTGTCATGTTTTTGTTTTCGATTTTATTTTGCATGTTTCCGTCTTCAAAAGGTAACAGCTTAAAATCGCTAAAGTCCATAGGTTGAACATTAATACCTTGAGACTTGAGTTTTTCTATGTAAGCAGGTTGTAAAGTAAAATCATCGATTGTTCTGTTTGTTAATTGATCCATATTGTTTTTATTAGGCACAATCATTGATTTAGAGTATCCGTTTGTGATTGGTGTCAGTGTATTTCCCGGTCCGAATTTACGTGCTTTCATCAAATGCATTAAGCCTCTGGCTTTTTCATTTGAATGAATCAATTCTTCAGCATAATATTCCGATACCGGTACTACACGGTCAACAAGTGTCATACCAGTTTTTGCGGAGTTGAAATCATAGTATCTCATCAAAGCACAGCGGTCTTCTTTGAATGCATTATCCCAGCTTTTTGCTCTTGGGATAATATCAACACCATAGCTTCCGAACAAAGTTCCAAAGATGTTAGTTCTGTTTTCATCATTTCCGTTTGTTGCACCCTGATGTTCACAGTTGTGTGCTATATAGATTGTTGGTATTTCATCGAAATATCTGCCGGTATTTTTTGAAATTATACCTGTGTCAGCTTCTGCATTTGCCGTATAGTGCATCATTGCGGCAAGTGAGCCGGACTGCCAATCATTTAAAAGTACTGCGTTTGGTGCTTTGAGTTCTTTGAAGTCACCTTCTTTTATGCTCTTCATCAATTCATAAACACCTTTTGAGAAAAATGCCATTCTGTAAACGCTGTCAGAAGTGTCATTTGTGGCATATGGTGTGTTATGGTTGCTGGAATGGTTGTTGTTGTCAAGAATGTTGAAGAACTGTTTGAAGGTAGTTTCTTTTCCGTTTGCATCTGTGCCGTCTTGCGGAATTTCTAAAAATACGTAACGGGTAGGCTTTGTTACTGCTTTTGATTTTTCATCATCATTCATCAAGCAGGTAAATATTCTTACATCTGTATCATTGAGCCTTGAATTATGTTCTGCATTGTAAACGGGAACATTGATTCTTCCCAGATACTGCATTTCTTTTTGTTTGGGTTTGTCTTTTCTTCCGTAATGATATATATATTTTCCGTCAGGAGTTTCTTCGAGTCTGTAATTATCTCCGTTAACATACATTGGTGTAATGTTTGTCATTTCATTATCAGGGCTGTCTTTGAATTTTTTATTAAAACTGTTTGGTAAATCAGCAGCTACCTGACCCAGTCCGCCGTCGGATTTGAATTCTGCGGTTTCGGCCGTAACCATCCAGGCATTGATGTTGTCTATTTTGGGCCAGGGGCGTTCACCGTTTATTCTGACAGATGCTTCATTAAGGATTTTATCTTTACAATAATTTGAGATTGTCGGAGCGAAAGCATTTACATCAAAATCTTGATCATACGGTCTGACAAGTGTTTGTGCCATTGGGATAACAGGTACAAATTCTTTTGTCTTTATTCCGTGCTGTGTCGGAGCATGTCCGAAGGAAATCATTGCTTTGTTTTGTGATGCCATTAAAGACAGAACATTTTCAAGCAAATGAGGATTAGCTGCATTTAATTGAACCACATTGCTTTTTACTCTTTGTGTGTTGCTTTTTTGTTGTTTTTGATTGTCAAAATTTACCAGTGATACTCGATTGACTGATGCCATAGTCTTTTCCCTTTTAATATGTTTTATCTATGAATATTTGCAGTTTAATTGCAATAATGCACGTAAAGAAATAATTTGTTATTTGCTGTTATAAAAATAACTCAAATGTTACAAATATTAATACTGGTCAAGTGTCTAATAATAAAACATTGATGCAGATTCCGAAATGATGTTAGCATAGTTTTTTTATAAATGTAAGTATTTAAACAAAAGTTAATAATCTAGAACAAGCCACAACAATGTTGTGATAAAATTTTTCTATGAATTTTAAAGAAGCAATAAAAACAAAGCTCAATATTTTTGCGGGAGATGTTTTTGGGGGGATTAATTCTGCAATAATTACATTGCCTCAGGCACTTGCTTTTGGGGTGGCTACTGGTTTTGGTGCCGGTGCCGGTTTATGGGGTGCAATTATTCTCTGTTTTGTGGCCGGGATTTTGGGTACGAAAACTCCTCTAATCTCCGGAACAACAGGACCTGTTGCAATTGTTGTTGCTTCAATGATGCTGGCTTTGAAAAATGATATCGGCGCAGCTGTTACTATTATGTTAATTGCTGCGATTTTACAGCTGATTGCTTCACTTACTAATCTTCCTTCTATGGTAAAATATGTTCCATATCCTGTTATCTCAGGGTTTATGAATGGCGTCGGCGTGATTATTATTATTTTACAGCTGAATCCTCTTATGGGACATCCTGCAATGTCTTCAACCGTTACAACAGTAATGTCTATCCATAAAAGTCTTGCATCTTTAAATCATGATGCAGTTTTTATCGGGATAATTACTCTTATTATTGCATTTTTTACACCTAAAATTATAAACAGGTATATTCCTTCACAGGTTCTTGCGCTTATAATAGGTACGATAATTTCTATAAAACTCGGACTTCATCTCGACAGAATTTCCGAACTTTCTGTTTCTTTTCCTTCAATAATAAAACCTGATACTGATATACATCATATAATCACATATTTGCCCTATGCTTTTACTCTGGCTGTTGTTTTTTCGGCAGAAAGTATGCTTACGGGGCTTGTGTCAGATTCTTTGACAAAAACACGACACAGTCCTAAAAGGCTTCTTGCAGCACAGGGGATTGGCAACTTGATGTGTGCTCTGACAGGTTCTTTAGGCGGTTCGGCTGCGACTATGAGAAGTGTAGCTGCTTTGAATGCCGGAGCATCGACAAAAATGTGTGCTGTGATTAATCCTGTTTTGCTCATTATCCTTTTGTTCAAGTGTTCAGGTTTTGTCGCCCAAATCCCTCTGGCAGTTCTTGCGGCAATTTTGATGAAAATAGGATATGACATAATAGATGTAAAACTTTTGAAGGTTTTAAAATATGCACCAAAAGATGATCTTTATGTTTTGTTTCTGGTATTTTTGCTTACGGTTTTTTACAATCTTATTTTTGCTGTCGGGGCAGGAATTACTCTGGCTGCTTTGTTGTATGCCAAAAGGGTTGCAGACAAGGCTGAACTTGTTCACAAGCCTGTTTATGATTCTGAGATTATGGAGCTTGAGAGGATTCTTGAAAGAGATTATAAACACAAAATTCGTGTCGTGCATATTTCCGGACAATTCTTTTTTGGTTCGGCAACCCAGCTGATTTCAAAATTTGATGAACTGCTTGGTACTGAGATTTTAATTTTGAACTATGAATCGGATGATTTGTTAGACATATCTGCGATATTTGCTTTGGAGGATATTATTCTTCGTCTTCAGTCACAAAACATAGCAATTATTCTTGTGATAAAGAATGAAAAAGTTCTATCACAGTTAAAAGATCACTGTATTATCAGCCAGATTGGAGAAAAATCTGTTTTCTATACCGAAATGATGGCAATTGAACATGCCAAAGAGCAGTTGAAATTCTGTTAAATCATATACATATGAGCAATACAAAATTTTTTAAAATTTGTGCTAAATTAATCATATGAATAAAAAATTTGTTTATATATTCTCTATTTTAATAGTGCTATTCTTGCTAATTGCAGGCTGTATCAGGAGAGATGTGCCTGACAAAGAAACGGATTCGGGTGTTTCAAATAAGTTTTTTAATGAAGATTACACGCCATATCCTGTACGGACAAAAACTGTCAACGGGATTGATTATCTGATGTCAAGATCCCCTGCCGGAAAATATGGCGGTACTCTTGTTACAAGCACTATCGGAGAAGGTCCGAAGACTTTTAATTCCTGGAATTCAATGGATGCAACTTCTTCTCAGGCTGCTGATATTATGTTTGACGGACTGGTGACAACAGATGCATACTCGGGTGAAGTTATACCCAAACTTGCAAAAACAATTAAGGTTTTGCCGGACAAAAAATCTTATATCTTTGAATTGCGTAAAGGATTAAAATGGTCTGACGGAAAAGAAATTACAGCGGATGATGTTGTTTTCACATGGGATACAATTATTTTTGGCGGTTTTGGTAATACAAGCACAAGAGATGCAATGTATATTGACGGGAAGCTTCCGGTAATTGAAAAACTTGATAAATATACGGTTCAATTTACCACACCGAAGCCGTTTTCTCCTTTTTTAAGACAGGTTTCTGTTCCGATTGCTCCGAAGCATATTCTTGAACCTGTCACAAAACAGGGTAAACGAGCTTTTTCTTCTTTTTGGAGTTCCAACATAAAACCTAAGGAGCTGGTTACAAGCGGTGCTTTTAGATTGAAAGAGTATGTACCTGCACAAAGACTGGTTTATGAAAGAAATCCTGATTATTACATGATGGATGAAAAAGGACAAAAACTTCCTTACCTTGATAAGTACATTATTTTAATTGTAGGCGATTTGAACAATGAATTGTTGAAATTTAAATCAAAGGAACTGGACACGGTTGGGCTGAGGGGAACAAATGTTGCTCTTTTTAAAGAAAAGGAACGTTTCTCAGATTATAAGGTATACAATCTCGGACCGGATACAGGTACAATGTATTTTGCCTTTAATTTGAATACAAGAAAAAATGACAAGGGTAAATATTATGTTGATCCTGTAAAACAAAAATGGTTCGGCGATTTGAATTTTAGGCGTGCGGTTGATTATGCTCTTGATCGAGAAAACATGGTTTTTAATATTGCAAGCGGCGTAGGAGCACCGCTTTTTACACCGGAGCCTTTATCTTCAATTTATTTGAATGAAAAAATAGCTAAAGGTCATCCGCAAAATATTGAAAAAGCAAAAGAGTTGCTATCTGAAGCAGGATTCTATTGGAAAAATAAAAAGCTTTATGATAAAAAAGGAAATAAAGTTGAGTTTGATTTGTTTACAAATGCCGGCAATACAGAGCGTGAATCTATCGGTGTAATGGTTAAGCAGGATCTTGAGGAGTTAGGTATTACAGTTAACTTTAAGCCGATTGAGTTCAATACACTTGTGAATAAACTTGTTAATACAAACGACTTTGATTCTGTGATAATGGGCTTTACAGGCAGTCCTCTTGAGCCATACGGAGGAAAAAACGTATGGTATTCAAATGGTACCTTGCATGTGTTTAATATGAGAAAAACTTCGCAGGAAAATAATGTTTTATATCCGTGGGAAAAAAGACTGAATGAAATTTTCGACAGTGCTTCTTTAGAGCTTGATTTTGAAAAAAGAAAAGCCCTTTATGAAGAATATCAGCAGCTTGTTTATGACAAAAAACCGCTTATATATTTATATTCTCCTATCAGGATAACAGCAATAAGGAAAAAATTCGGTAATATATTTCCTACTGAGCTGGGCGGTGTTGCTCACAATCTTGAGGAAATCTTTGTAAAGTAATTTTTTAGTCTGAGATTCCTGCTGCTTTGCTCATTGCTGCTCTGATTTTTGTGCTTGAATTCTTCAAGATTTCCTGCTCTGCTGCTGTCAAAGTTTCTCCTGTGAGATATTTGTTTACTACTCTGTTTATTTCTTTGTCGTTTGCATTCATTCCCGTGACAGATTGGAACATTGCGGATTCTGCGGCTGCAAGAATTTTTCCGTCTTCTTTGCCGTCTAATCCGTCAGCTGTCTTATTAAAGAACGCAAATTCTTCTTTGCTGATTTTTCCGTCACCGTTCATATCAAGGTTTGTCGCAAAAAGATTTGCTGTTCTGTTAGCTATAACACTGTCTCTTTTTATGTCTTCTTCTGTTGATGTTATTCCTTTTTCTTTATCATGTTTTCTTGATATCTCGTTGGTTTTTAAGCTGCCTTGTTCTTCAGCTTGTGCAAATTCTTCAGTTGTTACTGTTCCGTCATTGTTAAGGTCATAGTGTTCTGAAAGAAGTTTTTGTGAGTAATCAAAATATGCCTGTTGTTTTTGTTGTGCTGTTTTTGTATCTGGTGAGAAGATTGAAACCTGTGTATTTAATGAGGACATAAATCCTTCATAGCTTGAAAAGTCCCAGCTTTTCTTTTTTGTTTCAACGGCCTGTGTTATTTCTTTAGAATAATTTTTAGTTTTTGTTTCATTTGGATTTGTTGCTTGATTGCTTTCTATTTCTTTATTTTCAGCTAAAGGGTCGGTTGTTTTTTCAATTGTGTCACCGACTGACAAATTTATTTCTTTTCCTGCAAATATTAAATTAGGATTGCTTATATTATTTGCTTTTGCTACTTCTTTAACTTTGTTTGCAATATCAGTATTATTATTTAACTTAAATTGATTTTTACAAATATTCCACAGGTTGTCGCCTGTTTTTATTGTGTAACTGCTCATAGGTATAATTTCTCCTAATAAATAAGCTCGTAATAATATAAAAACAATTTGTGTATTAAAATTGCTTATTTTTACAAAAAATATTATAATTACAAGGCAAAATGCGTATTAAATAAAAATTAGGGGGAGTTTTTACATGAAAGTTTTAATTACAGACAAAATTAACGAAAAAGCCAAAGCTATCATTGGAGATGCAGCGCAGTCGGATTTGCTCCCCACAATGTCGGAAGAGGAGTTATGTAAAGTAATAGGAGACTATGATGCTTTAATGGTCAGAAGTCAGACTAAAGTTACAGAAAAAGTTATAGAAGCAGGTAAAAATTTAAAAATTATAGGAAGAGCCGGAGTTGGTGTGGACAATATAAATCTTGATGCAGCAACAAGGCACGGAATTGTTGTTGTTAATTCACCTGACGGAAATACAAATGCGGCAGCTGAACATACCGTGGCACTAATGCTTGCAATGTCAAGAAATATTGCAAAAGCTGCTGAATCAACAAAAAAAGGTCTTTGGGAACGTTCTAAATATACGGGTCATGAAGTTTTTGGAAAGACACTGGGGATAATCGGCTTTGGTAAAATCGGTCATCATGTGGCAGAAACAGCTCTTGCTCTTGGTATGAAAGTTCTTGTTTGTGATCCTTTTACTTCAAAAGAAGTTGTTGAAAAATTCGGTGCTCAATATGCGGAATCTCTGGATGATTTTTGGGGGAAATGCGACTATATTACAGTGCATACACCAAAAACAAAAGAAACAATGCACATGATTAACAAAGATACAATTTCAAAAATGAAACCGGGGGTTAGGCTCATAAACTGTGCAAGAGGCGGCATTATTGATGAAAAAGCTCTGGCTGCGGCTCTTGAATCAGGTCATGTTGCTCAGGCTGCTGTTGACGTTTTTGAAGGAGAACCTGATATTGCAGAAAATCCTCTCGTTAAAACAACAGGTGACATTCTGTTAACACCGCACCTCGGGGCAAGTACTGAAGAAGCACAGTTGAAAGTAGCTGAAGATGTTGCAGAACAAATCAGAGATGTTTTAAAAGGTGGTTCGGCCCGTTCTGCTGTAAATATTCCATCTTTAAAGCCCTCAAAACTTGAGCCTGTAAAAGACTATATGCAGCTGGCGGAAAATATTGGCGAACTTGCTATGCAAATGTCAGCAGGTGCTTTAAAAGGAATCTATGTTACGGTGAAAGGCAATCTTGCCGATTTGGATGTTTCTCCTCTTGAAACAGCTGTTGTGAAAGGCGTTTTGTCTGCTTTTGTTAATGATGTGAATTATGTAAATGCTCCGGTTATAGCAAAGAACAAGGGGCTTGATGTAACAACAACAAAATCAAATACTTCAACAGACTACATCGGCTCTATCATATTAAAGCTTGTAACAGATAAAGAAACAAATACTATTTCCGGTGCTTTGATTGCGCAGAACATGCCCAGAATAGTTAAAATAAACGGATATAATGCCAGCATTGAGCCGGAAAAACACATGATTCTTGTTCCTCACGAGAATAAACCTGCTATGGTTGCGAAGGTTGCAACAGTGCTTGGTAATAAAAATATAAACATTACGAGAATGAACGTTGCTCAAAACAGAGCTGAAAACGACAACATTTCGATAATGATTATAAATACGGGAAGTGAAGTTGATGAATCTACTTTGTCTGAAATTTCAAGCATAGACGGTATTGGAACGGCTAAATATATTAATTTGAATGCGTAGATATAAATTGTTAAAAGTACACTTTATTAAGAATTGTAAAAAAACTTTACTTTTGAGTTCTTTTTTTACTATAATTAGCAAATAATATTTTTTACAAACTTAAAGCTGATACGAAATAGACAAAATAGATTGGAAAACCAATGAAAACCGAAAATCTAGTGTATAATATTCATCAAAAGCATTATTTAGCTCAAAATAATAACAATAGAAGTGCGAATAAAACGACCGCCGGACAAAATCCGAGCGGTCGTTTGAGTTTTAAAGGCGCACCTGTTCAGATAGTTGCAAAAACTTTTGGCGAGAAAATGGCTGTTAATAAATGGTTCAACAAATTCTTGGACATTCTTGCTGATAACTCTCTAATTGCAGATGCTTTAATCGCTCTTGGTTTGACTACAATTGCGAGACCTGCTTCTATCTATATTATTCCGACAAAAGATCCTGTTGAAAAGAAAAAGAACAATTATCAGGTTGCTCACTCTATTGCAACAGGTGTTCTTGGACTTGCTACAACAATTGCAGTTGCTGAGCCTGTAAAACGTGGTATTAAAAAACTGATGAGCAATCCTTCAAAGTATATGAAAAATGATCCTTCATATATAGAAAAGAATGCAAGAGTCTTTAAGGAAACAGCAGGCAGGCTGCATCAGCCTATATTTTTGCCATTAAGAGCTGCTGCTACAATTATGATTGTTCCTCCTTTATTAAAAGCATTGGGGCTTTCCAAAAATGGAAAAACTGATGTTACGCCTCACGACAAAGCAAAGATTGATTATTCATTTATGAGCTTCAAAGGCAGTGATTCAAAATCATTCAAAGGCTTTACAAAGATTCAGTCTTCTTATGACAGAGCGAACAATAAAGAAGAATCAAATACAAACAATCATCCTTCATTTAAGGGCGCAGGCAGTCTTGTTACTGAAGGTATAGCAAAAGGTGTTGGAAAAATAGCTGATACAAACAAATTCAGAAACTTCATTGAATGGTTTGGCGGATTGAAGAATTGGTTCCCTCATTTGATAGCCGGTGAAAGTTTGTGGCTTTCAGGATTCTATATGCAGCAGACTGCAAAATCCAAAAGTATTGAAAAAGATCAGAAGCTGCCTATGATATTGAATCAGGGAATTACGGCAGCTGTTTGTACATGGGGCGCATACAAGCTTGATGGTGTTATCAACAAGAAACTTGATGCTTACAAATCCGTATATAAGAGAATGAATCCGAATATGACAGAAGAACTTATGAACAAGCGTCTCATTGGTATTCGTCTTTTAGGACCTATTGTAATCTTCACTACAATATACAGATTTATCGGTCCTGTTGTTGTTACTCCTATTGCTAACTGGATAAGCGAAAAAATAGAACCTCATAAAAAGACTGCATAAATTAAATAAATAACTTTTATTCAGCCAGTTCTTCAAGTGCTGCCATTTTCATGACGTCAGGGTTTGCTTTTTGCCCTGTCCAAATTTCAAAGGCTTTTGCTCCCTGATGAACAAACATGTCCAAACCTGTAATTGTTTCATATCCGTTTTTTTGTGCAATTTTTAAGAATTCCGTTTTCAACGGATTGTAAACAATGTCATAGACTGCTGCGTTTTCCGGCAGTGTTTTTAAAATTTCTTCTTCAACGGGACTTGTGCCCATTGCTTTGCCTCTCATTCCAATCGGAGTTGAATTGACAAGCATCAAGCTGTCAGAAAGATTGTTCAAGCTTTGCATTTGTTTAAGATTAATTTTAACGAGTGGAAATTTTTCTCTTAAAAAATTCACCATTGAACTTGCATTAATTACATTTCTTGCATAAAAATCTATTGTTTTTACTCCTGTTTCACAAAAAGCAATTGCGGCAGCTCTTGCAGCTCCTCCTGTGCCTAAAATAGAAACTTTTCCGTTTTTTAAATTGTCCTGTATATTTTGGGGAATTGCTGTTTTAAAACCGTATATATCTGTGTTGTAACCGTATAAGCTTTTGTCCGGCATGATTTTAACCGTGTTGGCACATCCTGCTATGTCTGCTGATTTATCAAATTCGTCAAGGAAAAGCGTAATAGGAACCTTGTGAGGTATTGTTACATTGAATCCGTTATAGCCTTGTGATTTTAGCATTTTTACTCTGGAGACGAGATCCTCGCTTTCTGTATCAAGAAGCTCATAAGAACCTTCTATCCCCAGTTCTTTTAACATTGCATTGTGCATGACAGCAGAAAGAGACTGTGTCAAAGGATGACCTATAACAGCAAATTTAATCATTATTATCTTCTTCCTCCAGTGGTTTAGAGAATGAACAAGAGTTGTTTGTACAAATAAGTTTAGACTCTTTTTTTGTTAATTTTTTTGCAAGAAGAGAACCGCATTCCGGGCATTTTTCATTCACCGGTTCATTCCATGAAACAAAATCACAATCAGGATATTTGTTGCATCCATAAAAAATTTTTCCGTATTTTGATTTTCTTTGAATAATTTCACCGTCTTGGCATTTAGGACATTTTACTCCTGTTGTCACAACGATTCGTTTTCTGTTTTTGCATTCGTCATTTGTGCACTGGAGGTATTTTCCGTATGGTCCGACTTTGACAATCATTTCAGAACCGCATTTTTCACATTTTTCATCACTTTTTTCATCAACAGGAACTGCTGAACCGTCTTTGTTTAAGGGCAGCATTGTTTTACATTCAGGATATCCGGAACAGCCCAAAAACTGGGTTCCGAATCTGCTGGTTCTGACAATCATTTTTTTTCCGCATTTCGGACAAGTTACGTCGGACTCAATTAAAACTTTAGGCATATTTTTCTTTGCCGAATCAACAGTATCATTGAAAGGTGTATAAAAATCCTTTAGAACTTTCTTCCAGTCTGCTTTTTCATCGGCAATGTCATCCAGCTTTGTTTCCATTTGTGCAGTGAATTTGTAATTCATTATGTCTGTAAAATATTTTACAAGCTCACGGCAGAGAGTTCGCCCGAGAATAGTTGGAGCAAGTGCTTTTTCAAGCTTTTCAACATACCCTTTTGTTTGTATTTTAGAAATAATCGGTGCGTAAGTTGACGGTCTTCCGATTCCGTGTTCCTCAAGTGCTTTAACCAGTGAAGCTTCTGTGTATCTGGGCGGAGGCTGTGTAAAGTGCTGTTTTGGATCAATTTTTTTCAGTTTTACTTCATCGCCTTTTTCAAGATCCGGAATTTTGCTCTGATCTGTTTCTTCTTCTGCTTCATTATAGACTTTTAAGAATCCGTCAAAGACAATTTTGCTTGTTCCTGTTTTGAATGTGTAATCGCCGGCTTCTATGTCAACTGAAGTGTTTTTAACTTTTGCATTCTCCATTTGAGAAGCAATAAACCTTGACCAGATGAGTTTATAAAGTCTATATTGTTCGGACGTAAGATACTGCTTTATGCTGTCAGGGGTTTTATCTATATAAGAAGGTCTGATAGCTTCGTGAGCATCTTGTACATTCTTTTTTCCTTTTACATAGTTGTTAGGTGTTTTGGGGTAATAATTTTCACCATAGTTTTCTGTAATATAGTTTTTTGCAGCAGCCTGTGCATCATCTGAAATTCTGACGGAGTCTGTTCTCATATATGTAATCAAACCGACGGGTTCTGAGCCTATTTCAATACCTTCATAAAGCTTTTGAGCTATCTGCATAGTTTTTGATACGCCGTAGCCTAATTTTGAACTGGCTTCTCTCTGCAATGTAGAAGTAATGAACGGTGCGGCAGGTTTTCTTTGAGTGTCTCTAAAGGTGACTTTTGAAACTTCGTATTTCAAACCTTCTTTTGTTAGTTCAGCAACAATTTTGTCTGCTTCTGTTTTGTCTTTAATTTCTATTTTTTTATCTTTATATTTTGATAATTCTGCCTGAAACGGGAGTTTACCTTTTAAGAGATCGGCTGTGATTGTCCAATATTCAACAGGCACGAAGGCTTCGATTTCGTCTTCTCTTTCACAAATCATTCGAAGAGCGACACTTTGGACACGACCGGCTGATAGTCTGTAATTTCTCATTTTTTCCCATAGTACAGGGCTGATTTTATAGCCTACTAGTCTGTCCAAAATTTGTCTTGTTTGTTGTGCCTTAACCCTCTCCATGTCAATTGCTCTCGGGTTTTCGACAGCACTTTTTATTGCTTTGGGCGTGATTTCGTTAAATTCGATTCTTTTAATTTTTTCATCAGGCACTTCAAGAACCTGCCTTACATGCCATGCAATGGCTTCTCCTTCACGGTCAGGGTCGGATGCAAGAAAGATTTTGTCTGATTTTTTTGCCAGATCATTCAGTTTTTTTACTACTACGTTTTTTTCCGGAATGACTATGAAAGTTGGTTCAAAATTGTTTGCAACATCAAACCCCAGAACTTTGGGCGGAAAATCCCTGATATGCCCGTAGCTTGCTTCAATTTGGTATGAATCTCCCAGAATCTTTTTGATTGTTTTTGATTTTGCTGGAGACTCAACTATTACCAGTGCTTTTTCTTTTTTTGATTTTGATGCTTTTGTTGTTTTAGCCTTTTTTTCTGTTGCGGCTGCATCTGTAATTTTTTCTTTTGTTTTTGCCATAGCTTTATAATTATATAATCAACAAACTAAAAGGCAAATTTTAAGAAAATTATATTTTAAATTTTTCAAATTTGGGTTAAAAGGATGATTTCTTTATGAATGATTAAATTTTCATAAAAGCATGCCGACGTAAATAAAAGATAAGACTGAGGCAGGCATATTTCATGTTAGAGCAACAAAAACACCCCAATGAGGATAAAGGGCATGATGCCGAAATATCCGATATTAGGAAGAAAGATGAGAAAGTTTTGAATACTCTTGAAAAGGCAAGAGTATTTCATGAAAAATATTTATTGAGAAGTAACAGCAGTGATTTGGAAAGTGCTGTAAATTATTATATTCAGGCAATAAAGTTGAATCCGTCTATCCCTGAGACGTATTACAGGCTTGCCAGTTTATTGTTTGAGAACGGTGAAATTTCTCTTGATTCAGCAATAGAACAGTGCAAAATGGCTGTTAATATTGATCCGAAAAATACTAATGCGCATATTTATACAGGATATTTTTTGAAACTGGCCAATGATTTTGAAGAAGCAGAAAAAGAATTTAAAAATGCCATAAAAATTAATCCGATAAAATCAGCCCGGCCCCGTCTTATTTTGGCATCGCTTCTGTATGAAAAAATTAATAATGTTAAGCCGTCTTTTATTGATTTCATAAGAATGGTTTATTATGCTTGTTCAGGCTGTCTTACTGTGCTGTGGGATTTCCCGTCTTTAAAGATGATGTACAAAAATGTTTCTGATGACGCACTGGTTTTTATGTATAAAACCTATGGGGGATTTTTCGAAAAAATTAAAAACAGTTCAATGGCTGTTGCTGCGTATGATGCCGCTGCTGAAAATACAGGCAGAGATGAATTTTTCTATAACAAAATAGGTGACATTTGCATAAAAGAACATGCCCCGGAAATTGCTATTGATGCTTATAAAAAGGTTCTTGAGGCAAACCCCTATGACCGTGATGCATTGATTAAACTTGCAACTGTTATTCAAACGTATTTTCCGGAAAATTATGATGATGCCATAGATGCTTATACAAAACTCCTTGAAATAGAGCCGGACAATGATAAAGTTTATTATGAACTCGGGCATTTGTATCTCCAAAAAAATGACAGTCTTCCTGCTGTGAATGCTTTTTCAATGGCATTGGAAAAAGATGAAAACAATCCTTTTTATCACAACAGCATGGCTTTTGCTCTTGTTCAGTTGGAACAGTATGATGATGCGATTGAGCACTATCAGAAGGCTATTAACATAAATCCTGATCCGTATTGGACTTCTATTGTTTGTCAGGCATTGGGTTCAGTTTATTTTGAAATAAAAGAAAATCCCGAAGCTGCTGTTGTTCTGTATCAAACAGCTGCTGTTTTGAATCCTGAAAATGATGAGTGTCATATTGCTATCGGTGATACATATTTTTCTGTGGATGATTATGACAATGCGATAAAAGCTTATTGTGATGCAATAAAAATTAATCCTGAGAATCCAAAATCTTATTGCAAATGCGGCATGGCACTGTGGGAAAAAGATTATACGGAAGAGGCAATTGTTGCTTATCATAAGGCTATTAATCTAAATCCCGAGTATTCCATTGCTTACAATAATCTTGGCGTTATTTATCTTGATGATATAGGAAATGTTCAGGAAGCAATTGACATGTTTGACAAAGCTCTTGAAGGTAACAAGAGTTACACGCTTGCTTATTTTAATCTTGGAAGAGCTTATACTATCCTCGGTGAAAACACGAAGGCTGCAAAAAACTTCCAAAGAGCACTGGATTTGAATGTTCTGACAAATGATCTTGAGGAGCAGGATATTTTGAACAGACTTTATCGGCTTTTTGAAGTTTAATAAACTTAATAGTTTTGTCTTTTCTTTTTCTGTAATTTAAAATCTTTATAGGTATTAAATTATGGAAAATTTGAGTAACATTTCAAAAATCAGAAAATTTGTATCAGGAGAACTGAAAAACTCTGGTCTTGTTGATATTTATTCAACTTATTGGATAGAAATGGAAAATTCTTATCTTGAAGCTGCTGAAAAGCTTAACAAAATGCTTCTTGAGACATTTTTTGTTGACTATTTAACTATACAGAATAACGGAGTTATACCTAAGAAAGAAAATTTATTTTCAAATTTTGTGAATTTCTATCAAAAAGCATCAAAATTTCAAGATAAGACTCTTATTATAAAAAATATTTTCAGATATTCTGTTTATTATTTAAAAATTATGTTTTCTGATATAAAAGATGATGATATAAGAGTGAAAATTAAGAAAATCAATGCTTATAAAGCTGTTGATGCTTATCCTTTTTTGATGGAAGTTTTTGAAGATTTTGAATTTGCTCATATAAACAGGGCAATGTTGCTCGAAATTTTGGATACGGTTATAGGTTTCATTGAAGAACGCAACTCCAAAAAACCTTCACAAATTGCATTATCATTTGCTGGATTGAGCGGTGAAATTAATAAGATGCTTGTGTTAAAAGATTATACTCCTCGCTTTGTTGTTGATAAAAGCGAATGTGCACAAGGGGATACAATTAACTCTCTTATGAAAGCATAGGGTTTGGGGAATGTTGTTTTTTGAGTTTTGAAATATTGAGAATATAGGGTGTTTTGCTTTTTTTTGTAACTTCAAAAAGCGTTTTTTTAACTTCAAGCGGATAATTGTCAAAGCCTTCAAGTCTGCCTTCATTAATTTCTTTTATTATTTTATCAATGTTTTTTTGAATATTTTTTGGCATTTCAGGGTGTATTGAAAACCAGGCAGTGTAAGGTATTGTTCCTCTTTCACTGTTACATTTTTCACACATAACAAGCATATTAGAAAATTTATCGTGACCGCTTTTTTTTGCAGGTTTGATATGGTCAAGGCTTGGTTTTGCTGTGGACATGAGTCTTTGTCCGATTTCACGATTGCCTCTGTATCTGTATTTTGTAATAAAAGAATCTACATCATTTTTTGCTGAGGGCAGTTTTTCTATTTCTTTTAATATTTTTTCAATCTGCTTTTTGTCATTGCTTATGTTTTTTAGTGCACTAAATTCATTTATTATTCTGCTTCTTTTTTGCGGATGGTCTTTTGCTTCGACAAAAATAATATTCTTAACCCTGTTAACGGTTTCTATAAGTTGTGTTTCTGTGTCAGTTGAAAGGCCTTTAGCTTTTTCAATTGCATTGTTTATGATTTTTAGCTGTTTTTCTTCAAGTCTTCCCAGATGAAAGTAATATCGTTTTGCTATGAGAGTTTGTAAGTCAGCTTGAGGGTCTTTTCGGGCAGCTCTGCACAAGAGATTGTACACTGTTTTTTCCGTCGGGCGCATGTATTTTGTGTAAGGTTTTAATTTTTTCAATACAGGTATCGCCGGACCTTCGAAATCTTTTGCTTTGAATTGGGAATAATCTTTTTCATTAATCATTTTTTCACCGCAGCAGGCACAAGGTAAATCTTTTATATTTCTAAGTGCAAAGGCATCTTCTTTATCAACATTTGCTGATTTAAAACATATTGAATCAGCACCAATACCTTTTGACAAAGGTATTGAGTAAACTCTGTCAGAGTTTACTTTTTTGATAGCATATGCTGATGTTATGTTTAAGATTTTCATTTTCTTGCTTTATCACTCAATTCTTTGTCTTTTTCAATAAGTGTTTGAATTTCTTTGTAATCATTGTCGGCTTTCTCAAACATATTTTTGCTGAATTCCATTGAGTCTTTTGCTTCTTCAAAGGATGCCAGACATTTTGCTTTTTCTTTTTTTAGTTGTCGTACGGTATTCATAATTTCCTCCAGACGTATTGCTGCTTCTCGCAGTTTTTTGTCGGCATCTTCATATTTTTTTGTGTCTGCTTCAACTGCTGCTTGAGCTTTTTCAAGTCTGGTTATGGATATCATTTCTTTAAATTTTATGTATTTTTGAATATTTATATTAATTTTGTTTTGGGTTTCATTGATGAGAGTTTCTTTTACTTCAATGGGATAGGAATCATAGTCTTTTAATTTTTTGTTGTTTATAAATGTAATAACTTTGTCTATTTGTTTTTTTATGTTTCTTTTCATTTGCGGTTTGTATCTAAGAAACAGAGGATAGTCTATGTTTGCACGTTCCTGGTTGCAATGTTTGTGGAGTGCTATTCCGTTGGACTGTTTGTCTTCACCGTTTTTGCTTTTTGGCTTGATATGCTCGAATGTTGATATTGCATCTTGTGCAATTAATTTCAGTATGTTATTGTCATCTAATTTTTCTTTTGCACATTCTGTCAAAAATTTGTTTACCGCATCCGAATCACATGGCAGTTTTTTACTTTCTTTCAGAATATTTCGTGCTGTTTTTTTATCTGAACAGTCATCAACAAGCTTTAGATATATATCTTTTATCAAAAATCTTTTTAAATCTGGTTTGTAGAAAGGTTTATTTATTTTTTCAAGCGCATCATTGTTTGCTATTTTTACTTTTCTGATGTCTTGTGCCGGCATAGAGTCAGAAAGTACTTTTATTTTCTTTAATGTATTAATTTTTTGAATAAATGCAGCTTTTTCATTTCTTTCTTTCATTTTATTGTGGCGTTTGAATACTTCCGGACGTTGAATTATTTCAGCAAAAGAGTCATTGGGATATTTCAATGAATAAATTTCGAACATATCAAGAATTTCGTTGGATTCTTTGCTGAGCAGCGGTCGGATTTTTTCAAATTTTTTTATTGCTTGAGGTGCTCTTATGCTGGTTGTTTCGGCTATGTTTGCTATTTCAGTGATATATCTTTTATTTTTTTCATCAAATTTTTGAATATGATTTTCGTTTTGTTTTATGAGGTTGGAAAGTTTTGTGTTTGGTGATTTTTCAGAAAGAGAAAGAAGATATAAAAAGGCGGGTGTTTCTCTGTAAGGCTTCATTTTTTCACTATTCAGTGCTCTTTTCGAGTTTGGAATGAATGTTTGAAGAAATTTGTTCAAATCCTCTTGTGTGAACATATCTTCACCGCATATAGCACATTTAAGCTTTGGAATATCTCGTATGTCTGTGAATGTATCCTGAGGCAGACGGTATCCGAATATTGGTTTTGATGCGTAGTTAGTTTTTATATATGAATTGTTGTTTTTTATTAATGATATTGTCAGCATATGCAACCTGTTTGTCTTGTTGTTATAAGTCTTCAAAACTTATTTTTTTGCTAGTTCTGTTTTTTCTTGCTTCACTAATATTTAGTTGATTAAATATTAAATTGATTAAATATTAAATTGATTTTATTTGCAGATTCATCTTCAACTGCACGTCTTATTTTGTGTGGATATTGATCATATCCTATTAAAATACCTTTGTTTATAAATAAAATAACTCTGTCTAAATATTTTTGAATATTTTTAGGCATGTCCGGATGAAATTTTATGAATTCGGAGTAGGGAATCTGGCTTCTTTCTGAGTTGCAATTTCCGCAAAGTACAATGTAGTTTGAAATGTCATTTTTTCCGTTATCATTTTTTCTGTTTTTAGGTTTTACGTGCTCAATAGTTGCTGCTGATCCTCGCAGAAGCTTGTCGGCTATTTCATTGGGATTGTGGTCAGCGTATTTTATTATAAAGGAATTTGCATCATTTCTTGAACTGGGCAGTTCGTAGACCTTGCTCAGAATTTTGAGCATTATATCGTTTTCCGGTATATTTGCTTCAAGGTCTTTGAACATTGTGATAACGTATGATCTTTTGTTTTGTATATCAGAGTTTGGCTTGTCAAATATTCTTTTTGCTTTTTCTATGTTACACAGTACTATTTTATAAGATTTAGGACTCATTTCTGATGCTATTTTTTCCATATCAGAGAATATGAGATCCTGTTTTTCTTCAAGTTTTTTCAGGTTATTTTCTTTGACTTTAGGGTTGTTTAAAATCTCCGTAAAAGTTTTTTCGGGTGTTTTTTGTGATTCTTGTTTTAAAAATTCGAAAACCTCTCTTTGTGCTTTGTGCATTACGTGTTCATAAGGTTCTAAAACTTTTACCATGTAGCCGGAATTTTTGTATACTTTACCCATCATTGACTCAATGTTGGCAATATTTTCTCTGGTTTCTGAATCATAGCATCTTATCAATTCTCTTATGCTTTCTCTTTCAAATATATCTTTTACATAGAGACCTTTGTATAGTTTTGAGTATGTTTCACAGAAATGAAGAGCTGTTTCTTTTGATTTTGTCATATTTTTCTTTTTGAAGTATCCTGATTTTTTTAATATATCGATCGCTTCATCCGCAGGATAAAACATTTCTTCATGGAATAGTTTGTCTATTGCAGGGTTGGGAATTGTTTCATCTCCGCAGCAGGCACATGTGATATTTGGTATTAGCCTAAGGTCTGTAATTTCTTTTTTTCTTTTAAAAGATACCGTATCAAATGCCGGTTTGTTTATTTGTGAATGTAAGAACAGAGATTTTTGTTCTGTTTTGTAGTAGTATGTTTTGTTATAAATGTTTAATGCCGTGATTTTCATTTTTTTTGTTTTCTATATAAGCTTTTTGCCTCAGTGTTCTGTTTACTTTAGCTTTTAATAAATTTAGCTTGTGTATATTGATTTTGATTTTTCCTTTTGATTCAACATCAAGTGCTTTTTTTATTTTTTCAGGGTAAAGATCGTGCTTGATGAGGTTACCTGAATTAATAAAATAGATAATTTTATCAATTTGTCTTTGGGTGTTTTCTAACATTTCAGGATGTGAAAGCACGAATATATCATATTCTGTTCTTTGTCTTTCACCATTACATTTTCCGCACAGCCCTATGTAATTGTAAATGCTGTTTGGACCATTGTCACCCTCTCTTCTGTGCGGTTTTACGTGTTCAAAGGTGCTTCTTATACGGTTAATTAGGATTTCTGCTATTGCGTTTGAACTTTTTTGAGAGCCTTTAATCATAAATGCATCAACATCTGTTTTTGAATCGGGCAGTTCATTTATGATTTTTATTATCTCCTCTGATTCAGGCGAAGTTTGTTTTGTTTTTAAATAATCTGTAAACATCGCTATAACACGCCCTCTTTTGTGATAGATGTCCTGGCTTTCGTTTTTAAAAATGTCTCTGGCTTTTTCTACCCTTAGTTCGATTTCATTTTTAAATGTGGGTTCTGAGTTTTCAACTGCAAAAGAAACTTTATTCAGAATATCCATTTCTTTTTTTCTAAGGTTATGTAAATATTCATTATAAATATGTGATTTATTGAGTATTTCATAAAAAGTTTCATCAGGGTATTCGTGAGATAGCTTTTGCAGCTCAATAAAAACTTTTTTCTCAAGCTTGTGAAAGTGTGGATTTAGCTCATTTATTGCACAAACCATATCTTTTGAGTTGTGAGCTACCAATTTTGTCATTTCTCTAATTTCGTCGAAAGCCCTGCTTACCTCTTTGGGCATAGTTTGTCGAGCTGTTTTTACCGTTCTTTTGGCAAGAATGTCATCTATTGTAAGGGTTGGATAACGTTCTGCTATTTTTTTAAGGTATGCGTAGGCTATTTTCATTTCATTGGAGGCTTTGCTCTCTTTAAAATATTGTTCTGTCTTTATTCTTTTTAATGCGATATCCGCGGGGTAATATATTTTCCTGTTAAGAAAATTGTTTGCATCACTGTTTTTCATCATTTTAATTCCGCAGCAGGCACAATTCAGATTGGGTAATTCTCTCATGTCACTGATGAACGGCCCTTCGCTGCGGCGTTTGAATGAAACAGTATCAGCCTCTAAGCCTGTGCTAACGGACTTGTTTATGTCAGTTCTAATATCTCCTACTGTGGGGTTTTTTAGAATTTTGTAATAATTTCCCGGCATTATAGATAATATCTTCATGATGTTTATTAAAAAACAATAATATGAATTTTTTGTTAATTTGTTAATTTTTATTTACATATAAAATATGTCGAAAACCCTTATAAAAACAGGGCTTTGGAATATCCAAAACCCTGTTTTTGTTAATCGAATTTATGTTTTTATGAAATATCCCATTTCCCGCATGTACCGCCCCATCTGGCGATAATGTTTCCTTTTATATCTTTGATATCTTTGGGGTGTTCTTCAGGCATTTCGCCTTCAACGATTGTGATAACTTCACAGTTGTTTGAGCAGCCAGTGCACTGGTTTGTGATTGAGTTAAAGTGCATATTGCCTACTTCCCAGCCTTTGAATTTTGTTGGATTTTCTGTGTATTGATGATTCTCCATCGCCAAAAGCGCAGCACCGATAGCTCCCATTGTCTGGTGGTTTGCCGGGACAACAACTTTTGTGTTCAAAGCTTCTTCAAAAGCTTTAACCATGCCAGAGTTTGTTGCTACACCACCTTGAAAAGTAACAATAGGCAAAAGTTCTTTACCCAGAGCCAGGTTGCTCAGATAGTTTCTTACAAGTGCCTGACAAAGTCCATAGAGCAAATCTTCGACCGGATACCCCAGTTGTTGTTTGTGAATCAAATCGCTTTCTGCAAATACTCCGCATCTTCCGGCAATACGAGCGGGATTTGTTGATTTAAGTGCGGTTTCACCGAATTTTTCAATAGGCACATTTAATCTGTTTGCCTGCTGATCTAAGAAGCTTCCTGTACCTGCCGCGCAAACAGTATTCATTGCAAAATCTGTGACAATGCCGTCTCTTAAAATAATAATTTTGCTGTCTTGACCGCCGATTTCAAGAATTGTTTGAACACCCGGAACATAGGTGCTTGCTGCAACAGCGTGGGCTGTGATTTCATTTTTGATAACATCAGCACCAACAAGTGCTCCAGCAAGGTTTCTTCCGCTGCCTGTTGTACCAACACCTTGAATGTTGTATTCACAAAGAGCTTTTTTTGATAATTCTCTCATTCCTTCTTGAACTGCAAGAACGGGTTTTCCGGAGGTTCTAAGCATATAGCTGTCAACAAATTTTCCTGATTCATCTACCAGTGCAAGTTTTGTTGTTACAGAACCAACATCTATCCCTAAATATACATTTAATGCCATATTCACCTCTTTTAAAATTTACTTTTAATATAAACAAAACACACTTGAAGTTCAAACTTTATTTTTGATTTGAATAAAGATATAATGTTTCTGTTGACTTAATTCTATATGGAAAAGGTGGAGATTTATGGATTTTTCTAAAGGTGTTTTGTTTGATCCGGGTTATTCTAAGTATACACTGGCTTTTGCGACTAATATAGATGCTGTTTATAATGTTATTTTTTCTATGAAAGCAATGCATCAAAGAAAATTCAAATTTCAAACCGTTTATCCTCAAATTTTGAAACTCATTGAACATACAGTGGGGTTTTATCTGGGGTGTTTATTATGGGCTTCATATATTTCACAAAAATTTGAGAAGGATCAGAAAGAAATTTTGGAGAATGACTATCTTGGAAAAGCTGTAAATGAAGATGAAATGCTTTTTGAAGTTAATTATGCTATATCATATTTGGACAAGTTGAAAAAAGACTGTAAATACTATTTAGGTAAAAACTGCAATATTCCTGATGATTGGTATCAGGTAATGAATATTTATAAAGAATTTTTGCTTTCTAATAATTTTTTGGTAAATACAAAAAATACTTCTGAGTTAAAACTTCCGCCAGAGGTAAAAAAACTTTCAGACAACGAATTGGATACTATTTTGAACGGAATTGAATCTGTTTTGAAAACAGGTGAGTTCAAAGAACTTTTCAAGTTGAAACCGTTAATATTATCTTAAAAAATATTTACAAACCCTGAAACCCCTTTCATAATCTTTAATAGGATAGGATAGGTAGAGAGAATTTTCTTTTTTTTCTTAAAGAATTTCCTAAATAATTTCGATATTCACATTACTAATTATCTTAGGAATGAAAGGTGTGTGCGTATGGGAATGTTTAACAAAGACTTGAAAATTTCAGACGGTCAAAAATATGACCTTACACAGGTATCTCAAGAGGGAGTTAATATAGATGAGCTGAGCCAAAAGAAGAAAAAGCTCATTGATATTTTTAAAGCTTTTGACCTGAACGGTGATAACAAACTGGATGATCTTGAACTGGCAAAGGCAATGGATGCTTTTGCAAAACTTGATGACGGAGACGGCAAGCTATCAAAAAAAGAACTTGAAGCAGGTGCTGCAATGTTTAATGAAATGACAAATCTGAATATCAAAGCAAAAGATTTGAAAGCATTTATTAAAAAAATTACTAAATTGACAAAAAATGATACTAAAGTAGATACACAACAAAGATTGCTTCAAGAAGCTAACCTTGAAAGAATGCGCAAAATTACTGAAGAATTAAAACCTGAGCCTGTCGAAATTAAGAAGCCTGAAATCGAAGTTAAGCCTCTTGAACTTCAACCTGCTACTTACGATTACACTGTGCAAAACGGTGAAAGCTACAATAATTTGATAAAACGGATCCTTGCTGAAAAAGGAATTGAAAATCCAACAAAAGAAGACATTGCAGCAGCAAAAGCCGAGTTTGAAAAGAATAACCCGGGTGCAGTAAAGAAGACGTCGAAGGGTACTGAATATCTTATCGTCGGCTCGAAGGTTAAACTTGGCGTTGATCTTGGTGATTTGGATAATGCCTCGGAGCAGATTGGTATTTATAATAAACAGGCGCAAAAACGCAGAGAAGCTGCTGAAAATGCAAAATATACAGTAGATGCTTTTTATCGTAACAAAGACGGCAGTGAAGGAAGACACCTGAAGCTGAAGCCAACAGGCGAAAAGGCAGAAAATGGCAGATATTGGGCAGTTGATAAACAAGGCAATAAATATCTGATTGCTCATGACGGAACAATTCTTGATGCGGCAAAAGTAGCTAAAAAAGATGCTGCTGTTGAAAGAGATAAAAAAATGGCTTCCTCAAGAGAACAATATAATAAACTTGCAACAGCTTTTAATGAAGCAAAGCGTTCGTTTGATGCTCAGGTCAAAAAAGACGGCTGGGCTGCTAATACTGCTGATGCAATTGCAGGATTTTTCGGTTCGACAAATACAGAGGACCATGTCAGAGCAGACTTGGATGCTTACAAAGCTAAACTGAATGAATTACGAGCAGCTTTGAATAGTGGCGATAAAGCAAAATTTGATGCACTTTATAAAGAAATTACCCAAAATGATATAACTCAACGTGTTTTAAAGTATAATGAATCTCAAGAAACAGGCGGAAGCGTTGTAAAAGGTGTTACTGTCGGTGTTGTTTCAGGTGTCGCCGCAGTTGCAACGGGCGGAGCTTCGCTCGCTGTTACAGCAGCCGTGGCAGGCGGTACAACTTTTGTTTCAAGTGTAGCCGCAGAAACCGCAGATCTTGCTACAAATGACATAGACGGTGATGTGAATGCTGAAAATATGGGCAGGATTGTAAATCAGGCTGGTACTGAGGCATTATTCTCGGCAGCAACAGCAGGACTAGCTAAAGGTGCAGGCTCTCTGCTTTCCAAAACAGGTTCTACTGCTGCAAAAACAGGAAAATCCGTAGTGCCTGCTCTTACAAATAATGCTGATGATGCAGCAAATGTTACAGCAAGAATTGCTGCAAATTCGGCAGATGATGCGGCTGCGGCAGGATCAAAGCTTCTTCCCAAGCCGCCGACAGGCGGTGCAAGTGCAGCAGGAAGTACTGCGGCTAATACAGCAGATGATGCAGCGGCAGCAGGTTCAAAACTTCTGCCAAAGCCAAATTCAGGAGCTGCTAATACCGGTGCTGCAACAGGAAGAACAGCAAGCTCGACAGCCGGCAATACTGCTGCAAACAGTGCAGATGATGCTGCGGCAGCGGCTGCACGTGCAGCAAAAAATGCCAGAGATTTATCTTTAGACGATATTGCGGATATAGAAAGAGCAATACAAAACGGTAAAATCTCAAATGCTGATATGTCTAAACTTGTTGATATTACAAAAATGAGCAGGGCTGAACTGTCGAAAATGTCACCGGCTGAGCTTAGTAAATCACTTCAATCAAAAGGCGGTTTAAAAGAGTTATTTACTAAATACAAAGCTTCATTCTCATCGGATCTTCCTCAAGGTTTGAGCTGGGCAAAGCAAAATCCGCAAGCATTTAAAGCTATTGCTGAGAAAGTTAATAGCCGCGGTATTTCTTCTTTAAGCAGTACAGAGCTTAAACAGCTTGCCGATGTGCTTGAAATGCCGGTTGATGCTTTGAAAAAGATGTCCAAAGTAAATTACCGGAAACTTTCAGTAAAATTCCATCCGGATAAGAATTCTGGTGATGAAACAGCTACGCAAATATTCCAAATGTTATCAAAAATTTATGCCGGATAATGTAAAAAGCTGTCAGTTTTATCTGACAGCTTTTTTGTTAATTAATCATCTATTGGAAGAGTGATGATATATTTGTGTCCTGATTTTTCTTTTTTCACTTTATCTGTTTTTATTTTTTCAGGCAAAACAAAACTTTGTGAAAAGGCATAAACATTTTCTGAATTTTTTCCTGATTTTTCTTCTTCCCCGGAGATGCTAACCCTATTAGATTTTATGTCAACATTAATATTATCAGGGTTGTCGTTAAATGGTTTTAAGTCCACTATAACTTTATAAGCATCATTTTCATCATCTTTATATGTTTCAACAGGGCTTTTCACATTCATCATGGCATTGTAATGCATGGGGAATGTAGTCATTTCATTGAATAATTTATCCTGTTCCTGCAAAATTTTGTCAATGTTGTCCATTCGTGAGGGTATGTAATAAGAATGTCTCATTTGATCAAGCACATAATATACGGCAAGATAACAAGCAAGAAACAATCCTAATAACAGCAGTGCAAATTTGACCCAGTGTTCTGCCTTATGTTCTTCACAATGACATTCTTTAAAATTGTTATTGTTTTCTTCCATTTTTCCCCCTTAGTTTTTTTATGTGTTTTTCTTAATTATTTTATTAAGGGTTTGTTCTGTTTTTAATCATCAAACTATTTAGTCATATCAGGCAGTATTTTTTTCAGGTTTATAACCATGTCATTCAATATTTCAACTTTCTCATTATTTTTTGCGTTAAACAGTTTTTCTAAATTTTCTTCAAACTTTTCCGGAATAATTTTACATCTTGTTTTTACAAACTTAATCAGTCTTTTTTCCCCGGGATGAAATATTTCATTAATCGCAAAAATAATATCAAAATAACAGGCGAGAAATGCCGTTGTTCTGTGCTGTATACTTACAATATCATTTCTTTTTATAGCATTTTCAATTTGTTGTAAAAAAGATGCACTTTCTTTGTCTTTCAAAAGCATTATATTCTTTTTAATGATATTTGATTTCAACTCTTTTGGGTATGGTGCACTCAATTTGTTTTGTAAATTTAAAAACCAGCCATTTTTGTCATAAAGTATTTTTGAAGTGTAAACATTATGTAAAAAACAGGTTGTATATCCCAAAGAAGCATTGTGTTTTGTCCACACATTTTCAATACATCCTTCAATCCATTTCGGGTCACGAAACATGAAATCAAATCCGTTCGGATAGTCTCTCAGGTTCCATTCGTCTCCTGTTTCAAAATATCTGTTGTCTATTTCATAATTATCAGAATATTTTTTTGCCAGATTTGTTCTAAAGTCAATGGGTATTTCTTTATCCGAATATACATAAATATCATAATCAGAAAGTTCGTCATTCTGTTTTGATGTTCTTGAGCCTGATAATACAACCGCAAAAACAGAATCAATTTTAGAATAATCTTTTGCAATTTCATTAAGTATGTTTTCTATCATAAAATCTGCTCTCCGTTTTTTAATTTATTTTTACTTTATTTTACAATAATGAAAAGAAATTTTCTTCCCCGATTTATGTGTGCTATAAAGTACATGTATGAAGAATTTATTATCATTTTTTATTATATTATTTTGTCTGGTAAATACTGTTTTTGCCCAGGAAATAGGGCTTGACGGCGTTAAAAAAAATGAAATTCAATATAAGCCAAAAGTGGTAAAGGATGAAAAAGAGCTTACGATTGATGAAGATACGGCATTGAAAGGTATAGTTAAACTTCAACAGCAAAAGGATCTTGAAGATATCGATGCTCTTTGGAAAGCAACTGTTGAAAATAACAACATAATTAAATTTGCAATGAAAAAACTGTCTGTTCCTCCAAATCAGCAAAGATACCATTCTTCTATTCTTGCAAAATCTGTTTCGGCTCTTGTGAACGGAGCATCTTTTATCCCTGCAATGTTCGGGGCAAATTATATGGTTCAGTCTGCTTCTTATGCAACGGGCAGATTGGCTAATAATTATATCGCAAAAGCCAATAACCCAAAAGAAATGCCTCTTACTGACACGGAGCTGATTGAGCTTGCCGGCATGATTGAGTCATTGCAAGATCAGATAATAAATACTTATTACAACTATAAAATGGTTCTCAACCAGATAAAAGATACCCGTCAAAGACTTGTTTTATATAATAAAAATTATGCTCAGGCACTGAAAAGTGACAATCAAATGGAGATCATTGTTTCTTCTGCATTATATGATGATTTAATGTTTGAAGAGTTCAGGCTTATGAAAGAAGCCAGAAAATATCAAATGGACCTTGAAAGACTTGCCGGTAAAAAAACAGTAGAGAATTTGAATCTTTATCAGTATGCATTCAAAAATGAACTGTTTTCAAAAAATGTTATTAAGAAAGGAGGCAAGAATGAAGAAAAATAGTTTTATGCTTGTTCCTCTTATAATATTACTAACAACTGCTCCTTGTTTTTCAATTACTCTCGAAGAATTGAATGCGCCGAAGGAGCCTGCGTATAGATTGGGTATCGGTACAAAGCCGGAAAAGGCTTATAAAGTTTCACAAAGTGATAAAAAGCTTAATTCAAAAGAAGCAAATATAGATAAAACAAGCGAGGCAGTAAAGAATATTACATATGCTGATTTGAGTCTTAAGAAAATTGCAAAAGAAATCAGTGATGACGGCGAACTTACTGCAAACGATGTGCTGGAGGATATTAAACTTTTATGGATTGGTGCTGCTCAGAATAGTGAGACAGTTAAATTTATTGTTTATAAATTGTCTAACCCTGATGAAGATAAGCCCAAAGAAAGCATTGTTAAAAAAATCATACAGCCTATTTCTACTGTGGGAAGCCTTGCCGGTATAGGTGTAGGAAATCCAATCGGTGCAATTTCAGCCATTATGGGCAGCAGTGTGCTTGGGACAATGTCTGTTGATGACAAAGATTTAAACTATAAATTTTCTAAAGTTAATGATGCTGATATGGTTGTGCTTATTCGAAAAATTGAAGAGCTTCAGAGAAAAATTGTGAACTATTATTTTGATTATATGACGGCAAGAGAATCTCTAATCAGGTCTGATGAGCTGGTTGCAAAAAGGCGTAAGGCATTTATGAATTCACAGGATTTAACTGATGAGCAGGTTATTATGATAGATGCGTATTATAGATCTGCATTAAATACCCAGAGCAAGTTGAGATCTGATTATCTTTCAAAAAGAGCTGCACTTGAACAGACTGTTGGGGCGGAAACTTTGGCTCAGTTTGAAGCTATTGTTGACAAAAGAGAAATACAGGATAAAAAATAAAGCCCTTCATCACTGAAGGGCTCTGTCTCATAAGGAAGGAATTTATGAGAAATATCTTTTAAGCAATCCTTGGAAAGCTTGTCCATGGCGAGCTTCGTCTTTACACATTTCGTGTACTGTATCATGGATAGCATCAAGATTGAGTTCTTTGGCTCTTGAAGCGATAGCTTTTTTAGCTGCGCAAGCACCTGATTCAGCTTCAACACGCATTTCAAGGTTTTTCTTTGTTGAATTTGTAACAACTTCACCCAGCAATTCAGCAAATTTTGCAGCATGTTCTGCTTCTTCAAAAGCAATTCTTTTGTAAGCTTCTGCAACTTCAGGATATCCTTCTCTGTCAGCTTGTCTGCTCATTGCAAGGTACATACCTACTTCTGTACATTCACCGATAAAGTGATCTTTTAAACCTTGCTTAACTTCCGCATCAACATCAGCTCCAACACCGATTCTGTGTTCGTCAGCCCAGCCAACTACTCCTGCGCCTTCTTCAACTTTATTAAATTTTTCAGGTCCTACACCGCACATAGGGCATTTTGCCGGTGGAGTATCACCTTCGTGTACATATCCGCAAACTGAACATACAAATTTTGCCATAATTTACCTCTTTCATAATTACCATAATTCACATTTGGACGACTCTTATTAAGAATCATTCCTAATAAAATTATTATACACATGAACTTTTGAAAAAGCAAGTCTTTTTTATAAAGAGTTTAAACATCCTGCAATGACACGGTCTGTGCCTGAAACGTCTTTGTAAATCTGAATGTTTGAAAAGTTGTTTTCTTCCATAATTTTTAGAATTTCGCCAGCCTGTCCGATTCCGGCTTCAAAAAGAAGCCAGCCCTGAGAATTCAAGTAGTTTTTAGCTTGTTCTGATATTTTTATGTAAAATTCAAGCCCCTTTTCATCTTGCGTGAAAAGGGCAGTGTATGGCTCATATTCTCTGACTTCTATTTGAAGATTTTCTTTTTCCTGTGGCGGAATGTAAGGTGGATTCGAGATTATCATATCAAACTTTTCTTCTTCTCTGATTTTTGAAAACAGATCGGACTTTCTGAAAAGTGCTTTGTTCATCAAGTCAAGATGCATTGCATTGTTCAGTGCTATTTTGAGTGCTTCGTTTGAAATGTCTATACCGAGCACCTGAGCTGAAGTTAATTTTGCTGTCATGCAAGCGATACAGCCGCTGCCTGTGCCTATGTCCAGAATTTGTTTATAATCATTTTCTTTTATGATTTTTGCTGCTGTTCTGACAAGCAGTTCTGTTTCGGGTCTTGGTATCAGTGTATCTTTTGTTACATCAAATTTGTGACCCATAAAAAATGTTTTGCCGAGTATTTGTGCAATCGGTTCTCTTGTTGAGACTCTTCTTTCTATTGTTTCTTTCAGCTTTTTCAAATCTGTGGGGTCAGGCATGATTCCAAGAATCAGATCCTTTTGTGTCAGACCGCTTATTATCTCAATTGCAAAGCTTATTTCTGCTTCGGCTTCGTTTTTATCAAAGCCGTTATTCTTGTATAAATCTATCAAATCCTTTTTCTGGAGATATCTTTGATTCTGCATCCTCTAAAATCTTCCCTATTATATTTTTTAAATCTAATCTTGACTTTTGTGATATATCTTCTTTTTCTATTTTATATTGCTTACACAGTTTATCATAATAATAAATTTGCTTTTTTGTTGGTTTTTCTTTTGACATTTTGAATTCTGAAATTTTTTTTCTCTGTTCTTTTGCTAGTTGTTTTTGCTTTTCTATATAGGGCTTTTGTGCTTCTTTAAGCTCGATCTGTTTGAGATTTTCTTTTATTAATACTTTCAATTCTTTCAGGAATTTTTCATTCTCGAAAAGCTCAATTATCCATTCAAAATGAGGGTTGTTGACCTCGTAATAATATTGTTCGTCCTCAATGAATAAGTCGAGAATGTCGTCAGCGGATTTTTCGCAATGTTTTTTAACAAAACTTTTCAGAAAGCTGAAAAGCGCAGCTTTCTGATTTTTAGTCAAATCCAAAAACAGAGTATTTTTCAAATAATACATAATTATATTAAATCATTAATATCAAATTTTTTAGACAGCTTGGAATGTTGAAACTGTGCAAGTTTCTTAAATATAGGGTTTGTTGCTTTCTCAAACTTAGGCTCCGGAGCCGTTTGGGGACGAACTTCGGTTTTTTCCTGCTCAAGAATTTCCGTAATGTCTATTACTTTCTTCATTGTATTATTTTAACTCATGTTTATTTCTATTGCTATATATATAAAAACATTTTTCGGATAAAAATTTCAGAGGTGTTTACAATTGTTAATATTATAAATGAAATTTGTTGTTTTTATATTTCTTCCCATACTTTTATTTTTGAAATAATTTCATCAAGAGTATATTTTTTTTCACTGTTTTTCAAGTTTTGTAAAATTTGTTCTGCCATTTCTTTTCGTTCTTTTTCATATATACCTTCTTGAGTAATATCTCTGTATTTCTTATCTCTTGGCAGCAGTATTTCATTTTCTGTTAAAAATTCTTTATTTTTTGAATTAAATTCTTTTTGAAATTCGTTTAGTTTGTGTCCGTTTTTGGTTTTTATAATATGAAACTGTAAATCATTTTGTCCCTGACATCTTATAAGAACTTTGGAAGATGCAGACTGAGAGGTTGACCAGAATTGTTTTCCGTCAGGTTTGAAAATACCACCTCTGTATACAAGACCTTCGTATTTTCCGTAACGCTTATCCAACTGCACTAATGAATAATCAAGGCACTGTATAAATTTTTTAATTGTTGGTGTGTCTGTATCAATTAATTTCGTTCCATTGACAAACTCATCAGCACTGTCTATTTTTACACTCTTTAGGCTTTCTAAAAAACCGTTTTTTTCATATTTCAAAAATCTATTAATATCAAGGCTCAGGTCATTCACTCCGCAATAGGGCTGTAACCCCCAGAGTTCTTTCGGTGCTGAGAAAGCATATGGGTCTTGATGATTAAGTTTGAAAACATGCTTTGTATATTCTTTTCCGCAAAGCTCTCCTGTATATGTTCGTTCCGGCTTTCCAAACCATTGTAATTCTTCTATGAGTTTATTATATTCATCATCTGTTTTAATTTTCATAATGCCATGTTGTTCACAAATGGTTTGAGTCAGACTCATAGACGGCTTTTCGACAATATTACTTTTGTTTATTTGAGGGGTTTGTATATTTTTTTTCAATGTTTTGATTAAATTGATACATTTTTTTGCAGAAACCAAAAACGCAACTGTCAGTGCTGTTGCTGCAATATATCCGGTGGCTGTTTTATAAGTTGATTTTTCTCTGTCAGAAGTGCTTGTTAGATTTTTATATTTTTGAGGTGCCGGATGCTTTTGATATGCTACATTGCAAGACATTATTTCCATTGTTTGACCTAAACATAATTACCTATATTTATATAAAGTAATTTGTGTTGTATAAATTGCCTTCAGCTGAAAATCAAGCATTTCTGTGAAAGAAGGACGCAATTTCTTTTTCTGAAAAACTGTGTACAATCGGTCTTCCGTGCGGGCAAGTGTATGGCATTTTTGTTGTTTTCCATTTTTTTATCAAGTCTTCCATTTGCCATAAATTAAGTTCTGTACCTGCTTTGACGGCTGCTTTGCATGACATTGTAACAAGCATTTTTTCTTCAATATTGTTTAAATCACCGTGAAGATTTTCCAAGAGGTCTGAGATTATGTCTTTTGGTTTTACGTGTGAAATAACCTGAGGAATCTTTTTGAACACGATTTCTTTTTCTGAAATTTGTTCTATTCCAAATCCGAAACGTTTCAGTTTATCACTGTTTTCGCAAATAAGCGTAACATCAGCAGGCTCAAGTTCTAATATGTCTGAGATTAGAAGAAGCTGTGACGGTATTTCTTTTGTTTCTAAATCTTTTGTGAGCTTTTCAAATATGAATCTTTCATCTGCAATATGCTGGTCAACAATTTTCAGCTCAGTGTTTTCTTCGAAAATAATATATGTATTTCTGTATTGACCGATTATATTTATTGTTTCTTCTACTTCTGCTGTTTGTGGCAGATCAAGGTCAATTTGTTTTACATTAAGTTCAAACTGTTTTGCGTTTGTTTCTTTTATTTCATCAAATTTTTGCTGAGAAACGTAAACTGTGTCGTCATCTTGAGAATCTTCTTGTATATTTTCATCAGTGATTGTATTGTAGTTTCTTGCAAAAGGTATGACAGTTTCTGAGGGAGAATGTGTTTCTTGTTGCTTAAAAGAAGAAAGAGCGTCAAGAATTGCACTGTATATAAAGTTGAAGATTTGATTCGGATTCCGGTATCTTACTTCTTTTTTGGTCGGGTGGACGTTTACATCAACATCTTTAGGCTGAATATCAAGATTTATACATACGAACGGATATTTTCCGTTTGGCAGCATATTTTTGTATGCTGTGTCTATTGCTTTTAAAATTACAGGACATTTTACCACCCTGTTGTTTACAAAAACATATATGGATTTTTTGGTTGAACGTGTAAAATCAGGTGTTGAACAATAGCCTGTTACGGATATTTTCGATAATTCATCAGCTTTGTTTACTTTTTTGAGTTCTGATGCTATTGAGTTTGAATATATTTCAGTTAAAACACACAGCAAATCACCGCTTCCGGATGTTTTTACCGGTGTTTTCCCTTCATTAATCAAGGTAATGGAAACATTCGGGTTTGCTATTGCTATGCTTTGGAGAATTTCTGCAATATAAGACAGCTCTACTCTCTCTGATTTTAAAAACTTTTGGCGCACGGGCGTGTTATAAAAAAGTTCTTTTATCTCCATTGTTGTACCAACCGCACATCCACATGGTGCTTTTTTTACATTGGATTCTGCACATTCAACCTTCATACCGGTTTCAAGATCTTTTGTACGTGTGGTGCAAGTTACTTTTGCGATTGAGATAATACTTGCCAGTGCTTCACCTCTAAACCCCATTGTGTGAATATCAAAAAGATCATCAGCATTAGAGATTTTGCTTGTGGCATGTTTTGAAAAAGCCAGCTCAATGTCCTCCGGGTGAATTCCTGAACCATTGTCTGAAACTCTTATGTCCAGGCAATCTTTGCTTATTTCTACTTCGATTCTTGTTGCGCCTGCATCAATTGAGTTTTCAACAAGCTCTTTTACAACTGATGCAGGTCTTTCAATGACTTCTCCCGCTGCAATCTGGTTTATTAATTGTCTTGATAATTGCTGTATTCTTTTCAAAATTCCGTCTCCCCGTCCCTTGTAATTAATTTTATCTCAATTTTTATTAATGTGCTATATTATAGTGATGAATAACTTACAAAATGAAATAATCAAAACTAAAAAAATATACAGAGAGCTTTTTAAAAATGCACAAGATGCAATAGACAAGCAGCTTAATGCTTTAAAACGCAAATCCTTATGCAACCATTGTAAAAGCGATTGTGAGATAGATTTCAACAGTATAAATGTTTTTCAAAAATTTCCTAAAGGCTGCCGTTATCGATTCTGGCAAGAATCTGCTCTTGATTGTTTAGAAAATAAAATATCAAGAGATATTTATGAAAAAATACAATTAATTGAAAAAAGAAGACAATTTTTTTCTTGCGGAAGATGTACAAGCTGCTGTCGTCTGGCAAGTTCTGAATATTCTTATGAAGAGTTGAAGGAACGTGCAAAAAACGGGGATAATTTTTCACAGGAATTTGTGAGCGTTTTTGTTCCTTATGAAAATAAGGAAGAGCCTCGCAAAATTTATCCTGATTATATTGCGATGATTGAGGAAAAATTTTCAGACCAGACCGAGGTTTATTTTTACCATTGTCCTAAACTCGGCAAAGACGGTCTTTGTACAGATTATGAAAACCGACCAGGTATTTGCAGAGATTTTCCAAACAATCCTCTTGTTGCACTGCCTTTAAAATGTTCTTACAACGAATGGAAACAGGAAGTTGAAATTCTCTCTCTTACTTTGCATGCTTTAATAGATATAACCGGTTTTTATAAAGAAAAACTGAAAGAGCTTTTGAAAGATTAGCTTCTGATGTCAGATGCGAGCTTGTGTGCAAAAAGTCCTTCGTTCTCAGCTATTATTGAAGCTGTAACGGAAAGTGTTTGTGCTGCTTGTTTGTCAGCATATTGGTATGTCTGGATTTTTATGAAATCAAATACGCTCAATCCGCCTGAATATCTGGAAACCTTGTTTGTTGGCAGAGTATGATTTGTTCCTGCGCAATAATCTCCAAAAACTTCTGCCGAATAGTTTCCTATAAACAAAGAACCGTAATTCTTAAATAAATCTATGGAGCTTTCTGCATTTTCAAAGCAGATTTCAAGATGTTCCGGGGCTCTTTTTTCTGAAATTTCAACAGCCTGCTCTAAAGAATCAACAACAACCGCATATGATTTTTCATATGAGATTTTTGCTATTTCTGCTGTTTTTAATATTTTTAAGAATTCTTTTGCATAGTTGTCTACTTTTTGAGCGAATTCTTGTGAAAAACAAACAAGATAGGCTCGTGCATCTTTGTCATGTTCACACTGTGCAAGAAGATCAGCTGCAACAAATTTGGGGTTTGCTGTTTCATCCGCAATGACAAGTACTTCCGAAGGACCTGCAAGAAAATCTATTCCGCATTCACCATATACTTGTTTTTTTGCGGCAGTAACAAATTTGTTTCCGGGACCTACAATTTTGTCTGTTTTTTCAATGGTTTCTGTTCCGTATGCCATAGCTGCGATTGCCTGAACACCTCCGACTTTATAAATTTTATCGGCACCTGCAAGATTGCAGGCAACTATTGTTACATCTTTTATTCTCGGAGAACATGCAATTACTTTTTTTACACCGGCTGTTTTGGCTGGAACAATTGTCATAACTGCTGTGCTGGGAAGAGGATAGTTACCGCCCGGAATGTAACATCCTGCTGTTTCAATCGGTATGATTCTGTGTCCGAGTTTTATGCCGTCTATTTCTGTATCCAGCTGTGAAACTGAGGCAAGCTGCTTTTGTGCAAATTCTTTGACGTTTTTTATAGCTGTTTTTATTGCTTCTATGGTCTTTGGGTCTGTATTTTGATAGGCCTGTTTGATTTCTTCTTTTGTAACTTCTATGTTTTTTATCTCACCATCGAATTTTTTTGTATACTCTAATAACGCTTTGTCTTTATTCATTTTCACATTTTTGACAATTTCATCTACTGATGAAATTGTTTCAAATTCTATATTTTGAAAAAAGTTTTCGTCGATAGTGCTGTAATTAATTATTTTCACTTAATTTTCTCCAGAAGTTTATAAAAAGATGTTTCAATAGTTTTTAAATTTGAATCAAGAGCATTGTGTTTCGGTATTATTATAAAAGACATATATTTTTCTGCTTTTTTTAAATGGTTTTCTTTTAAACAGAGTCTTACACATTCTCTCATAAGGCGTTTTATTCTGTTTCTTTTTACTGCTCTTTTGTGAAATTTTTTGCTTACAACAAATCCGAATTTTGTCTCGGCAAGTAGTTCTTTTTTTTCTTTTCCAACATAAATTGTCAGCATAGAATCGGAGACTATATGTCTGTTTTTGTATGTTGCTTCAAAAGCCCGTGTATTTTTGAGTCTGTATTTTTTAGGAAGCATTTTTTTCCTTTTTATACTTAAAAACAGGCCTGCTTAGTTAAACAGACCTGTTTATTAAACTTTTTAATTAAGTTACAACAGATAACTAAGCTCTTTTCTTAGCCTGAATAGCGAGTCTGTGGCGACCTTTAGCTCTTCTTCTATTTATAACTGTTCTTCCGCCGGGAGTAGCCATTCTGGCTCTGAATCCGCTGACGTTTTGTCTTTTTCTTTTTGTTCCTTCTAATGTACGTCTCATTTTATTGCTCCTTGAATTAATTTTTTTGCGTTATATCATGATAAAAAAGACATAGACGATTGTCAAATACGGATATTACTTGAATTAATAAAGGTTTACACATATGGAGAAAACTATTGGTTTCATTGGCGCGGGAAAAATGGCGACTGCTATAATAAAAGGTCTCATAGGCTCAGGTTTGTTTGATAAAAAACATATAATTGCATCTGAACCTAACAAAGAATATGCGCATAAGATAGAAAAAGAACTCGGCATAAAAATTGTTCACAACAATCGAGAAGCTGCTGCTGAGGCTGATATTCTTCTTCTTGCCGTGAAGCCTTTTGTTGTTAAAGAGGTTTTGACAGAAATTGAAGATAAAATAGATGACTCAAAACTTATTATAACTATTGCAGCAGGTATCTCTTCCGAGCGTGTGGAAGAAATTCTTGAAAAACAAGCACGGGTCATAAAGGTTATGCCTAATACACCGGCTCTTGTCGGTGAAGGAATGAGTGCAGTTTGTAAAGGTGAACACGCTTCTGATGAAGATTTTCAGTGTGTAAAAGAAATCTTTTCAAAAGTGGGCAAGGTTGTTGAGGCAAAAGAAAGCGATATCGACGCAATTACAGGTGTCAGCGGTTCAGGGCCTGCTTTTTATTATTATATAATTAACGAAATAGCCAGAGCCGGTGAAAAGCTCGGGCTTGACTATGAGACAGCTTTGAAACTTTCTGCTCAGACTGCTCTTGGTTCAGCGAGAATGATTCTTGAAACGGGTGTTGATCCGCAACAGCTTATTGTTAATGTTACTACACCGGGCGGTACTACTGCTGAGGGAAACAAGGTGCTTAATGAAAGTGATATTTCAGAAGTTCTTTTTAATACGGTAAAAAAGACAGCAGAAAAATCAGCACTTATGGGCAAGCAGCTTTAGTACTTTAGTTGATTAAAAATTTTTTTATCTTCTTTTATTTTAAACAATAACCTAAATAATTTTACGGTTAATGAAAAAGATAAATGAAAGGTAAAAAAATGAGTTTTAATCCGTTAAAAGAAAAAGGAACCCCTGTCGAAAAACAGCTAAAAAGCTGGCATGAAATTACAAAAAGACCATTTAATAAAAACGACGTGGATTGTTACACAAGAACAAGACAAATTTTGATGAATGGTATAGAAGTAGAAGCCTGGAATTTTAAGCATAATTTTTTGAGAAGTGTCGATGATCTGGAAGCTAATAAACTGATAGCACAGACAAGACAAATTGAAGATATGCAGCAGGCTACCGTGAATTGGCTGACCCCTTCAGACCAATCGGTTCTTGAAACTACACTGGGCTATGAACAGGTTGCTGTTGATTTGACAGCCTGGCTTGCACAAAATGAGCCGGATGAATATGTTAAAGAAACTTTTGATTTTGGTTTACTCGAGGACTTTGATCATCTTTACAGATACAGCCAATGGGCTTATATGATGCATGGTGTTTGTCCGAACGATATAGTTCAGGGACAGACGGATGTATTTTTGAGCCGCCCGACACAAAACCATCACAATGACAATAGACTCAGACTTAGAAAACACTATGATAAAGAAACTGCAACTCCGCAAACAAAGGTAAATATTCTTACACTGGTCGCAGGTGAACAGCAAACCCACAATTATTATGCTGAACACGGTATGGAATATGGAAATCAGTGTTTGAGAGAAACATATGCGGAAATCAAAAACGTTGAAGAAGAGCACGTTACAATGTACGGCTCTTTGATTGACCCGACAGAATCAGTCTGGGAAAAGCTGCTTCTTCATGAATTCACCGAAGTTTCTACATATTATAACTGTATGGAAGATGAAGAACATGACAGAATTAAAAAAATCTGGGAGATGTTCCTGGATTATGAACTCGGACATCTTCAGGTTGCGGCTGAATTATTCAAAAAACATGAAAATCGAGATCCCGAAGAAGTTATAGGCAACAAAGTTATTTTGCCTTGCCACTTTGAATCACAGAAGGAATATGTAACAAATATTCTGGAAAATGAAATTGATAAAAGGCTTGATGACAATATGGGATATACCACTATTGATGAATTGCCTGATGATTGGGCAAGTTATGCTGTTCAAGAAGCTGTTAATGAAGACGGTTCACCTACTGAAATGACAATACAGCTGATTGCCGTTGCTAATGACAGGGATATTGTTGAAGCTGATAAAAAATTGAAGAAAAAACAAGCTGAATTACTCGCCCGAGGTCTTGAAGATGAGGCTCAGGCACCTGATACCGTTTCGGTAGAAGAGCTTACAGAAATGATGGAAGAAGAATTTGTTTGCAATTGCGGTGAATAAAAATCCTACGGACCCGAAATTTTATTTTCGGGTCTGTTTCTTTTGGTTTATAATTCTCATATGGAAAACAGAGAAAATCAAAATATTAAAAATACTAAAAATCATAAAAGAACTGCACCTGAAATAAAAATAAAAAATATGGGTGTGGATATAGACAAAAATGAATACAGAGAAATAGTACTTTCAAATTCTGCCAGACCTGAAGCAGCTTTTTATGACAGATATCGTTAAATTCCTACATTAACATAGAAGAAGATGTTGATTATAAAGTCGGCAACAAGAAGATAAAATGTGGCTTCAATGGCAGATTTTGTTGTAGATTCTCCTACATCTTTTGCGCCGCCTGTTGTTTTGTAACCCTGAGTTGCACAAACCAATGTGATTAATATACCGAAAATAAAGGCTTTAAATATACTGATATAAATATCTCGAGTGTTTAATAGCAGCCAGACTGTATTCATAAATCTGTTAGGGTGAAGACCGATTGCGAAGAAAGCAACCATCATACCTCCTACGATGCCGATAAATTCAGCCAGAATGACAACCATTGGCACAGTTAAAGCTGAAGCAATCAGTCTTGGTGCAAAATAATACCCGACAGGATCTACTCCGAGTGTTTTTATTGCATCAATTTGTTCAGTAACTTTCATGTTTGCAACTTCCGCACAAATTGCTGTTCCGGCTCTTGCTCCTATTGCAAGTGCTGCAAATCCCGGTGCGATTTCACGCACAAGTGCCACAGCAATAAATCCACCAACATAGCTTTCGGCTCCGCTCATCAGGAATTGTTTTGATACCTGTAAGGAAATTACTGCTGCTGCTATAAAAACAATTGTCAAGGAAATTGACAAAGAATCATAGCTTATCATTGCAGCTTGCGTAATAACAGAGCCGAATTTTGTACGTCTGTCAAAGATATACTTTAAGGTTTGTATTAAATTTTGAACGCAAAGACCTAAAAAGCTAATCATTATTTTCCTAGTCGTATATTGGTGTACACCATTTTTTGTATTTTTCAACTTTTCCTTTGACTACATCGAAGTATAGTTTCTGAAGTTCTTTAGTGTGTTCTCCGACTGAACCTTTGCCGACAGGTCTGTTGTCGATAGATGTAATCGGGCTGACCTGTGCACCTGTTCCGCAATAGAAAGCTTCATCAGCAATATATAGTTCTGTTCTTGAGATTTCTCTTTCTGCTATTTTCAAGCCAAGAACGTCTCTTCCAAGCTCAATGATTGTATTTCTTGTTACACCGACCAGAATATTGTCTGTTGTTTGTGTTGTTACAAGTGTGTCGCCTTCAACAAGGAATAGATTCATTGCGGAACCTTCTGTTACTTTACCGGCTTGATCAAGAACAATTGCATCATCGAAACCGGCAAGTCTTGCATCCGTAACTATCAAAGCTGTATTTGCATAAGAACCGGCTACTTTTGCTCTTGGCGGAATAGCGTTGTCATCATTTCTTCTCCAGTTTGAAACACATACGCTTAAACCTTTGCTCAGGTCAATATAATCACCCATTGCAAAAGAAAAAATTAAAACCGCATCAGGATTGTCCAAAAGACCGGGCCCGATTTTCAGAGCATTTTTATATACCTGAGGACGGATGTAGGCATCTGTTTTGTATCCGTTTTTCTTTAACAATTCTTTTGTAAGGCCGCAAAATTCTTCAACAGTAAATTTAGGATCCATATGCATGATTTTGCAGCTGTTGATTAATCTTTCAAAGTGCTCTTTCATTCTGAAAGCATAAAGCTGGTCTTCTTCTTTATTATAATATGCTCTAATCCCTTCAAAAACGGATGTTCCATACAAGAACGCATGATTTCTTACAGGAATTGAAGCTGTTTTTGCATCTACAAATTCGCCGTCTAAATAAACATACTCTGTTGTCATTTTAATTCTCCTTTTCGGCTGTAATTTAATATTTAAAATTAATTATTTCATTATGGCGATTTTTCTGATGTTTGGCAAGGATTTTTACATTTTCTTTATTTAAGAAATAGTAAAGAAATGTAAAAACAGTTATAAATTATGCACCAAGGCTATATAAAAATAATATACTAGATGTTAGTATAAATTTGGATAAAAAATAGTAGTCAAGAAGGGGTGTAATTTTATGATTTGCTGTTGTGAAAATACAGACAAAAAAGATATGAAAAAATTCAAAAAGGTTTGCCAAAAAGCTTTGAAAGAATTGGGCAAAAAGAATTTTGCTTTGATTGTTCATGGAAACAGTTTCCCTGCTGAAACGGGTAAAAATACAGGTTTCGGAACACCTAATTCACAAGCCGGAAAACATCTTATGGATTTTGCTTCCGGTGTATTTAACGCAATTCAATTAGGACCTCAGGGAAAAACAAAAGCCTGTGATTCTTCTCCTTATACCGGTACTATTTTTTCTACAAATCCACTATTTATTGATCTTGAAGAATTAACTTCGAAAGAATGGGGCAATATCCTTTCCAACGAAACTTATAAAAAGGTTTGTGACTGCAACCCAAATAAAGATATTAACAAAACAGCTTATTCTTATATTTTTAAGGCGCAAGATGAAGCTTTACAGGAAGCTTATGTCAATTTCAAACAATGGAATGACAAAAAACTGAACAAAGAATTTGAAAAATTCAAAAAAGAAAATGACTTCTGGCTTTCAAAAGATGCTCTGTATGAAGCACTTGTTCTTGAAAATAACAATGACTACTGGCCTTTATGGGAAAACAAAACAGACAGAAATCTCTTCAACCCGAAAACTGAAGAAGAAAAGAAAGCGACTTTCTTGAGAGAAAAAGAACTCAGACTGAAATATGCTGATGAAATGAATTATTATGCATTCTGCCAGTTTGTTGTTACAAAACAAAATGAAAAAACAAAAAAATATGCTCTAAAACATGATTTGAAAATGATTGCTGACAGACAGGTTGCTTTTTCTGACAGAGACAGCTGGGCGTATCAGTCACTGTTTCTCGAAGGATGGATGCTCGGATGTCCTCCTGACTATTTTTCTAAAACCGGTCAGGCATGGGGATTTCCTGTTGTTAATCCTGAAAAAATGTTTAACGAAGACGGCTCTTTAGGTGAAGCAGGTCAGCTTTTGAAAAATCTTTATAAAAAAATGTTTAAAGAAAACCCGGGCGGTGTAAGAATTGACCATATTGTCGGTTTGATTGATCCGTGGGTATACAAAGCAGGAAAAAATCCTATGCCGGATCAAGGTGCAGGAAGACTATACTCATCTCCTGAACATCCGGAGTTGTCAAAATATGCTATTGCAACTATGGATGATTTGAATTTGGAGCTTGGCTCGGATAAAGAAAAAAGAGTTAAACAGCTTACAAAAGAACAGATTAAAAAATATGGTGCAATGATTGAAAAAATTGTTATTGCAGCAGCAAAAGAAGAAGGTCTTAATAAAGATGCAATCGTTTGTGAAGATCTTGGAACTCTCACTTTCCCTGTTGAATCCGTAATGAAAGAGTACGATTTGCAAGGAATGAGACTGACCCAGTTTGTTAAACATGACAAACCTGAACATCCTTACAGATGCTGTAATATTGTTCCAAGAAGCTGGGCTATGGTCGGCACGCACGATAATCAACCGATTGCAATGTGGGCTGATGAAATGATTAATACACATATAGGTTATTTGAATGTAGTTAATCTTGTTGATGACATGTTTTCAGAGCTTCAAGGCAAAGATAGAGATGACCTGATTGTAAAACTCACAACCGATGCTGATGCGTTAAGACAGGTTAAACTCGCTGAAATCTTTGCTTCCCAAGCAGAAAATATTCAGGTTTTCTTTACTGATTTCTTCGGTATAAAAGATACTTACAACACACCGGGTACTTCTGGTGATAAAAACTGGTCTTTGAGACTTCCTGATAACTTTGAGGAGCTTTATATTGAAAATTGTAAAAACCAAAAAGCTCTCAATCTGCCTTTGATTTTGAAAATGGCTATTGAAGCAAGAGGTTCAAAATTTGCAAAAAAACATGAAAAACTCTTGAAGGAATTAGAAAAATTTATATAATAGTATAAAGATTTCAGTTTAACAGATGAAATAATGTACGACACACAAATTCAGTCAGTCGATAATTTAATTGAAACCGATGCTCTCGTCGAACAACATATTCACGGGGGCTTCGGTATAGATTTTTCAAAATGCAGTGCTCTGGATTTTATTGAATTTTCAAAAAAAATTATGAAATTTGGAGTGTGTGCTTTTTTCCCGACTCTTGCAACTGATTCTATTGAAAATTTGCGTTTTCAGATTGCGAATGTTAAATCTGCTATGCAGATTCAAGAAAAAGCGGATGAACCTATGGCGAAAATTCTGGGTGTTCACCTTGAGGCGTGTTTCTTGAATCCTGAAAAGAAAGGTATTCATAACGCGGAACATCTTCTTGCTCCTACAATTGAAAATTATAAACAGCTTGAGGATGATGTAATAAAAATTGTGACTCTGGCACCTGAGCTTGATAGAGATAACCTTTTGAGTAAATATTTAAAAATGAAAAATGTCAGAGTGTCAGCCGGTCATTGTATTGGTTCAGATTTATCTCATGTTGCACAGGTTACACATCTTTATAATGCGATGAGCTCTTTTTCTCATCGAGAGCCTTCCTGTGTTGTTTCAGCTTTATCAAACGATGATATTTATACAGAAATCATTGCAGATATGAAACACGTTCAAAAAGATGTTTTAAAAATTACTTTCAGAACAAAACCTTTAAGCAAAATTATATTGATAAGCGATGCCCTGCCGATTGCTCACTCAGAGCTTGAGTCTATGGAATTTTGCGGCAAAACAGTGTTTTTAAAAAACGGAAAAGCAATGGATTCATGCGGCACAATGGCAGGTAGTACGGCTTTTGTTTCAGATATTATAAAAAAACTGGTGCATTCTTCTATGCTCGATTTGAAAACAGCTGTTTCCATGGCATCATCAAACTTAAATTATATCCCCAGACAAAATGCTCAAATATACTGGGACAGTGATTTTAATATTAGTGCTATGAACCTTGATGGTACTATGATTACTTTTTGATTCCTGTTTTTTTTAATTCTAAACATATTATTAAGAAATATTAAGCAAAGTATATACTAAAAAGGCAATTTTTTAAAAGTTATATACTTTATATATATGTAAGAAGAAAACATAAAGAGGTCAGAGAGATATGATGAACGCAACTAATCCATTCGCAAACTATACATTGGCAATCGCAAATCAATATGAAGATACAAGATCAGCTATTCTTGAAGCAGAAAAGAAACCTGCAAGAAAAGTTTACAGAAGTCTTGATTCAATGCTTGAAGAATGTGTTTTCTTAGGTGCAACAAGATTCGGTAACAACTTCATCGCTTAATCGCATATTATAAAATAGAGAAATTTGAGGAATTGGCAACTAGACTTAATTATTAAAACCTGACTTTATGTCAGGTTTTTTATTGATTATTTGGGTGTTTATCAGGTTTGATAACCTGTATATTTCTTGTTTCAGAGAAGTCGCATCTTGCCTGTTTGATTTTTTCTCTTGTTTCTTCATCGAGGCTGTGTCCGTTAACAAGACGGTCAACAAAACCGTTGTTCAATTTTACGGCTTTGGGCAAAGCTCCTATTTCGTCCAATATGTCTTTGATTTGTACAAAGTCATAAGAGAAAGACTGCTTGGATTGATAAACGAGTGTTTCACCGGTTGTTGCCGTTACAGGTTTTCCTCCTTCATCAAAATAAAGCTTGAAGATTGATTTTAAATCTTGTATTTCAGATTGCATTGTTTGCACAGCCTGTTGAATACGCAAAAATCTTTCAAATAAATATTCAATGTTGTTTATTTGCTTCATTTGCCAGTCATATTTTTTTTCATAGAGTTTTTTCAATTTCGGATATGCTTGAGCAAGCCCGATTGTGTCAGCCATTGCTCTGTGGCGTGTATCAAACTCAACACCGAATTTGAGCATGAGATTTTCAAGTCCGTGCGATTCAAATTCCGGATAAACCTCTTTAAAAAGGAACTGAGAATCGATTCTCTGGTTTTCTATGGGTTTTCCGTAAAGGCGTTTTGATGCTTCATTTAAGAAGTTGTAATCAAAAATTGCGTTGTGTGCAACAATCGGATGTTCGCCAATAAATTCTAAAATCCCCGGCATAGCTTCTGCTTCTGTCGGTTGGTCTGCAACCATTTCTTCTGTAATACCGTGCACAGCCATGCTCGATTTTCTGATGTGCTGTTGAGGATTGATTAAGGTTTCATATTTGTCTTTTATGACACCGTTTTCCAGCCTCACAGCAGCAAATTCAATAATTCTCTCTTTTTTATAATCAAGTCCTGTTGTTTCAACGTCCAGAACAATTTCAATACATTTTTTTCTTGGCATTTAAAATCTTCCTCTTTTTTATATTAACACAAATGAATATTCCGTCATCTAATTTAAAAAACTTATACTTTGAATAAGAATAAAATTGTTGTTAAATACAGTAATAAATAGCAACACAGGGAGGAAAAGAGCACAGGACTTGACTTTTTATCTTTATGAAGTAATATAAACTGGAGCTTGATAGAAAAAACAAGTTGTGAAAGTCAAAGCAGCAGTGTTTTGAAAATCAGGTTTCCGGGGGGCTTCCGGTTTAACTGTAATTTTACAGGATTATATCGTGAGTCCGAGCACAAGCTTTTCCCGTTTCAATTTACAAAACAGAGGATTAACATTTGATTAGAAAGTTACTAACACTAACCTTACTACTCATTTTTTGCATTTTAGCAAATCCGCAGCAAACACAAGCACAAACATCAAAAGCCACAGTCAAAGATTATATTGTAAAACATTCTTTGGAGATGGGCATTGATCCTGCGCTTGGGTTAAGTATTGCTAAAATGGAATCTGGGTTCGTTCATGAAAAAAGAAGTTCTTACGGAGCTGTCGGCGTATTCCAATTGATGCCGTCAACTGCAAAAAGACTGGGGTACAACCCCTATTATCTCAGCGATAATATCAGAGGCGGATTGATGTATTACAAAATGATGTATCAAAAATTCGGTTCTGTTGAACTTGCGCTGGCTGCATACAATGCAGGGCCTGGCAATGTCAGTAAGTATAAAGGTGTGCCGCCTTTTGCTGAAACTAAGCGATTTGTTAACGGCATTATGAATGAATATTATTCACAAAAAGCAAATCCTGATCCTGCAATTACAAAATATAAGCAGGGTAATGTTTCATCCAGCAGTCTGAATAAAGTTTTGCAGGCAGACAAAGAAAATAATGTTATAAAAAGGGTAGGATTTGACCCGTCAGATTTGCCTTTTGTAAGTCTATCAGGTGCTATATAAGTTAGAGATGGATATTTAAAATAACATGAAAAGCATTTTGTAAAGTTTTATCAAAAAATTACAAAATGCTTTTTGTTTAGTCTAAAATAAGAATAAGTTAAAACAAGCCGAGGAAGTATGTTTAAAGAAACTAAAACCCACGAGGTCACTACCGACGTAGTTATTTTTACTATTAAAGATGATAAGCTCAAAGTATTGCTGGTCAAACGTGCACATGAACCTTTTAAAAGCAAATGGGCATTGCCGGGGGGCTATGTTCGCATTTCTGAAACTCTTGATGACGCGGCATTGCGAATTTTGAAAGAAAAAACAAACGTACAAAATATTTATCTTGAGCAGCTATATACTTTTGGTGATCCTCTTCGTCACCCTAACTCTCGTGTAATCACTTGTGCTTATTTTGCATTGATTCGTTCAGATGATATTGTTCTTTCTTTTGAAGAAAACACTGAGATTACGGAAGTTAAGTGGCATCCTGTGAACAGTCTTCCTGCTCTGGCTTTTGACCACAAGGAGATTATTGAATATTCTTTGAAAAGAACAAGAGAGCGTTTGGAATTCTGTCCGATTGCATTCCAGCTTCTGCCTCAAAAGTTTACTTTGACTGAGCTGCAAAAGGCTTATGAAATGATTCTTATGAAAAAGCTCGACAAACGCAATTTCAGAAAGAAATTTCTTTCTCTTGCAATATTAAAAGAGCTTGATGAATATACAAAGTCAGGTTCAAAAAGACCTGCAAGGCTGTATTCATTCGATAAAATTACGCTGGATTCGAAAAGAGGTCACTTCTTTTCTTAATAATAATAAAATTAATTACAAAAAAGACTCCCCAAAGGAGCCTTTTTTGTTGCTAAAACTTTTTCAAATTTGCATAAAGCGCATCAACTGCTTTTTTGCCCTGTTTTCCAAAATCAATGACATACATTGAAGAAGAGCCTATTTGTTTAATCTCATCAATATGTCCGATTCCGAATTTTTCATGAAAGACTCTGTCTCCAATATTGTAGGTGTTTGTTTCTGTGTTCTTTTGGGCTAGAGCAGCCTCTTTCTGCTTTTTTTCCTCAAGCATACGTTTTATCGGGTTGTCTTCAAGCAGTTTTTGAACCTTTTCTTCATCCTTTGTTTTATTTTGTGCATTTTTTACAATAAATGCTTCTTTTTTTACGGGCTGCGGCGGTTTGTAGTTTGATGTGGGCTTTGGTTTTACTACTCTGCTTATGCTTTGAGCCTGTTGATTAGGTGTAGGAGCAACAAATCCTGCACCAAAGGAGGTCGTTTTTTCCACATATCCGGAACGATCTATCTTCAATTTGTTTACAGCTTGTTTGAAAGTGCTGCCCGAATAAGAAGAGGAAGAGTCCTCCGAGGTATTTCTTTCTGTCAGGCTGTCAGGAATTTCGACTAAAAACCTGCTTGGATTGTAATATCTTGTTTCACCCCACATTTGTCTTCTTTTTGCGTATGTTATATAGAGTTTTTGCTTTGCACGTGTTACTCCGACATACATAAGACGTCGTTCTTCTTCCATTTCTGTGTTGCTGTTCAAGGAACGGCTGTGAGGGAAAATTCCTTCTTCCAGACCGGCAAGAAAAACTGTTTCAAACTCCAGACCTTTTGCAGCATGGAGTGTCATAAGCGTTACAGCGTTGTCAGCATCGGGTGTTTCGTCAAGGTCACTGACAAGAGCGACTTGAGCAAGGAATTCACCGAGAATATTGTCTTCTTCATCAGGAGCAAAGTCTCTTGCTACGTTAACAAGCTCCTGCAAGTTTTCGATTCTTGATTGTGATTCTTCAGTATCTTCCTGTTTTAATTCAGCAAGATAGCCTGTTTCTTCTATGATAAATGCTATGAATTCAGGCAAAGAAAGAGTGTCTTTGTTTTTCTCAAGCTTATCCAGAAGCTCTGCAAAGTTTGTTAATTTTGTTTTTGTTGATGCATTGAAGTCATCATAGTCATTTATGCTTTGAATTACTTCATACATTGAATAGTCCATAGAAGATGCAATGTCTTGAATTTTTTTGACAGTTGTATCACCGATTGCTCTTTTGGGAACATTAATAATTCTTTTCAAACTTTGAGAATCATGCCTGTTATAGATAATTTTCAAATATGCAATGAGGTCTTTGATTTCTTTACGGTCATAGAATTTCAGCCCCCCTACCATTCGATAGGAAATACCTTGCGAAATTAGGGCTTCTTCTATTGCACGGGATTGAGAGTTTGTTCTGTAAAGAATGGCATAATCATTGAGATTTCCGGCATAATTTTTAATTTTATTTGCAATGTAATAAGCCTCGCCTGCTTCGTCTTGCGCTTCATAAATATCTATTTTTTCACCTTTGCCTTTTGTTGAATAAAGGTTTTTGCTGACACGTTCCGTATTGTTCACAATTATGGCATTGGCGGCATCAAGGATAGTGGCTACTGATCGGTAGTTTTTTTCAAGTTTTATGAGTTTTGCATTTCTGTAATCTGTTTGGAAATTCAGAATTATTTTGTAATCAGCACCTCTCCAGCTGTAAATTGACTGATCAACATCTCCTACAACACAAAGGCTTCTGCCTTTTAAATCGCTGTCGGCTTTTCCGTTTGAGTAGAGGTGTCTTATAAGCATATACTGGCTTATGTTTGTATCTTGAAACTCGTCTACCAGTATATGAGAGAATCTTTCGTGGTATTTGTTTCTTACTTCTTCGTTTGTTGACAAAAGATTAACAGTCAAAAGCAGCATGTCATCAAAGTCTATGGCGTTATTTGCCATAAGTTGCTTTTCATATTCGTCATAAATTTCGGAAATTTTTTGTGTGCGGTAGTCTCTGGCTCTGGTTGAGAAGGTGTAGGCATCTTGCATTTTGCTTTTTGCATTGCTTATGGCTGCTTTTACGAGTTTTGGAGCATATACTTTCTCATCAAGATTCAATTTTTTTATGGCATTTTTAATTATGGCATTTGAGTCTGTTTCATCGTAGATAACATAGTTGTTGTCCCATTTTCTTCCATCCGTGCTTTTGTAGTTTTCAAGATCGAATCTCAATATTCTTCCGCAAATATTGTGAAAGGTTCCCACCCACATTTTTTTTACAACTTCCTCGCCTATCATTTTAGACAGACGTTCTCTCATTTCTTTTGCTGCTTTATTTGTAAATGTTACAGCCAGAATTTTATATGGGTTTACCCCTGACTTGACCAGATTTACTATTCTGGTAGTCAAAACTTTTGTTTTTCCGCTTCCTGCTCCGGCAAGAACGAGAAGTGCTCCTTCTTTTTCAACAACAGCTTCTCTTTGTTCGTCATTCAGACTTTGTAATAACTCTTCCATCCCCAAAATTCCTAATGTTTGCAAGTGTTTTATTAAAAAATACTTTTATTTTTGTCAATTTATGATATTATTATGATAATCAAAAAAAAGTTTTTATACAAATTAGGATAAGGCAATGTCAGAAGAAAATAAAGAAAACCAAGAAGCACAAGAACAATCATCTATTATGGTTCCTATTGATGATTTGGATAAAGTGTCAGAAGATGCGGCAAATACTGTTGATCAGCTTGCTATGGAGCTTGCTACAATACAACAATCTGAAAAACGTATAGCCATTATCGGAAGTCGTAATCTGCCGATTACTCACCAGCAGATTATTGAGACATTGGCTTATGCTCTGGTTGCACAGGGAAATACTATTATCACTTCAGGCGGTTCGTCAGGTACAAATGCTGCTACTATCAGAGGTGCTATGAAGTCTAATCCTGAAAAACTTAAAGTTATTTTGCCTCAGACTATCGGTCAGCAGCCTTCAGATGTTCAGGACCAACTCATTGGTGTTCCTAATATTATTGAACATTCTGACAGAGCTATGATGACACTTGCTGATGCCAGCAGAATATGCAACAGAGAAATCATTGATGATTGTCAGCAGTTAATTTGTTTCTTGTCTCATACATCAAATACGCTTCATAAAGCGATTGATTATGCGGAAGAATCTCATAAAGTTATTACTGCATTCTATTTAGATTAAATAAATAGAATATTATAAATAAGGACAAGCTCTGTAATATTTGCAAAGTTTACATTTTGATGTTTTGTTACAGAAAAAGTTTTTTCCTTCATTTATTTTATTTATTATTGTTAAAATTAAATTTTTGTATTGCATATATGAGTTTTCATCAAAATTGATTCTAACTATACTGTCAGAAGCAAGATCCATATAATTAAGCGAAAGTTCTTCCGGTTTTTTGATAAGATTTTTTGATTTTAATATTTCATACATGCACAAAAGATAAAATGAGGTTTGAAATTTTACATTTTCCGGCAAAAAGTTTTCACCTGTTTTCCAGTCAAGAATGATGTAGTCTCCACCATATTCAAAAAGTGCATCTATTCTTCCTGTGAGCCAGTATTCATCGAGTCTTAAGTTGAAACTGTATTCACTGCTGACAAATTTGTAATTTTTTACATCCGAGGTTATAAAATTGTGCCACAATATTTTTTCTTGAGGTGTTAATACACTTATCAGCCTGCTGACATCCATTCCTTTCAGATAATAATTAATCAGGTTATGGAGGTTATTTCCTTTTTGTGATGCGCTGTTGTTTATATTTTCTATGATATGAACCTTGTCTATGTAACAAAGCTTGTATTTTTGAGGACATTCATCAAACATTTGAAGCTTTGAAAGTGTATAGGTCTGTGTTGTCATTAAATTGCTCCCGATGAGTTTGTTAAAATTGTATTGAAAATTATTGAAGGTTTTGCTTCTCTTAATTTTGAGAATTTTTTATACTTCTTTGCAGAGGTGATAAAAAGTTGTTTTTTTGCCCTTGTTATTGCTACATAAAGCAGCCTGAGGTTTTCTTCAATTTGAAAATTTTTCAATTCATTTTCATCTTTTTTTCTATAATTATAATTTAGCGCTTTGACTGCTTCGATAAAACGTTCTTTTGATTTAATTTTTATGTTTTCGACAGAAAAAGGCAGATTCTCTTCAGTCAGCTGCGGAATAAAAACAGCATCAAACTCGTCGCCTTTTGACTTGTGATAGGTCATAATCTGGATTTTTCCGCTGTGTATTGAATCTTTTTGAGCTGCGTTGTTAACATCTTCTTCATTAAAAAATCTGAATTGTCCAGAAAGCGGTCTGTTAGAAAGTTCTTCCAGCCTTTCACAAAGAGTGGAGTTGTCTTTGTATAAAGAAGACAGCCTTTTTAAAAGCAGTGCTATCATATATACATTGGATTTTTCAATTTCTGATATGTAATAATAATTCCCAATTTTTAGAGCAAATTCTTCAATTCCGTCAGTAAAATATTTTTGTGAAATGCTTAACCAGTAATTCATATCCCACAGGAATTGAGAAAGCTCTTTTGAGTTTAAAGAGTCTGCATCTGTCATAATGAAGGGAGATTTTGACTCTTTCAGAAATGTTAAATCTTCATCAGAAAGTTTAAGCAGTTTTTGTTTTTTCAAAATTTCTGCGCATTGGATTATGTTGTCATTGTCCCAGGGTCTTGTGCAGAATTTTATGATGCTTAAAATCAGTGAAAAAACAGGCTGTTCTTTAAGCAGGTCGCTTCTTGTTATAACGTTATAGCCATAATTCGAAAGAAATTCCGTATATTCTTCTATCTGATAGTTGTTTCTGACAAGCAGAGCCACAGAGGCTTCAGGGTTAGAAGAGAATATTTTTCTTATGTTTTCAAGGATAAAGGTTCTCTCCTGCTGATAATCTTCAAAGATGAAAGATGTAAGCGCATTTTTTGAAACAGGATTTTTTCCTGCAACTTCTGTCATTTTTATATTGTAAAATGCGTTTTTTAAATCATTTTCATTTAATGAGTAATCTATGAGATTGTTTGCCAGCTCATAGACCTCCTTTGTGCATCTTTGTGATTTATTCATTTCTACATTTCTGCTGTTTTTTATAAAATCTCTGAAACCTTTTACGTCTGCGTTTGTAAAAGTTGTTGTAATTGCCTGATTTACATCTCCGCATCTTATCAGATTTTTGTGTTTTGAGCTTAAAATATTCAAAAGTTTTTGCTGAATAACTGATGAATCCTGAGCTTCGTCTTCTATCAAATATTTACATAAATTGCTGTAATATTGTGCTATATCGTGATTTTCTTGAAGTATTTTTACACTTAAAACAAGCATGTCATCATAGTCAATTATGTTTCTGTCTTTTAAATACAGGTTATATGTATAATAAAATTTGAGAAATCTTTTTAGTTCACTATCTGTTGTGTATGAAATTTTTTCAGCTCCGGAAAGTTTTAAAGCTGAAACAGCTTTTTCATATTTGTCGAAGTTTTCAGCATCAATTTGCAACTTGTACATAATTTCACGAATGATTTTTTGTCTTTGATTATCGTCACAGACTTCAAAATTTTCGTCCAGACCTGCTTTTACGAAGTTTGAATTTTCTTTGAGGATTCGAAGAGCCAGCCCGTGTATTGTTGAAATGTTAGGCAGTTTTTCTAAAGACGGGCAGACCTTTTTAATTCGTTCTTTAAAGTTTCTTGCGGCTGATTCCATATAGGTAAGGACAAAGATATTTTCACTTTCTTCTTTTGCTTGAAGAAGCTTTATTATCAAAGCAAGAAGGATAGTTGTCTTTCCTGCTCCCGGAACTGCTGAAATTGCCATTGAACCTTCTTTGTAGTCAAGAACAGGTTTCTGGTCATCTCTGGGGATAAACTTAAAATCAATGCCAGTTTGGTTTTTGTCGTTTTTTTCTTCGAGGTATTGCTTTATCCCTCCGAAGTTTTCATTCCCCTGCATATCAAACAGGCTTGAGTATTCATAGATTGTTTCTTTTGAAAGCAAAGACAGCTTTCTTAATGCACGCAGTGTTTTTTCTTTTGTCAGGATCATGTTGTCTTCATAGGTGAATGTGTCTTTATTCCATGATTTTTGATAAACCCAAGCGTTGTAAAGCGTGCCCAGATCTTCTTTTGTCCATTCCGACGAGGTTGTATCAAGCCAGAAGAAGAATTTTCTTTGAATAGAAAAATCAATAATTTTTTGCGCTGTTGAAATGATTATATGGTTTTCTTTAACTTCCGGCGCAGAGGATGGATTTTCTGATATTATAGAATTTTCAAGCTGGGTTAATATTTCTTTTTGCAGATTTATATCGGTTGAATATTTGGGAAAAACTTTTTCAAAATCCTGTATTTGTTTTAGAAAGAAACGAAAACTCTCTGTGTCCTTTTGCGACAAAATGTCAGACAAGAGATTTTCATAAATTGTGTATATTTTTTCACTCAGGGTTGTTTTTTGAGTGCTTATGATTTCTAATATTTTTATTAGTGCTGTCAGTCTGTTGTTGTATTCAGGTGTTTTTAGGTCAATGAATTCTATTTTTTTGCGGTTTTTATAGTTTTCTATGAGTGCAAGGCAATATTTTACCGGTATTCCTATCATTTCAGAAAGAACAGAGCGGATTTTAAAAATATCCGTGTTTTCCTGAAATGATAAATTTAAGAGCGTGATGGTGTTTCTAATCGCCGTAGTTTGAACGAGTTTTTCGCTTCCTGAAAAGTATTGATATTTTATATTTTTTTTGTCAAATGCTTCTGATATACAGAATTTTAAGGCTGAGTCCGTCAAAGGAGTTATGACAGCTATTTCTCCCGGTGAGATTCCGCTTTGTATAAGTTTGTCTATATTTGATATGGCGGAATCAATCATCTCAAGCCTTCGTGTGAAAGAGAAGGATTTGTTGATTGGCTTTATTTTTTTTATGTCATCGAGGTTAATTTCTTCTTCTTCAGGATTGGAAAAGATTTTTTTCAGGTTTTCAATTGTTTGCGTGTCCGTATTTAAAAAGCCGAGTCTTGATGAACCATATTTATCATATCCTATTATGAATTTTTTCAGTTGAGGCTTAAGATAAGTGATAAAATCGAGTTGTGCATTGGTGATTTCATCAGCATCATCAAGCAAAAGGTATTCTATGTTTTCAAAATAGTTTGTATTTTTATACACATATTGGAAAATATTTAACTGTCGTATGTAGTCAAAAGCCCTGTATTCGATTGTTTTTTTCTTAAACAAATCGATTGCTGTTTTTGCATCGGGTGCAAATGTTTCATTAAGGATTTCCGTTCTTTTTTGCACATCTTGATAAGAAAGATTGTTGTTTGTAATAAGAGAATTTCTTCTGAAAAGCTGGTGAATCAGGTTGATTTTTGAGTTGTAATCTTTAAATCCGGCATCTTTTACAGCATGTTTGAAGAAAAACTGTGATATCTCAAGACCCGTTAAGTTTGGTGAAATCACAGGTGTGCCTGTATTTATTGTGTTTTCTACTTTAGGCCAATTCTCTGTGACAGTGTTGTATGCAAGACCGTAAAATGTGTGAATTTTGGGTTCTTCAAAATGATTCTTCTTAAGCTTTATTTTTACTTTGTCAATAAAATCAGCTTTTTTAAAAGAGTTTTGTACGAGCACAAGAATTTTTGAGGATTCAATACCCTCGTCTAAGAGCTTTGTATATTCTTCGATTATTTTTTCTGTTCTGCGTGAAACAGAACTGCCCTGTATTAGCATTTTCCTCTCCCATTATTATTTTATCAGAATTTACATATTTCACATATCTTTTTTACCGTTGTAAAATTATAGACGAGTATATAGGGAGCAGGAGTATAAAAATGGAATTGGATATAATAAGAAAAGAAGACCCTCAGGTAGCTGATGCAATAGCTAAGGAACTTGAGAGACAACAAAATACAATCGAACTTATTGCAAGCGAGAATTTTACTTCTCCTGCTGTAATGGCGGCATGCGGTTCTGTTTTGACAAATAAGTATGCTGAAGGAAAACCACACAAAAGATTTTATAACGGCTGTGAAAATGTTGATGTTATAGAAGAGCTTGCACAGGAAAGATGTAAAAAGTTGTTTGGCGTTGACCATGCCAACGTTCAGCCTCATAGCGGTGCTCAGGCTAATATGGCGGTGTTTATGTATGCCTTGAATACCGGTGACACTGTTATGGGTATGGATTTGTCTAACGGAGGACACCTGAGTCACGGTTCTCCTGTAAATTTTTCAGGTATTAACTATAACATAGTAAGCTATGGTGTAGATGAAAACGGTTGTATTGACTATGATGAAGTTGAAAAACTTGCAAAAGAACATAAGCCCAAAATGATAATTGCAGGGGCAAGCAATTACTCAAAAATTATTGATTTTAAAAGATTCAGAGAAATTGCTGATTCAGTTGGTGCTTATCTTATGGCGGATATTGCACATATCGCTGCACTTGTTGCAGGCGGAGTGCATCCTTCTCCTGCCGGATATGCCCACTTTATTACAACAACTACGCATAAGACTCTCAGAGGGCCCAGAGGCGGAATTATTATGTGTGATGAAGAACATGCTCAGGGCATAGACAAGGCTGTGTTTCCCGGGATGCAGGGTGGTCCTTTGGAACACATCATTGCCGGTAAAGCAATTGCTTTAAAAGAAGCTCTTGATCCGTCATTTAAAGAGTATGCTGCTCAGATTGTTAAAAATGCAAAGGCTCTTGCTAACGGTTTAATTGATGAGGGAATGGATATTGTTGGCGGATGTACGGAAAACCACCTCATGACTCTTGATTTGAGAAAATTTAACAAAACCGGAAAAGATATTGCAAACGTTCTTGAAAAAGTAGGTATTACAGCTAACAAAAATACTGTCCCAAATGATCCGCAAAGTCCTTTTGTTACAAGCGGAGTACGCTTGGGTGCAGCAGCTGTGACAACAAGAGGCTTTAAAGAAGAAGATATGGTTGAGGTTGCAAAAATTATTGCAGGTGCTGTTGTTGCTTCTGACAATGAAACTGCTCTTCAAAACCTTAGGGAACGTTCGTTGAAATTATGTAAAAAATACCCGCTTTATGCAGGCATGTAGAGGTTAAAAATGATATCGCTAAAACTATCGGATGCTCATATATTAGGCGCAATAATGTCTTATCTTTTAGGATTTTTTATTATGCCGTTTGTTATTTATTTTGCTAAGAAAAATAATCTGACAGATAAACCGAATGCCAGAAAAATTCATCATGGACCAATTGCAAGACTCGGAGGGATTGCTATTTGGGCAAGTGTTATGCTTACCTTTGCGCTTCTTGTTATATTGAGTTATTATCCTTACGGAAAGCTTCTCTCAGGAATTCTTCTTGGCAGTTCATTGATGTTTCTCTTAGGATTAATTGATGATGTGTATGGATTGAATGCAAAATTCAAGCTGATGATACAAATAGCCATAGCTTCTATTGTCTTTTTGCTTGGTATAAGTGTTGACACGATATACAATCCTTTTGGAAACCCTATACATCTGGGTCTTATTGTTTCGTATATTGTCACAGTGTTGTGGATTGTGGGCATAAGTAATGCTCTCAATTTCATTGACGGAGTTGACGGTCTTGCCGGGTCTATTGTTACAATCAGTGCCGTTACCCTCGGTTTGATTTCTGTTGCAATGACCCCGACAAATGCTATAAGTGCTTTGATTGCCTTCATTCTTGCAGGTTCTATGCTTGCTTTTCTTACTTATAATTTTCATCCTGCAAAAATCTTTATGGGCGATTCAGGAGCACTATTTGCGGGCTTTCTTCTTGCCACTCTTTCTATTACCGGAGTGATGAAGTCTGCCGCTTTGACGATGTTTGTTCCGTTTTTTATTCTTTCTGTGCCGATTATAGACATTACTTTTTCTTCTTTGAGAAGAATTGCAAAGGGTGTTTCACCTTTTACCCCCGATGCTGAACACCTCCACCACAAGCTTTTACACAGAGGTTTTTCTCAAAATCAGACTGTTTTGATTCTTGCTTCAATAGCTGTTATTTCCGGTGCTATTGCGAGTTTTATAGTCGGTACTTCTTTGAAATTCTTTATTTATGCAATTTTGGTTTCTGTCATAATGCTTTTGTTAAGTTTTATGGCAAGCAAAAATAAAGAGTAATTATGATAGCAATAAATTTTCTTTAGCAGTTTTATTTCAGCGAAAGGAAAATTATGCAATTAAAGTCAATAAATTTTAAACAAAATACATTGCAGACTCCAAAATATGCACAAAAGCATCAAGAATTGCCGGAGAATAACAAGAAAAAAAGCAAACCTATTATTACTCCAAAAACTGTTCTAATCACGGGAGCGTTGTCTTTGCCTGTGATTTTTATGGCTGTTGCAGTCGGAAGAGATCCTCTTAAAGCTGCGAAATATTTAAAAGGAAATATTAATAATTACGGAAATTCTGCTTATAAAAATGCGGAAAAAATGCTTCGACAAATTACAAATAATAAAAATATTACGGAACTTCTTGAGATTGATTTCAAAAAAATTATGCAAGATTGTCCCAAAGAAATTTTACCTAAAGACGGAATTTTCTATCATGGTACTCATCATTCAAGTAAAATATACAGAAAAGGTTTTACTCCGTTTGCCAGTAATCAACTCAAAGTTATGCCAAGAGAATTTGGGGCTGCTGTTTATTTGACTCCTGACGAAAAAGTGGCACAAAACTTTAAATTGTTTGCAGGAAAAATTATTCCTGTAAAAGTTAGTGATGTAAAAGTTGGCTGTGTCAATATAAAAAATTATAACGAAGTTATAACAAAAATCAGTTCATTGCTTACTTCTGAGATGCTTGAAAAAAGTGATTCTACTTATAAATTTTTTAAAAATATGATATTTAATAGAAAACAAACCAATGCTCTTATTGAATTGATGGTAAGGAATTTATTTTTAGAAAATGGTTATGATGGCATTTATATGACAAAAGGTGTTATTTCAGGAACTAATGCACTGAAAAACTTTAATATATTGGATATAAATAAAATTCTAGGAATGAACCAGTCTCAGCTTGTTTTATTTAATCCTGAAAAATTGAACATTGTTTCAAGACCCTTTAAAAAAAGAGTCGGTGATGTTTTTAAAGGCTCAAAAGCCTTTTTAAATCAGAATGTGAATTTAATAAAAGAAGAATTTAAGCTTTTCCGAAATTTAATGAAGTCAATGAAAGAATAATATAAAAAAGCCCTCGTTTTTTACGGGGGCTTTTTGTGGTTATAACAAATATTTGTTATACATATTCTTTAACTTCAGCAGCTACGTTTTTAGAATCAAGCTTAATGCTAGGTCCCATTGTAGTTGTTAAGTAAGCTGATTTTAGGTATGTACCTTTAGCAACAGAGGGTTTAGCTCTTAATACAGCATCTGCCAGTGTTGCATAGTTTTTCATCAAATCTTCAAAAGAGAATTTGATTTTTCCGATAGGGCAGTGAATCATACCTTGTTTGTCAGCTCTGAATTCAACTTTACCAGCTTTAGCATCTTTAACAGCTTTAGCTACGTCAAGAGTAACTGTACCTGTTTTTGGGTTAGGCATCAATCCTTTAGGACCAAGAACTCTACCGAGTTTACCTAACATACCCATACAATCAGGAGTTGCAATCAATGTATCGAATTCAAACCAGCCGCCTGCGATTTTATCAATCACTTCTTCTGCACCTGCTTCATCAGCTCCTGCTGCTTTAGCTTCGTCAATTTTTACGCCTTTAGCGATTACGCAAACTCTGACTTCTTTTCCTAATCCGGCAGGAAGTACAACTGTTGAACGAATTTGCTGATCAGCTCTTTTTACATCAATACCAAGACGCATGTGGCATTCAACTGTTTCATCGAATTTTACTGTTGCTTCTGATATTTCTTGTAACTTTTTTAATGCATCAGCAGCTGAAGAAGGTTGAACAAAGCCTTCGAGCATTTCTGCTGCTTTTTGTTGTCTTTTAGTTAATTTACTCATTTTATTTCCTTTCTGTGGTGATATCGGGTTCTAATCCGTTTCGGGCTTTTCATAAAGGTGCGCCCCGTACGGCATCCCCTTCCACTTGTTATTCTTCTACTGTAACACCCATTGCTCTTGCAGAACCTTTAAGCATTCTAACAGCTGCTTCTACGGTTGTTGCATTCAAATCATTCATTTTAATTTTTGCGATTTCTTCTAACTGTGCAACAGTGATTTTGCCGACTTTAGTTTTGTTTGGTGCAGCAGAACCTTTGGGTAAATTGATAGCTTTCTTAATCAATACAGCAGCCGGAGGGCTTTTGATAATGAAAGAGAAGCTTCTGTCTTCATATACATCAATCACAACAGGGATAATATAGCCTGCTTGATCTTGAGTTTTTGCGTTGAATTGTTTACAAAAATCCATGATGTTAACACCATGCTGACCCAATGCAGGACCAACCGGCGGTGATGGATTTGCTTTGCCTGCTTCAATTTGAAGCTTGATTTTTCCAACGATTTTCTTTGCCATTTTGTTCTCCTTTCGTGGTATAGCGGGATAAACCCTTCCACATAACTATTATACTTTTTGAATTTGTTTGTATTCTAATTCGACAGGTGTTTCTCTGCCGAAAATAGATACAGTAGCTCTGAGTTTAGACTTGTCAGGATAAACTTCCGTAATATCTCCGATAAAGTCTGCAAACGGACCTGAAATGATTCTGACTTTGTCACCAACTTTGACATCGAGTTCAATTTTTGTTGTTTGAGTTTGTACTCTATGAATAATCTTCTTGATTTCTGAGTCTTTAGCTGGAATCGGTTTTTTGGAAGTACCGACAAATTTTGTAACACCGGCTGTGTGTCTTACAACATACCAGCTGTCATCGTCCATAATCATTTCAACCAGAACATATCCCGGGAAGATTTTTTCTTCTCTGTCTTGTTTTTTTCCGTCTTTTACTTTTGTTATTGTTTTTTGAGGAACTTCTACACGGAAGATTTTGTCTCCCATGTTCATATATTCGATACGTTTTTCAAGGTTAACTTTAACTTTGTTTTCGTAGCCTGAATATGTGTGAACGATATACCATTTTTTTTGAGGTTCTTTGCTGTGAGAAGCCTGAATGTCTGCTTTTAGTTTTTCATCTTTCTCTTCAACAATCTGGTGTCTTTCATCTTCGAAGACTTTGATGTCATTTTCAGCAAATTGTTCGTTCTTTTGTTCTTCATTCATTTCTTCTGTCATTATATTAATTCCTGTAATTATATAAATCTAATTAGTGAGTCAATCCGAGTGCTTTAAATATAGCACTGAATATTGTATCCATAGCTAAAACAGCAATCGTAAAAACAGCCGTAATTACAATTACATAAATAGTTTCTACAAATATTTGCTGTCTTGGGGGCCATGTAATCTTTCCCCATTCCAACTTTACTGATTTGAAGTAGGCTCTAGCTGCTTCTTTTATGTCTTGTTTATCTTTTGTTTGGTTAGCCATAGTTTCCTCTGTTTTATTTAAATCGCGCCCTGAAGGACTCGAACCCTCGACATCCGGTTTTGGAGACCGACGTTCTACCAACTGAACTAAGGACGCTCTTTAAATATTAAATTTTCAATTAGTAAAGTTATTTTGTTTCTTTGTGAACAGTATGTTTATTGCATCTTGGGCAATATTTGTTGATTTCCATTCTTTCTTTTTGAGTTTTTTTGTTTTTTGTAGTTGTGTAGTTTCTTTCTTTACATTCTTCACAAGCAAGAACTACCATTTTATCTACTTTTCCTTTGATTCCCATTGTGTACCTTCTTATCTAGTATTAACGATTTTCTTTTTATTTTTTCTCAAGCAAGATTTATAGAATGCGACTTTTCCTCATTCTATTTCTCCTGTTTTTTAGCTGTAATAATATATTACAATAAACATAAAATATGCAAAGCTTTTATTTAATAAATCTTTAGCTTTTTTTATAAAAGTTGTTCATCAAGCATAAGATTGTAGTTGTTAGAGTTGTTTATGAGGCTTCTTTTTGAGAGGCTGTCCACACCTAGCGATGAAGCAATAAAATCTATGTTGTATGTCGCGGAAATTATTACAATAGGAACATTTTTGTATTCTTTGATTTGCTTAATTTGCTTGACCAGCCATTCTCCGGCAAATTCAGGATGAAAATCGGTTTCCATTTGTAAATCAGTAAGTATCAAATCAAACGGAGTTTTTAAATTTTCTTCTATATACTTCAAACCATCTCTTGCATTTGATGCAATTTCTACATCCAGTGGAATTCGTGAATAAGCATGCAGAAGTGTTATGTGAACTTTTTGCCATTCCAGGCTGTCTTCGACTATTAAAATTCTTTTTGCTTTTACAGGATTTCTCATAAATAAATTATACGAAAAATTGTGCTTTAGGGTAAGTCTTTTTTATACTTTTTTCTGATTAAATACTTTTTGAAATCGGTGATGATATGAATGAAGAATTATGTTGAAAATTAAAGGGAATAAAATAGTTGAAAGCTGAATGATATGAATCTTTTGTTGTCTTTAAAAAAGTTAATAAAGCGTATAAATGAAATCGACAGAAAATCCCAATATATGTCGAGAGAAAAATGTTATTCTTCTAACCCTTTTGCTTTTCAGCAAAATAAAACCTATGTCTGGGTTGAGAGAATAAAAAATATCGATAAATGCGGACGTCCGGATTTTAAAGAATAATTAGTATTGCAGTGTTTCCATGAGTCCTAAAAATTCGGGAAATGAAATATCCACCCAGTTGAATTCTTTAATTTTTACAGGTTGTTTGCATATTAGTCCTGCTACGTAAAGACTCATTGCCAGTCTGTGATCATGATAGCATTCTGTTTCTGTGCCGCCTTGGAGTTCTTTTTGTCCGTGAATAATAAAGCCGTCAGGGGTTTCTTCTATATCTGCTCCGAGCTTTTTTAATTCGGTTACGAGGCATTTTATTCTGTCCGACTCTTTATTTCTTAAATCGCTTGCATCTTTTACTATGGTCGAACCTTCAGCCTGCGTTGCAAGCACTGCAATGACCGGAAGCTCATCAATCAATCTTGGTATGATAGAACCTTCTATTGTTATAGCTTTAAGTTGTGATGTTTTTATTCTTATATCTCCGATTTCTTCATTGCATTCTGTTTGTTTATCAAGGATTTCAAGGTTTGCTCCCATTTTTTGCATAACATCTATTATTCCGGTTCTTGTCGGATTGAGTCCAACATTTTTTAGAATAATATCAGAATTTGGAACAATTGCACCGGCAACAAGAAAAAATGCCGCAGAAGAAATGTCTCCGCAAATACTGAGGTTTTTAGGCTCAAGCTTTGATTTTTTTATTTTTGTTGTTGTATCATTTGTCTCAATTTCCGCTCCCAGATATTTCAACATTCTTTCTGTGTGGTCTCTTGATATATAAGGTTCAGTGACTTTGGTTTCACCTATCGTATTCAAGCCTGCCAGAAGTATGCAAGATTTCACCTGTGCAGAGGCAATTGGACTTTTGTAATCAATTGGAAAAAGCTCTTTGCCTTTTATAACAAGAGGTGCTTTAAAATCATTATGTTTAATCTCTGCGCCCATAAGTTCAAGAGGCAATATAACCCTTTTCATGGGACGTTTGCTGAGACTCTGGTCACCAAAGAGTGTTGATTCAATTTCTCTGGATGCAACTATTCCTGAAAAGAGTCTCATTGAGGTTCCTGAGTTTCCGCAGTCTAATTTGTATATTTGCTTTTTAAAGGCATTTTCTGCATTTATTCTGATATGTTTTTCGCCTAATGTTTCAACTTCACAGCCTAGTTCTTTGATAATATTAAGCGTGCTTATACAGTCTGCTCCCTGAGAAAAGTTTTTTACCTCAAGAACTCCTCCTGTCAGCGCAGCAAACATTGCGCTTCTGTGGCTTATTGATTTATCTGAGGGAATTGTTATTTCACCTTTTAATTTTTCGGCTTTGTGTACTGTTATATCGGTATTTTTCATTATTATATTATATCTTTATATGATTCTTCACTTGTGAGCATATCATAGTTGAGTTCATTTTCGTTGTCTGCTATTACTGCTGTGACAACAGCATCTGATGTAATGTTAAGCATTGTTCTGAACATATCAACAATTCTGTCTACTGCAAACAAGAAAGCAAAACCTTCTACCATTTGTGTCGGAGTTAAACCAAAGCTGTTTAGAACAAGTGCTATGGTGATGATTCCTCCTCCGGGGATACCGGCACATGTGCTGGATGCAACAATAGCAAGAACTGCAATTTGAAGCAGCTGAAGCGGTTCCACTGTTACGCCGTAAGCTTGTGTAAGGAATAAAACAGCAATTACCTGAAACATTGCTGTTGCATCGAAGTTCAGCGTTACACCGAGAGGAAGAACAAAGCTGCATACTTTGTGAGAGATTCCTCGTTTTTCACAGCATGCTATTACAAGCGGTAATGTTGCAGAGCTGCTTGCCGTACCAAAACCGACCATCATTGCTTCAGCTATTGCAGCAAAGAATAGTCTTACAGGCACCTTGGAAAATACTTTCATAAGTATCGGATATACAACAAATAATTGTATTGCAAAACCTATTAATATTGCGAGAAAATATTTTGATATGCTGCTGAAAACAGATATTCCGAACGATGAAATGGCGGTAGCTGTTAAGGCAAATATACCCGGAGCCGCAAGATACATTATTCCATCTGTAACTTTCATTGTTGCAGCAAATATCGATTCAAAGAATGAAACAACGGGTCTGTTTATTTCTCCCACTTTAGCCAGTGCAATAGCAAAAATCATAATAAATATGATAATTGGAACCATCTCTCCTTTTGCCAATGCTTCCATAGGGTTAGCAGGGATAAGATTTATGAACATTTCAGAAAGGTGCCCTTGTTGTTGTGCAATAGCATCTTTAACAATGTGTTGCGTTGCAACTGCTGATTTTTGGCTTATGAAAGACTGGACCCCGTCTCCCGGATGTAGTGTCAAAGCAAGTGTTGTACCGATGACCACAGCTGCAACCGAAATGATTGTATAATAAAATATCATTTTTAAACCGAAGGCTCCGAGCTGTTTGTTGTCGCCTATGCTTGATATACCTATTATTATTGCACTGAATATTAATGGAATTATAACCATTTGAATCAATCTGATGAAAGCCTGTCCTATGAAATTTAAAACAGCATAGAGAATATTATATACAGTCGTGGGTTCGTGTGTTGCATTATAGGCATGCATTGCTATACCAAGAATGATACCTGCTATTAAACCCAAAAATATGTGCCCGTTTCTTTTTATGCCCAGACCGAGCGCAATTAAAATCTGCATATGTAACTTCATATCATATCCTCTCTTATATCAGATTATATTTCAGACAAGTATAGTTATTTTACTATTTTTTGTAAGATATGACAACAATGTATATGCACGAGATTATTTTTTTGTTTCATTAAAACAAGTTTTTGCTTTATTGTTCCATGGAACGGTTGTCAGAACTTTATTACATAAAGTTTCTGCGGATTGTGTTTTGCCTGTTTCTGTATACAGTTTTGCAAGGTAAAGATATGATGTATTGTTTCCAGTGCAATTGGGCTTCTTTTCACAGTTTTTGTTCAAAGATTGTTTGTAAAATTTTTCAGCTTCGATATAATTTTTATTCTTTTGTGCAATAATGCCTTTTGTCTGGTTTATTTCTCTTTTGTTTTTACAATTTTTTACCAGATTATCAGCTTGTTGCAAATCACCGGTTTCAGCATACAAGCGTGCACTGAAGCAATAATTTTTCTTTTTTCTTTTTTTATCGTGTTCTATTGCTTTTTTGTAATCAGCTTTGAGCAAATATATATTTGATAAAGCAACTTCTTTATCTATATTTAGATTTAGCGGTGATATTATATGCATACTTCTGCAAGCCAGCCTCATAAGAGGTTTGTATTGCATACAATATGAGTAATCATTTTCTTTTTCAAAAGAATTTATTACTCTGACTGCATCATCGCATTTCCCTGATTCTGCATATGTGTATGCCAAAAGTGTTGCCGGACCTGAGTGATTTTTTACGGTGACCGGATTGTCCATATATTTGAAATATGTTTCGATATCTTTATTTGAAAATGCTTCTATTGCTGCATTTTCTTTATAATAAGTTTTGTATTGAGGGTCGTTTGGATTTACCAGATAAAAAACTGCAACTGAAGTAAGAATAACAGTAATTAAAAAACAAATGATGAAAGTTGTTATCTTTTTCATAAAAAATCCTCATTTTTAGGTTTATTGCTTTATTCCGTTTCTTGCATATTTTTTTATGTCAGTTAATAAAAAAATATCAGAAATTTCCCTGTTATTTTTGCTCCAGCGTGAAGGACAGATGTCGATTCCTCCTCTTCTTGTGTAAAGAATTGAAACAAGCAGTTCGTCATCTTTATTAAGTTTGTCAAAAAGTCTTTTGAAAATCATTTCACAGCATTCTTCATGAAAATGATATTCGGTGCGGAATGAACAAAGATATTTTATAAGACTATCTTCTTTTATGTGTTTTTTAGATTTGTAATATATAAAAGCATCTCCAAAGTCAGGCTGATGTGTAACCCTGCAATTTGAACGAAGTGAATCAAATGTTAAATAATATTCCGTACTGATTTCTGTTTCTTCTGTTTCAAGCACTTCCGGAGCTTCTTTAAAGTGTTCAATTCTTATGTCATTTGCATTTACAATGTTTAAAATATTTTTGTATTTGCTGAAGACTTCGATTTTTTGTGTTGTATTATCAAGAAAGTTTATTCTTACTTGTGTTTTTAGTATTTCACTTAAATCATGTTCAATAATTTTTTTACATTCTTCCAGACATTCTTGCTGTGTTTTTCCGAATCTGGTCATATTGAATGAATTCAAATAAAGTTTAAGAGATTTTGATTCAACAATAAATTCACTTTCGCAATCATATTCCATTTTCATTAATTTTGTTACTGGCAGACCATTTTTTGTCATCGAAGAAAATTCGTAAGCATGCCATACATCAGTGCCGTAAAAAGGCAATTTTTTTTCATCAATGTCATATTGCTTTCTGTTTTCACATCTTGGTACGGCAACAAGAAAAGAAGAGTCGTAAGACATACTGCCCTCAACTCTTTTTCCTAAAAATTTTGATGCTATTTTATCTGTATTATCTATGCTATTTCTTCCTGTGTTTCTACTGATGATTCATTAATTTTGTTAGGAAGCTTGATAAGTTCAGCTACATTTTCACGCTTTTTTACCATTTCAGCTGTTACTGTGAACTCATGTACATTCTCTTGTGAAGGTACTTCATACATAATATTCAGCATAAGTTCTTCAACAATTGAACGCAAAGCACGTGCACCTGTTTTACGTTTAATTGCTTCTTTTGCAATAAGCTCAATGGCTTCAGGCTCGAATTTCAAATCAACATTGTCCATTTTCAAAAGACATTGATACTGTTTGATAATAGCATTTTTGGGCTCTGTTAATATCATTTTCAATGTTGCTTCATCAAGCTGATCAAGAACAGCATAAATAGGAACACGACCAATGAATTCTGGAATCAAACCGAATTTCAAAAGGTCTTCAGGCTGCAATTTTTTGAGCATTTTTTGTGCTGCAATTTCTTTTTCAGCCGCAGTGGCAGGAGCTTTTGCTCCAAAGCCTAATGATGTTCCTTCGTCAGCCCTTCTTTCAACGATTTTATCCAGACCTACGAAAGCACCGCCTACAATAAACAGAATATTTTTCGTATCAATTTGTATAAATTCCTGATGAGGATGTTTTCTTCCGCCTTGAGGAGGTACGTTTGCAACAGTGCCTTCAATCATTTTTAAAAGAGCCTGTTGAACACCTTCACCTGATACATCTCTTGTTATGCTGGGGTTTTCTGATTTTCTGGCAATTTTATCGATTTCGTCAATGTAAATAATACCTCTTTCAGCTTTTTGTGCATCAAACTCTGCACTTTGATAAAGCCTCAAAAGAATGTTTTCTACATCATCACCAACATATCCTGCTTCTGTTAATGTTGTTGCATCTGCAACCGCAAAAGGTACATCAAGCATTTTTGCCAGAGTCTGAGCAAGAAGAGTTTTACCTGAACCGGTCGGTCCTACAAGCAAAATATTGCTTTTTTGGATTTCGATTCCTGTATTATCTTTTTCAGTTGCGTTATGTGCTATTCTTTTGTAATGGTTGTAGACAGCCACAGACAATACTTTTTTTGCATCGTCTTGTCCTACAATGTGCTCGTCAAGGTATGCTTTTATTTCATGCGGTTTTGGAACTGATGAAATGTCAGCTTCTTTGACTTCTTCTTTTTCTGTTTTTTCTTTATTTTCGAAAAATTCTTCGTCCAGAATTTCATTACACAATTCTACGCATTCATCGCAAATATAGACCTCGGGTCCGGCAATAAGTTTTTTTACCTGATCCTGTGTCTTTCCGCAGAATGAACATTTTAAGCGGCTGTCATCGTGTTTAACCATTACTCTATTCTCCTATCAGTAAGTCCCGTCTCTATTCAGCTTTCGGGTGCTTATCCATAGTAACAACTTTATCAATCATACCGTATTCAAGTGCTTCTTCAGGTGTCATGATATAATCTCTGTCTGTGTCTTTTTCTATTTTCTTAATAGATTGTCCTGTATTTGAAGCAAGAATTTCATTCAATGATTTTTTGATTCTCAAGATTTCGGCAGCTTGAATTTCGATGTCGGTTGCCTGACCTTGTGCACCGCCTAATGGTTGGTGAATCAATACTCTTGAATGGGGAAGAGCAAGTCTTTTGCCTTTTGTTCCTGATGAGAGCAAGAAAGCACCCATTGATGCAGCCTGCCCAAGACATATAGTAGAAACATCCGAACGAATGTGCTGCATTGTGTCATAAATAGCAAAACCTGCTGTAACACTTCCTCCGGGTGAATTGATGTATAACATAATGTCTTTTTCAGGATTTTCTGAATCCAGAAGCAGCATTTGAGCCACTACGAGGTTGGCTACCATGTCATCAATCGGTGTGCCAAGAAAGATAATTCTTTCTCTAAGCAGTCTTGAAAATATGTCAAATGCACGTTCTCCACGGCTTGATTGTTCTACAACTGTTGGTACAAAGCTCATAAATTGCCCTTTCTTATTCTGATTAATATATATTATATGTTATTTTTTATCTGTTGTAACGTATTTAATATTGTTGTTGTCAATTAAAAATTTAGTAACTTTTTGACTTAATGCTTGTTGAGACAATGATTGAATCAAAGCAGTGTTTCTTTGAATTTCTTTTAGTATAGTCTCATTGTTTGTTTGATACATCATAGCCATCTCAGCGATTTTTTGTTCTAAGTCCTGAGCAGTTACTTGTATATTTTCAAGTTTTGCAATTTCCGAAATCATTAAAGAGTTTTTGATTCTGTTCAGTGCTTCTGCTTTTAACTCTTCGTCTATTTTTTCAGCTCCGTCTTTTTTTATGACATCTTCCCAAGAAACGCCTGTTTGTGCTACTTTATGTTTGAAGTCAGAAACGAGAGCTTCTTTTTCTCTTTCAATCATTGTAGGTTGAACGTCTACTGTCATATTGTTCAAGATAGTTTCGAAAACTTTGTTCGCACTTCTTTTGTCATTTTCGATTTTTGCTGTATTGTCGAGATATTTTTGTATGTCTGCTTTCAAATCTTCAACTGTTTTGAAGCTCGGGTTAACTTTTTGTGCAAGTTCATCGGTTAATTCAGGTTTAACTTTTTCTTTAATTTCATTGATTGTAATTTTGAACTGAGCAGGTTGTCCTTTTAATTTTTCGTCATGGTAATTTTCCGGGAATGTTACATCAATTGTGAATTCTTCACCGATTTTTTTACCGACAAGCTGTTCGGCAAAGCCCGGAATAAAGTTGCTGTGTTCTAAATCGAGCATATAATTTTTTGCAGAACCGCCTTCGATTTTTTCACCATTTACGGAGCCGTCAAAATCCATAACTACAACATCTTTTTCGTTAGTTTCTCGGTCTGAAATTGATTTGAGTTCTGTGAATTTTTCAGTCAATTCATTAAGTTCTTTTTCCATTGCATCTTCAGCAGTTTTGAATTCTTCAACTTCAATATCCATGTCTTTGTATTTGTCGAATTTAACTTCCGGTTTGAGTTCAACTTTAGCTACAATAGTGACAGGTTTTCCTGCTTCGAATTCATAAGATTCAACATAAGGTTCTGTTATAACATTCAATTCATTTTCTGTAATAGCCTGTGCAAATGTTGAAGGAAGTAAATATTCCAAAACATCTCTTTTTATTGTTTCAGCACCGATATTTTTTTCAAGAATTGCTCTGGGAGCTTTACCTTTTCTGAAGCCCGGTATATTTACTCTTTGTGCAAGTCTTTTGCATGCTTTGTTATATTCTTTTTCTGCTGTTTGGGCATCAATTTCAATATCCAATTTTACGATATTATTTTCCAGTTTCTCTACTTTTGTGTTCATTCTTTTATCCTTATTACTCTTTAACGACGATATTTCGCAGGGATAATTATCCCATAATTTCATTTACTCTAACAATTATATTATAAAAGTTTTACAAATAAAGCCTTTATACAAAATTTACTGGATTTGGAGTATAAAATCAGTTCAGTCCGAGTTGTTTTTTGTCAGACTCTGTTAATGCTTCCAAAGTATTTTTTACGGCTTTATGTGTTTCTTTGTCAATTTTCCCTGTTACAGTTTTGAGTTCTTTTAGTTCAGGGCAGACGGATGCGGCTAAATACAAAACCTGATCTGTTTTTTCTGTTCCGTAAATACAGTGCAAATAGCTGTGTCCTTCTTTCAATTCTTTTGTAAAAAATATTAAATCTCTTATAAATTCTTTTGATTGCTTATCAAACTTTTTTAAATTCACTTCGGTATATTCTTTGGGCAGATTATAAGTAATCGTGTTTTCATTAAGTTCACAGATGGCTTCGTTTCGGCTGGAAAATGGAAATACCGGCACATTTGAAGCAGATTCCGGATAATTAAAATAACTATATTCCAGACCTTCATTTTTTATTTCGTTTTCATAATCTTTGTCGTATTCACTTATAGATATAATTTTTTTGAACCCCGCACGTTTTAGTGGAAATAAGTCATAAGATTTATCAACAAGGCTTTGTCCTGAATATGCTTCAGGCAGTCCCGGAAGCTTTTTTATATTCATTAAATCAGTGTCATTAAGTATACTGTTGTCTATTTGAGTTTTTCTTGACAGGCTTTCAATTTTTTTCTTAAGTTCATATTCGCTCAGTCTTGTTTCTTTATGATATTCATAATAGGGCATTATGCGGCTGTATGCAGATTCTCTTATATATTTTCTTCTTTCTGCTGAAATTGCATCATCATATCCTAATATATTTTCATCTTCTTCGATATATTTATCAAAGGATTTATTGAAGTCTGCTTTGAATGATGTTTGTCTTAAAGTATTAATAAATGAGTTTGATAATTTCATACTGATTTAAAATACGAACATAAATATTTTTGCTGTTAGTTTTTTTATTTTATGATGAGATGTTTTGTTTCAGATAAGCTTCAATAAAACCGTCAAGATTTCCATCCATAACAGAATCGACGTTGCCCACTTCAAATCCCGTGCGGTGATCTTTCACCATTTTATAAGGATGAAAGACATATGAACGAATTTGAGAACCAAAGTTGATGTCAAAATTTTCGCCTTTTAACTCAGCAAGTTTTTTGTCATGTTCTGCCTGTTTTATTGCCAGAAGTTTTGAAGCAAGCATTTGCATTGCTGTTTCTCTGTTTTGAAGCTGAGATCGCTGCTGCTGACATTTTACGACTATTCCTGTTGGTTTGTGTAAAATTCTTACGGCAGTTTCTACCTTGTTTACATTTTGTCCGCCTGCTCCACCTGAGCGCATTGTTTCAAGAACAATGTCTTCCTGCGGAATATGAATTGCTTTTTCAAAATCTTCTATTACAGGACTGACTTCAAGCGAAGCAAAGCTTGTCTGACGTTTGCCGTTTGCGTTGAACGGTGAAATTCTTACAAGCCTGTGAACACCGCGTTCTGCTTTTGCAAGACCAAAGGCATATTTCCCTGTAAGTTTTATTGTTGCTGATTTTATGCCGGCTTCGTCACCATCTGATTTGTCCAAAAGTTCAACTTGCCAGCCTTTTGCTTCTGCCCAGCGTGTATACATTCGAAGCAGCATTTGCGCCCAGTCTTGTGCGTCAGTCCCGCCTGCTCCTGCATTAACTGTCAAAATGGCATCATAAGTATCATATTCGCCGGACAGTGTCATTTGTACTTCCCACTTATTCATTTCATCATCAAGCGAATCAAGGTTATTTTGAAGCTCTTCCCATAATGCTTCATCTTCTGTTTCATTATATAATTCAATCAGAATGTTACAGTCATCAAGAACTTTGTCCCAGCGTTTTGCCTGTTCAACCGTATTTTTGTATTCAGTTAATTCCTGTGACAATTTTGCGGCTTCATCAGGTGTTTTCCATATATCTTCTGCTTGAAGCTTTTCTTCAAGTGCAAGAATTTTTATTTTTAATTTAGCAAGGTCAAAGACACTCCTTCGCTTTGTTTATTTTCAAAGCAAGTTCATCATATTTTTGTTTTTGTTCAATATCTATCATGATTTTTTAGCGGCTCCTGCAATTTCTGAATCCATACGTAAAAATACCGGCTTAATCTTATCTTTTTCAGTAATTTTTCCTGCCGGAATTCCTCCCCAAAGAAGACTGTCTAAGTTAACCTCAACAGCTTTTTCCTCTCTGTTTAGCTGTTCGTATATATCCTGAGCAATATTGGGGCAATATGGTGCAAGTAATGCTCCTATGAATCGCATTGATTCAAGCACTGTATAAAGAACTCTTGCACACTCTTGAGTTTTGCCTTCTTTTGCAAGACTCCAGGGGGCAGTATCATTGACATATTTATTTACAGTGTTAGCAAAATTAACAATTTCTTGTGCTGCTTCTGCAACTTCAAACTTATCAAATCTGGCTTTAACCAGTTTGACAGTCTCAGCAGCTGCTTTTGCTATTTCATTTTCAGAATCTGTAATAAATTCAGGTTTTATTTCTCCATCAAAGTATTTAACCTGCATATTCAAAGTTCTGTTTAGCAGATTGCCTATGTTGTTTGCCAAATCTGCATTTACTCTTTCTTTGAAATCTAAGTCTGAATAGTTTCCGTCTCTGCCTGCGGGTGCTGTAACCATCATGAAATATCTGAAAGCATCAGGCTGTTTTAAATTAAAACTTTCAAGTACATCTTTCGGCGCAATAACGTTTCCGATTGATTTGCTCATTTTTGTTTGGTCGATTGTAATCCAGCCATGGGCAAAAATTGTTTTTGGCAAAGGCAGATCTAATGCCATTAAGAAAGCCGGCCAGTAGATTGCATGGAATTTTAGTATGTCTTTTCCAATTACTTGAACATCAGCAGGCCAGTATCTTTTAAATTTTTCTGAAGGATTTTCCGGGTCATATCCGAGTGCTGTGATGTAATTAGAAAGTGCATCAATCCATACATAGATAATTTGTGAATCATCATCGAGAACTGGAATTCCCCAGCTTACTGATTCTTTTGAACGTGATACAGAAATATCTTCAATGTGTTCAAGCTGGTTAATAACTTCATTTGCCCTGAATTCTGGTTGAATAAATTCAGGATTCTTTTTTATGTGCTCAATGATTTTGTCTTTGTATTTAGAAAGTTTAAAAAAGTAGTTTTCTTCTTTGACTTCTTCCGGTTTTTTCAAGTGATCGGGACAAAGACCGTCTTCTGTTAAATCTCTTGGATTGAGAAAAGATTCACATCCGGAACAATATAATCCCGTGTAGGAGTGTTTGTATATATCTCCGTTTTCTTGAAGTTTTTTAAATATTTTTTGTACGATAGCTTCGTGTTCTTTGTCAGTTGTTCTGATGAACTGATTGTATGAGATTTCCAGTCCGCTCCAGCATTCTTCAAATTTTCCTGCATTCATATCACAGAGTTCCTGAGGGGTAATGTTTTGAGCTGCTGCTGTTTTTTGAATTTTTATGCCGTGTTCATCTGTTCCTGAAAGGAAATATACATCGTTATATCTCTGGCGGAAGTGACGAGCCAGAACATCTGTTTGTATTTTTTCATATGCGTGCCCTATATGTGGTGCGCCGTTTGCATAGTCAATTGCTGTTGTTAAGTAAAATTTTGTCATAATCTATCCCACATCTGTAATATTTGCTAAGATAAAATTACCACAAAAAAGAAGGACGGAAAAGGAGTTGTTAAATGTCAGAACGATTGAATAACAGAAAAAACGATGAATTAAGAAATATAAAGTTTACAAGAGATTATACAAAACATGCTATTAGCTCAATTTTGGTTGAGTTCGGGGATACAAAAGTGATAGTTACTGCATCTGTTGATGAAAAAGCTCCCAAATGGATGGAAAAAGATGACCCGAGAGGCTGGGTTACAGCTGAATATTCTCTTTTGCCTACGTCAACTCATACAAGATGCCAGAGAGAACGTTCAAAAATTTCAGGAAGAACACAGGAAATTCAGCGACTAATCGGAAGGAGCCTGCGCTCATGTGTTGATTTGGAAAAAATGACCGGATTGACTGTAACTATTGATGCTGATGTAATTCAAGCTGACGGTGGAACCCGTTGTGCCAGCATTTGCGGAGGCTATCTTGCACTGGAACAAGCTGTTAAAAAACTTATGGAAAAAGGTTTATTAAAAGAAAATCCTATACTTGAGCCGATTGCAGCTGTTTCTATCGGTATTATTGACGGAGATGTTAAGCTGGATCTTGATTATTCAGAAGATTCACATGCACAGGTTGACTCTAATGTTGTAATGACAAAGAGCGGAAAAATTATTGAGTTCCAAACAACAGCTGAGGGAAATCCATATGAAAAAGCTCAGCTGTATCAAATTTTAGATACAGCTGAAACCGCAATTCAAAATATTATTAAATTATACTAGCTTATTTTTTAGGTTTGTCTTTGTCTGATGATGCTGTTGGTTTATCGTATGGATAATCAATTTTGCCTGCTTTAAGAACTTTAGCCGCACAGGTTATGCCGTTGCCTTTTCTGTAACAGTCATCACCGCTTTTTGAGGTGTCTGTTCCGGCAGGAACTATGCCTTTTTCTTTAACAAGACAGAAAAAGTATAAATCTTCTCCGAATTTATTAGGACCTTTGTCGCCATTTACGTCAACAAGAAAACGTCCTAATCCATTTTTTATGTCTGCTTCTGAAACCCCTTTGTCAGCTGCACAAAGGGTGCTGCTGAATGAGAATGACATTCCGTCTGCTGTTCTAACACCGTAGTCTCTTTTTTCATATTCTGCCCAGTTGTTTCCATTTAGTGCCTTCATTGTGCCTGATGTAAAACATCCTTCCTGTGCGCCTGTGCAGACTTTAGTTGTGTTCATTTCTGCTGTAAACAGGGGCCAAAACTCTGCCGGTTTTGTCCAGTATCTTGTTTTTCCAACGGGTCCGTTTTCTATTTCCATTCTTGATACAGCCTGTGTTAATGTTGAATGTGCTTTTTGCAACCCTGTTGCCAGTTCTTTTTTCTCTGCTGTATCCATTAACGTGGGAAGTGTCATTGCCGCAATAACACCAATAATCATAAGTACCACTACTATTTCGGCAAGTGAAAATGCATTTGTTCTTTTCATAATTGTTTACTCCTGTGTAACCGATTTTATAGAATTATATGCTATTTTTAGCAGGGTTGCAATCTCTTCTTCCGTGATTATTAAAGGAGGCATAAAGTAAATAACGTTGCCGATAGGTCTTAATATTGCACCTAGTTGCATTGCTTTTTTGAAAACTTGATGACCGATTCTTTCTGTGAAAGGGTAGTTTTTTTTTGTTGTTTTATCTTCAACAAGCTCAATTGCTCCTATCATTCCAATGTGCCTTATATCCCCAACATGTTCAAGTTGTTTGAATTCTTCAAGACCTGTTTTTAATTTTTCTATTTTAGGATATAAATTTTCTATGATTTTTTCTTCTTCCATGATTTTCAGAGTTTCAACAGCTATTGCACATGCAATAGGATTTCCTGTGAAGCTGTGGCCGTGATAGAAAGTTTTTAATTTTGAAAAATCATCATAAAATTCTTTGTATATTTTATCTGTGGTAATTGTTGCTGCAAGCGGAATATAGCCAGCTGTTATCCCTTTTGCCACGCAGAATATATCAGGTTTTATTCCTGCATGTTCAAAAGAAAAATATTTACCTGTTCGTCCGAATGCCATTGCTACTTCATCGTCAATAAGCAATATATCATATCTGTCACAAAGTTCTCTGAGTTTTTTTAAATATTCGACAGGGTATACTCTCATTCCTGCTGCACCTTGTACAAGCGGTTCGACAATCATTGCCGCTATTTCAGAATGACGCTTTTCAAAAAGTATTTCAACTTCTTTTATACATTCAATGCTGCAATTTTCTTTTGTGCAATTTTTCGGACATCTGTAACAATATGGTGCACAAACTTTCAATGTTTCAAAGACAAGCGGATTAAATATTTTTTTGTAAATATCTATGCCGCCTACTGAAACAGAGCCCAGAGTGTCACCGTGGTATGAGTCTGTCATTGAAACAAAGTGTTTTTTTTTCGGTTTACCTTTTTGATACCAATATTGATATGCCATTTTTATGGCTACTTCAACAGCTGTTGATCCGTCATCAGAGTAAAATACTTTTGAAAACGGTTCTCCTGCAAGTTTTACAAGTCTTTCTGCCAGCTCAATTGCCGGTTTGTGCGTAAAATCTGCAAGAAGAACGTGTTCAATTTTTTCTGCCTGTTTTAAAAGCACCTGATTTAGGCGTTTGTTTGAATGCCCAAGCGTATTTACCCACCATGAAGAAACACCGTCTATGTATTGTTTTCCATCTGTGTCATATACGTAAATGCCATCTCCTTTTTCAATGAGCGTAGGTTTGAAATCATTACCTTCATATTGCTTCATTTGTGTATCAGGATGCCATACGTATTTTAAATCTTTTTCCAGCCAGTTTTCTTTAGATTGCATTTTTACCTTTTAAATAACGAATTTTCCGTCTTTGTAGATAAGTACATTATCCGCGTAGATTTCTGAACCGTTTTTCATGTTTTTAATTAAATCCCAGTGAAGTCCTGAGACATTTTTGCCGCCTGCTTCCGGATAAGATGCACCAAGTGCCATGTGTATAGCTCCGCCGATTTTTTCATCAAATAGAATATTTCCTGTAATTTCTTGAATCATATTGTTTGTGCCGATTGCTATTTCTCCGACAAAACGAGAACCTTCGTCCATATTAATCATATTGAGAAAATATTCTTCACCTTTTTCTGCGCTGGCTTCTACAACTTTTCCGTTTTCAAGGCGAACTCTGACTTTGTGTGCTTCATTTCCTCTGTAAATTTGTGGGAAATCAAAGTAAATTGTTCCATTTGCACTGTTTTCAACAGGGGAAGTGTATATTTCTCCATCAGGGAAATTGCACTGTCCGGAACAATTCAACCATTTTCGTCCTGTTGTATCAAATGTAATATCAGTGTCTTCTCCAATAATGTGAAGTTTTGTTGTTTTGTTCAAGTAGTCAGCTAGTCTTTGCTGTTCCTTGTCTATTTCTTTCCACTTTTCAATGGGGTTATCCAGGTGCAGATAACAGGCTTTTATTAAAAATTCTGTATATTCATCAAGAGACATTTTTGCTTCTTGAGCCAGAGCATTAGTTGGAAAATCTGCTATGACCCATTTCAAGCTTCCTTCTGCCGAGCGTTTAAGCATTTTGTTTGACAATTCTCTTGTCGCCGCCGAGCGTTGTGCCATTTTTTTTGAATCAGCTTTTGCCATTGATTTTGTGTTGGTCGGTGCACCGATTGAGATGAGCACGTCTGCTTTTTCATATTCTGTTTCTGTCATTGGGTCTATATATGCAAGCTGTTCATCGTTAGCATATTTTATAAAGGTTTCTCCTAAACCGTCCATTACAGTTTTTACAACAGGATTGGCTCCTTTTAACAGAACCTGTTTGTATATTTCTTTTACAAGCGGTTGTGCTTCATAGCTGGTAGCTCTTATTACAACAAGATCACCTTTTTTTACTTTTGTAGAATAATCTACAAGTACTGCTGCATATTTTTCCCATAATGTGTTCATAATTAATCCTTATTTTTGTAATAATGTCCAATATTTAGCATATTGTGTTTTCAGCTTTTCTAAGAGTAATGCCTCTTTTGGACTCTCTTATAAATTGAACAAATTTTTTCACATATTCGTCTTGTGGAACTTCTTGTTCTATAACATCACAAGCTTTCGAAATCAGATATTTTTCTGATTTAAGGATTTTTAACGCTTCTTTTAAATGGTCTCTGACTTCAGAAGGCACTCCTCTTCTTTTCAAACCGATGGCATTGATTCCATGAGGAATAGGCGGTCTTCCTTCTCCTTTTACATATGGTAAACAATCCATTCTTGCTGCTGAAAATCCGCTAATGATGCACATTTCACCGATTCTTAGGTTCTGATGAAATACGCTCATTCCACCTAAGAAAGCACCTTTGCCAACATGACAGTGTCCTCCGATTGTTGCAAGATTCGCCATTATAACTTCATCTTCCAATACACAGTTGTGTGCGACGTGTGATGATGTCATCAAGAGACATTTATCTCCTACAACAGTTGCATTACCCTCTCCTGACGCGCGGTTAACTGTTGCATATTCTTTTATTATGCAATTTTTGCCGATAATTGATTTTGTTGGTTCATTTTTGTAGCCCAAATCCTGCGGTGCTGTACCTATGCTTGCAAAAGGAGATATCAGCGTTCCGTCTCCTATTTCGCAGTATTCCAAATAAGCATTGGGCATAATCGTAACATTATCACCTATTTTGACTCGATTTCCGATAACGGCATTGGCTCCGATTGTTACGTTATTACCTATTTGTGCGTCATCAGCTATAATTGCTCTTTTATCAATCATTTTTGTCTCCTAAACTACCGAGAAAATCATATCAGCTGACATTGCAAGCTGTCCGTCAACCATAGCTTTGCCTTGTGCTTTGATTATCGGACCTTTGACTTTAACAAGTTCAACTTCCATATCAAGTCTGTCACCCGGGCGGACAATTCTTTTAAATCTGCAATTGTCAATTCCTGCATATACAACAAGTTTCCCTTTATACTCAGGCATAGTCATTAAAATTCCTGCGCCCAATTGAGCTAGTGCTTCAGTTTGCAATACTCCGGGCATGATTGGATTTCCCGGGAAATGTCCCTGGAAAAAAGGCTCATTGAATGTCAGATTTTTGTAACCTTTGGAATATTTTCCGGGTACACATTCTGTGATTCTGTCTACCAGCAAAAAAGGGTATCTGTGCGGAATCATTTCCATAATTTGCATAATATCAAACTGGAGTGTTTCTTCAGTTTTATTTTCCATTTATATCTCCTTTTTAATTTTCTCTTTCAAAATTTTAGCGACTTTAACATGCACTGCATGACCTGCTTCTTTGACGATAACTTCTGCTTTTAAATCCAACGGGTTAAATCCTGTTAAGTAAAAATCACCGATTAAGTCAAGAATTTTGTGCTTAGCAGGTTCAAATTCGCTTTTTAACTCAGCTGTATATCCGTCATCTGTGAGGCCTATTGTATTTTCTATACTTACACCTCTTGCATAGCCTGCTGCTTGAAGCATTTCTAATTCTTTAAGATAGCCGAACGTTCTTGCTTCAATGATTTCATTCATTTTTTCTTTATCTAATGAAACCCACCTGTGATTCAGTTCAGGGTGGTTGAAGTTTACTGAATATGTAACTTTGAATTCATCAGAGGGCACAACTATCAGGTGAGTTTTTCCGTTAAAGTATGAAACCGGCTCAGTTAAAATAAATTTTTCTGTACAGGTGTTTCCTGCTTGTTTAAAAATTTCTACCCATTCTGCTGAACCGCCGCCAAGAATCGGCATTTCAAAATGTGTAAGAAAAACATCGACAGCTTCAATATGGCATATAGCACAAGCAGCCATAAAGTGTTCAATGAGCATAACTTTTATGTTCTCATTGCCTATGACAGTACAGTGTTCTGTTGAAACAACATTGTCGACAAGTGCTTCTATCACGTTATTGCCAAGGTGAAAACGGATTCCTTTTTGATCGGACGGAACCAGTTTTGCAGTACATTCAATTCCTGTCATAAGCCCCTTTGAGGTTACAGAGGTTTCTTTTGCAATAGTATTTACTGCTGTCATATTCATTATTGTTCTCCCTGCTCGAAAGAATCCAGAAGGTGTTCATATTTTTTGAATTTTGAAACAACTTCTTCTGCTGCTTTGAGCATTTTTAACTGTTTAATAAAGTCTTTTCTCGGAACAGCCGGTGCACCGATGATGATTGATTTTTCAGGGAAACTTTTTGTTACACCTGCTTGAGCCATTACAATAGAGTCACTTCCGATTTCAAGGTGGTCGACCAGACCGGCTTGTCCGGCAATAACTACTCTGTCACCGATTTTGCAACTTCCGGCAAGTCCGACTTGAGAAACTATCATACATGCTCCGCCGACTTTACAGTTATGTCCTATTTGAACAAGGTTGTCTATTTTTGTTTGCGGTCCGATGACTGTATTTTCAATAGTTCCTCTGTCAATACATGTATTTGCACCTATTTCGACATCATCTTCAATTACTACACCACCGATAGACGGTATTTTGTAAACTTTTTGTTTTGTATTTGCTTCTTTAACAGCACCTTCTTTTCTTGCTTGTTCAATAACGTCAGGGTTTTCTGTTACAAAGCTGAATCCGTCGGCACCGATACTTACACCGTGCTGTAAAATAACTCTGTTGCCGATATGAGAGTTGTCACCAATGTTTACTCCCGGATGGAAAAGACAATTTTCACCTACTGTTGAGTTTTTGCCTATATAAATATTTGCAAGAAGTTTTGTATTGTTTCCGATTACACAATTTCTTGAAATAACAACATTAGGACCGATTGAAACATTTTCACCGATTTTGGCTTCAGGGTGAATAACTGCACTCGGATGTATTCCTATCGGAGCATCCGGTGCGTCATAGAAGAGATGGAGCAGTTTCATCATAGCAAGTCTCGGGCGTTCCACTTCAACTGTTGTTATGTGTTCAAAATTTACACCAAGAGGAACAAGTGCTGCTTTTGCTTTTGTTTTTGCAAGGTTTTCAATTTCTTCTTCCGACAAAGCAAGTGCAAGCGAATTTTCATCAGCTAAAAGCGGAGGCATAAGTTTGTCGATTGATGCATCTTCTGCTTTAGTCAAAATTCCGCCGACGATTTCGGATATTTCCTCTATTTTGTATGTTCTCATATCTCTACTCCTTCAACTATATTCTTTTATTTTAATACCAGCAGGGAAAAATTACAAAAATTTTATATATGTTTAATATTAAATTTATGTAAACATTTTGTAACATTATAGAAGTATATACGCAATTTTTTAAAAATATATACGTTTATATATACATAGGATATAAAAAGGAGCAACAAAATGTCAATCAACCCAGCTGGAGATGCTAAAAACAACAGAGGCGGCAACGGACAATTCAGACCTTTATTGAGAAGAGCTCAACAGGAAAATAAGCTTCAAGCAAATCTTGCTATTATTGACAAAAAAGATATCAGAATGAGATTCAAAAACTCAAGAGATCCTCTTTATATTGCTTTTGATTATATTGATAAAAGACCTGTTCAAGAATTGGCAGTTGAATTTGTTAAAGATTCTTTGTTCGATATTGTTAACTTCATTTCCGGTGTAAATAACTAATCAAATAAAAATTAAGAAAATAAAAAAGACTGATTAATATCAGTCTTTTTTGTATGATTCACAATATTGCGTAATCGGACAGGTTTCACACATTGGTCTTTGGGGTTTACAAAGATTTTGTCCGAAAGTTACCAGAATAGTGTTTATATCAAGCCAGTATTTTTTCGGAAGTAATTTTCTCAATTCCATCTCTGTTTCTTCAGGTGTTTTTGTTTTTACCCAGCCAAGCCTGTTTGAAATCCTGTGGACATGTACATCTACGCAGATAGCAGGTATGTCAAAACCTTTTGCCATAACGAGGTTTGCTGTTTTTCTGCCTACTCCTTTGAATTTTACAAGTTCTTCAATCGTATCTGGCACTTTTCCCTTATATTTTTCTACTATTTCTTTTGAGATGTCGAGTATTTGTTGAGCTTTATTTTTGTAAAATCCGACAGGGTAGATAGCTTTAGCCAGTGTATCAACATCTATATTCAAAAAATCTTCCGGTTTTGTTCCCAGTTTTAGCATTCTTAATGAACAAGGATATGTTGTAAGGTCATTTGTTCTGAGGCTTAATATGCAGCATATTAACACTTTGAAAGGGTCATGGAATGTTTCCATCATTTTAACAAAGTCTCTTTGCGGGAGATTCGCATCTTTTATTCCTTGTATTATTTTATCTATATTTTGTTTGCTTTTCATATTATCTTTATAACAAAAAACAGCTTTAAAGAAAAACTTTAAAGCTGTTTTTTATATTTTTTTATCGCTTCGATTATTCTTCTACTTCGATAACGCCTACGGGGCAAGATTCAGCTGCTTCTTTAACGCAGTCTTCATTGCCTGCAACGGCAGCTTCGTTAACAACTGCAACATCTTCGATAGAAAATACTGCATCACAAACTGATTCGCAAGCGCCGCAAGCTATGCATCCGTCATTAATTTTTACTTTCATTTCTTTCTCCTTTTTAATTTATATAAAATTAGGGGGACTACCCTACAATGATTTATTATACAAGAAAATCTCAAAAATACATACTATCTAAAATTAAGAAGTGTAAATTTAAGTTTTAACAGTCTTTTTTGTTTGATGCAGTTATATTTAGTTGTTCTTTTATCTCTGCAACTTCATAAGTCAGTCTGTTGAGCTGGCATTTAACAGGGTCGGGCATTCGGTTATGCATGAGTTGCCCGTCAATCATTATTCTTTGATGAACAACTCTGCCCGGGATTCCGACTACTGTTGAATCTTCCGGAACATTGTCAACGACGACAGAGCCTGCACCAATTCGTGAGTTTTTTCCTATTCTTAAATTGCCGAGAACTTTTGCTCCTGCGCCTACTATAACATTATCTTCAAGTGTCGGATGGCGTTTTCCATGTTCTTTGCCTGTACCGCCTAAAGTTACTCCCTGATATATTAAAACATCATCACCTATGTATGTTGTTTCACCTATGACAACACCCATTCCGTGGTCAATAAAAAATCTTCTGCCTATTCGTGCTCCCGGGTGGATTTCTATTCCTGTTAAAACTCTGCTCCAGTATGAAATCATTCTCGGTATAACAGGAATCCCCCAGTATCTCAATTTGTGGGCTATTCTATGAAGAATGAGAGCATGCAGTCCCGGATAACAAAGAAAAACTTCTACAATATTATTTGCCGCAGGGTCTTTATCATAGATTGTTTTTATATCTTCTTTTATTTGTTCAATTGCTCGTTTTATTAACATATGTTGCCTTATTTTATTTCGCAAAGCGGGGTGGAAAGATATCTTTCTCCATAGTCGCAGGTCATTGCTATTATAAGTTTTCCTTTGTTTTCTTCTTTTTGGGAAAGTTCAAGTGCTGTGTAAACATTCGCGCCCGAAGATATACCGCAGCATATTCCTTCTTTTTTTGACATAGCAATAGCCGTTTCAATTGCATTTTTTGTTGAAACTGTTTTGACTTCGTCTATGACATTGAGGTTGAGGTTTTGCGGAATGAAGTTTGCGCCGATTCCCTGTATTCCGTGAGGGCCTGCTTTGCCTTCCGTTACAAGAGGGCTTTCTGACGGTTCTACTGCAATTATTTTTATGTCAGGATTAAATTCTTTCAACCTTTTACCAACACCGGAAACAGTTCCTCCCGTGCCAAAAGAAGCAACAAAAATATCAATTTTTCCGTCAGTATCTTTTATGATTTCTTCTGCTGTTGTTGTTTCATGAATTTTAGGATTGGCGGGGTTTGAAAATTGTGAAGGTATAAAGCTCTTTTCAAAGTGTTCGGCTGCTCTTAAAGCTGCATTCACTGCTCCTTTCATTCCTTCCTGCGCCGGTGTAAGCATAAGCTCTGCTCCGTAAGCTGAAAGCATTTTTCTTCTTTCAATACTCATACTTTCAGGCATTGTGAGAACAAGTTTGTATCCTTTCACTGCACAAACAAGAGCTAGTCCTATCCCTGTGTTGCCGCTTGTCGGTTCAATAATTACAGTATCTTTCTCAATCAGACCTTCTTGTTCAGCTTTTTCAATCATGTTTAAAGCCGGTCGGTCTTTGACGGAGTTTCCGGGATTAAAATATTCAGCTTTAACAATAACATCTGCAACACCGCTGTTTATTTTGTTCAGACGAATCAGAGGTGTATTGCCTATAAGCTCCAGAATATTTTCATGAATATTAGCCATTTGTAAGCCTCATGAATTTTCTTTTACCTGATTGTAACACTACTGGTTCAGTTGGTACAGGCACCATAAGGGCTATATCTGAAACTTTTTCGTTATCCAGTTTTACTCCTCCGCCTGCAATCAGTCTTTTGGCTTCGCCCTTGCTTGCCACAAAACCTAATTCGAGAAGTAAGTCTAATATGTTTTTTTCTTCTGTCATTTTGTGAGAAGGAATATCTTCGGGAATACCTTTGTTTTGTACAACATTCACGAATTCATCCTGTGCTTTTTTAGTTTCTTCGTCGCTGTGGTATTCATTTGTGATTGTATATGCCAACTGCATTTTTATATCACGAGGATTTTCTGTTTTTAAACGTTCTTCTATTTGTTTCAGTTTTTCATCTGAAATATCTGTCAACAGGCTGAAATATTTGATAATTAAAGTATCAGGAATTGACATCAATTTTCCGTACATATCTTTTGCACTGTCAGTAAGAGATATGCAGTGTTCAGGGTATGTTTTAGACATTTTTACAAGTCCGTCAGTACCTTCAATCAACGGCAAGAGCATTACCATCTGTGGATTAGGCTTTCCGTATGCGGTTTGAATTTCTCTTCCCAAAAGAACGTTAAATCTTTGGTCTGTACCGCCGAGTTCTATATCAGCATCAATAGCAACAGAGTCATAAGCCTGCATAAGAGGGTAGAAAAATTCATGTATTGAGATAGGTTTTCCGTCTGCATAACGTTTTGCGAAGTCATCTCTTGTCATCATTTGAGCAACCGTAACATTCGAAGCAAGTTTCAATAAATCAGTCAATTGCATCGGGTGAAGCCAATCAGCGTTGTTAACAACTTCTGCTTTTGATGTATCAAGAACTTTTGACATTTGTTCAAAGTACGTTTTTGCGTTTTCTTCAACCTGTTCTTTCGTCAGAGCCGGACGAGTTTCAGATTTTCCTGACGGATCGCCTACCATTGCCGTAGCGCCGCCAACAAGAAGAACAATCTGATGTCCGAGTTCTTGGAATTTTTTGAGTTTTTTCATTACAACTGTGTGACCGAGGTGCAAGTCAGGACGGGTAGGATCCATACCGAGTTTAACTCTGATTGGTTTACCTGATTCTTTAGATTTTTGCAATTTTATTGCAAGTTCTTTTACTCCGCCCGGAAGTAGTTCGGCACCTCTTGAAATTTCTTGTGCCTGTTTTATGAATTCTTCTTTTAATTGAAATTTTTCTTCCATTAATAATTTCCTTATTTAAGTATTAAGTATCTTAAATTTATTTTATCAAAAAATAAATTTATCAAACCAGAAGCTGCAACAATCTTTCCGTATCTTTGTCTCCCCTGCCGGAAAGATTGACGACTATGATATCATCTTTTGAAGTTGACGGCATCAATTTTTCAAGATATGCAACTGCATGAGCAGACTCTATTGCAGGGATAATACCTTCTAATCTGGAAAGTTTTGCAAATGCCTGCACTGCTTCATCATCTGTAATCGGTTCATATTTTGCAAGCCCCGTATCATGCAGGTAACAATGTTCCGGTCCGCAGCCTGGGTAATCAAGACCTGCGGAAATAGAATAGGATTCTCCGACATTTCCGTTTTTGTCGCACAAAACATACTGGCGTTTTCCGTGCAGAATCATTTTTTTCCCTTTAGCTAAACTTGCTGCTGTTTTTCCGGTATCAACGCCTTCACCTGCTGCTTCAAGCCCTATAAGTTTCACTTCGGGATTGTCCATAAAAGCATGGAATGCACCTATTGCGTTGCTTCCGCCGCCTATGCAGGCAAGAACGTAATTTGGCAATCTTCCTTCTTTTTCCAAACATTGATGTTTAATTTCGTTTCCGATTACGGATTGAAAAAATCTAACTATTTTAGGATAAGGATGTGGGCCGACAGCAGAACCCAATATATAAAACACTTCATCACTGTGTCTTATCCAATAATCTATTGCAGCATCACAGGCATCAGAAAGTGTTTTTGTGCCCGTATCCACAGAGTGAACTTTTGCACCTAAGAGTTTCATTCTTTCAACATTCAAGTGCTGACGGATAATGTCTTTTTCTCCCATAAATACATCGCATTCCAAACCTAGCAGAGTTGCAGCGGTAGCAGAAGCGACACCATGCTGACCTGCTCCTGTTTCTGCAATAACTTTTTTTGCTCCCATTCTTTTAGCGAGCAGTGCTTGTCCTATTACGTTATTTATTTTATGTGCGCCTGTGTGGTTGAGGTCTTCTCTTTTTAAGTAGATTTTTCCTTTGCCGTAATAATTAGTCAAATTTTTTGCAAAATACAAAGGTGTTGGTCTGCCTGAATAGTCTTTTAATAGTTCGTAAACTTCATTCAAAAAAGCTTCATCAGAAATTGCTTTTTCAAACTCTTCATCAAGTCTGTTTAAAACTTTTTTAAAATCCTCCGGAACAAAAGCTCCTCCAAATTCGCCAAAAAATCCGTCTTTATCCGGAAGGCTGTATTTTAAATCTTTTACGAACATTTTAGACTCCTTTTTTAAGATTATATCACAGGCAATTTTTTCTTAGTGAATGTTTTTATATTGACAGGTGGTTTATAAGGATTTTATTATGGTGGATTTTCATTTGAATTTAGATTGTAATACAAAAATTCATTCTAACTTTAGCTCAAAACATAAAAATCAAGTTACATCTCCGATTTCAAATAATACAAATAAAAAGTTATCTAAAAATACAGATTCAATGCTTCCTCTTGTTGCAAGTGGTGCTATTGCAGCAGGTTTGCTGCTTGTTGGTTTAGCTGCAAAGAAAAAGATTTCAGCGTCTTCCATAAAAAACGTTATTAAAAATTCCAGCAAAGCTGAAGAAAACATGTGGAAAAATTTGAAATTCCAAAAAGCTGAGACATTGGAGGATGCAATCAGTTATGCTGAAAATGTACTGGGTATCAAAAGATATAATCTTGAAAATGATATTCAGACGGCAAACTGGGTAAATGAAGGTTTAACAAACCTGCAAAATATTTATAAAGGTAAGTTCAAAATGCCGGATAGGGTTGCTTTTCTTTCTTCAAATGAGTTGGGCGATACACCGATGGCTATAAGAAAATTGAATAATTCAAGTTTACGTGATTTGGTTATAAATAAAGATTTTTTAAAAAGTAACGAATCATTAGAACATATAAATACACTATTAAAAGGTCTGGAAGAAAATGGTGCAATAGTTATGAACAATGGAAAATACAAATTTTCCTTAATCGGAAGAGAAAGATACAAACCTTTATTTGAAAATATTGCAGAGTTAAAGCAGGGAACAAAAAAGTTTGGTCCGCTTGAAATTAATTATATGGCTAGAGGTCTGGATGATTATGTGAATATGTGTTACTACCCTAATGTATATAAAGATGCTTTTAAAAATCTGTTTAAAGACTCTGCAAAAATGAAAATAATAAAAAATAAGATTTCGGATTTTCCAAATTTAGAAAATATCAGAAAGATGTCCATAGATGAAATGTCTGATTTAGTTGAAAGCATTCATCAAAAAACCGGTATATCTTTAGATTGCCAATATGGTGTTCACTCTTTTAATAAATTTGATTTACTGTATCACGAGGGAGCTCACTTGATGCATGAAACCCTGATTCCTGATATGTTTTTCAAGTATCATAACTCTGCTGTAAAAAACAGTGTGCCTAAAAATGCAACTAAAGAACTTTTGGACTTTTTAAATGACCCTAATAAACAAGAAATTGCAGGAAAAATTTCTTCGTATGCAAAACATTCCCCGCTGGAATTTGTTGGTGAAACACACATAGGACTTTGTAACGGCTATAAATTTTCTGATGACATAATGAATCTGTATAAAAGTTATAATGGTCCTATGCCTTAGTTAATAAAAAAGAGCAGATTTTATATCTGCTCTTTTTTTTATTTTTTTTAGAACTAGTTAGCTGAATCTTCAGTAAGTCTAACTTTTGTTCTTGCACCTTTGCCTGACAAATCAGCTTTGCCTTCGTGTGACAACCAGCCGATACCCATGTTTACAAAGTTTTCGCTCAAGTCTAATTCTTTTTGAATTTTAGAAATAGTTGCTTCACCATTTTTTTGATCTGCCAAAAATTCATAAACTTTTCCAGCTGCTTCGCCAATGTAATAATTCATCTTAAATCTCCTTCATCTTCTTGTACCGAAATAGATAGTTTATACTATTATATATAGTATGATTTTTTAAATTTGTAAATGGAGATTGAACATGAATACACCAATTGAGGGAAATTCTTTTGTATATCGTGACAATATTGATACTGATGTTATAATACCTGCACGATATTTGAATACGAGTGATGAAAAAGAGCTCGCTTCTCACTGTTTGGAGGATTTGGATAAGGATTTTGTAAAAAATGTTAAGCATGGCGATATCCTTATTGCAGGTGAAAATTTCGGTTGTGGAAGCTCAAGAGAGCATGCTCCGATTGCTATAAAAGCCAGTGGAATTTCTGTTGTAATTGCGAAATCATTTGCAAGAATATTTTTTAGAAATTCAATCAACATAGGTTTGCCTATTCTTGAACATCCGACTCTTGCTGATGAAGTAGAAACAGGTGATAGGATTTATGTTGATTTGAACAATGGAATAGTCAAAAATCTTACTCAAAATAAAGAGTATACATGCACAAAATTTCCAGAAGAAATTCAGGATTTAATTCATCAAGGTGGTTTAATTAATTACACAAGGAAAAAGTTAGGAGTTTAAATTGAGATATAAAATAGCATTGCTGGGTGGAGACGGAATCGGTCCTGCGGTTATTGACGAGGGTGTAAAAATTTTAAATGCCATAGAAAAGAAATTCGGTTATCAATTTGAATATGAAAGGGCATTAATTGGTGGTTGTGCATACGAGGATTGCGGTAAACCTTTGCCGGATTCTACTGTTTCAATTGCAAAGGATGCTGATGCCGTTTATCTCGGTGCTGTTGGTGATTGGAAATATGATACTCTTCCTGCTGAAGTCCGTCCTGAAAAAGCTCTTCTTGGTATAAGAAAAGCTTTGAATCTTTTTGCAAACCTTCGTCCTGCAATTGTTTATGATGAACTGTTGGGTGCTTCTACATTGAAACCGGAGGTTGTCAAAGGTGTTGACATTATGATGGTTAGAGAACTCACGGGTGATGTGTATTTCGGACAACCCAGAGGTATTGATATTGTTAACGGAGAACGTGCAGGTTTTAACAACATGATTTATTATGAAAAAGAAGTTGAAAGAATTGCGCATGTTGCTTTCCAAACTGCTATGAAAAGAAACAAGAAAGTTTGTTCTGTCGATAAAGCAAATGTGCTTGATGCCTCAAGATTGTGGAGAGAGGTTGTCACTTCTGTTTCGAACAATTATCCTGAGGTTGAGCTTTCTCATATGTATGTTGACAATGCTGCAATGCAGTTAATCAGAAATCCGAAACAGTTTGATGTTATTGTAACAGGAAATATTTTTGGTGATATTCTTTCTGATGAAGCTTCCATGCTGCCCGGTTCATTGGGTATGCTTGCCAGTGCAAGTCTTTCTGATAACAGCAAAGGCATGTATGAACCTATACATGGTTCTGCTCCTGATTTAAAAGGAAAAAATACAGTAAATCCGATTGCAACAATTTTATCTGCTGCTATGATGATGAGATATAGTTTCGGAAAAGATGATGCTGCTTCTTCAATAGAAAATGCAGTAAAATCAGTCCTGAAGAAAGGATATAGAACCCCAGATATATATTCCTCGGGCATAAATGGAGAACATCTTGTCGGAACAACACAGATGGGAGATTTGATAGCAGGTGAAGTTTTAAATTCATAATTTTACCTTTTTATTGTTTAAAAATTTTTAGAAATGGGCATTATATAACTGGCAGGTTAGTTAACATCCAGGCACTTTTTTCGGGGTTGCGATAAAAAAAGTTTTTAGGCTTGGTCTAAAAGTTTTCTGACCTGTTTCTTTTTTGTTATTTTATTGTTCTAACTCCAATTGTTTGTATAGAGTCTTTGTCCGTTTCTTTTGCATTGCTGACACTCATATGTCTCAAGATAACATTTTGAGCTGAAATCTTTTAAAGAAGAACCTGAACGACCTCTGTAATCATTAAGCAAAACAGGACAGTTATAGACTCCTGATTTTGCCAGAATCCTGCATGTCATACAGTCCAGATCAAGATTTGTTGTTTTTGGTTCGTTTATATCTTCTGATGTATTTTTCTCTTCTTCTTTTCTTATTTTGGGTATGAATGAGAAATTTATATCTTCTGTTTCGAATTTGAATTTTTTTCCAAGTTCAATAAATCCTTGTTTTAATTCATCTATTTCATTTTTGTCGGCTTTAATTACAAGAATCGGATTGAAACCGTATTTATTTAAAGAGGTAATGGCATGAAGTGCTTTTCTGAAGGAGCCTCTTGATGAAATTTCATCATTCTGTTTTTCATCATAGTGGTTAATTTCTATTTTGAAAATGATTTCATTTGTTCCTTCTTCTTCGACTCTTTTTAGAAATCTTGATTTTTTATCATTTATGCAGCTGCCGTCAGAAAATATAGTTACGGAGCTATATGTCAGACAGAGTCTCAATATGTGATTGAATTCAGGATGAGACATTGAATTTTTGCCTGTAATATAAATGTACTTGAGTCTTGATTTGTCAGCCAGTTTTAAGGCATCTTTTATTTCATCCAATTGGAGATATTTTTTATTTTTCTGGTTAAAGCTTCTGCTTCTGTATACATTAAAACTTTTGTTTTGTGTTTTTGTATATTCCAAGTCTATAAAAAGATGATTTAATTCTTTCAGAGTTACACATTCCGCCTGAACAATTGAATTATACATTTTGACCATTCCTCCTTTGATTTCTTTCAAATCTTTGTATAGATTCTAGTTTGAATACTAAAGTTTATAAATAGCACAGGTGTATATAAAAATTTTAATCTTTTTTCTATATACAAAATTTTTTTATATGGAGTTAAAATTTGAAAGTTTTTTTCTAATAAATATCAATGATATTTTTAAAGTAAACAAAAAGAATTTCGATAAATCTTATATAATTTATAAGGAGGGTTGCACTATGGCAACAATTGTCGAAAACATTCATGGCAGAAGAAGCATAAGGGTTTCAACCGATGATATTATTTCTATAATAAAAGAATATCAGACAGTTGCATGTGAATCAGGCTCTTATAGAGAAATCAGGGAAAAACTGGACAAAAAGGATTTGTATATTCCTGAAGATTTATAGCTTGATAAGACTTTATAATATGGTATAATCTAGCCGTAGAAACGGAGGTTATATGATGAAAAAATTCTCAACTATGTTATTGGCGGCAGCTTTTATTATGAGTGCAGGAATGTCTTTTGCTGCATCAAATTCTACTGATTTTTTAAAAAATTATCAGAATAAAAGAGATGCAGCTATAAAAAAACAGGATGCTAAACTGCAAGAAATCCAAAAGAAACAAGAAGCTGCACAAAAGAAAAGAGAAGCTGACAGAGCTGCATTGCTAAAAAAACAGGAAGAATATAAAAAACAACAACAGGCTAAAAAAGATGCCTACAAAAAGAAACAGGAACAAAGAAAAGAGGCTGTTAAAAATTTAAAAGATTCTTTTAAATATTAATAGATAACAGAACGGAATTATTTTCGTTCTGTTTTTATTTACTATTCGGCTGAATTATGGTACTCTTATTTGAGTACTTATTACACAAGAAAAGAGAGATTCTTATGAAAAAATTATTGACATTAATTGCATTATTTGCACTTACAACACCTGTATTCGCTGCTGATAAATATGCTTCTGTTGACATTGACAAAGTTTTAAAAGGATACAAAAAAACTGCTGTTATTAATCAATCAATTCAAAAACAAGAAGCTGATATAAGAGTTTTTATAGTAGATGCGCAAAAAAGTGTAGTTGCTGCAACAACTGATGCTGACAGAAAAAAACTTGAAGAAAAATATGGCAAAGAATTGAAGGCTAAAATGGATAAGCTCCAAAAGAACAAAATTAATGCATTGAAAGGGCTTGAATCTGATGTGAAAAAAGCAATCGATGCTGAAGGCAAAAAAGGAGTTTATGCTTTGATTCTTACAAGCAATAATACATTATACGGTGCTGTTGATATTTCTGACAGTATAATAAAAACATTGAATGCAGGTAAATAAGTAAAGTTAAAATAAAAAAAGAGCCTTCAATATTGAAGGCTCTTTTTTATAACCCTAGTTCTTTTAATACACCGTTAAGCGCAATTTTTACATGAGCATAATTTAAACCACCTTGCATGTATGCTGCGTATGGAGCTCTCATAGGACCGTCTGCGGAGAGTTCAATTGTTGAACCTTCGATAAAACTTCCTCCTGCCATAATTAATTTGTCATCATACCCGGGAACTTCATCAGGAATTGGGGTTAAGTAAGATTCAATCGGTGAATTATGCTGCAATGCTTTACAAAAAGCCAGAAGCGGCTCCGGCTTACCGAATTCTATTGTTTGTATCAAATCTGTCCTTTGTTCAAATGGTTTTGGAGTTGAAATGAATCCAATATCTTCAAAAACCTGTGATGCCAATACAGCTCCTTTTATGGCTTCTGATACAATTGAAGGAGCCATAAAAAGCCCTTGAAAAATAAGCCTTGTTTGATTTAACATGGCGCCGCCTTCAGTGCCAATTCCAGGGGCTGTTAGCCTGTAAGCAGCCTGTTCGACAAATTCTTCTTTTCCGGCTATATATCCGCCTGTTTCAACAATACCTCCACCAGGATTTTTTATTAATGAACCTGCAATTATGTCTGCACCTATTTCCAGTGGTTCTTTTTCTTCAACAAATTCACAATAACAATTGTCAACAAAACAAATACAGTCAGGATTTTTAGATTTTATTATATCTATAACCTTTTTTGTTGTTTCAATATTTAATGATTGTCTTGTTGAATAACCTCTTGAACGCTGAATTGTTACCATGTTTACGGTTTTGTCAATTGTTTTTTCAAGTTTTTCAAAATCTACGTAATTATTATCTTTGAGTGGAATTTCCTCATATTTTACACCATGTCCCATTAATGAGGCTCTGAAGTTTCCTCTTGTGCCTATTACTTCTTCCATTGTATCATATGGTGTTCCTACCACTGATACAAGTTTTTCTCCGTATCGGAGGTTTCCGAATAATGCACAGGCTATTGCATGAGTACCTGATACAAAGTGATTTCTGACTATTGCCGATTCGGTTTTGAATACGTCTGCAAATGTTTTGTCGAGAGTTTCTCGACCCATATCATCGTGACCATATCCGCTAACTGTTGAAAAATGCTCAAGACCTATTTTATTTTTTCTGAAAGCTTCGAGAACTTTTTTCTGGTTGTAATCTTTTATTTTGTCTATTATTTTAAAATATTTTTGTACTTTTTCTTCTGCTTGTTCTATAATTTTATTCATTTTTCCAACCCGATTATTCCTTTATTTTAATAATAGAAAAAATATAAACGGGTTACAAGAAAAGGTTTTAGAAATTACGGCTCACAGGCGGCTTCTTCTATCAAATTGAATCTGTTTTCATCTATTTCTGTTATTGCATTTAGCTTTTTGTAATTAAATGATTGTATTTTTTTGAATCCACCGTTGTCATTTGTTTTGCATTTGAATCTTACCAGCCCGATTATTCCTTCATCTCTTGTTTTGAAAACCAGATAATATATTCCGTTAATTTCTTTGAAGCTGGTTTCGTCAACTGCTATTCTTTCATCTATTGTTCTCCAGACAGCTTTTTCGGAAGAATAGTTTATAGTGTTTAGTTCTGTTATAAAGTTGTCTATAAATGGTTTTGTTGTATTAAAGTAGGGTTTTGTTCTTATAACATTATACATTTGTGCTCGTATAGCTTCGTTTCCGGTGGATGCATATACGGAAATGGCAGTTGTTATAAACACAATTAGACATAACATAAGTGCTCTTAACTTCATAAAAACCTCATAAAAATTACACTAGAACTAAAAACCTTCTATATTTTATATTCCTATTTTTACAACTTTTAAACATAAAAAAGCCTCTCATACAAAATGAGAGGCTTTTTTAATTAAGCTATATTCTTATTTGTCATCCAATGCAGCAACACCTGGAAGAACTTTACCTTCGATAAATTCGAGAGAAGCTCCGCCGCCTGTTGATACATGAGTGAAGTCTTCTGCTTTGCAGAATTGTTTAGCAGCAGAAACTGAGTCGCCGCCTCCGATAACAGAAACAGCACCGTTTTTAGTTGCTTCAACAATAGCTTCTAAAACAGCTTTTGTACCTTCAGCAAATACAGGGTTTTCGAATGCTCCGACCGGACCGTTCATCAAAATAGTTTTTGAATTTTTGATAACATCAGCAAATGCTTTTTGTGTTTCAGGACCTGCATCAACACCTTCGTATCCGTCAGGAATTTGGTCAACCGGTGTAATTTTGTTTGTACCTTTGCCTGAGAAATCGTCAGTAGCGAGTACATCTGTTGCCATAACAATTTTTACACCTTTATCAGCAGCTTTCTTTTCAATAGCTTTTGCTACATCCATCTGGTCATCTTCACAAATAGAGTTGCCGATTTTACCGCCGTTAGCTTTTACAAATGTATAAGCCATACCGCCGCCAATAATAAGATTGTCAACTTTATCGATTAAGTTTTCTAAAACACCGATTTTAGAAGAAACTTTAGCTCCTCCTACAACAGCGGTGAAAGGTCTAACAGGATTATCTAATGCTTGTGAAAGACATCTGATTTCTTTTTCCATCAACAAACCGGATACAGCAGGTTTCAAAACTTTTGCAAGTTTAGCTGTTGATGTGTGATTTCTGTGTGCAGCACCGAATGCATCATTAACATAGAAGTCACCGAGTTTAGCAAGTTCGTTAGCAAAAGTCATATCATCATCTTTTGCTTCTTCAGCTTTGTAGAATCTTATGTTTTCAAGTAAAGCAACCTGACCGTCTTTTAATGATTCAAGTTCTTTATCAGCACCTTCTCCGACAGGAGATTTAACGAACAATACATCTTCTCCCAAAACTTTGCTTAAATATTTAGCAACCGGTTCAAGTGAAAATTCTTCAACTTTCCATTCACCTTTTGGTCTGCCAAGGTGAGCCATAAGAATAACTTTTGCACCTTTTTCTTTTAAAGCTTTTACAGTAGGAATAATAGCTTGAATTCTTGTATCATCTGTTACGTTTTTATTTTCGTCCATAGGAACGTTTACGTCTACACGAACAAGGGCTCTTTTACCTTTAATATCGCCCAAATCTTGGATTGATTTTTTCATAATACACCTCATATTTATTATCATCCGTACATTTTTTATTTTCTTAAAAACATAAGAAATAGTAAAGTAAAATAAAAAGCCTTAAGTCTAACTTAAGGCTTTTTTATAAATTTTTATTCTTTTAAGCAAAAACTTCTTCTTTTTCTTCGATAGTTTCGCTTTTTGCTGCTTCAACAATTGCAGTGGCGGCAGCCATCATTTCGATTTGTGAATTTAATTTGTTTACACAAGAACCTACACCTACTGCTGAAGCACCTGCTGCGAATGCCATTTTTACGGTTGTAGCTGTAAGTCCGGAAGCAGTCATTACAGGAATTTCTACATTTCTTGCCAGTTCAATTGTATTTGCAATAGAAACTTGGGCTGTTTCAAGAAGACCTCTTGCGCCTTCTGAATGAGCGTCTGCAATAGCTGCACCTTCTGTTTGAATAAGGTCAATGTTCAGTTCTTCCAATTCTTTTGCTAAAGCAATTTGTGAAGAAACATCAATGTGTCCCGGAACTGTTACACAAACAAATACATTTGATTTTTTAACAAGTGACAATGTTTCTTTAACAATGTCGAGAATTTCAGAGGCTGACATTCTCAACCCTTTTTTATACAAAGCATCAAAGTTGCCTATTTCGATGGCATCAGCACCTGCTCTTACTGCCATTGCTAAATCTTCGGGAACAATTGAAGAAACAAAAACAGGCAAAGAAGTAGTTTCTTTAGCCATTTTGATGATTTCTTCGTTAGCAGAAACATCAACTGCGCTTGCACCTGCTTTGTCAGCAGCCATTACTACATTTCTGACTCTTTCTATATCAAAGTTGTCAATGCCTGCAATGATTTTTACTGCTTTTTTAGCTTCTAAATCTCTTTTGAATGAATTGATTCTTTTCATCTTAAAAACCTTTCTTATTTTTATTCTTCGCTATTTTCTTCTTTATTAATGCCGTCAAGCATACTTTGTTGAACGGAGTTTTCTGTTTCTGCTGTGTTTTGTGCAGATTCAGGAAGGTTACATTCTATATTATCATCATCTGAATCAGGGTCAACGATTTTGTTAACAGTACAAACCATATCACCATCAGTGAGGTTTTGAATTTTTACACCTGTTGCCGGTCTTCCCTGACGAGAGATACAATCGGCTTTTATTCTTGAAACTACTCCGTTTTGTGTAACGACCATAATTTCGTCTTTTTCTTCAACAATTGTCAATGCGACCAGTCTTGATGCCGATGATTTGAATTTTGTAGCAATCAAACCAATTCCGCCTCTGTTTTGAGGTCTGAATTCAGAGAGTTTTGAACGTTTTCCGAATCCGTCAGACGTAACAACAAGAAGATCTGCATCATAGTCTCTTGGGACAATGTCACAACCTATTATACTGTCCGCACTTCTCAGCTTCATAGAATTTACGCCTCTTGCGCTTCTGCCTAAAGGTCTGAGATCTGCGATCGGGAATCTTATTGCCATACCGCAGGATGTACCGATGATTACTTCATCATTATCTTTAGCCTGTTTTACCCAGCATAGTGTGTCGCCTTCTTCCAGTCCGATAGCGATTATGCCGCTTTTTCTGATACTTTCAAAATTATCAAGAGAGATTCTCTTAATGTATCCTTTTTGTGTAAGCATAATCAGGTTTGACGCTGATTTAAAATCACTTACCGGTACAACAGCAGTAATTTGTTCATCCTGCTCGAGAGGTAATACGTTTATTATCGGCAGACCTTTTGCTTGTCTTCCGCCTTCGGGAAATTCGTATACGTTCAAGCTGTATACTGTTCCTTTTGATGAGAAGAACAGAACTTTGTCATGCATCATTGCTGTGAAGAATTGATCTACATCATCATCTTCTTTTGTTTTTATGCCGCCTTTGCCTCTTGTGGCTCTGTTTTGGCGTTCAAAAGTATCAAGTGAGATTCTTTTCAAATATCCCTGACGAGTAATGAATACAGCCATAGGTACATTCGGAGTTAAATCTTCGATTGTCATCTCATCAGCTTCGGGAACGATTTGTGTTCTTCTGTCATCGCCGTATTTTTCTTTATCTTCAAGAAGCTCTTCTTTAATTATGTTAAGAACTTTTTGTCTGTCAGCAAGAATTGCTTCATATTCTGCAATTTTCTTTTTCAAATCATCATATTCTGATTTGATTTTGTCTTGTTCTAATCCTGTTAAACGTCTCAATTGCATTTCAAGGATTGCATTTGCCTGATCTACATCAAGACCGAACCGACTCATCAAACCTACTCTGGCTTCGTCGGTTGTTTTTGATTTTTTGATAAGTTCTATTACTTCATCTAAACTTCCAAGAGCTATCAGTAAACCTTCCAAAATGTGAGCTCTGATTTTAGCTTTTTTGAGGAAGAAGATTGTTCTTCTTGTTACAACTTCAACTCTGTGTTCAACGAACTCATTAAGAACCTCATAAAGGTTGAGAAGTCTTGGCTGTTTTCCGACAAGAGCAACCATGTTTACACCAAAAGTGGTTGCAAGTTGTGTATATTTGAATAAATTATTTTTAACAACTTCCGGTTTTGCATCACGTTTTAATTCGATAACAATTCTCATACCTTCTCTGTCAGATTCATCTCTGAGGTCTGAGATTCCATCTATCTTTTTGTCGCGGACAAGTTCTGCAATCTTTTCAATGAGCATTGCTTTGTTAACCTGATATGGTATTTCTGTAACAATGATGGCAGTTCTTGCCTGACGTCCGCCGCCGCCCGGAATTTCTTCAAATTGTGCAACAGCTTTCATTTTTATAGAGCCGCGTCCTGTCATGTAAGCTTGTTTTATGTCGGATAATCCTACAATAGTGGCGGCTGTCGGGAAGTCAGGACCTTTGATGTGTTCCATTAAACCTTCTATTGTAATTTCAGGGTTGTCAATTAAAGCAACTGTTCCGTCAACAATTTCACAAAGGTTGTGAGGCGGGATGTTTGTAGCCATACCAACGGCAATACCCGATACACCATTTAAAAGAAGCATCGGCAATCTTACCGGAAGAACCGCAGGTTCTTCCAATGAGCCGTCGAAGTTTGGCGTAAAATCTACTGTTTCGCAATCAATATCAGCTAACATTGATTGTGTAATTTTATGCATTCTAGCTTCTGTATAACGCATTGCGGCAGCTGAATCACCGTCAACGGAGCCGAAGTTTCCATGCCCGTCTATTGTCTGATATCTGGTTGAAAAATCTTGAGCCATACGAACCAGTGATTCATAAACGGCGGAATCACCGTGAGGGTGATATTTACCGAGAACTTCACCGACGATTCTGGCACTTTTCTTAAATGGTTTGTCAGGCGTCATTCCGAGTTCGTTCATAGCAAATAAAATACGTCTGTGAACGGGTTTTAGACCGTCTCTTACATCCGGAAGTGCACGTCCTACTATAACTGACATTGCATAGTCAATGTATGAACGTTTCATTTCATCTCTTATATTAACCGGTACAATTTTACCGTCTTCAAATAAATTCTGTTGGCTCAATTCTCCACCCCTAATTTAAATATCCATATCAAGATTTTAGCATAAACAAGCGGTGGTGCAAATTATGTTAATTTGTTGTGTCGGAAGATGTGTTGTTGAAGAACTTTGTTATCATGCCAAGAAGTCCGTGTGAGTTTTTTGTTTCTTCAGGCATATTATTCATGCTTTGTAAAAGGTCTGCTTCTGCATCATAGTTTTCACTGTATATGCTTGTTGACTTACTAACGCTGCCTGTTGAAATGCCCAAGAGCGGTTCTGTATCTTTTGGGATATAGACACCTCTTGTCTTACTTACATAATTATATTTGGCAAACGGGTTGTAATAGTTTGCGGGATTTATCATCATATTGCTGTTCATAATTCTTATATAAGAATCTTTTTTTTATAGTCAACTTTTAGTTTGTATTAGATTTACAAATTTTAATATTTTGTTTTTTAATGTTCCGTTATTATAATAATTTATATGGAAGAATTAAATTTGAAATGTTATGCGCATCTGGGTGATGCAGTGTATGAAGTTTTTATCAGAGAAAAAGTTATTCTTCTTACTTCTAATTTGGGAAGAATGCATAAAATTAACACAGCTCTGGTCAGGGCATCCTTTCAATGTGAACTTTTGGATGTTATAGGGCCGTATTTGACCGAAAAAGAACAGGATTTGATTCGAAGAGGCAGAAATATTCCGACTTCTTCTTCAAGAAGAGTTAATCAGTCACTTCATCGTTTGTCAACAGGTTTTGAGGTAATGATAGGATATCTTCATTTGCATGACAGAGAGCGTTTGTTGAAGATATTTAAGCTTATTTCTGATTATATAGACAGCAAGGATCATATAGTTTTTGAAAAATAAAAAGACCGCTTTGGTGGTCTTTTTTATGCTATGAAATTTGTTCCGAATCTCGTTGCTCCCAGAAAGACACATTCTTGAAGCATTTTGTCCATACTTCTGTACATTCTTCTTTTGGGTGGTGTTTGTGCTTTTTGTATAGCAGTTTTTGTATCTTCATATTGTGTAGCAATTGATAACGTATAATTTGCGAACGGATTGGTTGAAATACTCATTTTTTTTCTCTCTCTTAGTCTAGTAGTGCCTTAATTAATTTTTATTTTTTAGTTTAGTTTATGAACCATATTGGAAGATTTTTGAAACGTTTTTGTCGACAACTTTTTCCCAACCTTCTTGTTGAGTAGAGTACATTTTTTGTCTTGTTTCAATTTGTTGTTTTTTGAGGTCAAGTTGTTGTTCTTTAACTTGTATTTGTTGAAGTTGAGCTTGATATTTAGCGTTGAAGGCTGAGCTGTTTACATATTCAATAGCACTTGTATCAACTACTCCTTCTTCATCTGTATGGTTTTCCATATAGATTTGACCGGCTCTTGATTGTTTTTCAATAATGCTTTGAGATTCCATAGACAATCTTTGAAGACTATTTGTAATCAAAGTCAATTCATATTCGAGATCTGCTTTTATGTCTTGTACATTTAATGTTGTCAATTGTGCTACTGCGAATCCCATTTTCTTTATCCTCTTTCTTTCTCTTGTATATATATAAAGTAAAAAAGTATATAAAAATTGCCTTTTTGGTATATACTTTGCTTAATATTTCTTTACGAATAAATGGCAATATTCGCTAAAAGCTAAACATAGCTTAGAATTCTTGTTTTTTTTAATAGTATATACTCTTTAATTTTTAGTTTGTTTTATAATTTATTTGTATTGTTAATGATTCGAGGGGTAAGAAATGGAAAATACTGTTGTCATCGGTGCTCAATGGGGCGATGAAGGAAAAGCAAAAATAACTGACATTCTCGCGCAGGAGGCTGATGTTATTATCAGATATCAAGGCGGATGCAATGCAGGGCATACTGTTGTGGCAGATAACAAAACATTTAAGTTTCATCTTATTCCTTCGGGTATTTTATATAAAAATAAACTGTGCTTTATTGGTGCAGGAACAGTTATTTATCCGGAAGTATTGAATGAAGAAATAGAAAATCTAAAAAAAGAGGGAATAGATTTATCCGGGTTAAAGATTTCCCCTCTTGCCTCTATCACAATGCCTTATCACATAGATATAGACGGATATAGTGAAGACAATGCAAAAGGTGATGCGAAAATTGGTACAACCAAAAAAGGTATAGGTCCTACTTATACTGACAAAATTTCAAGACATGGATTAAAGGTTCAAGATTTGTACGATGAAGAATCATTGTCAAAAAAAATTGATAATATCTTGTCATTAAAAAATAAAGAACTTGCTCTGATTTATAATTTAAAAACATATACAAAAGACGATATTATGTTTCTTTGTAAAAAATATGCAAAAATTTTAGCACCTTATGTTTGTAATGATTGGCAAAAGATTTTCCATGAAACATTGGCCCAGAAGAAAACAATCCTTTTTGAAGGTGCACAGGGTGTTATGCTTGATGTTGATTGGGGTACTTATCCTTATGTTACAAGTTCAAATCCTGTTGCAGGCGGAGCATGTACGGGAAGCGGCTTTGGACCTTCCGTAATTAGAGAGATAATTGGGGTGTCAAAAGCTTATATCACAAGAGTTGGTGAAGGTCCTTTTGCAACAGAGCTGGAGGATGAAGTTGGTGAAAAAATAAGAAACCTCGGCCACGAGTTTGGAACAACAACAGGAAGACCCAGAAGAACAGGCTGGTTTGATGCTGTTGTTGCAAAATATGGAGTGCTTGTCAGCGGTTTGACTCAAATGGCAGTTACAAAGCTCGATGTGTTTGATACTTTTGATGAGATAAAAGTTTGTGTTGCATATAAAGACAAACGTAGCGGTGAAATTTTTGATTATTATCCGACTAATGTGAGTATTCATGAATATCTTGAGCCGGTTTATGAAGTTCATGAAGGTTGGAAAACTGACATTACAGGCATGAAAAAGTATGATGAATTGCCTGATAATGCAAAAAAATATCTGAAAAGATTGGAAGACCTCATGGGTATTCCTGTTTCAATCATTAGTGTAGGACCTGACAGAAGCCAGACAATCTTTAGATAGTCGGGTAATTGAAATTTTTCAAAAAAAAATCAAAAAAAGTTGTTGACTGAGAATTTTGTTCTTGCTAATCTAGATATACAAGCTGAAACGAAATTTGAAAATTTAATAAAAAATGCGTCACTAGCTCAGCAGGTAGAGCACTCCCCTTTTAAGGGATAGGTCCCGCGTTCGAATCGCGGGTGACGCATTTTTTTTATGCCTTATTTTATTACTTATTAGTTAATAAACTTGAAATATTGTCTATTAAGTTTGCAATATTGCCCACATGGGTAATATGTTTTTAGACTATGATTTCTTATTCTTTCTATATTGCGTAATGAAATTAGTAATGCCTGAATTAATTTCATACATTATATTTCTTGCTTTTTTTCTTTCTAGGAAATATACTAATTTAAATGTGGGTGGTTTAAAAAGGTGGTTTTACTGTGATTGGAAAGATTTCTGTTGTTATACACACATTCAACAATGAAAAAATAATAAGGGATTGTTTAGAGTCAGTCAAAGATTTTGATGAAATAGTTATTTGTGACATGTATTCAACTGACAAAACTCTTGATATTGCCAAAGAGTATGGTGCCAAAATAATTATGCATGAAAACATAGGCTGGGCTGATCCTGCCAGAAATTTTGCTATTTCTCAGGCTTCGAATGAGTGGGTTCTTGTTATTGATTCTGACGAAAGAGTTCCTGCTTTGCTGAAGGATTTTCTTTATGAATTTATTCAAAATCCAAAAGAGTATACCGGAGTCAGAATACCGAGATTGAATTTCTGTTGGGGTAAGCCAATGGAGTTCTTTTATCCTGATTTAATCATAAGATTTTTCAAAAAAGATCTGGTTTATTGGCCTCCGTTTGTACACGGCACACCGGAACTTAAAAGCGGTGAGATTTATACAATAGACAAATCAAGAAAAGATATGGCTATATTACACAACCATACTGACAGATACAGTGCAACAATTAATTCTATAAATAAATATACAGATCTTGAACTTGAAAAATTTATTGAGAAAAATCAAAAATTAAATTTTCCTGTTGCTTTGTGGAAATCTTTCTGGCTGATTATAGAAAAATATTTTTTGAAAAAGGGTTATAAAGATGGAACCAGAGGGCTGATTTTTTCGGTTAACGCAGGTCTTTATAAATTTATTGCATACGTAAAATATTTTGAGTATTTGGAGAAACAAAAACAGTCATGAAAAAGTATTTTATAGAGTTTGTTTGTTTATTTATTATAAATAAAGAATTGAAGTCTGCCGTTAGAAAATATTTAAGAAGTATGGATTTCTTCACAGATATTTTTTACTTTTTAGTTTTTAATTTTTATAAGATACCTGATAATACAGTTCTTATTTATGAACCTAACAATTGTCATTATGAAACTATACCTTCGTATTTGAAATACTTTAAGGAAAATAATTTTAACGTTCATGTATTAACAAGATTGGATATGAAACACTCGAAGGCTTTGTGCAGACTTCCTAAAAAATATATGCCTGACAAAATTTTTTATGTTAATGTTTTAATGCAGAAATTTCTTTTGAATAGTTCAAAAATTTTAGATTATAAAAAGATTTTTATTTCTACTTCAATAAATTATTTTTACGGGTGTTCAACCTTATCTACATTTAAATCTGACAGGATCTTGGAAAAGGTTTTGTTAATGGAACATGATAACAGACAGATTGAAAACTTCGATGAACACAGTCTGATTAGAAATCATCAGCTTTTTATGATTACCAATTTTGAAAACAATCCTGATATACAGACATTTGTTCCTGATTATTACGGTAATGTAAAAATCACTCCAAAAAATTCAGAGGAAACAATTTTTATTTCTGTCGGTTCGTTGGATCCCAAAAGGCGGAATATTAAATTATTGTGGGAATCGATTGAGAAACTTGTTTTAGAGGGGTATTCGAATTTTAAAGTTTTTATTGTCGGAAACATGAAAAACGACGGTTTGAGCAAAACAGTTCTTGATAGAATCGAACCATTGGGAAAACTTGATTATGAAAAAATGTTCGAAAAAATGGAAGAGGCTGATTTTTTCTTGCCACTTCTTGATTCGCGCATTGAAGATAATCGAAATTATTTGAAATATCTTTCAACAGGTTCAATAAATTTAATTAGAGGTTTTAGAAAACCTGCTTGTTTTAACGAGGAATTTGCAAGAGTGTATGGTTTTAATGAATCTAATACTTTGATGTATAAAGAAAACGAGCTTTTTGATGCTATGAAAAAAGCAATTCTTCTTAATAAAGAAGAATACGCCATGATGCAGGAGAATATTTCCCAAAAATCAGATGTGAGTATAAAATGAAAAATTTAGCTTTGATGTGTAAATCATATATAGGCGATTTATCAAGATTAAAAATATTAAAGGAGAGCATTGATAAATTTAATGCTGACAAGTTACCTTTTTATATTTGTGTTCCCAAAGTAGATTTTGAAATCATGAGAAATGAGATTGTTAGTGGGAAAGAAGATTATGAAATAAAGTTTTTTACAGATGAGCAAGTTATTGCTTTAACCAACCAACC
>DBGCOP010000029.1:0-1043 GCA_048360435.1 Candidatus Limenecus sp. | reverse complement strand
TTCCGTTTTTTAAAACCTTTTTTCTGTATTTTGTACACCAGACAAGATGATACTGCAAGGAATAGACATATCCCCTACCATATGAAAGTTTGTTTTTATCTATATTAAATATATCTTTTCCCATATAAATATTATACCATATGTATTGGTTTATGTAAACATTTGTTCTGTTGTTTTGTAAAAAAATTTGCGCGTATAACTCATCACTGGAAGTATCACTGGAAGTAACGAGAATGCGACGCGCAGTTATTCAATTTGAGTTATTCTGAATACCCTCTCTGTAAAGCTCTGTAAAGCTCTGAAAGTTAGCTGGTTGTTTGCTCCAGCTAATAATTAAGGAACATGAAAAGGATGCCATATTATTGCATGCTCCTTTCCAAATCTCTTTGTTCCATCCAGTCCTCAAATTCATCCCGACGGATCCTAACCCGACTGCCAACTTTTATTACCGTAAACTTTCCTTTATCCGCCCATTTGTTGATCATGCTCCTGCTGACCTTTGCCAGATAGGAAGCTTCATCAAAAGTAAGATACTTTATATTTCCATTGCTTCCCCGTATTCCGGTTTGTGATAATTTCTTCCGCCGGAAATTAGCCAGAGCAATATTCTGTTCCTGTGCAAGTTCTTCATAATGCTCAGAGCATGTTTTACAGTGGTCAAAAGCAAATTTTTTTACTTTTTTTCTGAAATTAAGTAAAGAATCGGGTTGCCAATACATAGTTTTCACTTTCAAAAAATAAAAAAATTTGTGTTTTTGAAAGCGACATCTTGCATATACTATTAGCAGACAGTATACTAAGTACAACAAAGCGGTTTCGAAAAATGAAAAAACTTCAATTTTTGAAAGTGGGTGACTAAATGAAAACAATCACGAGAGCAAAATATCTCGATAGAATCATTGAACTGAATGGCACTCCTGACATCAAGATCATCACGGGTATTCGTCGATCTGGTAAGTCTAAACTGATGCAGGCATATATTGCGTATCTGAAAAACAACTTTGAAAACATCAATATTATCTTCATTGACTTCATGGATTTAG
>DBGCOP010000028.1:0-1761 GCA_048360435.1 Candidatus Limenecus sp. | reverse complement strand
GCTAAAGTGAAAAGTTAAATTCCACTTTAAAAAAATGAAAAATAAAAGTAGAATTTACTCTTTCAGAAAGCAAATTTTATAAGAATATTAGGTGATTTGCCTAATATTCTTTTTATTTTGATGGTTGAATTTAGTCTTTCATGTGATTGAAAACCAAATTTTGTTATGAAAGAGTACTATTTTGGGGCACATTAAAGCTGTGCATTTTTGTCAATTTTTTTTGAGTGTAAGACTAAAATCCACTTGAATAAAGTATTGAACTGTCAATCTGTATACCCATTTTCATACATTCTCTGAATGATTTTAATCTTTTAATAAGTAAGGTTTTAAAACAATATTGTCTTTGTTGATTCTTTCAATTCCAAAATCTTTGAATTTTTGATAAAGTGCAGGATTCATAAATTCCATTACTTCTAATGGTGATTTACCTTTTAAATGTTCTTTTGATTGAGAATTGATATGTGAGACTATTAGATTTGCTTTTTCCTGACTGTTAAGTTCTAAATCTTTTAAATCATTTTCTTTTGGACAAATATAGCGAATTTCTTTATGATTGTTTTCTAAACTTCCTTTTTGACCAGAAGCCATTGGATCACAATAGAAGATTCGTGTACGTCTTGATTCATTTTCTTCTTTTTCAAACCCTTCAGCATCACAAAATTCACTTCCTCTATCAGTCTTTATAATGGCAACTTCTTCACTGAAAAGGTCTTCCCCTAAGATCTTTTCTAAAAGGTCGACTCCTTCGACCATTGATTTCGCCGTTTTTTCTTCTTGATAGACGATAAACATGAAAGAATAGTCTAAAAATTTAAATGTTTGCATGAAAGGACCTGTAGAACCATTATTGTAGACCGTATCCATTTCAACAACGCTTAGATTTTTATTTTCTGCTGTATAATTAATAAAGTCATCGTATGTACGACCATTCAAATACTTTTTATCTTCTCTTTTTTTATATTTATTAGAAGCCTTTTTGGTTATTTTTCTTTTTGTTTTGATTCTAAGATCGATATCGAGAAGTCCAAATTCTCTAAAGATACCATTTTCAATATAGTTGTAGAGCGTTTTTTCAGAAATATTCAATTCAGGATGATTGGTAACGATATGATAGGGAGAATGCCCGGCTTTAATAAGCGGAACGATAATATCAGCCATAGCTTTGCATTCTTCATATGACATATTGATACCAGTTCTAGAATCAACAAGGTCTTCTCTATATTTTTTATGAGAAAAATCAGCCTTGTATCTATACTTATCATAACGACAATACGTATATTTAGAACAGCCGTTACATGCACCAGGAGAACGATCACGACGATTGCAGGTGAAAGGTTTAAAATCAGCACAATTGTCACAGACATGATTGTGAGAACAGTTTTTCATATTAGCACAATTAATTTTATAAGAAGATTTGTGAACAAGTTCTCTATGTTTTTTGATTTCTTTACCAACAGTAGACTTGTCCTTGCCGATGGTAAGAGCGATAGCAGCTTTAGTAGAGCCGTTTTCGATACCTTTTTCAATGATGATTCTTTCTTGAACAGTAAGATGTAAATTTTTATTGTTAGAAGACATGATAATCTACCTTTCATGAAAATGGAAAACAGATATCAGGTAAATTATACAGGTGAAAGAGTAAATTCCACAAAAGAAGTGTAAAAGTAAGTTCAACTGTAAGAGTAAATTCAACTGGAAGCTTGTGAAAGACTAAAATCCACTTTGTCATATCTAAAGTGGAATTTAACTTTTCACTTTAGA
>DBGCOP010000027.1:0-458519 GCA_048360435.1 Candidatus Limenecus sp. | reverse complement strand
CTCAATGAACTCAAAAATGCTGTCTCCGGTAATTCTACATCAGCAGGTCTCTCTGAATACCTCGCTCAGCTTGAACAACAGTATCAGCTTATTCAAGATGCAATTAACAATCTTAACAAGCAGTATGCTACTTCAATGACTCGTCTTGTCTTGAATAAAAATAACTCTTCTTTTAATCCTATTGTGTCCTAAAAAAATTAACAAATTTATATTTTGTACTTTTTTATTTTAAGGTTATAATTTTTTTAGGAAGTATTTGAGATAGGAATTTAACAAATTTCAGTCCTTAGAAATATAACAACAGGGTTAATTATTACTGTCGGTGTGTTTTTAATGCAAACATATCCTGTTTTTGCTGCAAATGACATGCTTAGCTTCTGGCCCTGGAAAAATAAAAATAAAATAGAAAAAAACAGCTCTGAAACATCGCCGGAACAAACTGAAGAAAAGAGTTTGTGGGATTCTTTACAGCCTGACGGAACACAAAATCTTCAGGCAGAAAAAACCGAAAAAGCCACTTCTGATATAAAAATTCAATCTGTTGAAGTCATAGGAAACAATCTTGTGAATACAGATGAAATCATGCAAAATATAAAAATGCAGCCCGGTGACCCTTACAGTGTAGAAACTGTACAGCAAAACCTGAAAGCAATATATGAAATGGGATATTTCAATGAAAAAATGAAAGCTATCCCAATAAAAATTGATGACAAAAATATAAAATTAAAAATTATAGTTCAAGAAAATGTTCCCATTACAGATTTTACAATTACCGGAAATGATTCAATATCCACCGGTGATTTGCTTCAAATACTTTCTCCATTAATGAACAAACCCCAAAATATTGTAAAATTAAATGAAGCTATTGAAGAAATTCATGAATATTATGCCAGTCAGGGTTATATTCTGGCAAGAATAACCAGCATTACAGATGATCCTGACGGAATGGTAAATATCAACATTGATGAAGGCACAATCGGCTCAATTATAATTGAAGGAAACCAAAAAACAAAAGAATTTGTAGTAAGAAGAAACGTTCTTACACAGCCGGGCACAATCTATAACGAAAACCTTATCAAACAGGATTTAATGCGTTTATATGGAACACAAGCATTCAAGGATGTAAAAAGAACAATAGAAAGAAGTAAGGAAAACCCTGAAACTTACGACGTAACAATACATCTTGAAGAACAAAGAACAGGGACTCTGTCAATTGGTGGAGGTCTGGATACAGCAACAGGTTTATTCGGAACAGGTGGATTCACAGATAACAACTTCAGAGGACTCGGCCAGAGAGTTTCGCTCAGCGTACTTGCCGGTACAGGTATTGTTATGGCGGATAGTTCCATGTTAAACAGAGCAAATTTACAAGCCGAAGTCAGCTGGTTTGAACCGAGATTAAAAGGTACAGATAATGCATTGATGGTAAAAGCCTTCGGAAGAGATTTTGCCAGCTATCAAATACCCCTGGCTGTTGAACAAAGATTTGGTATAGAATCTACAATCTCAAGATCCTTTAAGAATCTCCCGCATTTAACCGGAGCTTTTGGCATTGGACTTGAAAACGTACATGTAAAAGAGGGGGACGGAAACCAGATTGCAAGCCTTTATGCCGCACACAACATTCCTATCTCAGAACGTGCAAAACAATTACAGGGCGGTCTATTCCTTACTTTCTCACCCAGCTTAATTTATGATACAAGAGATAATGTAACAAATCCAAGAAACGGTGTTTTTGCGACAGCAAGATGGGACGAATCCATTGCTCTTGACGGGTTTGACAATACATTTGGAAAACTTACAGCAAGTATTAAAAAATACTATCCTGTTGCGAAAAAATCTTCATTCCAGCTTGCTTTCAGAGCAGGTGGAAAAGTCCACGGAGATATGCCTGAAGTAATGGCATATAGATTAGGTGGTCCCTACACAGTTAGAGGTTTCAGAATGAGCGGAGTCGGTACAGGTACAGGATTTATGATGGGTACAGCTGAATTCCAAACACCTATTCCTTTTATCGATCGAATAACCGATGCTAAATTTCTTGACAACATCAGGCTCGCAGCATTCGTGGATGCAGGTCAAATTTATGGCTCGACAATTACAAACGAAATATACAACAGACCAATACATGCTATTACAGCCGGTGTGGGTGTAAGAGTCTATGTTCCGGGTGTAGGACCTTTAAGTATAGATTGGGGTTATCCTCTCACAGGTGTCCCTGCGGGTAACTCAAAAGGAGCATTTACATTTGGTGTAGGAGAGTTCTATTAATATTACAAAACTTTGACATATTAAAAATGAACAATATAATATTAATACTCGTTAAAGTTATTGATTGTGATGAAGATATTAAACAATGGAGGATATATAATGAATAAAAAGGCTAAAAAACTTGTTTCTGCTCTTCTTTTAGCATCAATGATGGTAACAGCAGCAGGAATGTTTGAACAGTCATATACTGCGGCAAATGCCAACCAAATGCAGCCACTTCAGGGAAAAGTTGTTGTAATCCCTTCAGGTGCATCAATTCCTGCTACTGCAACAATGGAACTTTCTTCTGAAACACTTGCTTTAGGACAAAATGTTTGTGTAGGACTTTCTAACAATTTTTATTATAATAATACACTTGTTGCACCGCTCGGAAGCACAATAAACGGTACCGTAATCCAAGTAAAAAAAGCAGGCAGAGCCGGCATAAACGGACAGCTTATGGTTAAATTTACAAACATCGTCACACCTTACGGACAAATGATTCCGATATCAGGAAAAGTCCAAACCGATGACGGTACAGGATTAATCAAAGGCGGTACAAAAATGGACTCGGCTAAAGAATATGCAAAAGATATCGGTGTAGGTGCCGCAGCAGGTGCTGTTGCAGGTGTCATAATGGGACCATTATCAGGTGGTAAAGTAGGTAAAGGCGCAGCATACGGAACGGCTGTCGGCGCAGGCTTAGGTATGGCTAAATCTGTATGGGATAAAGGAGACCCTGCAACAATACCAGCAGGAACAGCAATAAATATTATTGTTGATCAGCCGATTACATTTAACCCGCAGCAAGGTTACCGTTATTAATTACCAGCTTGGGTGATTTGTTTTATAGTAAAACTTTTGCTAAACTATAAGACAAAAGAGATTTGGGGAAAACATGACATTACTAGGTGACATTAATTTATACGAAGACGAAGATGAAGAACTTAAGGATTCCAAATATACATATGGAATCTACAAAAAAGAAGACAAAAATGACATGTCTTTGCCTAAGTGCTTCATCTTCTCAGCTATATTACATCCGGTTGCAGCTGGTTTAGTTTGGTTAAGCATATTTATACTGGCTTTATTAGGCATAACATTTTCAGTGTTTGAGAAACCTCAACAAAAGCCCAAAGACATAGAATTTGTTCTGGTTAACAAAGAAGCTGAGCCAATAAATAAAAATACCAAATACAGAGCAGACAGAAACTCTAGAGCAGGTGGAATTCATGATCCGAAAAGACCCGTTTCACAACCTGTGGCAGCATCAAAGCCTAGCCCAACGCAAAAGGCAGCTCCGGCAGCTTCTGCTCCTAAGCAAAGAGCTTCACAACCAAAACAGACTCAACAAAAACAACCGAAAAAGCAGCCTGCTAAAAAACAACCGCAGCAAAAGCCGGCAATGCAGCTTCCTTGGGCACCAAAACAGACAGCAAAAGCACCGACACCGCAAGGTGTACCCAAAGCACCAACAGCAGCACCAAGACCGGCATTAGCTCCAAGTGCACCTAAAGTTAATAAACCTAAAGGCAGCTTCAATATACCTGCTCCCAAAACAGCAGCCCCAAAAGTAGCAGGGCCTTCAGGCGGTCCGATTACAGGCTCGAAAAGCGGTTCAGGCTCTAAATCAGGCGGTTCAGGCAGCGGAAGCAGATATTCACCAAGCCCAAGCTTTTCACCAAGCGGAAGCAGCTCATCCGGTGGAAGATTCTCACCCGGAAGTGCAGGCAGAGGTGGGAATGTAGGCAACCCGGGTCCTGGAAATCCCAAAGGAGCACCAGGAATTGACGCAATAAAAGAACCTGATTTCGGTCCTTATATGAGAGAGCTTCAAAGAAGAATAAAAATGAACTGGGAACCGCCCAAAGGAAATGAAAGCAAAAGAGTTGTTCTGTTATTCAAAATAGCACGTGATGGAAGACTCATTTCTCACAGAGTATATAAATCATCCGGACTTCCGGCAGCCGACAGAGCAGCAATGCATGCAGTTGAACTTACGGCTCCTTTCAAACCTCTGCCGCCAGAATACAAAGGTGACAGTGTGGACATTCAATTCACGTTTGATTACAACGTATTTGGAGCAACAACCTATTAGTAAAGTATAAGTAATTATCAATAGAAAGAGGACAAACAATGGAATTATTATTAAAAGCAATGATAGAAGATCTTTGGATTGTTGCACCTATTATACTTTGTTCAATTCTGACAGTAATGGTAGCAATCAACAGATTTTACTATTACAACCAGAACAAAAGAGATGTGGTTCAATTTATCCCGAAACTTCAAAAAGAACTGGCAAGAAACAATCTTGATTCAGCACAAAATTTGAGTGTTCAATTAGGAGGGATCATTGGCGAAGTTTCAGAAGAGGCAGTCAGAATTTTTTCTGAACAAAAAAACGGATTCTCCCGTTCGTTTGATATTGCATCAAGCCTTGCAACAAGAAAGCTCGAATCACACTTAACCATTCTTGGTACAATAGGCGGTGTTTGTCCGTTCTTAGGTTTGTTTGGTACAGTAGTCAGAATTCTTTACACTTTTCAGGATTTGGCGGTACAAGGCAACCAGTCAGCAGCAGTTGCATCTGGTATTGCATCAGCTTTGATAGCAACAGCTCTCGGTCTTGGTGTTGCTATTGTGGCAGTAGTTTTATACAACTATTTCCAATCTATGGTTAAAAGATTTGAAGATGATTTCCAATTAATCAAATTGCTCTTCCTCAGCTTTGTTGACAGCAATGAAGAAGTAATTGTAAATCAGCCTACAAACATTGCATTATAGAATAATTATCTCAAAGGAAAACAAAAATGGCTTTTAAAACAGCAAAAGGTAAAGATGCACTTTTCACAGAGATTAATATAACACCGCTCACAGATATTTTTCTTGTATTGTTAATCATAATGATGGTAATTGCACCCACATTTTCATCAAATGACAGCAGTATCAAGGTACCTGAAATAAATAGCGGATTGAGTGTTGAACAAAAAAATGCCACCATATCTGTGACAAAAGAGGGAAAATTCTATATAAATGGCACACAAATAGCTGAAGATGACATTTATAATCAGCTCATTGCACTAAAACCTAAAATTGAAAAGAAAGAAATTCTTGTAAAAGCAGATGAAAGTGTGAAGAGCCGAGAAATAATGAAGATAATGAAAGCCGCACAAGATGCTGATTATGAAAAACTGGTTGTTGCAGGAGAACCTCTTTCTAAAAAAGAACAAAAAAAATTACAAACCGCAACGAAAGAACAAACAGCAAACGTTGAACAACAAAACGACTATGACAATTACCGCAAAACAGTCGGTGAAATACCTTCGGAAGAATAAGGACTAAAGCTATGTCAAGAAGAGAACGAGACAGTTTTAATGAAATAAATATAACACCGTTAACAGATATATTTCTCGTACTGTTAATAATCATGATGGTTATTGCACCATTATTAGACCAACAAGGACTAAACCTTGCTGTACCCAATAATGTAGAAGTACAAGACATAAAACAGGAAAATAAATTAATATCTGTTACCGTTAGTGATGATGACAGGTATTTTATAGATGATCAGGAAATAAGTTCAACTCAGCTGGAAAATGCAATAAAAGAAAGAATAAAAGATTTTCCTGAAGGGCTCTTAATTCTTGCACAACCTGATGCTACACACGGTGCAGTTGTAAAACTTATGGACGAAGCAAGAAATGCAGGTGTCACAAATATATCAGTATCTGAATCATAGATATACATAAATTGAACGAATTTTGTTTAATTTAAGGTAAAAAACTTTACCAAATAAAAAATAAACCATATAATACAATATATGAGTGAAGTATTAACTGAAAAATTTTTAAGACAGGCTTTTCAGCTGGAATCAGAAAAGCATTATAAACAAGCAATAGAAGCTTTGTATAAAGCTCTTTGTCTTGAGCCTGAAAATATAGAAATACTTTCACAAATATCTCATCTTTATTTTTTGATGAACAATTTTGAACGTTCACTTGAGTATGCTGAAAAGATTCTTGACATAAATCCTGAACATATAGATACATTAAAAACTGTTGTCAGCATAAACAAAATCAACAAGAAATATGCTAGAGCACTTGAAAATTCAGAAAAGTTATATAAATTGGAACCGTCAATTGAAAATTTCATCTGTTATCTGGAAGTATTGACAGAATGTAATCAATATAACACAGTTGTTTCAGAAATTGAGAAATCAAAATTCAACTTTGAACAAAGAAAAAATGAAAAACTTTTACTTATAGAAGGTTACTCGAGATTAAAGCTCAATCAAATTTTTAAAGCAATCGGAATTTTTCAAGAGGTAATAAAACTTTATCCGGAAAATACCGATGCAAGATTTTATCTTGGAGTAATTTACTATCAGAAACACCAGGAATCTGAAGCCGAAAAACTTTTTTTGAGTATTTTGGATGAAATACAATGCGACAGAACATATAATTATCTGGGCTTAATAAAACTGGATCAACAAAAAATAGGAGATGCGATAAATTATTTCCAGTTCGCATTAAAAATTGAGCCGAATAATCCTTTTTATCATTACAATCTAGGTACAGCATATTCTTTAAATGGCTGGCTGATGGAAGCTGAAGCAGAATTTAAAAATGCAGTATCTTTAGAACCACAAAATATAATTTACAATTACGCTCTGGCATATCTTTATTACGAAAGACATGACTTCAAAAAAGCCGCAGAAAGCATTGAACATATTATAGAAATTGATGCAAACTACATTGATGCAATTATTTTAAAAGCACTTATTACAGCAAAAAATGGTAATATAATCGAAGCAAAAAAATCACTGGAATCATTATTAACAAAAACTTCGAAAAACGACTTTTTATATTATGCACTCGCAAAAATATACAAAGAATTTCCACTCTACAAAGAAGCAATTGACTGTTTGCAAGAAGCCTTGTTCATAAAACCTCAATCACTTGAATATTTAAGTGAACTTGCTGATTGCTATTGTGAGCTAGAACAATATCAGATTGCTCAGGATATAATAACAAAAGTTTTATATTTGAATAAACACTTTATTTTTGCTCATTTATTAATGGCAAAAATCAACTTAAAACAAAATAAATATGCAGCAGCTTTGAAAATAGTTGAAAATGCAATAAAATTAGACAGCAGCTCAGCTGAAGCATATAAATACAGAGCAATGATATATGCAGCTCAAGGATTGAAACAAAGATCCATAGAAAATGCTAAAATTGCTGTATCTTTACAACCTTCTGATCATACATATTATGCTTTTCTTGCTAAATTATATTTTGATGCAGAAGAATATTCAAATGCATTTTTGTATTATAAAGAAGCATCTATGCTCGATGAAATGAATGTAGAATATCTGCATTTTGCTGCACAATCAGCAGATAAAGACAATGATTACACTAATGCTTCTAACTATTACTCGTATGCATTGAGACTTGATCCTGCTAATAATTTAATAATTTACGAATATGTAGATCTCTTGAGAAAAAACAACAAAATAAAACAAGCATTAAATCTTTTAAAATCAAAAATAAACTCTATTGAATCAGAAAATGTTGTTAAAGTTTTAAAACAGAAATATGATGAATTAAAAGAAGAAGATAACCAGCCTTTAATCAATAAAATTCAAAAATTCTTTAATAAAAAGAAATAACTACCAAAAATTTGCTCCATATTTTTCCCAAGGCCTGATTTTTTCATGAATTAAATCTTTCATCTGTTGAGCTGTCATATTGCGGCCTTCTATAATTGTATCAGGATCCAACAACTCTAAATCCATCAAATACTCTTTAAGCTTTCTGACAGAATATTTCACTTTTTCTTTTTGTTGAAACTGCCAGCCTTTAAAGCCACATCCCGGAGGAAACAAAGACCACCCGTTTCTGGGTGCTCTGCGGCAACAATCAGGTCTTGTACTGTGTATAGAACATTTGTTATCAACAGTCAAATGCGGACAATGATAGAAAGAAACATTTGATTCGTCTAAATCCGGATTGTTCTTTCTTAATTGATTCAAAATATTTTCAACATGATCAGGGACAACTTGTCTCGCTGCATCAACAGAAGGATATCGTTCAAAAATCTCAACAAAGACTTTTGCCTCTTCTTGTCCCTCTTTAGCCAGCTGAACAAGCTCTTCATGGGTGTAAGGCGTAGTAATAGCTTTACAACATTTCCCACACATTTTACATAGGTGCTGGGGAAAATCGCTTGAATATAAAACAGGTTCTTTTGAAATTTCAATATCCATACTTCAATTATAGATAAACGAGTTTTTTTTACAATCTAAATAAAATCGAGAAACAGGAACTTGAAATCAAGTTCCTGCTCTTTAGTGATAGCATCTTGCCTTTAATTCAGGCTTTTATTTATGATTTAGTAGTTTCTTCAGCCGGAGCTTTGTCCTTATTTGCTTCTTCATAGAGTTTGTTGAATTCTGCCATAAATGTGTCAGCAAGTTCTCTTGCATTAACTTTATAACCTTTAAGTAAGAATGCAATTCTTGTTTCCTGCATAGAGTCTAATGTTGCTAAAGTAGCCTGACTTATAAACTCATTTATCTGTGCTGAATTGTAATCACTACCGAGTTTAGATCTCAATTGAGCTTTCAACTGTGCAGCGATTATATTTATTTGGTTCTTAGCTTGTTGTCTTGCTGCTGCTTTGTCTCTAGAAAATATTACTGTTGACTTATCCTGATAAGCATCAGCCAAAGGTGTATCAGCCATCACTTCTTCAGTTGAAACAGGGTTCTTGCTCAAATCAGGTTCACCGGCAGCATTGGCAGACAATTCTTGGAATTTGGCTAAGAATGCATCAACTAACTGTTTAACGTTTACTACACCACGGCTCTTTCTACCGCTCTTACTAGTGACAAATCCAGCATCATTAGTTGTATAGTGTTTACCGTTTTTGTCGACACGCATATCAGTGAAATCATTGATTGTTTGATAAATAGCATCATCAATCATTTCGTTCAAAGCAGCTTCATCATAATCTGCGCCCATTTGTGATTTAAGTTGAGCAAGAAGAGCTGATCTCATTGACTCAAGTTTGGCTCTAGCTTGATTTTGAATATCATTCAAGGCATCATTACGATCTCTATATCTGCCTGTGCTTATAGATTCATTGTTGTCATATCCTGGAACAGAAGATGTAAGTGCGTCTCTGTCGACATCAGAAAGTGTTACTGCCGGCATTTTATGATTTTTCACACCATCACTAATTTTGTCAGCACCAATTCCTGTCATCATTTCAGAAATCAATTGTTTTGCTTTTGCCAAATCTTCTTTTGGAGTAGCAGATGTTTCAAGACCGGCTATCAATGTTTGTGCTTCGGTGAATTTTTCATCCTTAGCATAATCCGGATATATATCAGCAAGGATAGAAATATCAGCAATACCCTGTGCCAATTGATTCATCACAAAGTCAGTAGAAATATCAATTATAGCTTGTTTTTCTTCATTGCTGACGTATGTACCGACATTATTTACAGCAGTTTTAAGCTCGCCATATTTGTCAGAAGAATCAGTAGCCCCCATTTCTGCTAAATCAGCTAAAGCTTGATCAGATTCTTGCATAACTTTTGTCATGTAGTTTTTGAATTCTGATTCAATATTTGTTCCGTCACCTTCATAGGTTTCAAGGAATTTATTCATTATATTAGTCAATCTAGCCTGGTATGTTTGTACATCTTCAGCAGAATGTGCATTCACTGTTCGTGAGCCAAAGAAACGTCTTTTTGTTTCAGTCTCATTTGAATAAGACTCAACCATTTCATCTATCAGATTTGAAAGTGTTTCTGTATATTTAGCTTTTTCCTCAGCTTTCTTAGCTTCTTCAAGCTTTTCTGTTCTTGTATTAACAGAATCATTCAACTTTGATGTACCGTCAACATTTTGATCGCCAATCAGTTGTTCAATGCCTGCTTTTGCCTGTTCAAGATATTCTTTAATTTTTGCAGGATCAGATTCACCTTCAATTGCTTTTATTGCTGCCATAGCAACTTTATAACCGGAACTATTTTTATAATTTGCATTTAACCCTGACAAAAATTCACTATCTTCATTTCCGTTTAAGAGCATACCCATAATATAAGCAACTGCTTCTTCTTTCATTTGTTTAAACTCATTAGACGTAACAAAGTCATCATCAGCTTTGTCAGTGGTTTGTGCAAGTTTCTCATAGTTTGCATCTACATTATTTTTGTAGTTTTCAATTTCATCATTAACTTCTGTTGCAGTTGCTTTTCTTTCTGCAACTGCCGCATCAAGCTTAGAAATCAAATCAGAAGCAACTGATTTTGTATCATAAGGTACAGTTGTATTTTCTTTTATATACTGATTAACAAATTCTTGTCCTTGAGACTTGATGAAAGTGATCAGTGATGATTTTTCATTATTTTCCATACCGGGATTTTGTTGAATATATTGTTCAATATATGAATCTATCAATGTATTCATATATTCTTGCAATTGTGTAGAATCTTCTGCTGTATCTTTAACACCATTCTGTGCTGCAAGATTATATGTTTTTTCTGCATTACCGCTCAATGTTGGGGTTTCAGTTTTTGATCCTTCCGAACCAATTTGAACATCGCCTTCAGCATCCTGTTCACCGGACAGCCATGATGCACCTGCTAATAATTCTTCACTAGAAACTTTTCCATCAGCATCAGTATCAAGTTTTTGGACTTCTTCTGTTGTGAAAACTTTTCCTGTGAAAGGGTTGAAATTTACGCCATCTACCATTTTAAATACTCCTTTTATCTTTATTTGAATAACTTCCTAATCTAAAAACTAATTTTTGGGAATTTGTTTATTAAAACTCATATCAATGTTGTCCAAATCAATCATTCCTTCTTCATCTTGACCCTGGTTCATATTCAAATCCACCGGAGATAAATCAATATCCGGAAATCTCAGGCTTTTTCTTCTATCTTGAATTTGTTCAATGTTTTCTGTGCCGCTGACCCCAATGAATGGATTAAAATTAATTGGACCTGTCATAGATTACTCCTTATATTTTTCCCTGTAATCTCATATTCGGTTTTTGTTTATTTAAACTTTAGCATTATATTTAAAATGTTAATTTTTTGTTACAAAGTTTGAAAATATAGCACTTATCATAGAGCAGTTACGTTTATATATTTAAGAAGTGTAAGGTGAAAGTATGCAAAATTATTCAGTAGGTTACAACCCTTATGTAAAAACACAAGCTGCTCCAGCACAAAACGGCAGCACAAACGGTGCAACCTTTAACATAGGAACAAATACACCTGATGCAATACAGCCTAACAAGACAGGAGCAGTTGTTATAAATATAAATGGAGCTTCAGTAAATCCAAACGGAGCAAACATTAACAATACATACAACACAACAGGAGCCCCGGGGCAAGCATATGATGCAAACTATTATATAAAACAACCAGCAGCACAACCTCCTCAAACCCCAACAGTTCCTGTCGGTGCACAAAGCTTAAATAACGCGCAAAATACTGAGAAAAAAGAAACACCTAAAAAAAATATTGTTCTTTTAACTGATGAATATATTCAAACCCTGGAAAATTATCTGAGAAATGACAACCCTGATATAAAGCTGATGGCGGCAAAAGAGCTGATGCAAAGGTTCAGGGAAGATGAATCCAGAAAAAATGATCAGGCTTTAATCAATTTATTAAATTTAACATTACAAAGCAAATACTCTCCTGTTAAAATGGTGGGTATGGGAATTATTGAAAACGGCTGGACAAGAGGAGATGCTCTGACACAGCAGCTTCTTGCTCAAATTCAGCAACAAAAAACAGGATATGGTCTTGATGCACTTGATGCAGCAAATGCAGCACTAAAATCAGCAGGTGAAACTGTAAAAGTAGATGATTTAAATCCTGAGTACGCAAAAAAAGGAAAGAAAAAAGATAAGAAGGCATAATCTTTTATGGACTACTTTAAATTAGGAAGCAGAATAGCCGGAGCAGCGGCAGCAGCAATGGTTGTATATGATGCCCACAATGCGGGGATTAAAACTTCTGCTGAAAATATAAAAATACGCTCGTCAGAAAGGCTGACAGATGAATTTTTAAAATCCAGAAGAATGGAAGACAGAAGTATCATTACAAGTAAACTGAAAGATAAATTTTTCAGAGACAATGCAGATTGGAATCTTCCTGACAAAGTAAATGGAGTCACCGGATATTTCGGAGGCGCCATTACGCAGGCACTTTATGACGTTATACCTGCTATTTTGGCAACAGGTGCTCTTGTTTCCAAAAAATATCCGAAAGTTTTTGGAGCAGGTCTAGCACTCTATGGCCTTAAATACATAATTTGCGATGTTATGGACATAGGAAGACCTAATAATCTTAGAACCGATTTGTAATATTGATAATTCGTTCTTCAGTTATAATAAAGTCACATTCTTTATCATGTTTTTCATTTGGAAGTTTCTCAAAAACCAAATCGGAATATATCGGAACAGATTTTACACACGAATCACAAGTCCTCAAAAGAAATCTGTCATAATAACCTTTTCCATAACCAAGGCGGCAGCCGGCATAATCAACAGCCAGAGCAGGTACAAATATTAAATCCAATATTGAATAATCTTCAAGCCTTTCGCCCAAAGGTTCATTAATATTAAAACAACCTGATCGAAATCCCTGATTTCCATCATATCTGACAGGAAACATTGCATCAGAACAAACAACAGGAAAATAAAATGATTTACTTTTGTCATTCAAAAGCTTTAATAACGAAATTTCAGAATTTATAGGATAAAAAAGCATAATATTTTTTGCCGCTAAATAAATATCCCAATTTGAAATTATTTTAATAATTTTATCTGAGCAGCTACTCTTGGGCAGGGTATTTCGGATAAATTTACATTTTTCTCTCAGTTGGCTCTTTTTATTCTTCATAACAAAAAAAAATTATATAACAAACTACACCACCTGAATATATATATTTACATATATGTAAATTAACATTATAATAGGACAATACAGATAGTAAAAATTACTAATGAACAGATTAGAATTAAGCAAAAAATTAAAAATAGCTAGAATCGAGTCAGGGTTAAAACAAGAAGAAATAGCAGAACTAATGGGTCTGCCTATATCTGGCATCTCTGTAATCGAAAAAGGAACCAGAAAAGTCGATGTTCTTGAATTGATAAAATTCGCAGAATTTTATTCAAAACCGATAGAATGGTTCTTTTATGATGAAAAAGAAACAACAAATTACAGAAGGTGGTATGATAAAGATAAGAAGTTAGCAGAAGCTATTTCATTATTACACAAAGCACCTGTAAAATATCAAAAGGGATGTGCCTGTGCAATAATAGGCTTCTTAAAAGAAAGCGGACTGACAAAATAAATGCATACACCTGATGAATACTGTAAACTGTATAATCCCGAATTTTCACAACACGGATACATACAGGTATATACAGGAAACGGCAAAGGAAAAACCACCGCCTCTCTGGGACTGGCAATGAGAGCTCTTGGTAGAGGCTGGAAGGTTCTGATTGTGATGTTTACTAAAGGAGGAAACGACTATGGTGAATTGTGTTCATTTGCACAACTTTCTCCTGAAATGAAGGATCACGTAAAAATTATTCAAGCCGGTCTGGATAGAATTGTATATTCCGCAAACTTAACCGAAGAAGATAAGAAACAGGCACAACAAGGCTGGTTTGAGGCAAAAAAAGCTATTCGTAAGAACGAATATCAGCTTATCATACTTGATGAAGCTAATATAGCAGTTGACCTCAATCTTATTGACTTAAATGAAATGATTGAAGTTTTAAAAAACAAACCTGACAATGTTGAAATTGTTCTAACAGGAAGAAATGCAAAACCCGAAATAATAGAAATTGCACACCTTGTATCAGAAATCATTCCGATTAAACACTACTGGGACAAGGGAATAAAAGCCAGAAAAGGTATTGAATTTTAAATCCTTTTTATTGACTATACAATACATTTGACATAAATTAATTATAATGATTAGAGGATTAAGGAGAATTAGATTATGGCACAACAGTTTCCCCCACAACAATATAAAACAAGACTGGCTTTGCTTGTGTTTTTGAAAGGTGCATCAGCTCCTATGGTATTATATTTTGAAGATCCGAAAGCTGTATTTGATGAAATACTTCCTTTAATCAGAACTCAGTCAAGTGTAGGCAAACTAATTGAAAAAGAAGCAACAGGTCCTATCAAAAAGGTTGCAATAATGTCAAACCAAATTGCCTCTATTGCTATTCAAGAAGAAGTTTGCCAATAGTATTTTCTTTTATATTATAATAATTGTGGTTAGATCTCGGTAAATTAATGAAATTAATTGAAATAAAAAACAGTTTAGCAAAGTTGTACTACCAGCCAGGTGATTTTCCTCTGGTTTTGTCTGATTTTCTAACTGTTGATGACGGAAATCAAAAAATACTTTCACAGGTTGTATCAATAGAAACAACAAGCAAAGAAAATACAAACTGTGCAATTCTAAAATTTTCACTTGATATTACAGAAGAAAACAACCCTGCATCTTATAGCGGCTATGTACCATCTCTTGATGCACTTGTGTCAAAAACACAGCCTAAAATTATCAATTCAATCTTCACCAATCAATCTGATTCATTTCCACTGGGAACACTTACAAATTCTTCTAATGTTGTGTTAAATATTAATGCCAAAATTCTTGATAATTTTCTCTATATCCAATCAGATAAAATTTCTGAAACAGAAACTCTTCAAACCAAAATTTTAAATTATTGCGATGAAAAATCAAAAAAACTCCTTGTTCTAGACTTTGACGGAATTAAAAACTACGAAAGAGCTCAGATTATTGAACTCGGCAAAGATTTTAAACTTCCGGTAAATAATCAAATATTAAATTATATTTATGAAAATGATCTGACTGGTCTAACTGTTGAACAAAAAACAATTGTACAGGATATTATCCTTGAAATTCAAGAATACATTGAAACATTGGAAAACAAGTTCATTCCGTTCAACACACTTTTGAATGTTGTAAATGATATATATGAGACAGACAAATCAGTTGGCGTAATACTATTACGGAACAAATTAATTAAATATAATCAATTTAATATTTTTGCTTCACAGGAAAAAGAGTTTTCTTGTTTAAAAGACATCGTTGAGTCTAATACGGTAACAGTATTGAAAGTCAACAATGCAGCAATTAACTGGCAAAAAGAAGCCTTAAACTTTGTTATCAGCAACTTGAAATCTAATGTATATATCTTTTTTGAAGCTAATGATGAAATTATAGATAAAAAAATGCTTCACAGATTATACAAACAGGACAACTTTAGACCTGTTGTCTGCTCAAGATATGATTTAGAGCTTGCTTCTCATATCAAATATCTGGCCAAAAACTTAATTTTGTTCAAACCGGAAACACAACAAAAAGCATTTGCTACTTACAACTCTTTTCTTATGAAACTGGCAGAAGAAGAGTATATTATATCAGGAGAAACAACATTCTTTACACCCCTTATTCTCAAGCCTACAATTGAGGTTCAGAATATAAGAGAAGAACAGGAACAAATAAAAGAAACTGAAAAAAAGTCTGAAGAAAATATAATAAAAGAGCCAGAAGTTGAAGTTATAGATGACCAAACAGAAGAAATTCAAAAACCACAAGTTGAATTAATCTCTGAAGAAGAAGATTTTGGTGACTTGCCCAACCTGAAAGAAGATACAGAAGAAGAAACAAGTGAGCTAAAAAACATTTTCGAAGAATCTTTAGAAGAAGAAATCGCTAAAGATGTAGACAAAATGTTTTTTGTAGACACAACACCATCAGATACACCGGCAGAAGAAAAAGAGATAAAAAATGATATTACATCTGATGAAGTCATAGAAGATATTCCTTACGAAGATATGTTCTCAGATGATGATCTGGATATGCTTGATGACTTTAATTCAGAAGAAATGACAGAAGAGCTTGAACCTGAGCAGGAAAGTAAACAACCGATTCAGGAAATCGATATAATCGAAGATGAAGAGATAAATCTGCATGAAGAATTACCAACAGGAATTTCTGCTCAATTGCAACATGAAGAAGATTTTTCAGAGCTGGCTGATCTTGAAGATATAGACGAACTTGAAGAACACGATGAACAAGAAAGCCTGACTATTCCTGAAGAAGAAGAAAATGAAGTTTTAGAAAATCTCACAGAAAATGAATCTCTTCCAAGTATACCAATTTATAAAACTGAATTGGATACAAATACAGCAAACAGTGATATAAAAATTGCAGAAGGAAATATTGTATATCATGAAAAATACGGAAGAGGAGTAGTTGAACAACTTATGTCATATGGAAACAAAACACTGTGTTCAATACAATTTGACAATGTAGGAAGAAGACTACTTGATCCTTCTTTAGCAGACTTAAAACAAATGTAGCTCTGACATCTACAAACTGATAGACTTATTTTTTTTAATATGCTAAATTTGTATTGAGAATGCATAATGCAAATTTAAGCTATGAATCCATATTTAAAACAATATAAACAAACACAAATTGACACTGCGCCAAAAGAACAAATTCTTTTGATGCTTTATGACGGTGCTGTCAGATTTCTAAACCAGGCAAAAATCGGTTTTGCTGAAAAAGATATCGAAAAAATTCATAATAATATAATAAAAACACAAGATATTCTCACAGAATTTCAGTCCGCACTTGATTTGGAAAACGGAGGAGAGTTTGCGAAGAGTTTGTTCTCTTTGTACGAATATTTGAGTAATAGACTTTTACAATCAAACATGCAAAAAAGAGAAGACTATTTGGATGAAGTAATCAAACACGTTACAGAACTTCGAAATACTTGGAGAGAAGCTGTAAGAAAATTTAAAGCAGAAGGTCATTCCCTTGTCGAAAATGAAGTTGATAGATACAGCACCCAAAAAGCTACATATATATCAGAAGAAGACGACGATGACGACGATGAAGATGACAATATGGGAGAATATATCTAAAAATGAGCAGTGATTTAGACAACCTTAAAATGACATATAATAGAATTTATGAAGTCTCACTCCAAATAGGGCAGCTCATAGATAGAAAATTATACAGTGAACTTGTAACATTTATGAACAAAAAAGATCAGCTTTTGAATGAAGCCGGTGTTCTTATTGAAAAGCTGCGTGAAAAAAATGAAAATGTACAATCTCTTACTGAAATTTGTACCAAAATCCAACAACAAGAACAGGCAAATATAATTGCGCTAACCTCAATTCGTGATGAAATAAAAAAAGAATTGACAAAAGCATCAAAAAATACAAAATTAATAAGCGCTTATTCAAATACAGAACTGAAACAAGGTAATATTTTGGATTACAGACAATGATTAGTTCTGTATTAAAAAATAAAAAATTAGCAGCAATAACTTCTGTTATTTCAAATTTGTCATTAATTTTGATGAAATTGATTACTGGTTTTGTTACGGGCAGTGTAAGCATTATATCCGAAGCAATTCATTCATCCAGTGATTTTCTTGCATCAATAATTACGTTTTTTGCAGTACATAAAGCAGAAGCACCTGCTGACAGTGACCATCAATTCGGACATGGAAAATATGAAGATGTGGCAGGATTTATTGAAGGATGTTTGATAATAATTGCCTCTTTTTACATAATCTATGAAGCAATAAAAAAACTCACGGGACATGCTGAACCATTAAACAACTCTCTTGCCGGTATAATTGTAATGCTTATTTCTATGTTAACAAACTTAATTGTAAGTACATATTTATTAAAAGTAGGCAAAGAAACAGATTCAATAGCAATTTACTCTGATGCAGAACATTTAAGAACAGATATTTTTTCATCATTTACAGTCTTTGCAGGACTTATTGTTATTCATTTCACAGGAGTGCACATAGTTGATGCAATCATGGCAATAATTGTTGCATCCATAATAATGCACACGGGTTATAAAATATGCAAAGATACAATGAACAACCTTCTTGACGGAGCATTGCCTGAAAAAGATATAAGTCTTATTAAATCAATCATTTTTGAATATGAAAATCACGGAATCGATGCAATAAAAGATATAAAAACAAGAAAAGCAGGAAAAAATAAAGAAATTATAATAATCCTTCTTGTAAACGGTGACTTGACTGTAAAATTTGCTCATACACTATGTGATCAAATGGAAAGCAAAATAGAACAATCTCTGGGTAACACAAAAATTATTATACATATTGAACCTTCAGAGGAATATTCATATTCTTGCACCAATTCTGATATAAAAGTAAAATAAACTTATGAACAAAAAAAATTTGCTGGTACTTTTCATACTGTCATTTGTTTGCATAATTTATACAGCAAACAGCCTTTGCTGCAAATATGCAGATAATAAAATAGATGATTATTTTGTTCACAGACATTTTAACACCACAAGAGCTGAATTAACTAAAAATAATACAAGCATACAAAAAGCTTTTGTAATAACAGAAAATACCCGTTTGATAATAACATTATCAGCATCATGTCTGTTTTTTGTAGTGCTCATATTCACTGAAATACTACCATCCTGGATTTTTATGGTATTTTTTCTGATTGCATATTTTATATCTTACAAACTGTTATTAAATAATTTGATTTTCATCAATTTGCTTTCAGTGTTTATTGGATTATGTATTACAAAAATATTCTCAAAAAGTTATTTTTATCTTTTTAAAGAAAACATAGACAAAAAAATTGAAAATGTACTTGGAAAATACATTTCAAAAGATATAAAAAACAAAATACTCAAAAATAGTGCAGTTGCAGAGCTTGGAGGAAAAAGAGCAGATATAACCGTAATGTTTGCAGATATAAGAGGCTTTACATCTCTGTCTGAAACAAGAAAAGCAGAGGAAGTCTCAAAGCTGTTAAATGAGTACTTTTCAGAGCTTGAACCAATAATCAACAAATATGGAGGAGTCATAAACAAATTCATAGGAGATGCTGTTCTGGTAATTTTTGGGGAACCTTCTCAAGACAAGCATCACGCAAAAAATGCAGTAAAATGCGCTTATGAACTCAGAAAAAAAGTCAAAGACATTAAAGAACGTTGGATAGCAGAAGGAAAACCTAAAATAGATATTGGTGTAGGAATAAACTCAGGAGAAGCTTTTATAGGCAATGTTGGAACATCTGACAGATTTGAATATACGGCTATCGGCGATACTGTAAATATTGCAAGCAGAATCGAAGATTACAACAAAATTTATAAAACTCACATACTTATAAGTGAAAATACCTACAATAGAATCTCTGAAATTGTAGATGTAATTAAAATTAGAGAAGTATCTATTAAAGGCAAAAGCAAAAAAATAAACATATATGAAGTACTAAGAATTACTGAACAACTCCAATGATAGAAAATATAGACCAGATTAGACAAGCAATAGAAGTAGAACAAAAAAACCAATATATAGATATTAGAGGAAAATCGGACTCTTTTTCTGGGTTTATTTTAAAACAGCTTCATAAATTATACAAAGTTTCAAAAAAAAATCCCAAATGGATTATCTTAACAAAAGAGTTCGAAATGTACCCCACAGCATCAGTTGCAACAAGACGAAAAGCAGTTCAACGACTGATTGTTACACTCAGAAAAGAAGTCCATTCAGACGGTGAAATAAAAAAAACAGATATCAACACAATAGTTAAAAGCCCTTCTGAAACAGATGTAATGTATGTAAAAGGTGTAGGACCTAAAGTCGGTAACCTTTTAAATAAGCTTGGAATTTATACAGCAAAAGATCTTTTGTTTTACTTTCCCAAAAGACATATTGATTACTCATCAAGAACCTTCATAAAAGACCTTAAAGAAGGACAAGATGCAACTGTTATAGGAACAATCAAATCTATAAGCGCATACAATTCAAAAAAAAACCTTGGAATCATTACTGTCGTGCTCACAGACGAAACCGGTGTCCTAAAACTTACTTTCTTCTATGCAAAAGCCAACCGGTACCTGCTTGAAAGATACAAATCACAGTTTGTCAAAGGTGCTAATATAATTGTGTCCGGAAAAGCCAAAATTGATAAATATTCGGGGACATACACAATAGACAAACCGGAATTTCAGGTTCTTTCAGGAGAGTTTGACAGTGAAAAAAACTTGAATCTGGCGAGAATTGTGCCTGTTTATCAACTTGTTGAAGGCTTAAGCATAAAAACGCTGAGAAGAGCTATTTTTAATGCAATAGAACAATACGAAAATGTCTTAACTAATGTAATACCTGATAATATTAGAGAAAGAAATAATCTTCTTAACAGAAAAACTGCTATAAAACAGATTCATTTTCCCGAAAATGAAGCAATTCTTGAAAAAGCAAGATATTCAATAGTATTTGAAGAATTTTTCCTTTTACAGTTAAAGCTGGCAATGTTGAGAGAAGAAAATTCACAAAAAATCAAAGCAATACCATTAAAAATAAAAAAACAAGGACTGGTAAAAAAATTCATAGATTCTTTACCTTTTGAACTAACTAAAGCACAAGACAAAGCAATTAAAGAAATATTGAGAGATATTTCCTCTGATATGCCTATGCAAAGACTGCTTCAAGGTGATGTAGGAAGCGGAAAAACTGTTGTAGCCTGCACAATGCTATTATCAGCCGTAGAAAATAACTATCAGGGTGTTTTAATGGCTCCAACAGAAATACTGGCCCAACAGCACTTTAACAATTTTGTACGCTGGTTGACACCGTTTGGAATTAGTGTAGGCCTCTTTACAGGCACAAACGGTATAAAAGTTCGCAGAAAACTTGAGACAGACCTTAAAAACGGCCAATTAAACATAGCAATCGGAACACATGCTCTAATCCAAGATAATGTAGAATTCAAAAATCTCGGAGCAATCGTAATAGATGAACAGCATCGCTTTGGTGTCAAACAGCGCTCGCAACTTATGACAAAAGGGAAAAATCCACAGGTTTTGACAATGACAGCAACCCCAATCCCAAGAACACTTGCTCTGACAACACAAGGAGACCTTGATTTTTCAGTAATTGATGAGATGCCCAAAAACAGAAAACCTATAAAAACTTATATCATCAAGCAAAGTCAGAGAAAACAAGCCTATAAAATGATAGAATCTGAAATTTTGAATGGACATCAATGCTATATTGTATACCCACTCATCGATGAAAGTGAAACCTTGTCAGCTAAAGCAGCTTCAAAAGAAGCAGAAAGACTGAAGGAAGAAGTTTTTCCAGATCTAAAAATCGGATTACTCCATGGCAAACTAACAAACAGCGAAAAAGATGAGGTTATGGAAAAATTTAAAAATAAAGAATTCGACATACTGGTTTCCACTACCGTAGTAGAGGTTGGTGTTGACGTTCCAAACTCTACTGTGATGATGATAGAAAATGCTGAACGTTTCGGGCTGTCTCAACTGCACCAGCTCAGAGGCCGTGTAGGAAGATCTGAATTGCAATCCTATTGCTTACTTGTGCCGGCAAACTCAAGCCAGACAACAATGAACAGACTTCAAATTATGGAACAAACGAATAATGGATTTATTATATCTGAAAAAGACCTTGAATTGAGAGGACCGGGAGAATTTCTCGGCACAAGACAAAGCGGAATGGTTAATTTTGCACTTGCAGATATTATAAAAGATACTAAAATATTAGAACTTGCAAGAAAAGAGGCCTTCGATCTTGTGAAAAATTATGATTCAATAGGAAAGAATTTAACCATTGAACTGGAAGAAAAATTTAAAACAGTCCCAGATCTCTCAACACTTGATTAGAACGAGAAGCAGATGAACTGTTAATTGAATCCTTCATTTGCACAATATATTCAGCATCAGCATATTTTTGCTTTGCTCTAACATAGTTTTCTGCGTTATTTCGAGGTAACAAGCTTCGTAAGCGGAAACTTACGTCAATATTGTTGATTTTCATTCTCTGAACTTTCTCCGGGGATGCCCCAAACTAGTAAAGTATCTGTTGGTATATTATTGGTGTATAATAATATACATCATAAATAAAACATTTCAAGTGGGAGAATTGACAAAATGTCAGAAAAAATTATTATACTATCCGGAAAACAGTACAGCGGCAAAGATACAGTAGCCAAAATTCTTTTAGAAAACTTAACAAATTTTAAAAGAATAGGTCTTGGGGATGCTATTAAAATAGAATATTCAGAAAAAACAGGGATACCGTTTGAAGAAATTGAAAAAAATAAACATCTTTACAGGCAGGATCTAATAAACCTTGGCAATAAACGAAGAAGCGAAGACAAAGACTATTGGATAAAAAAAGTAATAAAAATGCCGGGAAACATTGTTGTTCCTGATGTCAGAGTAAAAAGAGAACACGAGTTTTTTGAAGAAGCAGGTGCATATAAAATACGTGTAGAAGCCTCAAGAGAAACAAGAAGCTCCCGAGGAAATCTCGTAGGAGAAACTGATATAACAGAAGTTGACTTGGATAATGTAAAGAATTGGGACTATGTTATACATAATGACTCCACATATGAAAACTTGCAAGCTGAATCAATCAAACTTGCAAGTGAAATTAAGAGTTTTTTAAACAAAAAATAAGGTTATTAGCCATAGTTAAACATAGTTTTTTACATAATCACCAAAAGAATAATCACCATACTTGAATGTATAAGGCTGATGATTATATTCAGGCGTTTTGTAAATATAATTACTTGTAATCATATATATCTTATTAAAAGAAAAAAGATACGAATTCATCTCAGAATATTCGCACATTCTTTCTTCTAAATCATTTACACCTTCAATAATATCTTTGAACACTTCGCACATCCTGTTTTAAATATCAACAATTATTAAATCGGCACAATTAAAACATGACTTTAGATATTACAAATAATAATTAACATATTTTTACATAGTATGATATATTTAATTGTAAATGGAGAAAAACAAGATGACTGAAAAAACAATAATTATAGGCTGTGATCATGCAGGACTTGAACTTAAAAATACAATTATAAAATATCTTGAAGAACTCGGATACAAGATAAATGATGCCGGTACTTATACAAAAGAATCCTGTGATTATCCGGTTATTGCAAAAAATGTAGCTAACAGCATTGCAGAAGGAAGATATGAAAAAGGAATTCTAATATGCGGAACAGGGCTAGGAATGTCAATTGCAGCAAACAAAATTAAAGGTATAAGAGCAGTAGCTGTTTCAGACACAACAAGCGCAAAATGCTCACGTTCTCACAACAACACTAACATATTGTGCCTCGGTGAACGAATTATCGGAGATTATTTGGCAAAAGATATAGTAAAGATATGGCTGGACACGCCTTTTGAAGGAGGAAGACATTCAAAAAGAGTCGAAATGTTTGAAAATTAGTTAGATTCAATTTTACTCACAGCTACATCAACACTTGAAAATGTTGGTATTAGTGTGTCAAGAAAAGCATCTGACAATGCCTCTTTTAAAGATTCCGAAATTTTGACAAGCATAAATTGACCTTTTTTCTCATTACACATCTTGTATAATTCAGCAAATACACTTGTATATTCATCATCAAAGATTTTAACATTTTCCATGTTGAAAATTATGTTTGTATATCCGGTATAAAGACTTGTTGTAACATCTTTCAAAATCATATCTATGTGTTTTCTTCCATTAAACTTATTTATTGTATAACAACAAATGTTATCATTAATAGAATACTTAAAGAAGTCTTCATGCTGTTTTGAGGTTAAAGAACTGGTAATAAATTTTAAAATTTGGTCATGCCAATTGCTGTTTTTAGGAACAAACTCATCAATTCCAAGTTTATAACATTTTTCGATAAGATTTTTATCATCAGTACCGGACATGACAATAATTTTATTCGTTCTTTTGGCATCTCTAAGCTTTATACACTCATCTATAAGCTCTATGCCATCTGCTGCATCAGGCAAAAATAAGTCAACAACTATGTAATCAAACTTTTTCTTTTTAAGTTCAGCCAATGCTTCCTCTTTATTCCTTGCAACAGTCGGCACGATACCAACTTTTTTAAGAAGCTGATTAAATTGATAAATAGAAAGCTCCAAATCATCAACTATCAAAATATTAAACTCGGCAGGAACAGTCATTGCTTCCTGACCTCCAAAAGAAAGCAATTTTCTTTCAATTGAAATCAAAGCTTTGTTTATGTCATCAGAAGATATATTGCTAAAATCTACATCAATAGCAGCTAAATCAATCAATTTTCTTAATTGTTCATTATTTATATCCATAATCCAAAACCCAACTTTTGTATCAAATTATATATTAATCTAATATTTCTTTCAGAACCTCATTCAAAAGCTTGATATCATTTTCATTATTACAATTTTTTTGAAATTTTTCAAACAAATCTTTTCTTTTTTTATAAGTTATTAGAAATTGTTGTTTTCTGCGCCATTTATCAATCTCCGAATGATTGCCGCTCAAAAGGACATCCGGCACCTTCATTCCATGATACTCTCTTGGTTTTGTATACTGCGGATATTCCAAAAGACCGTCTGAAAAAGAATCAAAGTGAGCAGAATCAAGTTTTCCTAAAAAACCTTCAATATTTCTGGAAACAGAATCAATCACACACAAAGCAGGAAGCTCACCACCTGTCAAAACATAATCACCAATTGATATTTCTCTTGCCTTAGTGTAAGTTTTTATACGTTCATCAAACCCCTCATAATGACCGCAAATCATTATAATATGTTTTTTTTGAGATAACTCGCAAGATATTTGCTGATTAAAACTATCGCCCTGTGGAGAGAGAATTATAACTTCTGTTTCAGCATCCTTTTCTATTGAATCAAATGCATCGAAATAAGGCTGACACATTAAAACCATACCGGCTCCGCCACCGTAGGGCGTATCATCTACTTTTTTATGTTTATCATTTGTAAAATCTCTGGGATTAACAGTATTAACGCAAATTATACCGTTATTAACACCTCTTGCTATTATACTGTGTGAGCACGCCTGATTAATCATATCAGGAAAAAGAGTTAATACATCAAATCTCATTAAATTTCCTTAATTTATCAGTATTGGAATCTATGCCCTCGAGCATGTTTACTACAATCTTCTTATTTTCAATATCAACAACAGGAACAAGATCTTTAACAAATGGAACCATAAAAGAAGCACCATTATTTTTTCTTATTTCCAATAAATTTGATGCCTTGTTTTCACCTATATCAGACACTTTGCCTATTTGATTACCGTCTGTATCAAATACAGATAATCCTATCAACTCACTGATAAGAAACTCATCTGTTTCCAATTTAGATTTCAAAACATCTTCTGTAATATGCACAAGAAGACCTTTAATCAACAAGACATCATTAACAGTATTAACCTGTTTAAATTTTATTATTGCCAGATTCTTATGAAAGCGTACAGATTCAACATCATATGGAACTTTTTTATTTTCATCAAAAATATATACTTGCTTAAGGTTTTTGATTAAATTTTCATTACCGGCAGTAAAGCCCATTTTGACTTCACCTTTTATCCCGTGGAAATTTAAAATTTTACCAATAGAAACAAGCTTACTCATCTTCTTTAACGGGTTCTTCCACAGTTTCAGATGCTTTTTTACGTCCTCTTTTTTTAGGTTTTTCTTCAGGCAATTCATCAGTCTGAGAAAGTTTTTCTTCAGCGTTTTTCTCCTTTTCTTGAGCTGATTGTTTGAATTCAGCAGGAGCATCCGCCCTTTCAGGATTCCAACGATCAAGACCGAGTTGTTTTCTAATTAAACCTATACCTACATGGACACGCCATTCATCAATTTTTAACTGAGCAGATATAATCTTGTGGCATCCAATAGGAGGAAGTGGCAGCAATGGCTCATAGAGCATTTTTATTGCTGTAAGCTGATCAGGAGAAACTGCAAGTTTTCTTTTAGGAAATGCTAATTTCGGAAGCATCATTTTTTGTCTGACCAGATTAATACCAAAGAATACTTTTCTTGCTTCAAGTCCTATTTGTTCACCAATAACCTCATGTGCATCGGGATTAGGAAGAGGAAGCATCTTTTTGTACAATTCCTCTATCTGTGCCAGCTGTTCCTTGTTAACAAGCAGCTGTTTCGGCGGTTTTTGCGGACGGCTACCCATCGGTCTTCTTCCTCCTTGCGGCCTGTTAAAACCGCCCTGAGAACGATTATAGCTACCCTGCTGTGGTCTCTGGTATCCGCCTTGCTGTCTGTTATAGTTGTTATAACCACCTTGCTGAGGTCTTTGATATCTGTTGTCACCACCTCTGTCATAGGGACGCGGTTGTCTTGGTCTATCATAATTTCTGTCATTATTATAACCGCCTTGAGTACGATTGTATCCACCCTGCTGAGGTCTGATATAATTTCCTTGAGGTCTCTGGTATCCGCCGGCATTATAACTTCTTTGCGTATCATATCTGGGACGTTCCTGATAAGGACGATCGTCTCTTCTTTGATATGAATCTGACGAATAACCGCCTGATGAATAAGAACCTTGATGTTCACCCGCAGAATATTGATTTTGTTCTTGAGAACTATCCTGTGAATCAGAACCGGTATCACCGCCGTTTTTCTTATCCGGATACAAGCAGTTGGGGCAAATTACCCTTTTAGGGTTTTTGGTTTCAAATTCCGCTCCACATTTAGTACACTTATTTACATACATTTTTACAACCCTTTTGAAGTAAAAGGCGAAAGGCTATTTTCTTATTAGCTCCTCGACATCTTAATAAATTATAATTCTAATATCTTTTAACATTTTAAAGGGAAACAGAAATTAAGGCAAGTTTTTTTACAAATTTTATACTACTATTTGCTTAAAACAAAGGTTACAGGCCCGTTATTACATAGCGAAACCTGCATCATTGCAGCAAAGACACCGGTTTTAACATTTAACCCCGAAGCAGAAAGCCTTGAAACAAAAAGCTCATACATTGCTTTAGCTTTTACAGGGTCCTCTGCATTATCAAAACTGGGCCGCGTACCTTTTTTACAATCAGAAGCAAGTGTAAACTGAGACACAACAAGTATTTCTCCGGAAATGTCAGTAATTGACCTGTTCATTTTTCCGTTTTCGTCTTCAAAAAACCGCAAAGAAAGAACTTTAGAAACCATCCAATCTAATTTTTCTTCATTATCACCTTTTTCTACGCCGAATAATATAAGCATGCCGTTGTTTATTGAAGAATAAACCTCTCCACTTATTGACACAGATGCTTTTGTTACTCTTTGAATCACTGATTTCATTAAATTTACTCCTTAAGCTCAATAATAGCCTTATTTATTAAACTTTCTACTTCTATGATTCTGTCAAAGCCGTTTTTGTAATAGTCTTCAAATAAAGAATAAAAAGTTTTCATAACGTTTTCTGACATTTTTCCATCCGACTCTTTCATAAAATAGCCGAGTTCATAATTTTCTTTTAACACCAGCATCTTTAAAAGCCTGTTTTTATTCGCAAAATTATTTGTAATATTTACATATAAATCTGCTGCTTTTTTTACAGCAACAAGCATATCATGCCCGAGCAAGGAATTTCTCTTAACAGAACAAGACATACTTTTTACAATGTTTTTTCCCTTTTCAAAAAGAGTTTTAACCTCATTCAAAGCCATTATATCATCTTTCAAGTTTTCGATGATAAGCCCTTTATCAAAAGAAGTTTCCTTATTCAAACCGTCAAATAACTGTTTTTTATCCAGAATATTTGTAGAATATTTACTAAGTGTCCGTTCAAGAGGCTGTGTTTTAAAACCTTGTATCAATGCACCACCTATTGAAGAGTTTATCAATTCAGCTTCACCGGAATGTTTTTTCGCAAAATCTTTTATATACTCTAAAAACAGTGCATATCCTGATTCGGTCGGAAGCTTAGAGCCATCTTGAGAATCAACAAAAACAAGACTCCTATTGAGGTTATTAAGTCTTGCAATAAGACGTGCTGTTTTCTCTTCATCTGACAAATTAATATTATTTTTATAATATGCAGCCTTATATTGCTCAAAATCTCTGGGATAAATCTTATATTCACCTGTTTTTTCGTCTCTTAAGCATTCCAAACCGTCAAACTCGGAGCCTTTTGCATAACACTGACCATCCGTATAAGCTAAATCCTGCCCAATTAAAATAATAGGATTGCATCCAAGATACAACGCAGAAGACAATGCCTGATAAGAAACAGTACCCTTCGTTTCAAAAGGTACAAATTCCTTGTTTGCCTTTTCCAAAAACCATCTGTTAGAATCAACTTCCATAGAAACAGAAAGAAATCTTTCTTTAAATTCAAAATCAAAAACAGAACTGCTTGTATAAGGTTCTGCAATAAGCATCATATCTTTTGTACAAGACAAATCATAATGAAAAGAAGTATTATTTTTTTCAATAACATTTAAAAAATCCGGAACAATATCATTTTTGTAAAGCGTTTTCAATGCTGTCCCAACACAAAAAATAACAGCATTATCCTTATATTTTTTTAAAACCTCTATATTTTTGCTCAAGGATGGACCTGCTGAAACAATTACAGCTGGTACATCTTTAAACTTATTTTTGTTATCTGTTAATAGCAAGCCTTTATATTTTTTTGACAGATTAGTAAGAGTCTTCTGAAAAAACAAATTTATCTCTTTTGCCTGATATACAAAGTTAAATGAATAAATACTGTAAAGTCTGTCTAATTGCCTTCTGAAGTCCTCCAACTTGTCTGATGCAAAATGTAAATAATAGTCTAAATATGAAAATGAAACTTTTGTTTTATATCTGAATACAGATTCAAAAACTTTTTCAAATTCAGCTAAATCAGAAACAACAAAAACATTGTTCTTTGATAATGCATCACAGAGATCTACTGCTTCAAAAACAAGCCTCAAAGTTTCAATGTCCGGTTCGAAAAGAATTATACTGCCTTTCGTTTTCTGAGAAAAAATATCTAGTACATATCCCAACCCCAGACCAAAAATAACATGCAAAGAATTTTTTGAATTGTGAGGAAGTGCAGAAAAAAGAGCAGACGCCTCATTTTGAGCACCTGTCAAAGAATGCACGGGATTTTTATTAATTATAAGATTATATTCACCTGAAAGATTAATATTTATCTCATAGTGATTTTTATAAGCAGTTACATTCTTTATTTTATCAACAAGTGAAGTATTATACCTGTTGATATACATAAGATTTTTTTCTAACGAACTGTTCATGCCTGCACTTCCCCGATTTAGTAAAACTAATTAAATTATACATTTAACCTTTGAATATATAATCGCTAGAAATATGAAATTAACCACATGGACTAAAAAGTTAAACCCACAGATTAATAACATTTAAAAAGAAAATCTTTAGAATGTATAAAGAGAGTACCAGATAAAATTATTTTATTAGGGGAAGAGATTTGGGAATAAAGTATCAAAGTGTGGCACATGGATTGGATTCATTTGTTGTCAAGCCGTCAAATTATACGGTCACTCAAGCATATAAGTTTTTTATCAAAGCCGATGCACTGAGACTTGCCAATCACTTTAAAGAATCAATCAAGCACTATCTCAGTGCAATATTGATTGATAGAACAAATTACAGAACATATATGGGACTCGGCATATCATATAAAGCCGAAGGAAAATATGACAAAGCCATTTCCGCATTGGAGAAAGCAAGAGAAATGTCATATTTTACTGCTGCCATACATTATGAACTCGGACTTTGTTATCTTATCTCAGGAAGGTTTTGTGAAGCAATAAAATCCTTTCATCACACAATTTCACTTGACCGTAATAATATAAATGCACAACTCCAACTTGGTGTAGCACATGAGTTTATTGATGAGCCGGACATGGCCTTGCTTATTTATCACACAATTATAGAAAACAATCCGACATTTTTAAGTGCTTACAATCATCTTTCTGCACTTTATATGAATTTAGGAGAATATAAATCAGCAGGCAATGTCTTTTCACAGATGTTGAGTGTAAATCCTAATTTTTATAAAGCTTATCTTGGTCTTGCAATATGTTTTGACAAAATGTCTAACACATCAAGAGCAATACATTATTACAAAGTATTTCTGGACAAAAAGCCCCACTCTCATCACAGTGAAAAAATCAAAAAAAGAATCGCAAAACTCAGGAACAATAAAACAACAACCGGTGAAAAAAGAATGTTTTCTGTTCTTTAAGAAATCAAATTTTTTCATTTTATTTTGTAATATTATCATTCATTTTATTGCTTAATTGCCCACAAGCTGCATCTATATCAGAGCCTCTTTCCAATCTGACAGTAACTTTCTTTCCGGATTGCTCAAGCACATATTTAAATTTTTGTATAGCTTGTTTCGAAGGCTTTTCAAAATCATCTTTCTCATTCGGATTATAAATTATCAAATTAATATTTGCCTTAAGCCCTATAAGAAGCTTAGAAAGTTCTTTTGCACACTCAACAGAATCATTAAATCCCTTAATAAGGGTATATTCAATGGTAATTCGTCTGCCTGTATCAGAAACATAATTGTTAAGTGCCTTCATCAAATCATCAAGATTATATTTGTTTTCAATAGGCATAAGCTCCTGCCTTAGGACATGATTCGGAGCGTGCAAAGATATAGCCAGTGTAGGCTGAAAATCCATTTCAGCAAGTTTATTAATTTGCGGAATTATCCCGCATGTTGAAACAGTAAGACGTCTAATGCCTATAACAAAGTCTTTGTTAAATATCTCAATAGCCTTCAACACATTATCAAGGTTTAATAAAGGCTCACCCTGCCCCATAAAAACTATATTCGTAACCTTTAACCCTGTATCTCTCTGAATGGTAAGTACCTGCTCAATAATTTCACATGGGGTTAAATTTCTGATAAACCCCAGCTTAGCAGTAGCACAAAATTTACAGTTACAAGCACAACCGACTTGAGAACTTACACAGGCTGTAAGATTAGCCCTATTGTCAAATCTCATCAATACTGTTTCAACACAATTCCCGTCAGGCAATTCAAGAAGATATTTAACAGTTCCGTCGACACTTACCTGTTTGTGTTTTATCTTTACATCAGTAATTTGAGCAAGTTCTTTTATTTTCTCTCTGGTAGATTTAGAAATATCAGTCATATCATCAAAATCAGAAACTGATTTTAAATAAATCCAATTGTGGAGCTGTTTTGCACGAAAAGGAGACTCCTGTATAGAATCTGTAAATGCCTTGAGCTCTTCAATATTCATTCCGGATAAAATTTTCTTTTCCATAGAAATATTTTGACACAAAAGATTATAACAATTACTTAATATTACAAAGTTTTACTAGCAACATTAATTTTTTTTACATTTTAAACTTTCATACAAGAATTTTAACTTATTTTATTCTAATATAATTATTATGAATGGGGTTAAGACATGCAGCTAACGACAGAACAGTCAAATAGTATAATTGACCAGAATCAGGCTTCTACTTTCCCGATTGTTGTTAAAATCGTTGAAAGTATAAAAAAAATTCTGGAAGAAGATAAAAAGCAAAAAAATCCGCTTTTTATAAATGTGAAAGAATCAGTAATCTTTAACATAGCAAGAAGAGCACTGAATGAACCCGGTTCTCGTTTTCTTATAGGAATAGCGGGAGAATCAGCATCGGGAAAAACGACTTTTGTACAAAACGCTATTCGCTCTTGCATTGCAGAAGAAAGAACTGACTTGTATACTATTGTATGCTGTGATGACTACTATTTTGACTGGTCTAAAGAGCTTGAAGAAGCAGGCAGCTACGAAGCATTTTTTGCTAAAGGGTACAGCTTTGATACACCAAAAGCAATAAACCTACAATTAATGAAAGAACATCTTGTATCATTAAAAAACGGTTCTGCTGTCAGAAGCCCTGATTACAATTTCACTACTTGTGAGAGTTTTCCCCACGGAGTACTAAAAAAACCGGCGAAGATAATTGTAAATGAAGGTCTTTATGTTCTTAATGAAGGCATAAGAGACATAATGGACGTTAAAGTTTATGTATTCACACCTTTTGACATAATTAAAGACAGATGGTACAGACGAGCTGAATCCAGAGGTAAAACAGGATTAGCTGCCGATATGCAGTTTGAAAATGTTAACACAACTGCACAGACTTACATTAGACCTGCTATGCAATGTGCTGATATTGTTATGAATGGCGTAGTTTCAAGTGAATATATTCAGGAAATGACAGAAAAAATTTTCAGAACTATGGATAATATAGCCAAAGGAAAAGAATAAAACTATTTCACCCTCTTTTTAATTTCTGCATAATCCCAATCACAAACATAAATACATGGTAAAGGACAATCCTTATTAGTTTTGTTGAATTTGAAATCATCATCAGCAAGATTGCCCATTTTATATCTGTCAATTATTCTTGGACATTTAACATAATTTTGTCTGTGTTGTGCATGTATATATTCCATTCCGCCGACACAACTATACACATCAGCATTCGGCATTATATTTATATAATTTCTTCCGGCAGAACAGCTTTTACAAATCTGAGCCTCATAAAAATCATTCTTCTTTTTGAAATCTCTGTCATGAGTCAAATATTTTTCTATTTGTTTATATTGTTCATCTGTATACTGAAAACCCGGTTTTATTAAGTGTTCCACTCTTATTGTCACACCCTTTGGATTCAGCCTGTTATGCAACTCCTCAAGAAAAGGAATATTTTCTGGTGTAGCAACAATATTAACCGAATTTATCCACATAAATTCGTTAAGTTCAAGAACCTTTTCAATAAATTCATCTTCTTTTGCAAACTCTCTATGATAGCTGAGAGTTAAGCAAACTTTTTTCTTAATTTTTTTATAAAGTTCAACAGGCAAAGAAGCATTGGAAATCAAGCCTATTATTGAGTGCTTTTTAGGAAGATTATTAATGACTTCCGCAAGACCCGGATAAAGCAGAGGTTCTCCTCCTATCAAAAGAAAAGACATCGGAGGAAGTTTTTCTAATATAGCAAGCCATTCATCAGGTGTTTTTTCTGAAGATTTAGGATATAAATCACTATATTTCGTAATATTGCAAAAAGGACAATATGAACATTGATAAGTACATCTGTATGTAATATTCCAATATCCGTAAATTTTATTTGGGAAAAACATCCTGTGATATGGTCTAAAAAAAGAACGCAACTGCGCAGGTGTCCATTTTTGTAACAACTCAACTAACATTCATTATCCCTTTTCAATTTTGCAAGAATATTTATGCTTTTTTCTTTACACCAAACATGGTCAACGTTTTTAACATCACTATCCAAAAGCTCAAAACCATTATTAGAAAGCAAAATTTCCAATGATTTTTGAGTAAAATAATTTTGATGTTCACTCATCGGTGCAAATGATTTCGATTTTTTCATAGTTATATAATGTTTAACTATATTTTTAAGGCTGTAATACTTAGAAAACAAAAATTGTAAATTATGAAACGGTGATTTATAAAAAGGAGAATCAAAAGGTACTTCTAAGTAAAAATAAGTATCCAGTGTCGAAATTTTTTTAAATTCATCTAATATAATATTCAGATCAGAAACATGCTCAAGAACCCCCTGACAAATAATAAAATCATAACAGGTTAAATCTCGTTCGGAAGACAAAAGAGTAACCCCTTCCACAGGCTCAACATTAGAAAGTTCATATACATATTTGGGAACCTCTTTAAATATATCCGGAATGTTTTGACCTTTGTCTCCACCAAAATCAAGAACGTTTCTTATTTTTGAAATCTCAACATTCTTTGTTATCATTTCAAGCATATTACGTTGCCTGTTTGCAATCTCTTTTTCGTTTTTTCCTATAATTTCATTCAATTCAGGAGTATACCAACAGTCATAGAGCTGTCTTTGCTTTTGATATTCTTCATTTCTGTATCCAAGATAAAATTTTGTTGTCTCTTCTTCACTAAAACGATATTCGTAAAATGCAAAACCACAATCTAAACAATGAAAAAGCTTTGTATTTCGGTTTTCCAAAGGAATATTCATTCTGGATGCAGTAAAATCACTAATTTTGCTGTCATACGACTTTATATTTTTAGATTTACAAACAAGGCACTCTTTATCCATTATACTCTCAAAGTCTAATTACGTAATTAGAAGGGCTGCATATGCAGCCCTTAAAAGCTCTATAAAAATATCGTAATCTTTAGCTCAATTTACAATTTTAAACTCTTCTTTTGCGAGCAGCTTCAGATTTGCGTTTTCTTTTTATGCTTGGTTTCTCATATGTTTCACGTCTTTTAATTTCAGAAAGAATACCTGCTTTTTGGATTTTCTTTTTGAATCTTTTTAAAGCGCTTTCAATACTTTCGTTTTCACCGACTTTAACTTCTGGCATTTAGTTTTTCACCACCTTTGCATAAAATTTCTATCATTGTGTTGTCATATTAACACGCACATTTTTTGTTTTCAAGGGTGAAGAACATAAATACAATAAAATTTATTACAGGTTGTAAATATACTTTCTAAAGGTATCAAAATTTTCTATTTACAAACTTAAAAAAAATATGAATATATCAATGAATCAAACCGGTAAAACCAGCTTTAAAGCCATTCCCATAGCTGTGGTTAAAACAAATATAAACAATATACAAAAGGAAATTCAATTATACAAACTTGGCCCTGAAGACATTCCTTTTGCCAAGAGAATGGCATCAAAAATCAATCTCAAAAAATTGTGCCCCAATGAAACATACAAACAAGGATTCAAAGAATGGAAAAATATTATCTTTGAAGCAGTAAAAAACATACAATACAATGATAATGTGATATTAGCGGTACAAGATAAACGCCCATGCGGTATCATCGATTATATGAACAGTGAATTGAACTCATTTTATCTTGCAGCATTAGCAACATGGCCAATTAAACCTAATCAAAGAATAAAAATGGCAGGCAAAGCCTTAATGAGAAATATTTTTCAAAACACAATTGAAAAAGACAAAGAGAGAATATGGCTCAGACCCAGTGAGATTACACAAAACGGCAAAAGCTGCATGGACTTTTACGAACATCTCGGATTTGAATTTGATGCTTGTTTTATGGCAATAGACGGAGGAAAAACACATTTTTCAAAACGTTTAGCCCAGCTGGACAACAACTTCAAATACAATGAAATAAAAGATGGAAAAAAGATTAAGCTTTCTTCAATACTTTCTTTAACATTCGAAGATACACCCCTTGAAAAGCTGAGTAAAAAAATAGCAGAAAAAATAAAAAAATAAGTATATTTGTACTAAAATATATTTATTATGAAAAAAAGAGTTGAATTATTATTACCGGCAGGAAACATTGAAAAACTGGATTATGCAATAAATTATGGCGCAGATGCAGTATATATGGGAATGGTTGATTTTAGTCTCAGAACAATGAGAAAAGGTGATGTCATCACGGCAGAAAACCTAAAAAAAGCAATAGATATCGCTCATTCTTATTCAAAAAAAGTATATATGACACTGAATATTTATGCTTATGATGAAGATTTGAAAAATCTTCACGAAAATATTGACATCATAAAAGATGCAAATCCTGATGCTCTAATAGTTAGTGATTTTGGAATATTAAATATAATAAGAACAAAACTTCCAAATATAGACATACACATCAGCACTCAAACCAACACACTAAATTCTGAAGCCGTAAAATTCTGGAGAGACTTTGGTGCATCAAGAGTAATACTTGCAAGAGAACTCTCAATTAAACAGCTTGCTGAAATAAGAAAAAATGTACCAGATATTGAACTCGAAGTATTTGTTCACGGCGCACAATGTGTATCATTATCCGGGAGATGCCTGCTTAGTGACTATATGACACACGGAGAAAGAAAAGCAAATCATGGAGGCTGTTCACAACCTTGCCGATGGAAGTATAAGCTTCTTGAAGAGACAAGACCCGGTGAATATTATGAAATAGAAGAAACATCTCGAGGAACTCATATTTTAAGCACCAAAGATCTTGCACTCATTAACTACATTCCCAAACTAATAGATGCCGGTGCAGACTCTTTTAAAATAGAAGGAAGAACAAAAAGTCTATACTATGTTTCTGCCGTAGCAAAATCATACAGAAAAGCAATTGATGCGTACTACAACGGAGAAAAAACAGATCCGCAGGAAATGTATAACCAGCTCTTAAAAATAGGCAACAGAGGATATACAACCGGATTTTATCTTGACGAGCAAGACCATGAAGGATATAGCTATGATGTATCAAAGGGACTTGCGGGTTCAGATTTTCTTTTTGAATTCTGGGATAAAACAGAAAAAGGAGAAAAAAATCTGTATAAAATAAAAATTAAAAACAAAATTCTTTTAAATGACACAGTTGAAATAATAACACCTGACGAATGTTTTGAAACACAAATTCAAAAAATATATAATGATAAACTGGACGAAGAAAAAGAAGTTGGAAACACAAATGATGAAATTTACGTCCAATTATCAAAAGAACCAGTCAATTATAAATATGCACTGGCCAGAACAATAGGAATAAAAAACGTACGATGATATTAAAAGCAGATTATGAAGCGAAAACAGTCTTCGAAATAAATTACGACAAACTTAAAGAAGAAGGTACTAAAGTCATAGCGTTTGATTTAGATAGTACTGTTATGAAATCAAAATCAGGAGAATTTTCACCTGAGGTTTTGTCTTTGTTTGAAAACCTAAAAAAAGATTTTTCACTGTTAATAATATCCAACAACAGCAATCTTGAGTATATTGCAAAAGCCGCCAAACAAATTGATTTTCCGATAATTGCTCCTGCAAAAAAACCGTTTACAAAACTATCAAAAGAATTTTTAATTGAAAATAATATTTCGCCAAAAGAAATGGCCATGGTCGGAGACAGACCTTTAACAGATATTCTATTTGGAAAAATTCTCGGCTGCAAAACAATACTCGTAGACTCAATAAGCTGGCAGGAAGAAAAACCTATTGTCAGAATAGCAAGGAAAATAGAAAGATTTGTTAATATTTAGGCAACTTTTTATATTCATATGTTTTGTGAAAAAAAAACATTTATAAAAAGGTAAATTATGGCTCTATCTCCTATCTATCCAATGAATAAAACAACCGTACAAAATGGTTATTCAAGATTGAAAAAAGTTTTTACAAGCAACTTTAGATATAAAGACTACAACAAAATTGTAGATAGTGCCAAAAATAAGATAATTGGTAATTTGCCGGATGAAATTTTAAAAGCAGCAATAAAAACAAAGAATAAAGAAAAAACAATAAAAACTGTTCAAAGGGGATTTGCGGAAGCTGCAAGAGAATTGTTACAACTGCAAACACTTCGTGCCACCGCAATAAAAAAATACATTCCTGATAAAGAAGAAATCATAAGAACATATAGTTATATTCTTGACGGAGAATACAACGAATATGAACATATGAAAAAACGGTTAGAAAAAAGTATTCTTTCTGAAGATATATGCCAAAAATTTGAAAAAAAAGCAGAAAAAATACTCAAAACCTCAATGTCAGAAATTCTACCAAATGATACAAACATAAAATTCAAAAAGCTCGGCTTGGGAAACTTTGCCGAAGCATACAAAATCGAATTTAGGGACAACAAAAACAACAAAGTGTTTAATGATTACACAATAAAATTATACAGAGATGCCGGAGAATGCACAGAAATAAATAAAGAATTGGATAACAAAATAAAAGAAACACTACACAATTTAACAGATATTGAAGTCAGAGAACTGCACAAAAGATTTCCTTTATATAAAAAAGATTCACCGGAATTGTGGGCTGACATCGGAAAAAAATTCCGAGAAGCAAATAAACCGCTGGATGAAAAAGCACTTAATGAACTTAAAGAAAAAGAAATGACCGTATCCATAGGCGGAAGTTCAAACGGAGTCAAAGCAGAAGCCAATACTTACACATATATAGCTCAAGCTTGCGGCCATGATTTAAAAAACACAAACCTTAACAAACATTATATGTTTGATATAGAAAACAGATTCAATATATCTGCTTTTTCAGACAAATCGCTTCCTCCGGTTACAAAGAGAATGGATTACACAAAAATAGGTATAATCCCTATTGATGCATATGACAATTATACCAATATGGTTTATGGAAGAATAATTGACGTAGGCGGCATGAGCAAAATCAGCGAAGAATACACAGACAAAACTGTTCGCAAATACTTCAAAAAAATCATGAACAGAAATAATAAAGATGAAAGAGCAAAAATCATCAACAACCTCAAAGAGCTAATCTCAAATCCGAAAACTCCTCACAGAGACAAGATAGAAAAAGCTGTTAAATTAGCCGAAAATATTGAAACCGGCTATAAAGGTTGATACAAAAAACACGATAGCAACCCACATTGTCAACTTATTCAAACCGGATTCCGCATTTTTTTGTGATGCAAAAACATGTGAAGCACCGCCAATACCAGCTATTCCATCACCTTTTGGTGAATGAATCATAACAAGTAATATAAGCAACAATGATGAAATAATTTGTACTACCCAAAATATAGTTGTAATCATAACTTTCCCTTTTTAGTCTTTATAAATTAATATTAGCACAAACATTATTAATTTTATCAATAGTACAGTTTTCTATACAAAGAGTTTTTAACTTAGATGAACCTCCTGACTTTAATGTGACCGAGGATTTAGGGATTTTAAGAAGCTTAGAAAAATATTTAACAAGCTCTTCATTCGCCCTATTTTCAACGGCAGGAGCTTTAATCTTCACCTTTAAGACATTATCCAGAGTTCCACATATCTCGTTTTTTGAAGAATTTGGAACAGCCTTAATTTTTAAAATAATAAAGCCGTCTTTTTCAGAATAAAATTTTGTCATCTTCAACCTCTTGTATAGTGCTGCCTAAAAGTGTACAATATTTTACTATGACAGACAATCAACAAGAAGAAAAAACTTTAAAAAAGGATATAACCTCAGCTTTAAATGATGAAACAAAGGCTGAAAATACCGTAATTGAAGCAGAATCAGAGGTTGAAATTGAACAGGAAGAACAACAGCCTGATTTTAGTATCTTTGAACCCTTAAAAGAATTGCTGGTTGCACAGCACCGACCGGAAAAAGACATACAAGAAATAGAAGATGCCTTTATTTTTGCAGCAAAACTTCACGCAGGTCAATACAGAATCAGCGAAGAGCCATATATTATTCATCCTGTTGAAGTAGCAAAAATTCTTACTGATTTAATGATGGACAAACATACCATCATTGCTGCACTTCTACACGATATTATAGAAGATACCGGCACAGCGCCTGAAACTATCAAAGAAAAGTTCGGCGAAGATGTCCTCAATCTTGTTCAAGGCGTAACAAAACTAGGCAAATATCAGTTTAAATCAAAAGAGGAACGCCAGGCTGAAAACTTCCGAAGAATGTTTATTGCTATGGCTAATGATGTAAGGGTTATATTCCTGAAACTTGCTGACAGGCTTCATAATATGCGTACATTAAATTATATGGCAGCAGCAAAACAACAAAAAATAGCGCGAGAAACCCTCGATATTTTTGCTCCTCTGGCAAATCGCCTCGGTATCGGTAAAATCAAAGCAGAATTAGAAGACCTTTCTCTGCGATATTTGAATCCAGAAAAATACTTTGAAATCGCTCAATTGGTAGCATTAAAAAAAGCTGAACGAGATGCAACAATACAAGTTCTTGTTGAAAAAATAGAGCAACTGCTTAAACAGCACAAAATCAAAGCAACAATATCAGGTCGTTCAAAACATTACTATTCTATATATGCAAAAATGAAACGCCAGAATATTGCATTTCACGAACTCTATGACATTTCTGCTGTCAGAGTTATAGTCAACAGTATAAATGAATGCTATGAAGTATTGGGAATTATCCACTCACAATTTAAACCTATACCCGGAAGATTCAAAGATTATATTGCAATGCCCAAAAGCAATTTATACAGATCTTTACACACCTCAGTTTTAGGCCCGAAATCAAAGCCGATAGAAGTCCAAATCAGAACCCATGAAATGCATCAAGTTGCAGAATACGGTGTTGCTGCACACTGGAAATACAAAGAAAAAGGCTCCTTGAAGGCTAATGCAGACACTGACATCCAATTTTCCTGGATGAGAAAACTTGCAGAAATGGAAAAAGATGTGTCTTCAGCAAGCGAGTATGTCGAAAGCGTAAAACTGGATTTATTCTCTGATCAGGTATTCGCATTCACTCCAATGGGAGATGTAATTGATTTGCCCAAAGATGCTACACCTGTGGATTTTGCTTTCAGAATCCACACAGACGTTGGTTTTAGAATTACCGGAGCTCTCGTTAACGGAAGAATTTGTCCGTTAAATACCAAACTCCATAACGGTGATATTGTCGAAATTATGACCTCTAAAAATCCGGCACCGCGTCTTGACTGGCTTAATTTCGTTGTAACAAAACTCGCACAATCAAAAATCAAACAATGGTACAAGAAAAATAAAAGAGAAGAGCATATTAATATCGGTAGAAATATGCTCGAAGCTGAAATCGGCAAGGCAAAAATTGATGAACTGACAAAATCTCATGAATTAAAAAGCATTGCAGAATCAATGAATTATTCCTGTGTTGATGACTTACTCGCTGCATTGGGATATGGCGAAACAACAGTTAATAAAATTACTAACAGAATAAAGAAACCTGCTGATGAAGAACAGACAATCATCTCACATACCAAAACAAGAAAATCCAAAAATGACATTGTGGGTCTTGAGGGTATGCTTTATTACTTTGCTAAATGCTGCACACCTGTTCCGGGAGAACCAATCGTGGGTGTAGTAACAAGAAGCAAAGGTGTTTCTATTCACAGAGTCGACTGTGCCTCATTAGACTCAGTACCTGAAGAACGACTGATTGATATAAAATGGGCTGACAAAAACCTTAACAAAACATATGTTGCATCTATTAGAATTGATGTACAGGATAAAATAGGTATTTTAAAAGATATATTGATTGAATTAACAAACTGCAACACCAACATTGCCTACGCAAATACAAAAACAAATCCAACAAAAAAAATAGGAATAATTGAAATAGGAATAGAAGTTGATAACATTGTTAGATTAAAAAATGTAGTAGCAAAACTTCAGTCAATACCCGAAGTCATTTCTGTCAAAAGGATACAGGGTTCCTCAGCATCAAAAACAAATACCAAACCCATGCCTAAAAAGAAAAAATAACCCAGACTGCATAGCACAAAAAATACATGCTTTTAAATAGAATGTAAATTTTTATTAAATTTATTCTTAAAATAGTAAACATTTTTAGAATAATGAATTAATATACATGTAACAAATCCCCAAATCTCCTCCCAAGATTATGAAGTATAAGCTGCTGTGCAGCTTTTTTTTTGCATAAAACAAATGAATAATAGTATTTTACAAAAAAATATGTTACAATTTATTCACAAATTGCTATGATTTTAGCAAATATATTATTCAGGGGTCTTATACTTATTGTAGTAAATATTTCATAGGAATCGGAGTGTATTAAATGATACAATCACATTCAGTAAATTGCTCACCTATCAAACCACAGGCAGTAAGCTTCGGTCAAGGCACATCAAAGACAGTTGAAAACTTAGAAAGAACAGCTGACTGGATTGATACGATCGGCGACAACGGACTAACGGAAGACAGCTACGCAGGTCTGAAAGACTTTAGCGAACAAATGCCTGACGGTGTTTTTAAAACTACTGCCACAATTTTTGCAGCAGCAGGTTTATCTGCTCTTGCATTAAAAAAAGGTGCAGGTAAAGTTTTATCAGCAATAAGAAACAATCCTAAACTGAATAATGAAATTCTGAATCCTGTAACTAAAAAAGTTCAACAAGGCTTGATTAAACTCGAACAAAAAACAGCAGAAAAAGCAGCCGCAATAGGTAAAGAAAAAAGCATAAAAGCATACCTCACATCAAATGCAAAAAAAGCCCTCGAATGGGTAAAAACATACAGCGGCAGAGGTATCGAGTCAAAAATCGAAGCCACACAAGCAAGAATTGCAAGCATTGAAGAAAGTGTGCAAAAAGCAATTATCAATGAAGCAGCCAAAAAAGGTAAAAAACTTACCGGTAAAAATCTTGCAGCAGCAGTACAAACTAAGCTTTCAGGAAAAAGCAAAATTGCTGAAGAATATAAAAATCTTAAAACATCACTTGATTTAATGCCTACAAACAATCTCATCGATAAAACAGTAGGAAACACATTGGGCGCAGGTGCTGCTGTCGGTGCAACACTTGAAACAGCAAAAGATAAAGACAAAAACGGCATCCCCGATATAGCCGAAAAGAAAAATAAAACAGAACAAGAATACGAAGATTAATCTTCAATTTTGGAATTAATAACATGCTCTACAATACTTCATTTACAACTGCACAACCTCTCAAACCTGCTGTTAGCTTCGGAAACACCAGTCGAAGACTAATGGATGACGAAGAAACACAAAAAGATCAGCTTAAAGCGGAAAGATTAAAAGAAATTGCCAGAAAAACAGAAGAGGCAGACATCACTACATACGGAAAAATCCCAACGGTAATACGTTCATTGACAGTTGTAGGTCTTTTATCAGGTGCCAGCGCATTAACAGCTGCTGCTGTCAGTGGAAGATTCTGTAACTTCTTAAACGGCAGCTTCAAACCTTTCAGTGCTGTTTCAGGCAAGCTTCACAAAGGGCTCGGAACTTTATCAGCAAAAGTAAAAGCAAGTAAATTGCTCGGTCAACAAAGCTTTAAAGGTCAGGTTCTAAAATATACAGACAAAACTCTTGATTTTCTTCAAACCATCAGCAAAAGAGGCGTTGAAACAGAACTAAAAGAACTGACAAAAGAGAAAAAGGCTTTTGTTGCTAAAATCAGAAGAGAAATCAAAAAAATTAATAAAGATAATCCTTTATCAAAAGCAGATTTTGAAAAAGCTGTCAAAGAAAAACTTAATGTAAGCAAAGAATACCTCAACTTTGAAAAAGCAGAACACCAGATACAAGGTTCATCACTCTTAAAAAGAGGTGTAAAAATCGGTACAGGAGCGGTTGCCGGAACAGGAACTCTCAAAGAAGCTACTGTTGACCGAAACAATGACGGCATACCTGATATTGTTCAACATAAAGATTCAGGCAAAACAGTAACAAGAAGAGTAACAGAAGCAATACTTGATACTGCATTAGATTGCTAAATTTCGTAGCAAAATTAAATAAACATGATGAAGTGCTAAAACTTTTAGCACTTCTTTTTTGTGATAAATTTATTAATATGAAAAATGAATTTAAATTAAAATTAATTAACTGCACAGAAAAAGACCTTAAAGAAATAGGGTTTGACAAAACCTACACAAGAAAAGGTCTTGAAAAGCACTCTTTTGTAACATTAAAAATATACAACCTTTCCTGTGCACAAGCTAACATAATTAAACAAACAGCTCTGTCAACAGGAACAGACTGTGCGGTGCACAGAGAAACAATAACCGGAAAAATTGAATTTTCTGATTGTATTCTAAGCGGAACAATCAGCCAGCATAGAAAAATTATTGAAAAACTAAAATTTCAGCCATTGAAATTATCCATCCTTGCAGAAGAGCTAAAATCAACACTGTTTGAAAATAAAAAGTCTGAAACATTTGTTAGAGGAACTGTTATAAATTGGGACGAAAAGCCATATTTAATGGGTATTTTAAATATTACACCGGATTCATTCTCTGATGGTGGACAATATTATAATAAAGAGCAAGCATTTGAGCATTTTAAAGAAATGGTAGAACAAGGTGCAGACTTCATAGACATTGGTGGAGAATCAACAAGACCTTTTTCACACAAAATTCCTCCTGAAGAAGAAAAAAACAGAGTGATACCTGTCATTGAAGAAATAAGGAAATTTGATAACAAAACTATAATAAGTATTGATACCAGAAATGCATCAACAGCTGAAGCAGCATTAAATGCAGGAGCAGATATCATTAACGACATATCAGCAGGTGACTGGGATGATAAGATGTTTACTATTGTAAAAAAATACAATTGTCCGATAATTTTAAACCACTCAAAAGGGACTCCTGATATTATGCAAAATGACACTAATTATACAGATGTTGTTGATGATATTTACAATTATTTTGCAAATAAAATAGAAGAACTACTTTCAATAGGAATTTCAAAACAAAATATAATTATTGACCCGGGCCTGGGATTCGGAAAAAGTACACAACAGAACTATGAAATAATTGAAAGAATCCAAGAGTTTGAAACTCTCGGATGCCCAATTATGATAGGACATTCTCGCAAAAACTTTTTAAAAGAACGAATAAAAACAAATAATATAAAAGAACTAGATGAAGCCACACTTGTTATTTCAACAGAACTTGTGAACAAAAAGATTAATATTTTAAGAGTACATAATATAAAATTAAATAAACTTTTGTTTTCTATAAAGAATTTTAAATAATATTATTTATCAATACTTTTAAACACTTCATCAAAAGATTCAATCGGTGTAAATTTATATCCGCACTTTTTGCCGAGTTCTCCACCCATCATAAAAATAGCTTCAACAGGATATCTTCGACATATTCCTGGCCGTTTTTTGTGTATTTTGCATTTATTGGTCTGTTTATCAAGGTTTTGACATTCAAAAATTAACCCTATATCATCTTTTCCTATGACTTTAAGATAGGTATAAAAAGGGTGAAGAAGCTTTAGTTTTTCAAACTCTTCTTCTGTCTGCACAACATTTTTTATGTGTCTTACATATATCTGCCGGCAGCATTCACCACAGCCAATACAATGACCTGAGCGATAATAAGTGCGTCTGAGTATTTTTTTATAGAAAAACTTTTTTAAAAATTTAAACACCAAACTGTTCTCGCGCAATTATAATTCTTTTACACTCTGATTTACATTTCATGGCATACACAACTTCTTTTGTATTTTCAGTTGAGAGTGTCATTATTCTATCACAAAGCTCAACACATGCATTCAACTTTTTCTTATTCATAAGGTCAGGAATTTGATTGTACAAAACATTTATAACAAAAGGTTCAGGATTTGCAAAAATTTTGTATTTATCTATAAGCAGCTGAATTTCCTGATTTTCTGTTTCTGTAAGTATCAAATAATTTTCATATTCATCTATTGCAACTTCGTAGTCGTTATTTTTCTCTGCATCCTGAGCTTTTTGCAAGTGAGAATCAATAATCTCCTGATCTCTTAAAACAGAAGAAAGCGAAGCCATTTTTGACCTTACACTTGAATAGTGAGAAGTCCCTTGAGGCAATAAATCAAGTGCTCTCTTATAATACACATAAGAGTATGATTTATGCTGCAAGATATAACATAAATTTGCAATTTCTATCAGCACTTTTATAGAATGTGGATAGTTAAGATAAAGAAGCAAATAAAATTCGAGTGCCTTTTGATAGTTTTTATCAAAATAAAAAATTTCAGCTATGTTGTTATATACACTGGGCAAATTTGCATAGGTAGCTATCATTTTCAAATATACAGCAGCAATACCTTTAATATCTCTGTTTGCTTTAAAAGAACCCAGTTTTTTTGAATAGAATTCTGCCTGTGCTTTTAAATTAGACATAGTTCTTTTTACTGAAACATATTCAATTCCAGCTGTTCTCGTCTCATATCTCAAATAACGCTCAAAAAACTTTGTTGCCTTTATTCTGCTGTTTTTTTTGTCATAAGCAACCGCAAGATTCAAGTTTACAGTGGGATTTTCCGGTCTTATTGTACAAGCTACATGCCAGTTCAAAATAGCTTCATTGATATTTCCATTTGAATATTGTTCATTTGCAAGATTTATATATGCAGAATACTCCAAAGGAGCTATATCAATAGCTCTTTTCCAACAGTTAATTGCCTTTTCTTTATTGCCTAGTTGTTTATAGCAATTTCCTAAAAGAACCTGACCATAGCCCATATGGGGAATTCTCGGATCATTTTCAACAAGATTTTGCGCTTCCGAATATCTACCAGAAGCATAAAATTCATAAGCTCTGGTAATTTTATCAGTCGAAGAGCTGTCATTGTCGTCAAACTCGACATCAGACAGGCTCATTGTACTATCTAAATTTATACTATCCATTTTCTACTTAACCAAACAAATCCCTAAGAAAAGTTTTGTTATCAAAAATACCTTCAATAATTTTATTCTCAAAGCTTTCATCCTGTATAGAGAAAACATTTTGAGCAACAAGACTATTATGGCTCAAATTTTCAGGATCAGACATCGCAAGAGATGAGAATTTTTTAATATCCAGATCTCTTTCATAGAGCTTTAAGGCCTCATTCGAAATATTAGTTTCATCTATTAGAAGGTTTTTGTCTATATTAGAGTAAGGATTCTTTTTATTTGTATTAATCTTTTCAACATCATTTTGTTGAATAAGACTTTTATTAATAAAATCCTGACCCGAAAGTCCTTTTAGCATATACTTCTCCCCTCATATTAATATTATGTATATTTTTCTTTTGATTACCATAAATCAAGAGATCAATTTTTATAGACCATGTGGTCAATAGAAAGCCTTTTTACAGTAATAACAAGAAAAATCAAGCATACGCAGTAGTTGTGTCTTTGCACAATAGATATTATAATAGGTCACAAAGGGAAAATAATGGCGTCAGTAGTTGATTCTATCAGATCTGTATATCAAGACAACTATTCCTTGCTAAAGCTGGGAATATTCAGCTATGTTATCTATTTGACTTATAGCCTGATCATCCCTTCTCAACCAGGTAACCCCATGAATTTGCTCTTTATAGTAATAATAATCTATCTTTATCTGGGTTTTTGCACTATTATAATGAACAACCGTATAAATCAGAGAATAGAAACCCTGCCATTAATTGATCCTATAAAATTTGTAACAACAGCGACAAAAGCTACTATTCTTTTTCTGCCATTTTCAGTCATAGGATTTTTTGTTGTAAGTCTTGTCGTTGGACTTTTTAACTTTGAAGGACTTCCTCAACTTATAGCAATATGGCTGATAAGATATTTTATATTTTCCTTTGCAATCACTGCACTTATTAATTTTGCTGAAAAATTCGATATAAAAGACGGATTGCATCCGTCGAAAATACTATCCGGAGTAGCTGATGTGCTTGTGTATACACTTCTTTGCTCTATTATATTAACAATACTATCAATTTTTATAGTGTTTCCGACACTATATCTTGTTTATAACTTTTTTAAAATCGGTCCATTATTTTATTATATATGCGTATTTTTCACAACACTAAATTTGGCTATATATGCGGATTATTGGGGACAGCTTCATTTTGATATTGAAAGCAAAAATAATTATTACTAACGCCCTTTTTTCTTAGATTCAGCTTTTGACATTTCTCTTAATTTTTTCAACTGATCACGTATTTCAGCTGCTCTTTCAAAATCAAGTACCTTGGCAGCTTTATGCATATCTTTTTCAAGTTTTTCAATAAGCTTAGGAATATCTGAAACCGAAAGGTTCATATCTACCATTTCTTCAGCAACTATATCCTCAAGGTTTCTGTAACTGGAAACAAGCTGCAAAAGATTATTTTCTATCGGTTTTTTTATAGTTTGTGGAATAATATTATGTTCTTTGTTATATTCCATTTGAATCTTACGACGTCTGTTTGTTTCAGAAATAGCATTATCCATGCTTTCTGTAATCTTATCAGCATACATAATAACTTTCCCACAAGCGTTTCTTGCCGCACGACCGATTGTTTGAATCAAACTCGTTTCTGAACGTAAAAAGCCCTCTTTGTCTGCATCCATAATTGCAACAAGAGACACCTCAGGTATATCCAGCCCTTCTCTCAAAAGATTCACACCTATCAACACATCAAAAGCACCAAGCCTCAAATCTCTTAAGATCTCAACTCTTTCAAGAGACTGAATTTCACTATGAAGATATCTGACCTTTACACCGAGCTGGTTCATATACTCGGTCAAATCCTCAGCCATTCTTTTTGTCAGAGTAGTAATTAAGACACGTTCATTTTTTTCTGTTATTTTTTGAATCTCTTCAAGTAAATCATCCACCTGGTTTTTAGTAGGTCTCACATCAATTTCAGGATCAACCAGACCTGTCGGGCGAATGATCTGTTCTACCATTTGATCAGAAATACTTCGTTCAAATGGAGCAGGGGTTGCCGAAATAAAAATCTTTTGCCCGACTCTTTCCCAAAATTCTTCATCAGTAAGAGGACGATTATCTTTAGCACATGGAAGCCTAAAGCCATAATCAATGAGTACATCTTTTCTTGCTGCATCACCTCTGTACATGCCTTTTAACTGAGGAATTGTAACATGAGATTCATCTATAACAAGCAAAAAATCACCCTTAAAATAGTCTATAAGTGTTTTGGGCGGAGAACCGGGCAGGCGGCGTTCGATTATTCTTGAATAATTTTCAATACCGGAACAATAGCCCATTTCTTTAATCATTTCTATGTCATACTTTACACGCTGTTCAAGTCTCTGCGCTTCAACAAGCTTATTTTGCGCATAAAGTTCACCTAACCTGAGCTTTAACTCTTCTCTAATCAGACGAATTGTTTCTTCTTTATCATCATCATCGGAAAGATAATGAACAGCAGGAAATAACACAGTTGAATCAGGAACTTCTAATATTTCACCCGTAACATTGTCTAACTTCGTAATCTTTTCTATCTCATCACCGAAAAAGCTGACTCTCGTGATAACCTTCTCATAAGAAGGCATTACCTCAACAAAATCGCCTCTGGCCCTAAAATTAGCCCTATCAAGTTCTAAATCATTTCTAGAATATTGTGCAGAAACAAGATGTCTTAAAAGCTCGTCTCGCTCCATTTGTTGACCGACTTTTAATGTAACAGAGCCTTTATAATAACTTTCCGGTGAACCCAAACCATATATACAGCTGACAGAAGCAATTACTATTACATCTTTTCTTGTATACAAGCTTCTTGTTGTATTGTGTCTTAGCCTATCAATTTCTTCATTTATTGTTGCAGATTTTTCAATAAACGTATCTGTCCTGGGTATATAAGCTTCAGGCTGATAATAGTCATAATAGCTGATAAAATATTCAACAGCATTCTCCGGAAAAAGTTCTCTAAATTCATTATAAAGTTGAGCAGCAAGTGTTTTGTTATGTGCAATAACAAGTGTAGGTTTTTGAACCCGTTCTATAACATTAGCAATAGTAAAAGTTTTTCCTGAACCTGTTATGCCTAAAAGAGTCTGTGCATCACAGCCATAATTAATACCATCAACCAGAGCATCTATGGCTTTTGGCTGATCACCGGCGGGTTTATGGTTAGAAACTATTTTAAATTTTTTCTCCATACAAATATATTAACATCAATCTGCAAGAAAAGATTAATCCCTGTTATACTCAATCAGGCTTGTTTCATATTGATATGTCTAGTATAATCTATCTGAAATATACAAAATCCAGGGATAATAAATATGGCAAACAAAACTGTTGCAGAAGCACTGATTAAAGCACAAAAATTTGAAGAGAATGACAAATATGAACAAGCATATGAATGTTACAAATACGCACATGAACTAGACAAATCAGATACAGATGTTCTTCAACAACTGGCAACTGCTGCTCAAATGCTTCAATATAACAATGATGCCATTACATATTGGAATATGTTTATGTCTTTAAAACCGGAAGATCCAATATCCTACACACAACTTTTAGATTTATATTTTCATGACAACAAATATGAATATTATATGACAAGAGCAAAGCTCAAAACAATAGAAGACAGGCTTCCTCAAGCTGTTGATGATTATAAAAAAGCTATAAATAATACAACAGATGAAAAACTGATTATCGAAGCCAGATACTTACTTGCAAAATCATATGAAATTATAAACAAGCCGATGCAGGCTATCGATGAATATCTAAGAATACTTGACTATAACCACAATGAAAACGTTTATCTGTCCTTGGCAAACTTATATTACGCACAGGACAAATCAGCCGCCCTCAATGTCCTTCTCAGTGCATATGAACATTATCCTCAAAGTAATAATGTCAAAGAATTTTTATGCAAAATATATCTGGCAACAGGAGACTATAAAAAAGCTGAAGAATTTGCTGTCAACAGCTATGACAAAATTAAATCACTGCTTATGCAAGAGAAAAATCAAGAAGCATTTGCAATGCTCAGAACCCTTTCTGATAAAGAAAAACAACAGCCGCAATTTTTATCTTTGATGGCAGAATACTATTACAATGAAGGTGATGATGAAGAAACTCTTAAATATATATCACTTTTTGAAAAAACGGATCCCAATAGCCCATTGCCCAGCCAAATGAGAGCTCTTGTATTTGAAAAGCTTAACAAAGATTTTGAAGCTCATTTCAACTGGGGAAAGTATTATATTAAGAAAAACAATCATGAACTAGCATTGGATGAATATTTAAATGCATTCAATATTAACCCCAAAAACACAGATATTATTAAAGAACTTATTAATCTTTATACTGCGCTCAATGATGAATTTGCCGCAGCTGAATTTTGTGAAAAGCTTGTAGCTATCGAAAAAAATGATATTGCAACAATAAAAAGGCTCGTAAAATTCTATGAAAATCAAGGTTATGAAGAAAAAGTCATGGATTATCTTTACGCACTGTCAGAGATTAACAATAAAGACTACGAAACATTTTTAAAACTGGCTCAACATGCAGAAAAAAATAGAAAACTCAGTGAGGCAATTGAATATTATGAAAAATATTTGAAATTTGCACCAAATTCTGATGAAAAAGAAAATGTTAAAACAAAATTAAGCATGCTAACAACAGGAGAATCTATTGAAGAAGAAGGACTCTTAGACAAGCTGCTGGGCTTTTTTACCAAAAAATAAGAAATTTATTGACAGAGATTATTTATTTAGTAATATAAATATACAAACTAATTGCATCGGGCGTTTAGCTCAGTTGGTAGAGCGCTTCCCTTACAAGGAAGATGTCGGGAGTTCGAGCCTCTCAACGCCCACCATTAGAAAAAACAGCACTTTCAAACACAGACTTGAAGGTGTTTTTTATTGCCATTGTTAAGTTTTCACCGTCATAAAAAAAGTTCGAGCAAATCAATTTCAGGTATCTGCGTTTATTTTCATTATTCTGCTGAAAATACCAATTATAGGCGTTTTTCGAGAGTTCGAGCAAATCGTTTGCTTTTTGAATAAAAAACTTATCGCCATCTAAAATATTTTTCAAATAAACTTCTTTTTCTTCTACTTGAGCATGCCAGTTTTTATATTTTTCGTTATAAAAATCATCTGTTATCTTTCCGTCCAGTTTATCAATATATAAATTGTTCAATCGTGTTTTTAAAGTTAAAACTTCTTTTTGTATATTTTCTACAACAGTGTTCTCATAATCATTCTTTAGCTTATATCTCTCTTTTATTTTCTCGATTACAGTATTTATCTGTTGCGGAGATAATTCTATTTTTTTTATTAAATTCTCAACAAATTCATCTATATATTCAGATTTTAGAGCTTTACACTTTTTCCCACACGGGCATTTGTGAGTACATCTGTAATAAACATATTCGCCTGAATTGTTAGCACCGTTTTTCTTATCTCCCGACAATATCTGCCCCGTGAACGAGCATTTTATTAACCCTTTGTATAAAAAGTCATGCATTGTCTTAACAGGGCTTCCTGCGCCTTCTATACGCCGTTGTACTGAGTTAAAAAGTTCTTTAGTTATAATCGGCTCATGTACTCCCTTATATATCCGCCCTTTGTATATAAAATCACCATAATAAATAGGATTTTTTAAAATATCCTCAATATTGTTTTTAGAACAAGGTCTCGTGTGAGGATAGAACCCTTCTTTCGCAAGCTTTTCAGCCAGAGACTGAAAAGAAAACATGCCCGTATCATACAACCTAAAAGCTTCTCGTACAAAATTCGCTTTTGTTTCATCAATTACAAGTGTGCTTTTTTTCTTTGATTCTCTAAAATTCAAATAGCCCACAGGTGCCCTGCCGGGATAATAGCCCTCTTCAGCTTTTTCATTCATGCCCTTTTGAACATCTCTGGAAAGATTTCTGGGATAAATAGCGGATATAGCAGTATTCATCGTAAACATGAAGAAATCCATAGGGGAAGAGTTTCTGTTAAGCGTAAGATGATCCTTTAATATATGAAAAGTTAAGTCTGTCGTTGTTGCAAGATTGATAATTATTGCGCTGTCATATTCGTTTCTCAAAAGCCTGTTTGTCTGCTCAACAATAACGTGTTGAACATCTTTGTGCTTTTTTAAGTATGCAAGCATATTATTAAACTCAGGTCGTCCTGCCTGTTTGGCTGTATGGCTTTCTGAAAATACATCCACAACTTCTATATTTTCCTTAGCTGCAAATTCACGTCCGAATTTTTCCTGCGCAGGAATTGAAAAGCCCTGTTCCTCTTGAGGATTGCTTGAAACTCTTGTGTATAATACGCCTTTTTTCTTCATAATTATTTGTCCAAACTTAAAAATATTCTACTTTGTTTACTTGCAAAATGCCATATAAAGCATAAAAGAGTTTTACAATTTATCATATCTATTTGAATATTCCACAAAAACGCCTCTAAAAATATAAAAAACATGAAGTTTGGATTCGATTATTATATATTGTACCCCTTGGGGTACTGTGGAAATATGGTATAGTCAAATAATGATATATACTTCAATGTTTACAATCTTGTTATTAATTTTACTTTGTATTATTCTCTTATTGAAGAGAGTTAGTCAAAAATTGTTAAATCGTCCTTATGTAGGGCTACAAAACTGTATCAAAGTATGTAAAAATAAGAGTATGAGTAAAGAAGAATTAAATAAAGCAATAAAGGTTGCGGAAGATATAATTAATAGATTTGGTATTACCGAACCACCAGTATTAGCAAAAGAATTCGCAGAAATACATGGTTTAAGTATAGTGTATGTAAATTTTGATAAAATAAATCCGCAATATAATAAAATTTCAGGGTTCATCGATATTGACACAAATAAACTATATGTAAATGCCGATGAATCACCTAAACGCCAAAATTTCACTATCGCTCATGAACTTGGACATTTCTTATTAGGGCATCTTAACTCATGTGAATATAGTGTGTTGTATAGAAATAACGAACTTTCGGATAGTCCTCTTGAAAGAGAAGCTAATTGCTTTGCTGCAAATTTATTAGTCCCGGAAACACTTTTAAGAAAAACTTTAAAAGATTATCCTTTCATAACTGATAGTCAACTTGGTAATTTATTTGGTGTTTCTGAAATTGTTATTAAAAACAGAAAAAAACATTTGGGAGTCTGTTGCTAATGAATTTACCCTCTCCCAAAACATTTTCAAACAGTTCAGTTAAAAATACAATAGAACCGGTAGGGGTAAAGCACATAGTTTCTGATATTGAAAAAAGTTCTGGTGCTATTGTAAAAACACAATATACAGATGAAAATTTACGAGATTTAAGTGATAAAGAAAGAGCTGAATTAGAACGATATAAAAATGATACTGAACTAAAAACAACAATGTCTTCTTTTGTTGTTAAATTTACATGTATTTGGTCAGCAAGTATCATTGCAATTATTATTTTTACAGGTTTAAAAATTTTTAAACTATCTGATGCTATACTAATTGCATTATGTACTCAAACTCTTGTAACTGTATTAGGTCTTCCTGGAATAATAATGTTTCATTTCTTTCCTCGAAAATAACCATTACTCCCCCTTAACCAGCCAATCAATCGATACGCTCACTTTGTTATGTTTGATTCAGAAAATGCTTTATTTTAATGTATTTTCCGTTTGGTATAATATTTTTCAATAAGTTTTGTAAAAACTCATGCTTATTTTCTAAAGTTTCAAGCTTGAAATCCGTGCAAGAATGAAGTTGGAAAATTGTCAGATAGCTGGATGATTAAGAAAGGAGCCAAGTATGGGTAATACACTTGTTGCAACAGACATCAAGAGATTCTTCAAAAGTAAATTCGGAGCAGCAACTTTGCTTTTGAGCATATTCTGTTTTTCAATTTATTGTATGGAATTTTATCAAATGCACGAAATGATGAAAATAAGAAAAGCTATACATCATCGCTATTTTAATTCCGTAAGAACCACAGAACAACTCTATGGAATTGAAATTAACACACTGAACGGAGAAATAAAACCCGTTTATCAATCTCCATATAAAAGATAATCAATAGAAACTTTAAAATTCTGTTTGATACAATTTAATATTTGCAAATCAGGCTCTTTATCTCCGCAGACAAGATCAATATATTCATCCTCGGAGATTTTGAGCAGTTTTGCCATTTCTCTGTCAAGAAAGTTATGTTTTTCTTGAACGAGAGACAGACGTTTGCCAAACTGTGATGATTTTTCGTTGACAGTTGTATCATTCTGCCGTTCGAAGGTGTTGGGGGTAGCAAGCTTAAAATCAGAAAAATTCACACCGAAATGTTTTTCAATTTGTTCTATTTCGCCAGGTCGAAAATGGCTATCTCTCATTAATTTTTTATTAACAGCACTCTTTGTAATCCCAAGTGCTTCTGCAATGTCAGCCTGAGTGATAAATTTATTTGTTAAGAATTGTAAAATAGCTAAAACTTTTACGGGTTCCATGTTTTGACTCTCTCTTTGTCTACAAAATAGACATAAATCAAAAATATTAGTTGACATTGTGGACAATGTGCATTATTATAATTTCATAAGTTACATCGAAGGGTTCTTATGAAAGAAAGATATTACACAAGATTATCTGATAATGTTGCTCAATTTGTAGAACAAAGAGCCAAAGAAATGAAATGGACTCCATCTTTTACAATAAATGAACTTTTATCAGAGCTATTAGAACAAAACAAGGAGAGAATCGCTTAAACGTTTCTCCCCTTATTCATTCCGTAAGAATATCTTACCAAAAACACAACAAAAAGGCTCCTATAAAGGGTCTATTTGTAATGCAAATTTACATTCGCACTTTGAAAATTGAATAGACTTTTATATTTGGTAAACAAACCCGGGCGGAGGAAACTCCGCCCATCCCTAAAACATGCCAAAACCCTTGTGTTATCATGGTTTTGCAGAACTAAAACAACACAAGGGTTCTGAAAAATAAAAAGTTATCCAACCGAAAAGGGCAAATCTGGAATACTCCAACCCGAAATTCATTCTCGCACAAGCGATATTTGGATAACTTATATATCCATGATAACATATTTAAGTTGTAAATCAAGTGATGTATATAAAGGTAGTTTATGAATGAGTATATTTTGGCAGAATTTTCTATATTCTATAAACGTTTAATTATTATAGAAGATTGTTTAAAAAATCTTATTATACAGAAATATTCTCATTATTATGGTGATAATGCATATTCTATTTTATACAGATACTTTTTAACTATTGAAAATAATAGAATACGAGATAAAGTATTTGTAAAAATACATAATTCCAATAAAACAAATAATGAAAAATTAATATCATCTGTTAATCATATGTATTTACGTGAAATACTTAATATGTTTACTAATAGTGTTTATTTAAAAAATAAAAGGGTTAAAAATAATTTCTTTGTTAATTTTGTAGAAACAAATACTACTGAATTTCAAAAAAATCAAAAATTTTTAAACAGATTCAGAAATAGTATTGCACATTGCATTACAAAAAAATATGAAAATGAAAGAAAACAGTTCATTAAAGCTCTGGTTTATTTTGAACATATATTAAATTGTAATCCCGTAATATCAATTTCTTTTATGAAACAAATAACATTATCCAAAAAGCTTTCAGTATGGGATATTCTCTCTTTTATATATAATGTAGATAACACTTATTTTAATGATGATAAATTTTTAATACTTTTGTTTGATGATATTGCATTGATAAATGGTTATACATTTGCATCTTTACCACAGAGATGGAGTATTCTTCGTCAAAAATATAAGTTATTAGAAATTGTAAAAGAAAATAAAGAAATAGAATCATCAATTTTTGATAATCAGAATCAAATTAGTTTTGATTTCAATTAGCTTTTCTCTTTCCAGATAATCTCATATCCGAGAACGTCGGCAATTTCTAAAATTTCTTTATAAGAAATTGTCTCACGAGTAAGTTTATTGCTTATATTTTGAACAGTTGTTTTTTTGCCATATTTTTGGTTTAAAAGCTCAACAAGCTTAGTCATTGTATGACCACTTCTTGTTATTTGAGCTTTGATTTCGTTTTTAAAGTTATTCATTTTAGTAACCTTTTTCACTAATTTGAATAAAAAACTATTGACTTTTATTCACGAGAGTGTATAATAAAACTCAAAAGTATATTTTTATTTGTTTACCAAACAATTTTAACTTAAAACATCTGCAAAGGCAAGGTGCTTACTTTTAGTGCCTTTATTTTGCAACGCAAAAATAAAGTCTATCAAAACAATGAATGTAAAAAATAAAAAAACACAAAAAGTACACAAAGAAAGAAACCAATGAAAAAAGATAAAAAACCAAACTTCAAAATAATATTTGACCCTCCGGTCAGCGAAGAAGAAGACAAAAGGATACTCACAGAATATGTCTTTTTGCTTATGGAATGGGCGAGCAAGGAGCAAACAGTATGACAGACAAAGAATTTATATCTATATGCATAGATGCGGTTTTGACAGTGATATTTTTTATTGCTTCTTACATAGCGATATGCGCAGCTGAACCTTTGATGAGAATAATTCAGGAGGCAATATAATGTACGGACTTAACCCTTCAATAACCGGTAAAGATAACCCGAACAGCCCGTTTTATGAAAGCCCGTGCGACTATTGCAAAATGAAATGTTCAACTGACTGCCCGTATAATCCGGATGCGGACGATGACAAAATACCTGAGGACGAAGAATTTGACCCTGAGGCAGAAACAGAAATGTATCAAGAAATTATTTAAAAACATCAAGTATGAAAGGAACAGAAATGAGCTTGCTAACAAAACCTGAAGATTTAAAGCAAAATGTCAAATTCAAAGGGCTGATATACGGTCAGCCCGGCATAGGCAAAAGCACGCTTGCATTATCGGCACCCAATCCTGTTGTTATTGATGCAGACAACGGAATGAGCAGGGTTGCTCCTCACCTTAGGGTGCCATCTTTGCAAGTGTCTTCTTATGCCCAGATATTGGAATTGTTGAACTCTGACGAACTTGCACCGTTTGAAACAATAGTATTTGACACAATCGGGGCAGTGCTTGAATTTATGGAACCTTACTTAATCAAACAAAACCCCAAAAATGCAAAAAGTGACGGAACACTTGCTCTGCAAGGTTATAAAGCGAGAAAAGCTGCTTTTAATGCTCTTGTAAGAATAACTAATGATAAAGGTAAAAACATATTGTTTGTAGCGCACGAAAAGGAAGAAAAAGACGGAGAAAACAAGGTTATACGCCCTGACATTCCGGGTTCAACAGGTGCCGACATTATCAAGATTCTTGACTTTGTAGGCTATATGGAAGCCAAAGGCGCAAAAAGAACTATAAGCTTTGCGCCTACTGACAGGTATTATGCAAAGAACGCTTTACAGCTTGATGAAGTTCTTGTGATTCCTGACACAAAAAACGGCAATACTTTTATCTCTGAAAAGATTGTAAAAATGACAAAAGACAGACTAACAGAGCAGGCGAAACTTAGAGAACATTACAACAACATTATCAAAGAAGCACAGCAGACTATTTTAAATAATAAAGACCTCAACGATGCTGTGGAAGCTCTGAAAGCCTTTGACGAAATATGGGATTCAAAACGTCAAGTGTGGAATTTCTTGAAAAACTTTGCAACAGAGAACGGCTGGGAATATGACAAAGAACAAAAACTCTATGTCAAAGCTTCTAAAAATGCTGAAAAAGAAGTTCAAGAATACGGCGAGGTTGAAGAATAATGCACGATTGCTACGTTACAGCTACTTTGTTGAACTCATGGCTCTACTACCTCAAGAGCCGTGAGGAATACGAGGAACAGGCGAGGGAAGACTTTTTAAACTGTCTAAATAAAATAAAAACAGAACCAACAGAGGCAATGCAAAGAGGTATAGACTTTGAAAACGCAGTACACACCTGTGATGTTCTCAATACTGTATGCGAAGATGACGACACAGTAAATGAAATCACAGGCTACATAAAAGACGGACTCTGGCAGGAAACAGTCTCAAAACACATAGACATTGACGGGCTTGATGTGCTTGTTTACGGCAAAGCCGATGTTATCAAAATGGATACGGTTTATGACATCAAACGTGTTTCAAAATATAAAATCGGCAAATATTCAAAGTCTGTACAACATTTGTTTTATCTCTACTGTTCAGGATTGCCGACATTCAAATACCTTGTATCAAACGGCAAAAGCGTATTTATCGAAACTTATACAAGCAATGCATACACAGAATCAATGACAAAGGCAGCCATAAGAGAGTTTTTTGAATGGCTAAAGGCAACGGACAGATTCGATTTATACCTTGAAAAATGGAAAGGCACTGATAAATGAACAATGTTACTTTGATAGGAAATTTAGGACAAGACCCGGAGATGAAATATTTCGACAGCGGGTCAAAGGTCACAAAATTTTCACTGGCTTTAAACAGCTACAACAAAAAAGAGGAAAAAGAGGTTACAGACTGGGTGAACTGTGAGGCTTGGAACAAAACAGCGGAGCTTATCGGCGAATATTGCAAAAAAGGTCACAAGATCGCCGTTGAGGGCTGTTTGAAAACTCAAACCTGGGAAGATGAAAAGGGCAACAAAAGAAGCAAGACCTTTGTACTTGTCTCAAAAGTAGAGTTTTTGACCTCTAAAAAGCAAGACGGACAGCCGCAGCAAACAGAAGCATCAGAAACAGAATCGGAGCAGCAGCAGTTCGTTGATCCTGATGAGTATTTTATCGGAATGGATGAAATACCGTTTTAAGTCTTAAAACTCCTTCATTACTTTTGGGGGTACATTTCTATCAAAACCGGATTGACCTTGTACCCCTTTTTTTTAGAGAAACAAGAAAACATGTACAAAAAATTCGGACATCCGACAGACGTTAAGGCAAAAACAATAATAGGTGAAAAATGAGCGGTTGGGTAAGTATACACAGAAAAATATTAAACAATATCCTTTGGCAGGATAAACCGTTCAGCAAAGGGCAGGCTTGGGTTGACCTCCTGCTCATTACAAATCATAAAAAAGGCTTGTTGAAAGTCAAAAACGGGTTGACCGTTGAAATTCAAAGAGGCGAGTGCGGATATTCAGAGGTTGCACTGGCGCAAAGGTGGGGCTGGAGCCGCGGAAAAGTTAGGCGCTTCTTACATTACTTAAAATGCGAAAAAATGATACAACAAAAAAATGCTGAAAATCGCTTAATAATCAAAGTTTGCAACTATGACCAATTTCAAACGGTACACCAAACAGTACACCAAACGGTACAGCAAACGGACACAAACAATAATGATAATAAGGATAACAATATAGAAGAAGAAGAAGAAAAAAAAGCGATTGAAATTTTGAAAAATTGGTACGGTTCAGAATACAGAAATGTACATCTGACAGACAAAGAGTATCAAAAACTATTAGCATTCACGTTGAGTGAAAAAGCGTTGAGCCGGCTGATAGAAGACCTGTCCAAAAGAATTGCCGAAGGCAAAGAAAAAAACTGGTCAAAAGATACACCCAATATCCACTATGCACGTTTAAAAGCATACTGGGATTACAGACGTAAAAACCCTGATAAATTCAGAGAACAAAAAGCAAAGGAGATAGACGGATGGAGCCTATAAAAGTATGCCGGCATTGCGGAAAAGCCTATAAAATGCAGTCTTTTACCGTGTTAGGAATTACAAAAAGCATTCAAGTCCCTCAATGCAGCTGTATTTCAAAAATAGAAGAACGACAAAAAATAGAAAATGAAAAAGAACAAAAACGCATCATCCTTGAAAAAAAATTCAAAAATTCAATGATGACACCGCTATTTAGAGAAAAATCTTTCGATATGGTTGACGACTCCGAACCAAAAAGCAAATGCATGGAATACACAAGAAGCTTTGAGCCTAAAAAGTCAGGAGGTTTAAGTCTGATAGGCAATATTGGCACAGGCAAAACAACATTACTTGCATGTATTTGTAATGAGCTGATGCAAAAAGGCTACAATTGCCTGTTTACACAACTTACAGACCTTTTGGATAAGTTTTCTGCTGCACGCAGGTCAAGTGATGAAAGAGCAGAAGAGAAACTTTTAAATTGGCTTTTAGAGTTTGATTTTGTTGTTTTAGACGATATAGGGAGAGAAAAATATACAGAGACAAGACTTGAACTTGTTTTCAAAATTGTAGACAAGCTTATTTCGCACAAAATACCTATTTCAATTACAGCAAATCCTGAAATGATAACAAAACTAAAGAAAATAGCCGAGTTTGAGGCAGTATTAGACAGATTGAATGAAGCTTGCCAGCTCAAATTTGAGTTTAACGGCACAAGTTTTAGAAGGAAAAATTTACAAAATGTCAGCTAACTGTGAAAGGAAGAAAATGACACAGCAAAGTATATCAGAGAGGCAGAGTGGGTGTATGAATGATTATTTGGTAGAAAAATTATGTAAATTAAAAGTAACTGAATGCCCGTATTTTGAATACTGGTACGGTGGTGGCGAATATTTTGGGGCATGTTTGATTACTCAAGGTGCTTGCGATAACCAACCGAATTGTCAATACAAAAAGGAGCAACTAACAAATGACTAACTACATAGAACAACTAATGAAAGAGGCAGGGGTACAAAAGCGTGAAATAATTGATTGTTGTTTACCACAAGAATATTTTGAATGTCAGGATAAACACAATTGTGCATATTGTGATAAATGCAGAAGCATTGAGTACTCCGCCTTCACTCCCACCAAGCAGCTTGAGCTGATTAAGCTGATAGTAGATAAGTGCAAAGATATAAAAATTTCTAAATTTCAAGATACTTACACAATCGGAGCAATCGAAGATTGGGGCGATTATATTCACAATTCAGGAGAACTTAAAAATTTTACTGAAGCTATCGCACAAATAACTTGTACTTTAATAAGATTTAACGAACTCGACAAATCAGAAGTAAAGAGGATTTTGGAAGATGATACAAATCTATAACGGCGATTGTTTAGATATACTGTCGACTTTGCAGCCTAAAGTGTCTGCAGTAATTGCAGACCCGCCTTATGGAAAACTTAATAAAAAGTGCAGTTGGGATAAAATTATTCCTATAAAAGAGATGTGGAGATCTCTTTTGTTTCTGTGCAGTGAAAACACTCCTATCATATTGTTTTCACAAGAGCCTTATACTTCTATGTTGATAAACAGTCAAAAAGATTTATTTAAATACAAGCTCTACTGGCTAAAAACACAGCCGACAGGATTTTTAAATGTGAAAAGACAGCCTTTAAGAAATATTGAAGAAATACTTGTATTTTACAAAAAGCAATGTACTTATCATCCTCAAAAAACAACAGGACACAAGCCAGTAAATTCTTATACCAAATCAGAGAAAACAGCAAATAACACTGTTTGTTATGGTCAAACAAAATGCTTTTCTGGTGGAGGTAGTACAGAAAGATACCCGACGCAAATATTGCAGTTCAAATCAGATAAGCAAAGATTATATTTGCACCCCACACAAAAGCCCATGGCTCTAATGGAATATTTGGTAAAAACATATACTAACGAAGGGGATACAGTACTTGATTTTTGCATGGGTAGTGGTTCAACAGGCGTTGCCTGCAAAAACTTAAACCGTAATTTTATTGGAATTGAGCTTGATAAAAAGTATTTTGATATAGCAAAAAAGAGGTTGGAAGATGATTAAAAATATTCAGAAGAGTTTTAAAATTAACGGTCTTAAACTTTTTAAAGTTAAAACAGACTCCGAAAAAGAATATAGATGTTCTGACTGCATAGATTTACTCGATGTAGAAAAGATTTTTGTCGAATATACAATTGATACCCCTAGTGATGATCTTTGCGAATTAGGACATATATTATCAGTGGATGTGTTTTTTCAAACAAGTAACAGAGCTGTAAAGAATGTAAGAGGCAATTACCAGTTAAAAGCAAGAGTAAAAAGTTATGATGGAGATATACATTTTGTCTTATACAAACTTAAACTTACTGCGTATAAACATTTTCCACACTATGAGGTTGGTGGCACAGGAGATTACACAAAACATGTGTTCGATAAATCAACAAAGCTGCTGGATATTGATATCTTCCATAATACCATTATTGAAATAAAAGCAACTAACCATAGGAGAAAAGATGACTAAATACATAGTGAAAAACTGTCCTGCATATGGTGTAACAACTCCGACAAGTTGTGCCTTGACAAGCGATGATTCGTGTGAATTTACCGACTGCCCGATAAAGCAGGTGGTTGAGCTGTGCAAGAAAGAAATAGGCAAAGAAGTCCATAGGTGGGGAGATGTGGTTTTAAATAAAAATAATCCCCTTGCTGAAAAAACCCTACAAACCCTAGACGTACAGGAGGTGGAGTAATGACAACTAACTACGAACGAATAAAGGCTATGAGCGTTGATGAGATGGCGGAGTTTTCCTTCTTTAAGTTTAAAACGCAAAACAAAGAAATCTGTGAATTTCAAGAGTTCCATATCGGATATGACGGAAAGCCGTATAAGTTATTGCATGACTTAATTAGAGCAAACAGAGAATGGCTACAAAGTGAGGTGGCAAGTGAGGCAGATAATGACAGATAAAGAACAGATAATAATTGATGGAATAATTTTGAATGATGTAAAAGATTTGCTGTTTACAGGGCAACGGAGTTCTATAACAACAAGCACATTTGAAAAGATAATCGATTTACTGGAAGAAAAAACGCAGGAATGCGAACTACAACAAAAGATTATAGACGAACTAGGAAGCGAATGTAAAAGAATTTCGAAGAATTACAAAGAAGACGAAGAGCGCTACCGCAAGGCTTTTGAGGAGATTGAGGAATATTTTTCACACACTGATGACCCGCACATGTTATCAGTAGATTATGAAATAACTGCTCCAACAATTCTCGACATTATCAGCAAGGCAAAGGGGGAAGAAAATGCGTAAACACATAGAACAAAGAATAAAGGAACAAAATATGGCTAAAAATCATTTTGATGACGACATAACAGATGACAAACAGGTATCTTTTGGGACGTTTTTATTTGTCACTCTGGCAGCCTTTTATCTGGGTATGTCAATTGCACAATATCAAGCACACAAACATTTGAAAGATATAAAACCCAAACATTGTAAATCTTTTGTTATAGAACAAACACTCAGCTAAAAAACAGGAGCCATAATGAAATACAACTACACAATGAAAGCAAACGACTATAAAACCCCGCCGGAGCTTTACCAAAAGGCTCTAAAATTCATCGGACAAGAGCATTTCGGTTTGTTTACTTTTTGACGTATTGAGGAGATTTTATGAAGCTTACGGAGTTGCAAAAGGTTATTTTAGAGGAATTGATTAAAGGAAGCACAAACCAGCAGATAGCTGAAAAAACAGGATACTGTGAAAGAAGCATAAAACGTAAAATAAAACATTTATTTAACACATTTGATGTTAAAAATCGTTCTTCCCTTGTGCGTGAAGCAATAATTTCAAAGGCAAACGGTATTATTTAAAAACTTGTCCCTTTAGGGACAAAATAATTTGCTATAATAAAAACAAGCCTGAAGCACCTAATGTCAGACTTAAAGTTGCACGTATGAGGCGGACTGAAGCTATGGTGCTTAGCCGAAAGGTAAAAAAGGGCTTTGTTGTGTTCCCTGGATAAGGAGAGTATATGTATTGTTGCGGTGAGCGATTAACTGTCACCCGTCTTGTTTTTCACAATCACGGGTATTACAAACGCGTAGATTTTGGGATTTGTCAGGGTTGCGGAACGGTTCATACTTTGATTTATACAATGTATAAAGACGGACACGACAAAGAAATTCATTTAACCGGCGCTATTGCTATAAAAGAGTTTAAAAAATACGAAAAGTTAAAAAATTGTTCAAAGCAAGGCACAAAAACAAATCAAAATGTTTATTACGGGGATTTTCTAAAAACACGAAAAAAAGATAAAAACGGAAATACCGTTTATTTACAGCTTCGCAAAAATTTTAACGGACAATACGAAATACTCAATACTATCCAAACAATACATTCAACTATGTAGATGCAGATAGGGTGGTTTTGTAAAGCAACTTTCCACCCTTTTTTTTAATTATGGAAAAAATAAATCAACTTATATGTTTTTTATTAGCAATAGCTAATTATGCAAAAGATATTCACTATAAAAGCCACGGCGAAGCTTTCTATTCAAAGCACTTGTTAGCCGATAGAATTCATAAGGACTTATATGATTTTATGGATTTGCTTAAGGAAACTTGCCTTCTTGGTGAAGATACAGAACCTTTGCCCTCCGGTGAATATTTATCAAGAGCAACAAGTCTTATTCCTGCTATAACTGACAACGATAAAACAAACTTTGAGAATATAAAGAATCTGCTTATAGAAGCTCTTGCGGTCATGGAGGAAATGAGAGAGATGACGCGAGGGGAATCCAGCTTGATTGACAATATCTCGCAGGATTTGCAGCAGAAATTAGGGTTAGTTAATTTGCAAGTTAAGGATTAGGCTATGGCAAACACTGAAAAGAACAAAGTCGGAAGACCGCCGAAATTTAAAAATGCGTTAGAACTCCAAAAGAAAATCAGTGCATATTTTAGTGATTGTCCAGATAAGAAAAAGTTTGTTACGAAAATAGGCGAAACTATCGAAATTCCTATGCCTACTATCTGTGGGTTATGCTATTTTCTAGGTTTTGAAAGCCGTCAATCTTTTTATGATTATGAAGACAATCAAGAATTTACTTACACTATAAAAAGGGCAAGACTTTTTATAGAAAAAGAATACGAACAATTATTACAAGGACCTGCTTGTACCGGTGCTATATTTGCTCTTAAAAATATGGGCTGGCTCGACAAAACAAGTCAAGAAATAACAGGCGATATTAAAACAACAAACCCAGTAATTAACATATTGCCGGTGAAAGCGAATGACGAATGTTGAATTACCTGAAAAACTTTTATTCTTTTTAAGCGAAAAGGCAAGATATAAAATCGCTTACGGCGGCAGAGGTTCGGGCAAAAGCTGGGCAGCTGCAAGATGTTTGATAGTGCTGGCGGTTCAGTCTAAAATACGAGTTTTGTGTACAAGACAGTTACAGACCTCAATCGCTAATTCAGTTCATAAGCTGTTATCTGACAGCATTCAAGAATTGGGATTGTCTGAATATTTTGAAATAACAAGAGATGCGATTCGGTGTAATAACGGTTCAGAGTTCTTTTTTAAAGGTATTCAGAACAACATCAATGAAATCAAATCTATTGAGGGCATAGACTATTGCTGGGTGGAAGAGGCTCAAAGTGTTAGCGAGAACAGCTGGGAAGTCTTAATCCCTACAATCCGTAAAGAAAACAGCGAAATTTGGGTTACGTTTAACCCTGATAGAGATGAGGATGCGACTTATCAAAGATTTGTTATAAGCCCATCGCCTGATGCAATTTCACAGTTTGTAAACTATTCTGAAAATCCGTGGTTTCCTGAGGTACTCCGTAAAGAAATGGAGTATTGCAAAGATGTTGATTACGGCAAATATGAGCATATTTGGCTTGGTAAAACGGTAATCAACACAGAAGCGCAGGTTTATAACGGTAAGTTTGAGCTTAAAGACTTTGAAACACCTGAAGACGCAGTATTTTATTACGGTGCTGACTGGGGTTTTGCAAATGACCCGACAGCCTTAAACAGATGTTTTATAAAAGACCAATGCTTGTATATTGATTATGAGAGCGGCGGTGTCGGTGTTGAATTTGAGGACTTGCCGGCATTGTTTGATAAAGTGCCCGAGTCACGCAATTGGGAAATCCGCTGCGATTGTGCAAGACCTGAAACAATTTCTTATATGTCACGGCACGGGTTCAGGACAGTTGCCTGCCCTAAATGGAACGGCTCTGTTGAGGACGGTATCGAGTACATAAGAAGTTTCCGACGGATTTATGTACACCCACGCTGCAAGCATACTTATGAAGAATTTAAGTTTTATTCCTATAAGCAGGATAAAAACACAGGCGATATTTTACCAAAGGTTTTAGACAAAGATAACCATTATCTGGACGCATTAAGGTATGCGCTTAACCCGTATATACAAAAGAATGTGTCTATATTAGACGTTTTATAACATGGCAAAAAACAGAAACAAAAACAGAATAAATAACGCTAAGAATACGGTTAATAACGGGCTTGCAAGTGCTCTTGATTTGCCTTGCGGCAACGGGTATATTCAAAATCCTTTGACTAACCCTGCAACGCTTTATTACAATTCTTCCCCAGTTTTACTTACACTTAACTGGGTACCGTTGACTTATGCTTATAAATCAAATGGATTTATTCAGACGGCTATTAACCAGATTGTTGATGATGCATTCAGAAATCAAGGTATGATTATTGATTCTGAAACCCTCGACAGTGACGAGCTGGAGCAGTTAAGACAGGTTGTCTATGATTATGACATAGAAGAGATAAAAGACGCTATCCGCTGGGGTGAACTCTATGGCGGCGGTGTTTTGATTGCCAACACTGACCAGAATTTTGAGTTGCCTTTAGATGAAAAACAGCTTAAAAATAAGCGTTTGAAATTTATGGCTTCTGACAGGTGGCAGTGTATAGCAAACGGCATCAGCCCGTATCTGGCAAAAAACTTTACTCTCACAGACAACATGAGAGAGAACACACAGTCCGGAATAACGATAGACGCAAGCAGAATAGGGATTTTTACGGGGGTAAAAGCCCCTTATTTGTTGCGCTCAATGCTGCAAGGCTGGGGATTGAGTATTTTTGAAGCTATTATTCCGCCATTAACACAGTATTTAAAAGCTATGGGCGTAACCCTTGAACTGCTCGATGAAGCTAAGATTGATGTTATAAAAATATTTGACCTTGCAAACACTCTGCTATCTCCAAACGGAGAAGCGGCAATAAGAAAGCGTTTACAGGTTGTAACAGAAAACAAGAATTATAAATCCTCAATCGCTATGGATGCGCAGGACGACTACCAGCAGAAGCAAATTAACTTTAGCGGTCTGCCGGAAATGATTGTACAAATTCAGTATCTTGTTTGTGCAGCTCTCAAGCGCCCGTATTCAAAGATATTCGGCAAAGGCTCAAGCGGATTTTCAAGCGGTGAAGATGACCTTGAGAACTATAACACAATCGTTGACAGTGAAATCAGAACACCCGCAACACCTCTTATCAAGTGGGCTGTGGGCTTAAGATGTTTGCAATTATTCGGACGTATTCCGCCTGATTTAAAGATTAACTGGAAGCCTTTAAGGGTAATGACCGAAAAGGATGAGGCGGAAATCAAGAGCAAGAAACTTGCTGATATGCTCCAATTGGTTGACCGTCAGATTATGACAAAACGTCAATGTGCTGAAAAACTTACAGAAGACGGCATTGTTGAGTTCTCAGAAAAAGAAATCGCCGCAATCTCAAACGAGTTTGAACCTGAAAACTACGCAAACGCAGAAGATTTATTGTATGACTGATACTTTTAAACCTGTAAGAATAAACGAATACTTCCTAAGACAAATTGCCACAGGGTTGAAAAAAGAAATATACGACAGTATGTTTAAGCCTATATTTGAAGTTTTAGGCAACAACACGGTATTCAACGACAAAAAGACACTCACACATGCAATAAATTCAGGGCGCATTTATTATGAAAACGGAGCATTCAGAAGCAATAAACCTTTTTCAAATACCGTAGCTGATGAACTCGAGAAGCTCGGAGCAAAGTACAGAAACGGCGCGTATTATATTGAGCGTGCTATGTTACCGCTTGAAATCGAAAATACGCTTGCACTTGTTGCAGCACGTGAAGCTACAAAGGTGGCAGCACTCAACGGGCTTTTATTGCGTTTAGCCGATACTTTAGGGCAGGACACAGCAGTAAAGCTCTTTATCGAAAAAGCAACCGAGCGAATGTTTCAGAAGCTGCAAACAGACCTTGAGGCAAGCACAAGCGAGGGCAAAGTCCCGGTTATTGAGGTTATAAAGACCGATAAGCAAGCTAAAAAAGTTGCTGATGATTATGTCTATAACATGGATTATTGGGTTAAAAATTGGAAGTCCAAAGAAATAGGCTTAATGCGGCAGGATATCGCGCAAATGGTGCAAGGCGGTGCCAGGACAGAAACAATCAGCAAATATATTCAGAACCGCTGGGGAATAGCTGAGCGAAAAGCCGAGTTTCTGGCGCGTAACGAGTCAAGTATTGCTGGCTCTGTAATCAAAGCTACGCATTATCAGGATATGGGCTGTACTCATTTTATGTGGCTTAAGTCTACTTCAAGAGAAAAAAGACCGCTGCACCTTGAATATGCAAAGAAAACAGGCAATCAGTACGGCATAGGAGGCACTAATATTTTCTCATTCGCTGACCCACCGATAATCGAGCAGGTTAAAGCAGGTGAAAGTTATATCCCTAAGCCGAACGGTCAAAAAGGGCTTCCAGGTCAGATTTACAATTGTTCTTGCAATCTGGTCGGGATTAAGAATCCCCAATATTACATAAATCGAGAAAAAATCGAAAATGCTAAAAGAAATATTTTCACGAAAATTAAATACGCAATCGAAAACAGTATGCAACGCAATAATTACCCTTGGAGATACAGACGATTCGGGGAAGGGCAGGAAGTTTAAAGCTCGATTTATACAGCCCGGTATAGCTGGTTATCCCGGGCAGTTTGGCAATGCTTTAATCCGTAAAGAAACTCTGGACAAATTCATAAAGACGATGGTCGGGGTACCTGTAATTATCAATCATCAGGACGTGACAAAAGATAATGCCGATGAAATACGCGGTGGCGTTGTGTCTGATGTTTGGTATAACCCTGAAATTAACTGGTATGAGTGTGCGGGTGTTATATGGGATAAAACAGCCGAGAACCTTATAACTGACAAAGGCTGGTCTGTTTCTTGTTCTTATGATGTGAAGCTTGCTGATGATTCAGGCGGAACAGAAAACAATATCCCGTATGATATTGAATTTTTAGACGGTGTGTTTACTCACCTTGCAATCGTGGACAATCCGAGATACGAGAGAGCAAATATTGTTTTTAATTCAAAGACTGTAATAAACAGCCAATTTAAAGAAGAAGACCACCCCAGAGATGAACAGGGTAAGTTTACAAGCGGAGGAAATGGAGTAAACCCTAATTACAAAGAAGAATTGAAACAGGTAATCGACAAAGCTAAAAACAATCCAAATGAACGACAAAAGCTTGTTATTGGTAAAGTTTCTAAAGATTTAGAAGAAAAAGCAAAAGAGAACGGCTTTGATATAACTGACTATGAGCATAACTTAGATGTTTCCGGAACAAGACATACATTTAAAACACATGGAAATGGGAAAAAAGAAGATTCACGAGGGCAAATTGCTATAACAGATGAGGATTTTGAAAAAATACCGGATATCGTTTATACGCCCGATAATATTTCTTTTGGAGAAACTGACGCAAAAGATACACCCCTTATCAAATATTCAAAAAAATTTGATGACGGTACAGTAATTTATGTTGAAGAAATCAGAACCCGTCAAAAAACACTAACAATAAAGTCAATGTGGAAACAAAAAAATAATGCTGATAATTCCCGCTCTTTCACGGATTTGAACCCGCAACGCAAAGAATATATCAGCAATATTATTATAACCGATATTCAAGAGGATTTCAACCCTGATGTTAAAAACAACGTACAAAACAATAAGGAGAATACAGACATGGCACTGATTGACGAACTCAAAAAACTGATTACTAAGGTCGAAAATGAAAAAGGAGAAGATATGGACGACACAAAAGAAAAAGTTGACAACGAAAAGGTGGATAAGCGCGACATTATCCGCCAAATTATGGCAATTGCAGGCAAACACGAAGATAACGAAGATGTCAGAACAATTGCTAAACTTGCTGAAAAGCTGGCTTATGACGAATCAGAAGCAGGCACGGCAGACAATGAAAAAGAGGATGACGAGCCTAAAGATGATGAAGTAAAAAACAAAAAGGTTAAAAACGAAGAAACAAAAGAAGATGAAAAGAAATACGATGACCTCAAAAAAGAAGTGAAAGAGGATGTGCAAAACAAGTGTAAAAACTCTGTTGATAACTCAAAAGGCGGCTTTTTCGACAAAATGAACGAGATTTACAATTCTGCTATGAAGCCAAAAGAAGAAAACATATACGTTTCAAGAGCTGACAAACTCAAAGCAGCAGAAGAATATTTTTCATAAAAACATTAAAACAGCCAAACAAAGAATAAAAGGAGAAAAATATATATGGTAACAAACATTTCATTGAACCAGTTTGCCCCAAACATACCTCTTCCCGGTATGTATGCTTATCAGGCAAACTTACCGCAATTACACAATGTAATTGTAACAAGCACAGTAACAGACGCATCACCGATTAAAGCAGGTGCAATCGTTACACTTGACAGTACAAGCACAAACACAAATGCACCTGTTGTTAAACAGGCAGCAGTTACAGACTCTATCTTTGGGGTTGTGGTTTATAACCCGATTCAATCAACATTTATCGGCAATGAACGCATTGCAATCGCTCGTGACGGCGATATTGTATGGCTTCCTGCGGCAGCAGCCGTAAATGTAGGTGCTGATTTGTATTTCAATGCTTCAAATCAGGTCACATCAACCGTTACAGCAGGCAACTCAATTGTAGGTAAAGCAATGACAAAAGCAACACAAGCCGGGGAATTAATTCAGGTCGAACTCGGATTCAGAACAACAGAAGCAGGAGAATAACAAAAATGGCAAATAAAGAAATGGGATATTTATCCGCAGAAGAATATAAAAACCGTTTTAGAGTTAACAATGCAGTAGCATTTGCAAACCCTAACTCATATGGTTTGGAACAAACAATCACAACCTTAACACAGATTGTATCGGGTGTTTTAAGGCAGAAATTTTATACAGTTGCAGAGCCATTAACAACTTATGTACCTATTGAAATGGGGACAGGCGCTTACGCTAAACAACTGTTTCAATATGCAGTAGCTCAAGTCGGCGATGACTTTGAAACAGGTATCGTCCAGCCGGGCAACGGCATAAACAAAGATGCTAACCTCGACATCACCGTTGATGGTGTTTCTATCAGAAACAACTTCTGGAGAATGAAATACGAAGCAACAAAAGAAATCCTTGAAATAGGCAGAGTTAATGCCGAAACTTTCTCTTACATCGAAGAACAGGAAAGAGCAAGGGTTAAAACATTCCAGCTTGGTATTCAAAAAGTTGCCTTCTTAGGCACATCAGACAGCTTAAATTACGGGCTTTTGAATCAGCCCGGTATAACGGTTAATACTTCATTGCTGCCGGATAATTTAGGCTCTTTAACAACAGAACAGCTCTTTAATTTTGCGACAACAGCAGCCTCCACTTACTGGACAAATTCAAACAGTACAGTATTCCCGAATACTTTGTTAATTCCTACCCAGCAATTAGGCGGCATCGCAGTTCCTGTAAGCCAAGAGTACCCTGTGGGACCTACTAAACTTGAATTAATCGAAAGAGCATTTAAGGCAGCAGGCGCACCGCAAGACTTTAGAGTATTACACACAGCTTACAACAACACCGCAGGTACAGGCGGTAAAGCAAGATATGTATTATATAACAGAGATTCTGACGCTCTTACAATGTATCTGCCTAAACCTTACACACCTTATCCGTTGTACCCGACAGGCTCACTGGATATGATTTCTGACTCAGAAGCTCAATTCACAGGTGTATGGGTTAAACGTCCTGCTGAAATGCTTTATATGGACGCACAGAAGTAGGAGGAACTATGAGAGTATATAACAAATCAAAAAGAATGTTTCAGCACACCTTTAAAGGTGAAACTTACAATCTGAAACCAAAATCAAACATTGTAGTTCCTGACGAAGTAGCCAAAATCTGGCTTGCGACTGGTGAAGTAGTTGAATACGTTGACCCGCAGGAAGCCAAAAAGGCACAGGAAGAAGCAGCTAAAAAGCAGGCAGATCTTGAAGCTGAAAATGAAAAGCTGAAAGCCGAGCTTGAAAAGCTCAAAAAAGCTGACACAAAAGCAACTAAGAAATAAGACAGGATAAAGGGAAATCATGACAAACACAGACGATAACACAATCATAATAGGCGATAACATTACGGTTAGCGTTGATGATTTTAAAAATCTGTTTAAGCGTGATTTCCCTTATCTTCCTGTATATACAGAGAATAAGGCTTATTTTACAGGTGATGAGGTATATTATGAGCCTAATTTCTATAAATGCCTGACTGACGGAACAACAACCGCACCGCCAAATGAGAATTGGGAACTCACATTCGACAGTACAGACAATTATATTTCTGATTCAGATATTGAGCGTGCCTTTGCAGAAGCTAAAATAAACTTTAATCCTAATTTCTTTCAAGATGATGAAACCGCAATAATGGTGTTCTGTTATCTTGCAGCGCATTACCTCGTGATTGACCTTAACAATGCACAGAACCCATTAGGGATGGGATTTATGGGATTTACGCAGTCTAAAAGCGTGGGCAGCGTTTCAGAGAGCTACGGAATACCTTCATTTGCAACAAATAATCCGGTGTTAAGCCAATATATGTTAACTGGATATGGAAGAAAATACGTTTCTCTTATATCGCCATACCTTATTGGAAATATAATCTACACCCCGGGGAGAACCACATTTGGGTAGGATAAATAAATCAAGAGTGAATATCGCTAATCTTGAGAAGCTGCTCAATGCCTTTGATAAAAAAATATCTGTAAGAGTAGGTATAATCGGAGATAAAGCTTATCAAATACACGAGGGCAGCGGTTTAACTAATGCAGAATTAGGAGCAGTGCATGAGTTTGGCGCAACTATAAATCACCCCGGCGGAACTCCCTACAAAATAAAAGAAAACGGGCAAGCTCAATTTGTAAAAAAAGGCGAAGGTGTAAATTTACCTACAACAAAACCGCATACTATTGAAATTCCTGCCCGTGCTTTTTTACGTGATTCAATTTTAAGTGCCAAAGGCAAAAGAAACATTACTAAAAGAGTTGAAGAACGAGCAAAGGAGAAAGATTTAGAGTTTTCGAAAGATATGTTAGTTAATAAAGTTGCATATCAAAATGATAAAAACCTTGACAAAATTCTTCTTGATTTTGCTGATTTAGTAGGTTTTGCAGCTTGGGAGGAAGTAAACAACGCTTTTGAAGATGACAAAATAAAACCACCGACAAAGCCAGTTTCAAAACAAAAGAGAAAATACAACCCTAATAACCCTACATTGGTTGATACAGGGCAATTACAACGGAGTATATCTTATGAAGTCAAAGAAAACAAATAAAACCGAATGCGCAGCTTGCAAATATTTTACAGGCGAATGCACGCACAAAAGCAATATAGGGATAAAAGTTAAATACAGACAGGAAACAGAGTTTTTTGTCAAAAAGCCGGAAGAACTGAACCCAGAGGGGAATTGCAAGAACTATGCAAAAACTTAACTTTCAAAAAGCAAAGAATTTAAAAGCCCTGTCGGGAATGCCTCAACTTGATAGTGCACTCACAGGCTGGGAGGTGCCTCTCACGCTCGTTAGAGTGTATCAGGATATTGTTGAGGGTGATTTGGTCACCCGTGAAGAAGAAATCGATTTTATGGGCTGCTGGCAGCCTCTGAAAAGTGAAGAATTGCAATTTAAGCCCGAGGGGCAGCGTTCGTGGAGCTGGTACTGGATACACGCTCGAAGCGGAACATTAAACCTGAATACAGCAGATAAAATTATTTTTAACGGCAAACGATATAAAGTAATGGCGGTTAAAGATTACAGCCTTAACGGTTTTATAGAATACGAAATTATTCTTGATTTTGAGAGCAATCCGCAGGAGCAGTAGAAAGTTGCAAAAAGATATTGAAGCGATACTCGTTGATATTATCCAAAAAGAGCTTGATTTACCTGATAATTACGGCACTATAAACGGCGATGTGATTCCCTGCGTTGTGATCTATGCGCAGAATATTAAGCTTTTTAATACGGATAAGCTGCAAATAACAGTTAAAACCCTTACAGCACACGAGTATTCTAACAGAATTGAATATATCGACAACCCTGAACCGACTGAACCAGATGGCTCGGACGCACTCTTAGCGGTACAGGACATCAACCAGGGGCGCATGATGCAGATTGATGTCTATTCAAGAAACAACGAAGCACGCAAACGCTTCTGGGAGGTTTCAGCGGCTTTAAAATCCACTTATGCGCAGCAAATGCAGGATTTGTACAGTTTTAAAATCGGAACAATAACAAACGATGTAAATCTTTCAGGGCTTGGCGGCGGCTCTGATGTCAACCGCTATACGCTCACTTTTAACGTTATTGTCCACTATCAGAAGTCTAAACCTGTTGATTACTACGACAAATTCCAGGTTGATTCATATACGGAACAAGGAAAAATTTCACAGATAAACATAGGAGAATAAAAAACATGGCATACCAGTATCAAGTCCCACCTTCTTACACGGTAAACGTTTCTCTTGCGGCTACACCGTCAGGATTAGTGGATTACAACACAAATTCAATAGCAATATTTACAAACGACCCGGCTAAATTCTCAGAAGCTTATCAGGCTTATATGACACCTAATGCCGTAGGTACAGACTTTGGCACTGATTCTTTGACTTATGCAATGGCAAACGCTTTATTTACCCCTGTGCCAAACTTTAGAACCGGCGGCGGTTATCTTTATGTATTTCCGTTTAAGGGAGTTAATGCAACATCAGGAACACTCACAACAGCTGATATTTCAGCAAACGTAACTAATTTTAAATCGGTTACAAACGGGGTGTTAAACCTTTCAATAGACGGTACAGTTACACAGGTTGAGGGCTTGGACTTCTCAACTGTACAAACAATTAATGACATTGTAACTGTTCTTCAAAACCAGAACTTAGATGTTTATATTGAAGTTACAGAAGATAACAAAATAAAATTTACTTCTAAACGCTTCGGAACAGAGAGCGCTGTAACAATTGCGGCAGCTTCTGGCGCAGAAGAGGCAACAGACCTTAACGACGCTACATACTTTAACGGTTCGGAAGCAACGCCTGTTACAGGCACAAACGCAAGCGGTCAAACCTTAGCGCAAGCCGTAGCAGCGGCACAACAGCAAGTTTACTTTGGCGGTGTATTAACAACTCAGTATTGTGATAATGCAACCGTTCAGGCAAACGCAGCAGCAATACAAGCGCTTGATTGTGATTACTTTGAAGCGATTACTTCAATGAAAAACATTGCTGTACTAGGTAAAGACCTGAAAGCAGCAGGACTGGGCAAAACTCGTTCTCTTGAACTTTCAAACGGCGCTAAAGAGGCAAAAATAGCAATAGCTACTTATGCAACCATTGCAAAATCTGTTAACTGGAAAGGTTCTAACACCGCTAACACAATGAACCTTAAAACACTCACAGGCTGCTTACCTGATAACGGGTTAAATGATACTTACGTGTTGTCTGCACAGACAAACGGTGTTGACATCTACGCTAATACAGGCGGTTTAAGTGTTGTTTATTCTAATGATAATAACGGTTTCACTGATGACATTGAATTTCAACTCTGGTTTAAACTCGCTCAAATGGTTGCAGGATTTAACTATTTAAGACAAACAAATACAAAAATCCCGCAGACTGAATCAGGTATGAACGGTTTAAAAAATGCTTATGCGCAAATATGCGAACAGGCTATCACAAATGGCTCTGTTGCACCGGGGACTTGGAGTCAGTCCATACCATTCGGAAATCCGGAAGACTTCGAGAGAAACATTCAGGAAAAAGGATATTACATATATTCTCAACCGATTTCACAACAGGCACAAACAGACAGAGAAGCCAGAAAAGCACCTGTTGTGCAAATTGCTGTCAAATGCTCTTCTGCAATACATTTCAGCGAAGTTATAATCAATATTCAACGATAGGAGTATAAACAATGGCAACATACGCTTTGACAGGGGATGACGATTTATTCATTAACGACGTTCCCATAAACGACCTGACAGACAACAGCACTGTCACAATTACATTCCCTAATGAGAAAGTAGGGATTTCAACAGGTAAAAACGGAAATACTGTCTATGCTACAAATGAACAAGGCAGAAACGCTCAAATGGAGTTGAGAGTACTGGCAGGGAGTGCATCTGACAGCTTCTTAAACGGTTTGAGCATTCAAATGGAAAGAGATTTGCCTGCAACATCACTTCTTAACGGCTCATTCTCAAAACGAGTTGGTGATGGCAAAGGCAATGTAAAACGAATTAACTACACACTTTTGGGCGGCGTAATCAGACAAAACATTGACGCACAGGAAAACCTCACAGGCGACACAGAACAAGGAACGGCACTTTACCGCCTGACCTTTGCAAGCGCACAAAGAGCAATTGTGTAGGGGGGCTTGAATGGATATTATCACGCATAATGGAAATAAAAACATAACAATAAAAGCCGCAAGCTTTCAAGAAGCAATTAATCTCAAAAAAGCTGTTGCAAAATGTATGCTTGATGCAGGTGTTATAAAAAAGTTAGACTTTACAGGGTTAGACATAGCTTTACTGATTGACAAATTGGCGGAGTTATTGTTTAGTGCTGAAATGTCAGACAATTTTGAAAAAGCTCTTTTTGAGTGCTTAACCGCTTGTTATATCGACACAAACGGAGTCAAAAACAAAATCACACGTGAGCTTTTTGATGAAAAGCCTGAACTAAGGGAAGATTACTACGAAATTGTAAGTAAATGCGTTGAGGTAAACCTTGCCCCTTTTTTCAAGAGTCTTGTTACCGAGTTCAAAACCCGATTCAATCGGACAGCAGAAAGCCAACAGTCCGAATCACCGCAGATGTAGAAAGAATGATAGCGAATTCGTTAGCAAAAGCAGGCTACTTTGGCGGAAACCCCCAAACTGTTTATGAAGCCCCTGTTGATATCGTGCTTGATGTTTACAACTACGAGCAGTTCACAAGACAGTACGAAAGTACATATTACGAGATGAATAAGCAGAAATAACACACACCCCCTCTGCCACACCCAAAATACTAGTTATTGGGCAGAAAGGGGGTGGTTATATGAAAAGAGAAATTATTAAAAATGCCCTAGCAGCACTAGGACACATTTTTAGTTTAATTTCGATTTTCTTATAAGGGTCCCTGCTTCACGGTCTGTACAACCGTGGGGCTAACCCCTTGATAATATTATAACTCAATTTATGAATATTTCAAGATAAAAACAAAATGAATAAAACACACAAACAATTATAGTATAATAATCTCAGGGTAAGGCCACGCACCCTCCAACACATGCGATTATGAAGAAATCGGTTGGAAAGGGGGTGAGAATATGGATAAACGGATAATAAAAGCCGCTATAACGGCAATTATAGCAGCTTTACAAATTGTTATCCTTTATTTATAGGGTCGAAGTCAAGCTCCAGAGAAGTAGCGATTCTTTGGGGCTTGCCCCTATATGTTTATTATACACCTATTTTTAATTATTTCAAGATAAAGGAATTATTATGCCATCACTAGGTGAACTTTTTATAGAACTCGGCGTTGTAGGCGATGTTAAACCGCTTGAAAAAGCTCTAAAAACAATGAAACAAACGACAACAGAGATGGAAAGACAATACAATGCTGCAAAAAGATTAGCAAAATATTTGGATGATTTAAAAAAAGCTCAAACAGAGGCTGAGAAAACAGATATAAAAAAAAGATTTGAAATTGCAGTCCGCAAAGATAACGAATGGAAACTTGCTAATAAAATTGACAAGACAAAGGAACTTGCCTCAAGCATAGCAGGCATAGTAAAAGGCGTAGGCTTGTTCGTCGGGGCTTTGACAGGGGCAGCAGTGGCTCTGAACAATTTTACAAACAGCCTTGTTGAAAGCAATCAGGCAATGCTGGACTTAACCAGAACTACTGACATTGCACAAAGCACGTTCCAAAAATGGGGCGGTATCGGCAAAATGCTCGGTGTTGAAAATGCCGACCAACAGTTAGCAAGCCTTAACGACCGTTTGTTCGAACTCATGCTAACAGGCGAGGGCGCACGAGGTTTTCAGCTTGGCGGAATCAACCCGATAGGACAGGACGCAAACGGGGTAATGGAACAACTCCGCGCCCGTGTAAGCGGTATGGATGACACGACAGCAAGCTATTTGTTACGACAAATGGGCATAGACCCTAAAATGCTTCATCTGTTGAGAATGGAAAGGCAGGAATTTGAGGAACTCGGCGCAACAATCAGGAAGTATCAGTTTAATGAGAAACAACGGCGAGATATTCAAGATATGAATATACAAATTCAGATAGCCGCACAAAAACTGCAATATCTGAAAGACAAAGCTGTATTAGCTTTAATGCCTGCTTGGACAAGGTTTATGCATAGTCTTGCACGTGTAGTTGAGGGGTTTGAAAAAGCTGTGCAATATGCGACAGAGTTTATAAACAAATCACCTGCACTGCAAAACGCATTAAAGGGGGTTGCCGCGGCTCTGGGCGTTATTCTTGCAGTAACACAGCCTCTTTGGTTTGCCCTGTCGGCGTTATATTTAATTATTGATGATATTATGGCATATTTTAACGGGGGTGGAAGCGTTCTAGGTGTCTTTTTAAGGTTTTTAGATGAAATCAACGATAAATTAAACTCCGGCAAAACACCTGAATGGGTCAGAGATTTAATGGCATTATTAAGCAATATGGACCAATTGCAAAATTTTATTGATACAGCCGCACGGATAAAAAACGGAGAAACTGTCAAATCATCGATAGGCGATATATATAGAAACATGACACTTTTGCCATTGAAATTCTCACCTTTTGCTCCTGTTGTAAATGAAGCAGAATGGATTAAATCATACCTTAACAGCCTAATTTCTCCGCAAATGGAACAGAATATACAAAACAACGGCGGAAACACAACAAATAACACAGATAATAAGTTAACGATGAATAATTACATACAGACAACTCAACCGGTTGCGGATATTCAACAACAATTGAATTATGCAAGGTTTGCAATGGTGTAAACATCGTAGTATATTATGAAGCATGAGCAAATTGAGCATTGGACAACATGGAATACAAGTAGAAACTCACGAAAAAGCCAATGTGATGTCTCCATTTCATACAATGGCAGTATTTGTAGTTACAGGTACTGTGTGTTTAATGATATTTTGTTCTGAATATTGGGGAAAAATCATAGGGGCTGTTGTTTTAACTGTCTTTGTTTTTGTTTGGTTAATAGTATATTGTTGTCATAGTATAAAAAGACCGGAATTATTACAAAGTGAAAACTATCGGATAGAAATGCACAAAATCGAAGCAGGAATGATTGAAAATAAGATAGAATATACACCGAAATTAGAAACGGAAGCTGTTCAAACAAACCTTATAGAAATTGTTCCTGACAATCAAGGGGGCGATAACAATGTCTCTTGATTATATTTATATGTTATCTATTGATCCGAATAGTTCCTATGACACCGATATATTGAGAAAACAATTAGATTTATGTCTAGATTGGACTAGGTTTTTTGCTTGTACTTATTTGCTTTATACCAATTCTGATATTGAAAAGCTGTATAGCCGGTTCAAAGAAGCATTACCTAACAATAAATTTTTTATAACTAAAGTAGATTTTAGCAATAGTCAATATACCGGTTGGCTAAAATCGGGCTCTTGGGACAGAATAAAAGAATTTAAGAACAAATAAAATTTCCACACCCACCGACACACCGAAATAAAGAGAAATAATCGGCAAAGGGGGTGGGAGAAATGAACAGACAAATACTCAAAAGTGCCATCAAAATTGTGATAGCACTTTTAAATTTGATTGTTCTTTTTTATAGGGTTAAACCCAAGCTCCAAGGAAGTAACATTTCTTTGGGGCTTCCCTATAAACATTATCGCATACTTTCAAAATTTTTCAAGGTGTAAAATGGTACAAGAATCATTCCTTATAACAGGCGGTGTCGAAAAAAACGAACCTGCTATTATTTTAGACGGTCAAATAGGGCATTATTTTCAAGTACTTGAAGAAGATTCAATTAGTTTTCAATCACAAATAACTGATAACTATATTGAAAACAATACGGCTGTTCAAGACCACATAGCCCTTAACCCAGTAACTATAACAATGAGGGGCTATGTCGGTGAAGTTGTGTTTACGCCGCCAATGGCTTTTTGGAATAACTTAACAGGTGTTTTAGAGGGACAAATAACTAAAAATGATACAGCAACCACAGCAACAACAAAACTTGCTCCTATTGCGTCTCTGCTTCCACCTGTTGACAATATCACCCAAATAGCAAAAAACACCGCACAATATGTTGAATCCTCTTTCAATAGGTACAAAAAAATTTATGATCAGCTGACGGATAAAAAAATCAACCCTATAACAAGCAGACAGGAAGACTCCGCAAAAAAATTAAAATCATTATGGCTTAATAGAACACTTGTAGAAGTCATAACCCCGTATGGGTATTATGAAAATATGGCGATACAGTCAATCTCTCTGACACAGGGGAATACTATGACACAATCTGAATTGTCTGTTACGTTGAAACAGATTAAGTACGCAACAACAAAAACAACTAAGCCAGACACAAAAGTAATGGCTTGGTATAATGCAGTACAACGTACAGAAGAAGCCAATCACGGTAAGGCACAGGGGGCTAAGGTGGATAATTCACATTTTTATAATTGGTTTGGAAATAACGCACCGTATAAAAATCGTTAACGAAACATCATTAAATTTAATCCAGCCATAACTCTTTTAACATCTTCGCTTAATTGTTTATATTCTGTATCATCAACAATAATTCTATCAGGCTTAATTAAATGTGGATTGATACCTTTAACAATAATGTCATATTTTTTAAGCATAAGATTTATATAACGCAAATCCAAACTTTTTTTAGAAGCTGGATTTTTCTCAAGTTGTTCTTTTTTATACATAAGGACACCATATAAAGACCCGCCACCCTTCAAATAATGCAAATAATCATCTTGAATTAATCCTAATGCAGTTGTATTATGGAATGCAGCATCTTGTGCAACCTTACCGGCTTCTTTAGCTTCATACTCCTGCTGTAATAAATTCCCGGCAAAAACCGGAGAAACAAGACAAAATAAACTTATTATTACAATAAAAAATTTCTTCATAAAGGTATTATATAAAAATCTCAAGAAAATTCAACTAACTCTCAAACCCAAACAACGCAACCCGATACAAAGGTTATGGCGATGTATAATGCAATCCCCAGAACAACAGAAGCCAATCATGGAAAGGCGCAGGGGGCTAAGGTTTCCATTACACGTAGTTTTATAAACTCTTTTAATCCTAGCCTTAAAGGGAAAGGGAAATTTTATACGCAATAAATAAAAATTTATGCTAGAATGCAATTATGAAAAAATTTTTTATTTTTTTAGTTAGTCTATTTTGTTTGACAACTCCAGCAATTGCCGGAAATGTCTTGCAGCAGCAAGATGAAGTTAAATTTGTTCAAAAAGTAGCAAATAAACCGTTACCGAATCACTATGGCAAAGATTATTTAATTAGAGAAGATTATTATACGTATTTTAACGGTGGAGAAAGTACATACGGTTTGTTACTTTACTATATTGATGAGGCTAAAAAGAATAAAAATGTTGTTGATTTAAAATATCTCAATTTGGCAAAATCTAAAATCGAAACTGTCGCCAAATTACAAAATAATGATATTGATAGCAGAATGCGAATAAATTCTATTAATAAAAAGGTTATAATTGAAGATACCGATTATCAGAAATTATCAAAAGATGTTAAAGACTTAATCACGATGATTAATTTTCTTATGCTTGAATAATGGCGACCTACAATGCAATCCCACGCACAACAGAGGCTAACCACGGTAAAGCTCAGGGGGTGAGTAACGCAACAATACTCAAACATTGGAGAAATAAATACTTGGGTGGAACATATGGCTCAGGCATAAAACGTAATTAATTAAACATTGAAAAATTCGCAAAATGTATAATTTCTTTAACAGCACTATTTAATTTTTTATAATCATTATCATCTATAATAATTTTTGCACTTACTGTATTTAATCGCATATTATTATCTACATTATTATTTGCCAGTTTTACTATTGTTTCAATTTTTGTTTTTAACAATTTCAAATATCTCATATTTATTTCTTTGTTTGGGATATTACTTTTATTAATATCATTCAACGTATTTACTATATCTCCATAAAAACTATCTTTTCCGTTCTGATACCCGTAATAATCTTCTCTTATTAAATAGTCTTTGCCATAGTGATTCGGTAACGGTTTATTTGCTACTTTTTGAACAAATTTAACTTCGTCTTGCTGCTGCAAGACATTGCCGGCAAAAGCAGGATTTACAATTAATAAAAATAGTATAAAGATTATAAATTTTTTCATAATATACCTACTTTACATTATAATCAAAATTGAATTCTATATCTACTGAATCTTGTTGAATTTCGTCAGGAATTGGCATAAATGGTGCTGTTAATTTTACGGCATTTATACAAGACTTATCTAAGTCATCTATACCAGATGTTTGCTTTATTGTTGGTTCACCTATCAAACTTCCGTCTTTTGCCACAGTAAAAATTATAGTTACAGTAGAAGAGTCATTTGAACGAGGCGGAAGCCAATTCATTTTTATTCTTTTTTGCACATTATCCATGTAACGCTTGAGCGAATGGGAAGAGTTATTACTAATGTTAGTGTTAATAACAGGGGAATCTGATTCAAGATTAGTTTCTTTATTTTCGTGAAAATACTCTTGCCTCTGTATATTGCTATTATCACTAAAATTTTGAGTATCATTTTTTTCATTAGCTAAATTTTTCAGGCCATCTTTTTTTATATTATTCTGAGAATTATCATACAGGTTCATTCCTGCAATAGTAGAGAGTGTCATTTCTTGTTGGATAGTGTAACTATCCGCAACATATTCAGGATTACATCCATTCAAACTGCTTAACCCAAAACCTTTAGGTGCAGTTAAATTATATTTATGTGAAAAAGTTGTTTCATCATATAACAAACCTTTATTTCTTTCATAATACTTTTGGTTTAAACCTGTTATCTCACAATAACTTTGTTTTATCCCAAAAGCATCAGAATAATAAAAATATGGGTTTTGTTTCCATAAAATATCAGTAGTATATAGTGGAATATTATATGGAGGTGTAGCAACCATGCCATCAATAGGAGTAGTTTTTACATTTTTATCAAAAACAAATATGAAATTTGAGTTACCCTTAGGGCTTTTAGGTAAAGTTTGCGCATACTTTAAAAAAGCATTCTTGTTAAATTTCTCTTTTTTAATTTTAAACACATAAATTCCTTGGTTTTCCTGTCTATATACTAAATAAGGTTTAAAATCAATCTTTATATCTTTTTTTGTATTTTGGGTTATATTCGATTCTGTTTTAGTTTTTGTTTTATTATCTGATGTTTTTTCCTTTGACGGAGTATGAAGAATGTGAGCAATACATATAATCGAAATTAAGGCTAGAACAGATAATATTAAAAAACTATTATCTTTTTGGGGAAGATTATAAACATTTTTATTCAACAAATTTTTTATGTTTGATGTTTCTGTTTCCGGTTCATTATTTTGTAAACTTTCAGCAGTTGTTTCTTCGTATAGTTCTTCTGGCTGCCTTAAAGAAGACCCGCACTGCGTACAAAAATTATCAGTTTCAGATACTTCACTACCGCATTTACTACAATATTTCATCTTTTAATACCTATACTAATGCTGTTCCATCTTTGGGCTTCAAAGCACCAGTAACAAGCAGAAATATATCAATAACCCACCAAATAAGCAGAACAATTGCAGGTATTACTAACCAACAAAAAAGTAAACACAAAAGCATTAAAACACCGCCAGTTGTATCACCGATATAAAAACGATGTGCGCCTATTCCGCCCAAGAAGAACCATAATATCACAGCACATAACATACTTTTGTTAGGCTTTTGTTGTTGTACGTGGTTTTTTGTAGCACAACCGCAATGTACACATACAACAGCCTTGTCGTCAATTTCTTTACCGCAATTTGAACAAAACATTTTTCACAACCTCACACTTATACTTGATTTAAAGATTATAACACATTTTTGGAAAACAAAAATTAATGTATTTACAGTTATGCAGCAAATAACCACCTTAACAGATGAACCGAAACAAAGACATCAGCTTGTCTTGGATAATAACGAAACTGTCGATTTCAGACTTTGTTATTCCGCCAGACAGCAGACGTGGTACTTTGATTTCACATACAAAGAACTGACCTCAAAAGGCTTGAAAGTAGTCTTAACACCTAATGCGCTTAGATGTTTCAGACGACTTATCCCGTTTGGGATTGCGTTTTCAACACAGGGGTATGTCGAACCGTTTCAACTTGATGATTTTTCATCTGGCAGAGTTGAAATGTATGTCTTGAATGCGCAGGACGTGCAAACAGTTGAACAGGAAATTTACTTAAATGATTGAACAGCGTAACCCACGATATAGAGTAACAGTAATCTCAAAAGAAACAAATAGGACAACTATTGTAGAATACCCGATTACTTGTCAGTTTACCGTTACAAGAGGTGTTTTTGCTCAATCTCAAAAGGCAACGATTCAGCTTTATAATATCGGAACCGATAAAAGAAACGAAATTTTTCAGGACCAGTATAGTAACGCACTTGACCCGAAAAAATACAAATATGTCTTTTTAGAAGCAGGTTACAACGGCGTTATGCCATTGATATTTTCAGGGCGTATTATGCAAGCCTATTCTTTCAGGTCAGGAGGTCAAACGGATGTTATCACGCAAATAGAAGCAGTGGCAACAGACATTTTTGATTATCAATCATCATTCACTTTTACATCCGGGACAACTTTTAAAGATGCTCTAAAAACCATGGTCTCTGATATGCCTAATGTACTTGTGGGCAATACAGGAACACTTGAGGGACAGTTCCAAACTCCTACAACCTTTGACGGACCAACAATTGACTGCCTGAACACATTAACAGGCGGTCACTCATTTGTCGATAATGGCGTTTTGAACACCCTAATGGACAACGAGGTCATAGATGTGCCTGTTCCTGTTATTTCTAGCAATACATCACTTCTGTCAACACCAATGAGACGTGATGCTAACCTTGAAGTAGAAACTTTATTTTTACCTGATTTGATAGCCGGTCAGCTTGTGGAGGTTGATTCAAGCGTGTCTCCGAACTTTAATGGGCAATTCAAACTTGTAGGCTTTACACACGATTGTCTAATTGGCGAATCACAAGCAGGGCAGAGAAGAACGCGTCTTGTATTATGGATAGGTCCGTTATTACCCGGGGCGAATATTGCTCTTACCGGTGCAACCACAGGCGGTGCTGCTCCAGTGTCTTTTAACAAGGTTAAAGGAGAGCAAGTAACTCCTGTAAATCCTAAACCTATACAGCCTAAATGGATTATGCCGTGTAAGGGCGAAATTACAAGCCAGTTTGGATATAGAATTGATCCTGTCTATAAAACAAGAAAATATCATAGTGGGTGGGATATAAAAGTGCAGATAGGTACACCCGTAAAAGCGGTAGCCGACGGAACGGTTTATTACGCCGGTTCGAATGACCCTAAAGGCTATGGCACATATGTTATTATAGACCACGGTACGATTAATGGAAAAATTGTTACAAGTGAATATGGACATCTTGCTTCATATTGTGTATATGGTAAACAAAAGATAAAACAAGGACAGAGAATTGGTCTGTCCGGGAATACAGGGAAATCTACGGGACCACATTTGCATTTAACTATAAGAGAGGGTGCTTATAAAGGAAAACCCGTATCGCCGGGGAATTATCTAAATTAATTAATATTCTTCGGGATATACGGCTTTATGAGTATTTTTGTAGTATTGTTCTATTTTTTTGTATTCAGGAGCTATAAGATTTTCTATTTCTTGCAGCTTTGTTGTATCTATATTGTTGTCTTTAAAATATGGATCTAAAAAATTGCGTAAAACTCCCGACCAATCCGTGGCAGGTATTTCGTTGTCGGAGAACCCAGCATATTTTTGCGTAATATCAATCAAAGCAGTGTATAAATAAAATTCAGGGTTATCGATAATTATATCATAATTATTGGTGCAAAAATCCATATATATCTTGGAATCCTTGGGATTTTGCATTACTTTATTATATTTTCTTTTAGCATCATTTGAAATTTGTTTTGCTTCCTTTATTACAGATGAATATCTTTTGTTAATATAGTTTTCCACCTCCGCCTTATACTGCTTGCTTTTGTCAGCAGGTATAGGCTGATAAGCAGCAAAACACATATTTACGGACAACAAAAGACCTATTAACAAAGCCAATACTTTTTTCATAATAACCGCCTTAATTGAATTTAAGTTCATCTTTATCCATTGCCTGTTTGAGTGTAGATTTGAGGTACGTTTGATAAGGCATTCCGAGTTTAGCGGCAATTTTCTTTGCTCTTTTAACTTCAAACTCTGACCAGCGGAAATTTACATTTACTGTCTGTTTCATTTCAGCTATGTCTTTTTCAGCCTGTTCTTCAAAAGCTAAAATCTGTTGTTCTTCTTCCGCTGTTGGGATATAATCAGATATTTCTGCAATACCTATTTCGGGAATATTAGTTTTTTTATTCATTCAAGCCTCCTTGATTAAAAGCTGTTATCAACAAAATATCTTCTTCTTTTAAATATGTATAGTAAACAGTTATATTGTATTTTTCACTGTAAGCTTCATATCTGTTGTATTTCTCATTGTATAACTCATAAGTTTTACTGAAATAAGCGGCGATAGCTTGTTGCGGCATAATCAAATGTCTGATGTACATATGATATTCATAGTCATTGATTAATTCGTTGTAGTCGAGTTTTACAACAAACTTTTTACCCTTGATTTTAAAGATTTGATATTTTGCTTTCATATTCAATATCATAACAAATTGTCAACACAATGTCAATACATTATTATGCAAATACCTAACAAATTTTCACAATTATCACTACCGGCGGATTTGACGCAAACGCTCTTGTCATCGCAGAGCCAAACAGCACAGCAGATTAACTGTATGCGTATTGCTAAAGTCGTGGAGTTCTACCCCAAAAACCTGACAGTACAGGTTAGACTTGTCGGTAAAAAGCTGACGGGGTTGAACCCTGACGGGTCACAGATACTCAAAGAATATCCGCCCATACACGCAAAAGTACTGTACTGTAACCCGTTTTGTACATTCCCTATAACGAAAGATATGGAATGTGTTTTACTTTTCAACGACAGAGAACTTGAAACGTGGTTTATAACCGGCGACAGCAATATTCAGGCATACCCGAGAATGCACGACTTAACGGACGCAGTGGCTATCTTTGGTATAAGAAGTTTGCCGATGATGATACAAATTCTGACTGACTGTCTGCATTTGTTCTACGGGCAGTCTGATTTACAGCTAAAAGCACAACAAGCAGCTTTAAACAGCCTTCAAATAGATTTAAACGGCACAAACACAATAAACCTGACAGCCGGAACAATAAACATCAACGGGAACGTTGTAATTAACGGTCAGGCATACACAGCCCATACTCATTCAAACGGAAACGAGGGAGCACCCACCGGGGGAGTAATTCAATGAGAATAAGAAATGTTTCATCGACCAATGATTGGACGTTCGGACAATCGCTATCAAACTATGTACAAAACGAATACGCAGTAATGCTTGATATAAAAATGCGGTTGCGTGAATGGTACGGAGATTGTTTCTTTGCGCTGCAAAGCGGAATACCGTGGCGAGAGCGTCTGGGAATGCATAACCAGAAAGAACTGCTGGACCGTGACGTCTTGGACACAATCCAAAATACCGAGGGTGTGTTAAACGTGTTTGACTTCACGAGCTCCACAGACGGCAGACGTTATCTTGCACAATGTAATGTTTATACGCAATACACTGATGTTGCAATACCGCTAGAGATTAATTCAGAGGATTATATAAATGGCTGAACCTATTACAGAGGGCATAAGCTCAACAGGACTTACGCTTAAAGACTACAATACACTGTTAGACGAAATCCAATCGGGGCTTAATTCAATCTATGCTTCTGACGGAGATGAGATAAACTTTGATTCGGAAACCCCCGACGGGCAGTTTACAAATATCGTCACCCAATTGGGAAGCGATGTAAGAGAACTGGCGCAAGAGGTTTATAACTCTTTCGACCCTGCGAGGTGTTCCGGTTCTGTGCAGGACAGCCGATATGCGCTGAACTATATAACCAGAAACGGCGGAACATATACTATTCAAAACATAGATGTAACAGTTAATCAGACCGTTACATTACAGGGACTGGATGCAAACTATAACGAGCCTGATGCCACATCTTATACGGTATCGGACAATGCAGGTAATCTGTGGTACCTCGTGGACACTACAACGCTTCAAACAGGCACAAAGTCATTGCCGTTCAGATCGAAAAACATGGGGCTTGTACAGCCCGTTATAGGCACAATCACAACACAGGTAACAACGGTGTTAGGTGTTACAGCTGTTAACAACTCCGTAGCCCCGACAACTTTAGGAACCGAACAGGAAACAGACGCCCTTTTCAGAGTGCGCCGTGACCGTTCAACAGAGCGCAGAGGACTCAACAATACAGACGCAATGCTTTCTCAAATCCTCGACTTAGAGGGCGTGTCAGACGCTACAACACACGTCAATCCCGAAACGGAAACGGACAACACAGGCACTCCCACAGGTCAAGTCTGGGTGATAGTCGAGGGCGGTGCAAACTCCGACATAGCAGAGGTTATTTATACAAACTCATGCGGTCGTGGTATGCGCGGCAATGTTTCTGTTGATGTTCCGGCTGTGTCGGGTCAGGTCTTTAACGTAAAATTTGACCGTCCGACCCCTGTACCATTGTATTTAAAATTCGATTTTCAGCTTGTTGTACAGCTTTCCGCAACAAATACAGACGGTATTAAGCAAACCATAGCAGAAAATCTTATATACGGCTTGAATGAAGACGCTGAAACTTCAAAGCCCACATGTGCGGCAAAAGACGCAATTGAGCAAAACGGGGGCGGAGGTTATGCCTTAAATATGCAGATTTCAACAAACGGTACAACGTGGGTTGACTTTATCCCGTCTGCATCTCTTGCAAACAAGTTTGTAGTTGACCCCACCAGAATAACAATCAATGTAATTGAGGCTTCGTAATGGATTATTTAAACCTTTTGACAGAGCTTTCAAAATATTACGAAAACCTTCTAATCGTGCAATACAACGGAAAATCACGTGCACAAGCCACTATCCGGCTTATGGTAAATCTGCTGTGGGCTAATATGGTGTTGCTGCAAGTCCGTGACTCTTTCGACTGGAGAACGGCAACAGGTGTACAGCTTGACATTGACGGGCAATGGGTGGGCTGCTCAAGATTTTATGACGGACAGCTATTTGAATTTCAGCCGTGGTTTGCGCTTATACCTTATGATCAAGAACCCGACAACCTGCAAGGCGGCTTTTCTACTTACGAAACCTTTAACAATGCCGGCGGCTTTCTGGATTATGACAACATCCGACCCACGCAGAACCAGCTTGTTGACCGGGCATTTAGAATAATGATTGGTTTGAAGATTATCAAAAACAATATTTCAGCCACATGCAGAAACATTGATGAGGCTATCTGGAATTATGAATATTTCAACCACGAGGTATATACAACGTGGGAAGCTGACGAGCTTACATATCATTACCCCGCAACGCTTAGAGAAGTTATGCACGTAGCTGAATCTAAGAACGTATTGCCCTGTCCAACTGGCATAAGACTTGTATTAAAGGAGATTATAGAAAATGACAACTAATAACAACTTACCTGTTGAACCCATAAAAATATTTGGGGAAAATGCAGGACAAAACATCGGGCAGTTTGGCTCGGCACTTACAGGAACGCCTAACAGAACAGGTGATATCGAACAGATACAGGCGCTTAATGCGTGGGGTAACGGCTGGGCTGGCGGTGTCATTTCCGAGCGTAATTATCCCGCATTGGAAGAAATGACCGGCATACAAAAGGTTTTGTCTTACCACCTTGCATATATCAAACAAAAAGGCATCTGTGAATGGGATTCGACAGTAACATATTTTGCCAACACAGGTTTTTGTCAGGTCAATGGCGTAGTATATCAGTCTATAACAGACAACAATATAGGGAATAATCCGACAGAAGACAAAGAATCAACACACTGGAAAAAGGTGGACCTTGGCGGAGCCAACACAGACCTGTCAAATCTTACAGAGGAAGGCGAAAAACACTTCTTAAATAAGTCACAGGTGACAAACTGCCTTCTTGAAATTCCACAAAGGGTTAATGTTGAACTTAACGACGGAACTTTGACGCTCAAAGCCGGCTTTGTTGTTATTGTGCCTTACGGAACAAGCGAGCCAACTCTTGAAATCGGTGCTTCATTAAACGGCGGTGAAATTGTTGACATCTCGTGGGACGAACAAAAGCTTTTCTATTATGTGAAGTATGATGAGGATATTAATTATAGCTATTCACCGGCTGGTACCTACCAAGATGTGGTTTGTATTACGAATAACGGATCTTGTGTCAGCCGTGGTATGAGAGTAAATTTTTCCGGTGATACTGTTCCCACATTTTCAGGTAACTATGCTACATGGTATGACACCGCTAATAATATTGTAAAATGGACTGATACATCCGGTTCATCGTGGAACGAATATAATTCTTTACCTTTTTGTATAGCAAGTGTTGCACCAAGCCTCGGATTCACATCAATAGACAACATCTTTAACGGTTTTGGGTTTATGGGCTCAATCCTGTGGTTTGATAAAGGCATTAAAGGGCTTGTTTCAAACGGAAGAAACGCGGACGGAAGCTTAAGAAATGATTCCTTGACTTTAGAAACTGTATTATTGAGCGGAAGCTATGATACGGAATATAATTGGACATCACAGTACGGATATGCAGGAATTGCCATTACAACAGGCAACACTGCATATACTGCGGCAGCCCAAAATGCGATATATATAGTAAAAAATATTAATGACCTTCCTAAAACACAAAAAGACTGGGCAGAATGGGGAATAGTTTCAGATATTAACTATATAGTGCAAAAGCTGCCTAATTCAACAGAGTGGACGCTGGTTGTTAAAGATATATTCCCTGTAAAATTCTATTACGATTCAACACTCAAAAAAATTACACAGCTGGATGCAAACACCGCTTTCAAAGCTCTTGATTATAACGACACAGAATATATATCAAATCAGGCATCACCTTCAAGCAGTTTTATCAGTGTTGCATTGCTGGCTTCCGGTCAATCATACATTGCACCTTGTGATTGCACATGGTGTTTTTCAAAAGCAACAACAGCAAACAAGCAATTTACAAATCTATATTGTCCTCAAAACAATATGCAAGACCAAGACAGAGCCGAAACGTTGTACGGTGAGGATGTAGATGTAACTTGTAAAATAAAGTTGAAAAAAGGACAAACTGTTATTGCTGAGTATAATGCAGGCGGCACTTTAAAGTATTTCGGATATATACCGGATGAAGGAGCAATGTAATGAAAAATTATTATATAGAAATAAACGGAAAAATAATCGGAGTGAATCAGGATAAAAAGCTTTTAGAAAAAACCTTAACAAGTCCTGAATTAATAAACTGTGACATCCAAGAAACCGAGCGACCGCTTGTTTTGTCAGAAGATATGACACACTACGTTTTCGCTGATACTGAAGAGTATTTAACCAAAGAACTTGCAAAAGCAAAAGAAGCAAAGATTCAAGAAGCAACAGACAAAGCGTATTCTTTTGAAAGTAAAGAAGCACTGATAACAATCAGTGCAACAAATATGATGAGCCGAAGCTCTGAAACCTACCACATAGAAGCAACGCTCACAAACAACATCAAGCTTTCTGCATACGCTCAAGCATTGGATGAATCGGCAACATTGCCGTGGAACACAAAAGAAAACGTTAATGTACTTTTAAATAAATCAGCTTGTACAACCCTGACAGGGATTATGAGCCAGATGAACGCCAAACTCTGGACAGTGGATTTCCCCACAATCCTTGCACAGATTGAAGCTGCTGAAACTCTTGAAGATGTTGAGGCGATAGAGATTGTTTACTCTAATCCCGAAGAAGTTATAGACGTGAATATACCACTAAATGATGAGGTGACAAATGAAGATACAACCGGTATTCAAGAAGACAACACAGAAGCACCCGAGCTTTCGAAAGACGATACAGGAGAGGTTGAATAATGGAGAAATTTATCGAATATGCGCCGATAATCATTGTATTAGTAATGTTTTTTACTCAAAACAAAACTTTTGCCAGACCGGAAGACTTAAGTGTTTTAAAAGAACAGATTTTAACTTATATATCTGAACACTATGTGTCTGACAAGACTTATCGAGAGAATCATAGAAGCTTACAGGAACAACTTTCAATGATTCATCAAGATATAAACGATGTGAAAAATCTTTTAATTCAAACAGGTGGTAAATAATGAACAATATAATTGTACACTGGACGGCAGGCGCTTACACGCCTAATGTAACCGACTTAGAACACTATCATTTTTTAATCGACGGTGAGGGCAGAAAACACAATGGAAAATACAAACCAGAAGATAACGAGAATTGCAATGACGGCACTTATGCAGCACACACAGGAGGAGGCAACACAGGCGCAATCGGCGTTAGTATGTGCGCTATGGCTGGTTTCAAGTCTGCTTCTGATTGCGGCAACTATCCTATAACACCAAAACAGCTGGAAGCTTGTTTCAAGCTCTGTGCCGAGCTTTGCAAGAAATACAACATACCCGTTGAGAATGTTTGGACACACTACGAGTTTGGCATAAACCACCCCAACACAAGCTCTCACGGCAAGATAGACATTATTTATCTGCCCCCGTATCCGTTAGTCAAACGTAATGAGGTAGGCGGATTTATCAGAAATAAAATCAGGTGGTATTTAGGAAAGTTATAAAAGGAGGAAAGGCTTGTAGACAGGCATTGAGAATTGAAATAAAATAATCTTAGGGTAAGTACCACAAACCTCCACGACACACGCATTTTACTAAGAAAGCGGTCGAAAGGAGGTGGTAAATATGAGCTTAGGTATTTTCTTATTGTTTGATTTGTTAATCGGACAATATAAAGAAAAGGCCCCAGAGCTGGAACTCTTGGGGCTTTTTCTAAAATCATAAGCTTATAGGGTACTAAGTGAAGTCCTAAGGAAAAACCACTTCTTTAGGGCTTCCCCCTACATGAATATTATTTACCTCAATCCCTTGTTTGTCAAGCCTTATAAAATGAAAGGCGGAAATTATGAATGAAAAAATGAAAAAAGCATTACTCGACTGCTGCGAAAGAAACTGCAAGGTGATTTCACCTGATGTGGTTGCATTCGCAAAAGACCTTGTTAACACAGCTATTTCGACCTCTGAAAACAAAGTTGATGATATGTTTACACCTATTATCAACAAAGGCTTTGAGGTCTTAGACGAGTTCCTTTTAACACAGGTCGATAAAATCGATGGAGCAACAGCATAATGTTTGATGTTCCAAAGGCTGTGGAGGCAATTTCACACACTATTAAAAGCTGTTTTGACTTTGCTTCCACAGCCAAAGAGCACCAGTCGGAAACTGAAATCATCAAAGAAAAAAAGAGGTTGAAGAAAGCCACGGATATTGCAGAAGAATCGTTTAAGCTGATGTTTAAATACATTGACCTACTGAGTGAAAAAGACCGCAACAAGCTAAAAGACCTATATGATGATTTTCTGGAACATAACTGACCTAATACTTGATACAGCACGCCCTTTACAAAATGTAGAGGGCTTTTTTGTTAGCAATATTTTTTATCAAATATATATTCCATATTAAAATAACGTGCCACAAACTCCAATGCGGCTGTTTCGTCGTTCCATACCCTGTTTTTTGTTATGTAAGTTCTATACAAAAACAAATTATTTTCAGTAATTACTCTTCCCAAAAGGTCAAATTTTTCCATGTGTAAAAAATCTTGCAATGCAGCTTCATAGCTTGTATATGCTTTGTGTACCGTGTTTTTATATTCAAAATCGTCTTTAACAAGGTATGAGCTATTTACTAAAAGGGTGTTTTTATTGATTTTAAACTCAGTATATTTCTTCAAAAATTCCCAATCTTCTTTTTTTTGTATTGTATAAGTAAACTTACTGATTTGTTTAATTTTTGATTTGAATATAAATTTGTCATCTCTTAATGTAAAAATAAAAAACAATTCGTCTGTTTCGTCAATTTTTTTTAATTTTATTTCATGATCAAAGATTTGTTCTCTGTCAAAAGAGGGAAAAGCACCTTTGTTAAAAGCACGCTCAGCTTTCAAAAAAGACGTAATAATTTTGTCTTCATCGGCAGAAAGCCTGAAATTTTTATGATATTTTTTATGTAATTTAACGGAACCTTTTGGTCTGCCTCGTTTTTTGGGTGTTTCTTCCATACTTTATTTTCAATTTATAAATCACATTAAGAGCTTAACACAGAAATAATTATTTGTAATTACAGATAAATAAACCAAAAACTCTTTTTTTTGTAATTACAATTAATTATGCAACAAAACAATTATTTGTAATTACAGATAATTATAATTAAATCTTTTCAAAATTATACAAAACTTTTGGTGTTCTAACAGGATTGTCTGTATATGAACCTGACAGAATCGGAGTAGGCAGAATTCGATATGAACATTGATAAATATTACAAAGTTCATTTTTTAAAGTGCTTAAAACTTCCTGTGTTGCTTCTTTCTGATTTAATTCAACATTTACGTTATCATTCAATGTATTAATGCCTATATGCAAAAATGAAAGATTGCACATCTTTTTAACTCGCTGTTTTAGCATTTCAGCTTTTTCAAATTTTAATCTTTCACATTCAAGCATAAACAAATCCCTTTACCGGCATGATACGTAGTGAAATTTTCGTTGCAACCAGCTAAGCAGCAAGAAATAATTTTATTTCTTCAAAAAGAATATTGTTTTCCGGAGCAGCTATAATTTTACAGATATTGTCTGCCAATAGTTCGAGCTGTACATCTTTACGCCCACCACTTAAAAAGACCATATATATGGTCTTTTTTTTGTTTATATCTGTATCTGGAAACATTTGTTACAAAAACTTAACAAAAAAACAAAATAATAGGCAATTATTAGAATCTAATTGTTTTTATTTATATACGAGGAATTAATCAACAAACACGAGAGGAACAACCAACAATGGGTTACGCAATTTTCACAGCAAGAAAATTGATGTTGACTAACCGCATTAACCAAATTAATTTCAGGATAATGCAGTTATCGCAACAACAACAGACCTTAGCCGACAGCGCGGCGAAGATGGAACGTGCTATTGCTAACACCAAGAACCTCTTTAATAATATAGGTAATGCAATTTCAATGAGCCAGCAACAAGCAAGTCAGGCTCTACAATATCAACTAATGTCCAATCTGCAAAAAGGTCAAAGTATTGATCCTTCGGTTATTGGACAGCTCGGCAGCATACTTGGAGGCGGAGGTCTTATGTCAAGTCCTGCCGGATTGGCATTAAATATAATGAACCAATCTCTGGAATTAACAAGCCAAAATCAATTGAGACAGATAAAAGAGATGGAAAATCAAATAGAATTGGAAAGAAAGAATCTCGAAACACAGGTAAAAGCAATGACAGCAGAAAGAGAAGCTGTCGAAAAAGCAGAAGACAAAGAAATTCAAAACTCTGCACCGAAGTTCGCATAAAAAATCTAAATCAAAAAACGAATACGCAAATTATAAAAAGCCGGAATCAAAATTCCGGCTTTTCTTTTTAGTTAAAGTATTTTTTATCAACAAGCTCATCAGGCAAAAACTGCTGATATACCTCAGGATTTGCGTGTGTATAAACATACCCTTTACCGAAACCATATTTCTGTGCATCTTTGTAGTGAGCATCTCTCAAATGCATAGGAGGCTGATAATCTTTACCGGAGGCAACATCAGACAGTGCCGCATCTATTGCACAAATAGCCGAATTTGATTTAGGTGCATCACAAACATATGCAACAGCCAATGCAAGAGGAATTCGCCCCTCGGGCAAACCCAAAAGTTCAACAGCCTTATAAGCATTTACAGCAACACTTAAAGCATTAGGGTCAGCCAGTCCAACATCCTCGGCAGCACATACAATAAGTCTTCTGGCAATAAATCTGGGATCTTCTCCACCTGAAATCATTTTTGCAAGCCAGTATATTGCTGCGTTTTTATCACTTCCTCTCATGCTTTTTTGAAAAGCAGAAGCCATATCATAATGCTCCTGGCGAGAATATCTAATTCGTTTCTCCTGTGCAAGGCTTTCAAGTATTTCTAACGTTAGATTTCGTTTTTTATCTTTGTAATCAGCAGCAAAATAAGAATTTTCAACAAGATTAAGAGCCAATCTTGCATCACCCGAAGCATATCTTACAATAAAATCAATAACCTCTTGTTTAAGAGTAATAATCCCATGTTTGTCAGAGAGATATTTAAAGCCCTTTTCAACTATTGATAAAATATTTTCATCATCAAGAGGTTTAAGCATAAGAACTTGAACTCTTGAAATAAGAGCAGGAACCACCTGAAAAGATGGATTCTCCGTAGTTGAACCAATAAGATAAAATGTCCCATTTTCCAGATAAGGCAGCAAAGCATCCTGCTGGGTTTTACTATATCTGTGAATCTCATCTATAAAAAGAATAGTTTTTTTGTTATATCTCAAGTTTTCTCTAGATTTTTCAACACATTCTTTTATGTCTTTTATACCCGAGTTTACGGCACTAAGTTCTATAAAATCACTGCTTGTGTTAGAAGCAATCAATCTTGCAAGTGTAGTTTTTCCAGCCCCAGGAGGTCCCCAGAATATACAGGAAAAAAGCCTATTCGATTTTAAAAGATTAATAAAAGCAGCATTTTCACCCACTATCTGATTTTGTCCGAGATATTCATCAAGTGTCTTCGGACGCAAAACTTCTGCAAGCGGAACCTGTTTATTCGCATTTTCTAAAGAATCAAATAAATTCATAATTTAATTACACCTTAAAAACATGATAAATGCAGCCTATTTTAAAGTCAAAATATGACATGAAAAGAAATTCAGTTATAATTAAACTATGAAAAAGATTTTTATACAGTTGTTTATAGCTTTTATATGCTCAACAATTTGTTGCGGTAGCGGATATAAGGGAAGTTTACCAAATATAGACAACGAATTCGAATTTTTGAGAACTACCCCTAAAATAACCAAGCCCATCTTCAATACAATGGATGAGTTTTCTTCTCAGCCTCATTACAAGAAAGTCCCCAGGGAAAATAAATCATACATTGACATAATCTTAAAAAAGGATAGGACCTCTGAATATATAAATGACCTTAATGATGTTATTCCAATTCTGGAAAAAATGAAAAAATGTATAGAAACACAAGGCAGCATCCAAAAATTTAACGCAATTGCAAGTTCGATAATAGACCATGCCGACTATATAAGTGAAAAATATGCCGAAAAACCGGAAAGGTTCTATATATCTTTTTCCAAACTGCAAAATATTGCTGCACAAGCAAGAGCCGTTGCCACTTTAAGATGTGAATCACAAATTTACATTAAATATCTAACATATCAGGGTGACGGTCAGATATACAGCAAAGAAAGCATTCAGCAACAGATATATCTTTTCGAAGAAGAATTAGAAAATACAATTAAAATTTTAAAAGACTCAACATAATCAAAAATAATAAATACCTGTCTAATGCAATAAATACTATTTTGCATTAATTTTATTCTGTTCAAGCAAAAAGAATAAACAATAGAGACAGGATTAAAATGTATAAAAAATTATTTGCATTATTTTTATTATCATCCATGGCATGCCCTGCATTTGCGTATAAAGTAAAGACCTTTCAACCGCTCAGACAGCCTGTTATGAACCAGTTTTACGATTATAACAATAATGTTTCCTCATCAGAAAGCTATCCCAAAATATCACAGCTTGAAATGGCAACATTTCGAAGAACATATGAAAGAGAAAACATATATAACAGACTGACCAGACTTGAAAATAAACTATTAAGAAGAAATTTTTCAAACATGCCTCTGGCAACCAGAGTTGACAACCTACTGGCAAATGTTGATCCCGGAATAATGTATGGAATCTCATCAAATGAAATATCAAAACTTGAAAGAAAAATATTAGGTCAAACATACACATATGAAGATACAGACTCAAGAATCACAAGACTCGAAAAAGAAATGCTAGGAGCAATGCAGGGAGGCAACTTAAAACAGAGATTTGCAACAGTAAAAACAGCAGCAAAACATTATAATGCATACCCTGAAATCAGCAGAAGCCAAACAGTTTATTCTCCTTCAAGCATGTACTATTCTCCACAAAATAGCTGGAGTGGAGCAAGAAGCAGCAGAGGAGTAAATGGAATTTTGCAAAACATACTCGGAGCAATTTTTGGAGACTTTTCCGGCGGTAACATGACAGGCTTTACGCCTCCGATATATGATCCTTATAATCCTTACGGACTCAGCCCGGGAATGGGAACAGGTGACTATTACGTGGGCAATCATGGCGGTTATATGCATAACCGCAATATAGGAAACACATCAAGTGTAAGAATTTTGGACTAATTCGAAATAGTCTGCTATAATAACAATCTCAAAGAGTTTAAGGAGGTTATTATGGCAAAAGATTGCAGTTTTGATATAGTTTCAGAATTTGACAAACAAGAACTTGTGAATGCAGTTGATCAAGCAAAAAGAGAACTCACAACAAGATTTGATCTAAAGGGGTCTAATTCGGATATTACCCTCGAAGGAGACAAATCCATAACTATCACAACTGCTGATGACATGAAACTGAAAAATATATTAGATATTTTACAAACTAAAATGGTTAAGAGAAACCTGAACATAAAAATTCTTGACCCCATGCCTGTTGAAAATGCGCTTGGAGGAAATGTCAGACAAGTATACAATTTGAAAAAAGGCTTGACTCAGGAGCTTGCAAAAAAAATTGTTGCAGATATAAAAAATTCAAAACTGAAAGTTCAAGCTTCAATTCAAGGTGAACAGGTGAGAGTTTCAGGTAAAAGCAAAGATGATCTTCAAGGTGTAATTAAACTTCTTAAAACAAATGAAGACTCCTATGACATTCCTTTGCAGTTCCAGAATTACAGATAATATTCCTGTTATAATTGAATCGTGACAGTATAAAAATTGTTAAATTATGTTGCATTGTTAAATACAGATAGCAAAAAAGAATATTTTTAAACTTAATATTAATGACAGATAATTAACCTAATTAATATTAAATTTAGTAAACAAAATTTTACTAGAATCTTGCATAAACAATTATCTTATGAGAAAAATACATAAGGGCAGGAAAAGATGAAAGTTACTTACCATCAAAATATTCTTTATAAAGAACGAATAAAGAATCACCCACGAGTGATTCAGGAACAGCCTTCCCTTCAAGATAATGATATACAAAGTATTTATAGAACGCCTTTAGAGAGAGCTTCAAATGAAATTTCCTTTAAAGGCGTTCCTTCTTCTATAAAAAAAGCAGCTGAAAACATAATGTATAGAAAAACAAGAGCTTATGACTATCAAGCATCTATTTCTACATTAAAACGTTTCTACAAATCAGGTATAACATCTTTAACAGAAGGACTCAAAGGTCATAAAGATATTACAGACCACCTTGTTCATGACATTGTAACGGATAAAATCCAATTCAAAGAAAAAACACCAGTTAAACTTGTAGTTGAAGGAATACTTTATCCATTCTTGAAACTACCTGTTCACATTACTGACAGTATAATTGACGTTTTAAGAAAACGTCAAATTCTCCCTGAAAACTATGGAAAAACAGGCAGATCTCTTTACAGTAGACATAGATTCAAACTGGATGATGATGACAAATTCAATTCACTTATCGGATTCATTAAATCAGCTCACAAATATAAACATGACACAGAAAAAATCAGATCCGCCGGCTTATTTCAAGACGGAATGAAAATGTTTGACCCTAAATCAGGCAATTATAACGGTGTACACGAAAGAGCTTTAACAAGAATCGTAACAGGTTTTATTCCTGCATTTTTCCTTGCAAACGATGCTTACAACCTTTCCAGATTATGTGATGATGACCCCAAAGCAGCAGAAAAAGAAAAGAAAATACGTTTCAATCAAGAATCAAAACGTATACTTTCAAATGCATATATCCAATTAATCACATTAGGAGCTTTATCAAAATTTATTAATGCAAGCAAAAGTGCATTTGTTACAGTTACTGTTTTATCAACATTATTCACTGAAATTTATTCACGTTTGTCTAATGGAAAGAAAATTCATTTTATCTCTAAACAAGAAGCACAAAAAATTAATGCAAAAGAAAAACCACAACAGAACAATGAAAAAGCAGAGAAAATAACAGATGTTAAACAGCCTGAACAAACAAATCCAACAAAAGATAACAATGTAAATGCACCTGCATTTAAAGGTTCAACTATATTTAAAGACTTTGATCTGGCATCAAATATTTCGTTCACAGATGCTCCAAAAACACAAGAAGAAATAGATAATTCTAACAGTTCAAAAGTGGCAGCAAAAGAAATAAAACCATTATTGAACTTAGATACAATAGTAAAATGGGTAATCGGCACAATAGCAATAGGTTATGCACTAAGAGGAGCTAAAAAAGGCATAAGCTATATTATGACAAACCCAAAAACTTCTCAAAAAGCTATTGTTAAAAAGATATCTGACATTTCCCAAAAAGCAGAAAAATTAAATAAAAATCTTGAAAAATTCCTAAGATTGGATAAAACAAAAGGTTCAAATATCTTTGCAAAGATTTACAACAAAGTTACAACAGAAGAACATATAGTTAAAAAATCAGATTTTGATAAAATAGCACAAAGACTCACTGAATACGATTTGCACCTTGGCAATAAATATGAAACTGTTACTAAAAACTATCAAAGAACAAGAGCAATAAAAAAATTCGGAAATGAACTGGCTAATGATTTAAAAGATGCAGGTCTAAATTCTCTGGCAGAAGAATTCACAAAAATTGCAAATGGAAGTTACTCAAAATCAAGAAAAGATGTAATTATAACAAATAATATAAATCATTTCCTAAAAGAATTAAGAAAAGAAGGAGAATTGTCTCTTGCTAATGAAATAAAAAGAAACCTCATTAAGCCTGACGGCACAATACAAGCAGAAAATTATGAAAAAATCAGCAAAATGCTTAAAAAGCTCGCAAAAACACGCAGAGACAGTGACTTAAAAGAGTTTTATCAATCATTTGATAATGTATTCAAAGTAGATATGGATACACAAAATTTACAACTTTATTTCAAAGCTATAAATGAATTAACCCTTAAGAAGAAATTTGATGCCGTAAATAAATATAAACAATACATGTATGATGCAATAAACAATGAAACTTATAACCTTGGAACTAAAAATCGTTTCATTGCCAAAGAAGTAACTGACTTTTTCATTCAACCATTTAAATTTATCTGGAATACAATTACTTTCCCATATAAACTTGCAACAAAATTCGAAAAAATGACAAAACCTGTCAAAGCACCGGAATGGAAAGACGAAATTCAAACAGTCTCAACAAGTATCAAAAAAATTGGAAAAACATTTGATAAGATAGAAAAAGATGTTGAAAAGTGGAATAAAAGAGCACTCAAACACAACCAAATAGCCCAGCAAACCGGCAAGGAGCTTATTGAACTAAAAGAAGTTGACAAAGAATTTGCTAAGATAATGAACAAAAAAATTAGCAAAGCATTTAATACTGTAACAATGTCAAATATTTCTAATGCAGAACTTTCAGAATTAGCAAAATATTCCACAACCGCTGCAACAGCATGGTTTTTGATTGCAGACAACTACAATATGGTAATGTTAAAATCAAACGGAGAAAATAAAAAAGAAGCAGGAATGAAAGCGAAAGAAAGAGCTGTTCAAGAAACATCAAGACTCTTCTATTCACAGCTTCTTATAAACTTATTCAATAGTACTTTCAGAAATCTTTATAATTCAAGCTTGTTTGGAGCACAAACAGTTAACACAGCATCAACATTCCTTGGTGAATATTTTAACAGAGTAACTATCGGCGTACCTGTTAAAGAACTTTCTAAAGATGAAATTCTTAAACAAGATGAAGAAAACCTAAACAGAAAAGATGCAAAAGGTCAGATTATCAGATTTATGTCAAGACTCACAGGCAAAAGAGCTTTGACACAAAGAGATAATAAACCTAAAGTCCAAGAAAATAATAAGTAAAACATAAAAAGCATGACAAATGTCATGCTTTTTTATTTTCAATAATGCAGAAATTATATATGCTTTTCTATATTAGAAACAATTGACGTTTTGGGCATCAATCCTACCAACCTTTCAACAGGTTTTCCATCTTTAAATATAAGTAAAGTAGGCAGACCGCTGACAGAATACTCTTTAGCTGTTTTCAGATTTTCATCAGTATTTAGCTTAACTATTTTGATCTTTCCATTAAACTCACCTGCAATTTCGTCTAATACAGGGCCAAGCTTTCTGCAAGGACCACACCACGGTGCCCAAAAATCAACAATCGTCAATTCTTGCGAATTAATGACTTCAGACTCAAAGCTGCTATCATTGATATCTAATGCGTTTGACATTTATATCTCCTCCTTAAATACAATCCTATAATTTATAAATTAATTTTATCAAAAAGTCAATTAATAAACCAGACATCTACAAATATTGATAAAAAATTATTGACTCTGAATATTCATTTGATATTATAAAATAACAGATGAATAAAATTTGCCACGTTAGCTCAGTTGGTAGAGCAAGGGACTGAAAATCCCTGTGTCCTTGGTTCGATTCCGAGACGTGGCAATTTTTTATAGCATAAAAAATTTTTCCTTATTGTGTTATAAAGCTGTGTCGTATATGGATTTATAAAACATAATAACAATTTTATAACAATATTAAATAAAGGAGCTTTTATGAAAAAAATAATTTTAATATATATTATTACTATAATTATTTCTGCACCTGCTGTTATATCTATTGAAGCAAATCAACCCCCGAAAGTACCAAAATGGGAAGAATATGTTCCACAAAAATATCAAAACCCAAGAACTGATTTTTCCAAAGGCAATGCAATTGCAGAACTATCCGTTGGCATATTATTGACGGACTTATTAATCACAGCACCAATAGGTGTCCCTATGATTTGCCATTCAAGTACTAAATTAAAAAATATAGGATATGCAGAAAAAAAAGAGAAATTTTATAGTGGTCTGGAAGAAGCTGAGAAAATAACAGACCCTAAAGAAAAACAAATATACTATGAAAAGCTATTAAAAAATTGTAAATTTACAGAAAAAAAGAGACAAAAACAGCTAAAAAAATTAGATAAATTAGAAAAAAAAGAAAAATAAACAAACTGATATTTCAAATACACAAAACAACGAAAAACAAAATTTAGAGGTTAACCCAAAATGAATATAAAAGAACTAAACATAAAATTGCATGGTATAGATGAAAATGGTACAGAAAAAGAATACAACATTTCAGGTTTTTCTGGCAAAACTGTCATAATGTACTTTTACCCCAAAGATAATACTTCTGGCTGCACACAAGAAGCATGCGATTTTAAAGAAAACAAAAACAAATGGACATCAAAAGCTGTCGTGATAGGAGTAAGCCCTGACAGCATAAAAAGCCACAAAAATTTTAAAGAAAAACATGGTTTAAATTTTATTCTGCTTTCTGATCCGGAACATATACTTTCTGAAAAGTTTGATGTTTGGGGAGAAAAGTCTATGTACGGCAGAAAATATATGGGAATTATTCGTTCTACCTTTTTGATTGATAAAAATGGAGAAATCATAAAAGAATGGAGAAAAGTAAAATTAAAAGGACATGTAGATGAAGTAATTTCTGAATTAGAAGGCAATTTTAATGAATAAAAAGTTTAAGCACCTAAAAACAGGTGATACATATGAAATGATTCGTGACGATGTAAAAAACTGCACAAATGCAAATGACGAACAAATAATGATACTCTATAAAAGAGACGGGTTTCCCGAGCTTTTATTCGTAAGAGAAAAAAACGAATTTTATACAAAATTTGAAGAAATAAAATAGTTCTATTTTGATTTTAAGCAAATTTTATTTATTACACCGTGCATTTTGTGATAAGGCATATTGTAAAAGCTTACAAATGTCGGTGTAATCTTTTTTATTAAAGCAAAAATGTTCCAATAAACGTTCTCCGTCTCTATCTCTTCAACACCATAAAAAATAACCTTTTCTTTTATGCCCAGTTTTTTTAGAACCTTTTCAAGCTTAAAAATCTGCATATACCCCACTTTTATAGTTAAAATCTTCAACCCTTCTTCAACTTCCGAAAGTACATAATCAAGCCCTAATGGTTCTCCTGATTTACGTACACTGATAAAAATGTTGTCAGTATATATTATGTTATTCGTAAACATTGTTTGTATAACATATGGAGGAACTTTATCAATACCCCTTGTAAAAAACAAAGCAGTACCTTTTACTTTTGAAATGTTATTGTATATTTTATTATACTTTTCAATAAATTCTTCTTTTGACATAAATACCATTGATTCATATAATTTTTTGTTACCTTCTGTATAAAGAATAAGAATAAAGAAGGGTATTGCAGCAATCAAGAATGTTACATAAGCACCGTGTACAAATTTTGAACATGTAGCAATAAAGAAGCAAAAATCAACAACCAAAATAAGAGCAGCTGCAATCGAGTAAAGATATTTTCTTCTTAATAAAAATATAGTTGAAATCATAAGCCCTGTTATTGCTATTGTAGCAGTAACAGCCATGCCATAAGCTGCCGCAAGTTTACTTGATTCTTTGAACATTGCAATAACAAGAACTACAAAAAAGAGTAAAAACCAGTTCACAGCAGGAATATATATTTGAGAACTTATCTTTTTTGAGGTATATTTAATCTTCAGCAGAGGAAAAATCCTTGTATTAATCCCCTGATAAATAATAGAAAACAAACCGCTTATCATTGCTTGAGAAGCAATAATAGTTGCTGCAAGACTAAGAATAAGAAAAGGCAAATACAAAAACTTGCATTCTGACATTACCATTGAAAAAAGAATATTTTTAGTTTCTGGATGAGTCAGCAAAAAAGCACCCTGTCCCAAATAATTTAATATTAAAGCGGCAAGTACGACATACCATGCTTTAACAATAGGTTCACGTCCAAGATGCCCCATATCAGCATACAATGCCTCTGCACCTGTTGCACAAAGAATAACCTCTGACAAAATAAAAAAACCGGCAACTCCATGATGAGCTAAAAAATTAATGCCATTTAAAGGATTAAAAGCATATAGTAATTCAGGAGCTCTAAATAAAGAAACAAGTCCAAATCCGGCCAGTGCAAAAAACCAAATAGCCATTATCGGCCCAAAAACACCTGAAATTTTTTCTGTTCCACATTTTTGAAAGGAAAATAAAATCATAGTAATAATAATAGTTACCCCCAACACTATATGCTCGGAAAGAGCAGCAAATGGATGTAAAAGTCTTAGACCTTCAACCGCAGATAGTATACTTATAGCAGGAGTTATTACACTATCGCCAATAATTAATGAAACTGCAATAAAAGTTAGAAAAGTAAAAAACATAACCGGTCTTGAGTTTTTCAAGAGCTTTTTGAGAATTTCAAACAATACAATTGAACCGCCTTCACCTCTTTTACCTAAGCTCATTGCAAACCACGAATATTGAATTGTAACAACCAGCAGAAGCGTCCAAATTATTAATGACAGTATTCCCGTAATATTTTTAAGACTAACAGAAACAGTAAGAAATATTACTGTAAATGTATAAATTGGGCTTGTGCCGATATCACCAAAAACCAAACCCATTGCATTCAATATTGAATTGAAAGATCGGCTGAATCTTTTCATGAAAATATCCTCAAGTCTAATATTATTCGGAAATAGTAAAATACAAAAAAAGAAAATGTACAATAAGAAATTATTTAGAATAGTAAATAATACACTTATTTTTTACAATAATGTTCAAATTTATACTATAATTGCATAAGTATCATAGAAAATTGAAGGTTTCGAATGAATAATACATTAATGAACGAAAAAGTTTGGCAAAATTGGAAAATCAGCAACGAATTAAAAGAAATCTTTGACAAATGTCAAAATGTAATTTTGCCGGAACAAAGAGATGAACTTATTGATTTATCAGTAGGTGGACAAGGCAATCTCACATATAATGTAGAATACCCTGTCGGAGAACAAAATATTATTGAAGCAACCGTCACACGATGCAAAAACGGAATCGGAATAAATTATCCTGATCCTTATATGAGAAGAAGAGATCCTGACTGTATGGTTGTAAACAATATTGCAATGACAGATAAGATTACTTTTAAAGAAAGATTTTCAAAAGATTTTGATAAAATTAGAAAAGAAACTTTAGAATGGCTTTGTTCGAATGAGATTATTCTCGTACCATTTATGGCAGGAGGAAACGAATACGGCTATCCGGCATTAATGGTTGCCCCTAAAAATGCAGCATTTTTCGCCGCAAGCATATATGACCTTCAAGGTGTTATTCCAAATGACAAGCTTGAAAAAGATTTTGCGCCGACAGCAATTATTTACGTAGCACCGCCATTCAGGCACACCCATTTTGAAGGTAAACAGGTTGTTGTCCATAACCAACAAGAATCTGTTCATGAGGTATTTTCATACAACTTATATCCGGGACCAAGTGCAAAAAAAGGCGTCTACGGCGTATTGTTGGCTTTGGGACTAAAAGAAGATTTCGTAACTATCCACGCCTCAACAGTGAATATAACAACACCTTATGACAATGACATAAGTATTCTCCATGAAGGTGCCTCTGGCAGCGGAAAAAGTGAAATGCTTGAATATGCGCATCGTGAAGAAGACGGACGTCTGCTTCTTGGAAGAAACGTTGTTACAGGAGAAGAAAAATATCTTGCTTTGCAACAAGGTTGTAAACTTCAACCTGTAACAGATGATATGGCTCTGTGCCACCCGAGTTTCAGAAAAGACAATGGTCGTTTATGTGTTGCAGATGCTGAAAAATCCTGGTTTGTAAGAATTGATCATATAAAAAAATACGGAACAGACCCTAATCTTGAATCAGTTACAACAAATCCGAAAGAACCACTGATATTCTTTAATCTCGAAGCTCATCCGGATGCAACATGCCTGATTTGGGAACATACAGAAGATGCTCCCGGAAAAAAATGTCCAAACCCGAGAATCATCATCCCAAGAGAACAAATCAAAAATATACAAAACGGACCGATTGAAATCGATTATAGAAGTTTCGGTTTAAGAACTCCGCCTTGTACAAAAGAAAATCCCTCATACGGAATTTTCGGAATGCTGCATATTCTTCCACCTGCTCTTGCATGGTTATGGAGGCTTGTGGCACCAAGAGGCTTTGGAAACCCTAGCATCACAAACACAAGCCAAAATGCCTTTAAGCTTGAAAGTGAAGGTGTTGGTTCATTCTGGCCATTTGCAACAGGCAAAAGAGTAGATTTGGCTAATATATTACTTGAACAGTTTATGAAAACAACAAAAACAAGAAACATTCTTATTCCTAACCAACACATTGGCTCATGGGAAGTAGGTTTTATGGCTGAATGGGTAATTCGTGAATATCTGGCAAGAAGAGGTCAGGCATCATTTAGGAAATTAAACCTTAAGCCGGCAAGACATCCATTGGGCGGATACATTCCGGAAAATATTCATGTAGAAGGAACACCTATATCGAAAAAATTCTTCGATGTAACAAAACAACCGCAAATTGAAGAAGATGGATATGATGCAGGTGCAAAAATGCTCGAAGATTTCTTTAAAGAAGAACTCAAGCTATATTTAAAATCTGATCTGCACCCATTAGGCAAAGCAATTATTCTTTGTTGTATGGATAACGGAACAGTGGATGACTATGAAAAACTGATACCAGGAACATATTAAAATACAAAATTATAAATTATTTTTTTGAAGGCTGTAATTTTTTCCTTAACCGAAAATTACAGCCTTCATCTTTTATATCTATTTTTCCATCAAAATCATTGTCTATACCATCAAAGCAAGAGTTGATCGAATTGAAAGTTTCTGCTCCTGGATTTTTAAAAAGCCATTTATCAGGAATTGAATTCCAGAAGTGCAAAAATTGTTGCTTGAATGATTTTGAAAGATTTATATTCTTAATTATCAGAACATTCTCATCATTATATTTTTCCCCACTTTTGGAAAAATTCATAGAACCAATGACTGAATAAACATCATCTATAATTATAGATTTCATGTGCATCTTACCTGCCCTGTTTTCAACCTTGACTTTTATACCGTTCTCTCTTAAAAATTTAACGGAAGAATATTTTCCGCTTGCTGCCGTTGCATCAACTATAACTTTTACCTCAACTCCTCTGTTTTTAGCATTTATCAGTGCCTGATTAAAGTCTTTATGTGTAATTACAAAAACAGGAACATAAACATATCTCTTTGCTGAATTTATCAAAGGAAGAATATGCTTTGTCATAATTGCATCCTGTGGTGAAAAATAGACTTCAAGAATTGAAGTACCAAGACTAGTTGTATTAAATTTTGTTGGTATCTTTAAACTGTGAAATCGCCCGTTATACATTTGTTCAAACTCATCTTGATATATTCGTGCTATTTGTGCCGAATTTATCAGAAGTGCAGAGTTTGCATTAAAACCCGACAAGTCTGTATGAGAAATATTCGCTGAACCGGTCCAGACTTTTTGGGAATCAAAAATAAAAAACTTGTTATGCATAATAGCATCTTTTACGGAGTAATCAGAGGTGCGATCAAACAAATCTTTATCATAATCAATGTCAGAACGACCATTTTTCAGCAATTTTTTCAGCCTAACTGTTTCCAGATAAATAGTATGCCCTCTTTTGTCTGTATCATAAACCCACCTCACTTTTACTCCCCTATTTTGTGCATTAATTAATGCATTTATAATTTCAGGCTGATTATCTACACCATAAATAGCAAAATCGATAGTTGATTTAGCAGAGTTTATTTGTTTAAGCAAAGATTGGCAAGCCGTAGTCAAACACTTCGATGAGGGATAGTAGTATTTTGTAAAATCAGTGACATAAAACTCAACAAAACTGTCTTTATAAATTGGTCTATATTTCTCATAAACATCTCTTGCATAATTTTTATGTTCCTTTTTCTTGAAGTTATTTTTCTTTTTCAATCTGCACATTCTGCAAGGCAGATGATCTTCAGGAACATCTTCAAATTTTATTATTTCAGCATTAGGTGAATTTAGAGCAAATTTACAATCGAGTGAATGAACCTTTCGGGTACGGCTGTTATAACTGACAAGATTCAGAGTCTTTGCATAATTTATATTCTTTTTAACAACCTCAAAATTATCTTTTGTTGTAACATAGCCATATTTTATCAAATTAGATTCATAATCCGATTTGTCACAAAGAACAAAATGGTCTTTATTACTCTTATCTTTTTTAATTTTAATTTTTTTACCTAAAAGAACATTTTTAGCATAAAAATCTGCTAAGTAAGATAGTCTGAGATTATCAGTTCTCGAAAATCTATCATCAGAAAAATTTAGATGATAAAGAGCTATATGTTCATCCTCATCACAAATTTTATTTCTATTCAAATCAACAAAAAACTCTGAAGCATTTATCACCTTCAAAACTTCATAGCTATCATCCTTCTTAAAACAAAAATAAGAAATTAAGAGAAAGATTATAAGCAAAATTATTACAGAAAAATTTTTCGAAAAAATATTCATAACGCAATTATAAATTTAAACAAGTAATAAGTAAATTTAGATTAATATTTTGGCATATAGAAATAAATACAGTAAAATTTATTTATGAAAAAGGTTTATGCTTACATACATACACACTGGGACAGAGAGTGGTACAGAGAATTCGAAGAATTCAGACTGAGACTCGTTGAAGTAATTGATGATGTATTAAAAAAGCTATCAAACAATGAAATTCCTGCATTTTATTTTGACGGACAAACAAGTGCTCTCGATGATTATCTTGAAATAAGACCAGAAAATGAAGAATTAATAAAAAACTTTATTAAAGAAAAAAGGTTATTCATTGGACCATATTACTGTTCAACTGACAGTTTTCTCATAGACAGAGAATCACTTATCAAAAATCTCCAGATAGGAATAAAAGAATCAGAAAAATTCGGCTGTCATGACTTCATTGCATATCACGCAGACACATTTGGTCACAGCAGATTTATTCCGGAAATAATAAAATATTTCAAAATCCCTTATGCCATGTTCTGGAGAGGATTGGGAGAACTTGAAGCGGAATTTCTTTTTAGAAACTTAAAAACAACCTATCTTATAGAAGGTTATTTTCATGATTATTTCAATGCAAATGTCAGTTATGAAAAAAAAGCAGAAATGCTAAAAAGAACACTGGACAGAATTTCAAAATATTCAGGAGAAAACATACTTCTTCCTCTTGGTGCAGACCACATGAAGTGTCCTGACAATCTTAAAATCCAACTTAAAGAAGTAAATAAATATTTAAAAGACTATGAAATAATATTATCTACACCGTTTGAATATTTGAATAGTGTTAAAAATTCATACACAAAGAGTGTTGATTGTGAGTTTAGAGATACAACCAGAAACTTTATTCTTCCCGGAGTTTATTCTTCAAGAATTGATTTAAAACAGGAAAATGCAAACCTTCAATGGAAACTCTCAAGAATAATACAACCCTTGCAGGCAATAACAAAATTTCTAAATCTATCTGAAAATTTTCAGAGTTATACTGATTCTTTATACAAAAAATTGATCAACAACCATCCTCATGACAGCATTTATGGATGCAGCATAGATAATGTCCATAAAGAAAATAAAGTACGATTTCTTACTGTCACAGAAGGCTCTGATGCTATATTAAATTCAATCAGAAGAGATTTATATTCTGACAATTCTTTATCGGTAATAAATATTTCAAATTACAATTATAGCGGTGCACTAAAAATAATGTGTGAGAAAAAACTTGATAAAAAATATAATGCACAGCTGATTTCAAAAAGAAAAGGATTCCCTCTTCTAAAAGTATATGACATTAATCAGGTGCCTGTTACAGAAGATTATACAACTTTATATGAATATCTTATTGATATTAAAAAAATTCCTAAATTCTCTCTAAAAAATCTAAAAGAATCAGACATAAAGAAGACATCTTTCTTAAAAATAACAGATCATTCAATAGAAAATAATTATATCAAACTATCAGTGAATAAAAATGAAATTGAAGTCACTGATAAAATAAAAAACAAAGTATACAAGAATTTTATCAACTTTACGGACAGAGCAGATATTGGAGACAGCTATAATTTCGGAGCATTAAAAAATGATAAACCTTTTGTCTCAAGGATATTAAAAAGCAAAGTCAAAGAAAAAGGAAAAATAAGAAGCATTTTAGAAATTTCATTTGAAATAGAAATCCCATCTAAATCAACAGAAAAAGGACGTTCAAAATCAATCAAGAAACATATACTAAAGCTTCTTGTTACGCTGGAAAATCAAAATCAATATTTAGAGTTCAATCTTGATTATGAAAATAAATCACTCAACCATATTCTTCAGGTAGAATTCAATCTTGAAAATAAAATCACAGAAACAGAATCAGATGATCTTTCAGGCATCATAAAAAGAAAATTTGACCCGGAATATGATATATATAAACATGTCCCTGCCAAAAGAGGAATTGAACTGAAACTAAATACAGCACCATTACAAAAATTTGTTTATACACAGGGAATAGGCATAATTACAGAAGGCTTGCAAGAATATGAGGTGAGAAAAAACAAACTTGCAATAACACTTTTAAGAGCAACAGGAACTATTTCAAATCCACATAACTCAACAAGAGGAACACCGGCTGGACCGCCTATTGTGACTAAGGATTTGCAAATGAAAGGCAAGAATGAAGCCAGATTTGCAGTTAGCTTTGCAGACAATGTTAATGAACTTGAAAAATATACAGAAGTTTTTTATCAATCAGCATTATTATTCTGTGCAGAATTGAAAGATGAAAAACTTTTTGAATTTGATAACAAACACATACAAATCAGCACAATTAAAACAAACAAAGATGGGGATTTGATTATCAGGTTTGTAAATAAGTCAGAGCAGAAAGAAATGTTGAATTTCAGTACAAAGTTAAAAAACAATGGTATATATGTAACTGATGCAATGGAAAATATTACAAATAAATATGAAAATGAAATGATAATGCCAAATACATTTTTAACAATAGCAATAAAAAAAGCTTAACAAAATATCCAATTTATTTTTCACAAGTTTTTTTCTTGTTAACCATATCACAAGGTGTCATTGTCCAAACTTTAATATTGTATTTTTTAGCAACAGCATTTAAACGTTCAAAATACTTCATATCTTTTTGAGGCTTTTCCATAATCAAAACAACACCTGCTTTTTTACCGGTACAATGAGAGTAATAGAGAGATTGACCAATTGATTCAGCCCATTTTGACGCAAAATCAAATTCAACCGCATATTCATCAGTAACACAATCAACTCTTGCACTGTCAGCAAGTATAACTTCAGTCACGCCGTTATTGTTTCTACACCACTGATTTTGATATTCTTTTTCAAGATATTGATGAGAAGCAAATGTAGGTGCTGCAAAAAATAAAATGATAAAAATCAAAAAAATTCTCATTAATCACACCCGCAAGAAGGACTCAAAGAACCATCGCAACATACGGCACGACCATGGCTGCAACCGCAGACACCGCCATGATGAGAACAACAGCCTCTTCTAAAAAAATCGCTATTAATTTTTATAACGGCAAAACAAGCACCGCTGCAAAAGAAAAACAAAAAACAAACCGCTAAAAATTTTTTCATACAGACCCTTTCCTTTTGGAATATCTGTAATTTATCAAAAGTTCGGCATAAAAGTATTACACATACGGAAAAATCGGAATGACAGGATTTGAACCTGCGACCCCCGCGTCCCGAACACGGTGCGCTACCAAACTGCGCTACATTCCGATTTATTATTAAAGATTTATTATAAAATTTATAGGGTATTTAATAAAAAATTCGGAACGACAGGATTTGAACCGAATTTAAATCCTACGTCCACGTTGACTAATGTACCTCAAAGTATTTATTTTGTAAAGGTCTTCCACTTTCTTCAACAAACTTAAATTTCAATAAATTGATGTCTCATTACACAAATATTACACAAGAATTTATGAGAGATTATTCAGCAATTGGTCAGTAAACATTTGGAACTATTTAAATATATTTTATTATAAATCTTTCAAAAGTTTTACAGAATTAACGCAGTAAATTCAATGCTTTCAAAGAATTTTAAAATATTTTATACCTCTTTATTTTTTTATAACTAATAACCAAAAGGGCGAAATATAAGTGATAGTTATATTTTTGGTCTGTTATAGAGTGTTATTAGTTTTATATAAATTGTCAAAAACATTATACAAAATTTTTATGTGATATAAATAAATTATGGATATGCAAAAAGAAAAAATTAAAATGATGCAATCAGAGATGATTAAAAATATTGCAGAAAATCTAGGTAATGAGATTTGGACATATGCTCATTATTCAGAAAAAGAATTTAGCCCTCAAGTATGTTTTTATTGTGTTGTTGTACCAAATAAAGAAATTAAAAAAAGTTTAAGTGATTTTAGTTGGGATTTTCATAAAGGTGACGGATTACCCTGTTGTGAACACTCAGGAAAATACATAAAATACGGAAATAGAAGGAATATAAGACCTCTTGTTTTTTATAGAACTTTTTGGGATGCAAGACCATCTTATATTGAAATATTAGAAGAATTCAGATTATTTCATGATTTATATTTCGATAAACTCAACAATAAATATATCAAAATCAATGATGATGGAACTGAAGAGGATATTATAATTATTGATGATTTCAATGTAAAGATTAAAACATCCGCAATTAAAGAATTTTTAGCTATAACGAATCATAAATTACTTATTCTCTTTGATATTAAATATCATTCGAAGTATTCTCTAGAAGAATTGACCATTTTAGATGAAAGAAATACTTTTAAAAGTAAAAATATTATTTATAATCTCTCAACTTGTAATGTTAAACATAGTAGTGATAACTTTAAATCGTTGTCTAGATTATTAGGTAAAAAAGTTGTAAAAGGTTTACCTAAGACTAAATGTAACATATATCCATTTAATGAAGACAACAAAAAACAATACATAGAGTTTATAACCCAAATTGATGAATACAATGAACCAATTTTAACAAGTTGTGATAGAGACATATGGGAAAATTTTTATAAGACTGTAACATTCAAAAAAGAAGTTTTAAATAAATATTATGCAAATCCCAATAAATATGCTGTTGGTGATGGTAGAATACATTGCGGAAACCTGTGGTACTTGCCTATTGATAATGATAATACAGATAAAGTTATTGTTTTGCTTGGAGACTTAGGTAAATTATCTTATGAAGAACAAATGTACTGGCGTTCATTCAACATCCCACCACAAGGAGGGATGAGTATGACCTGTTTTAACCGTAACTTTATGTGTATAGCAACTGATGCTTCAATAGCAGATTTAAAGTTTAAGGAAATTTTTAATAATTTTAATAAAGATTGGAAAGCAGAATATGGATGGGATTTATTCTTACCGCTTGCAAAAGAAGATGATTATCATAGCCAAATACTAAGAATACCATTAAATGATAGCCAAAATGAATTTGATGAACAAGTAAGAGGACTGGTGAAAATATTAATAGACTCTATTAATGAAAAAGAATTAGATAAATACACTAAATCAGAATTAAAAGGTAGTATAAATAAACTTGAATACTTTCTTAAAATAAAAAAAATAAGTGGTTTTGAGCAGTTTATTGAATTTTTAAAGAACTTACAAAATCTTCGTTCCTCTGCTGTTGCTCATAGAAAAGGAAATAATTACAAAAAAATAGTTAAAGTTTTTGGTATCGAGGAAAAATCACTTACAAAAGTTTTTGAAGAGATACTTGAAAAATCTTGCGAATTTATTACTTACTTAAAAGCCGTTCTTATTAATGTATAACTAGGTAATGTTTTTATTTTGTAACGATAAAGTCTTAAAAGGACGCAAAAGCGTATTCTCTTACTCAACAAATTTTTCAATTTAATGATTTTTTTAGAAATAGTATTTAATGTGAAAAATACTGACCAATATAATCTTGAAAAAATATAAAGAAATGTTGGAAAGTATTTACTCAAAAATAATGCAAAATTACCTATAAGGTTACGAAATTTTTTAGTGCATTGTTTGATGTCAAAGCTTTTTTCAGTTCCTAAATAAGGTAGTAAGATATTTTCAACTTCATCTTGTAATTCAACACTTTTTTTATGCCAATATATATCATATGAAGTTTTTAGAACAGCCTGTTTTATATAATCTTTTTGATATTTTTCTGAAAATTTAAACAATAACTGGCAAAGTTTTTCATAATCGCTCTTTTTAATTAAAAAATGATAATAACGTGTTTTCTTCCAAAACTCATTGGCAATAAAAAGAGAATTTGCTTCATCAATATCTTCAGGGACAAGTACTCCACCTATTAAATCATTTATAGCTTCTTTTACAGGCATATATAATTTTTCATGTCTTAATTTAAATAATTCATTATTTCTTTTTACCTCAGCCGTTTTCCATTGGAGAAGTGCAATCAAAGTTCCAAAGAAAGCAATCATTGGTGTTATCAAAGTTATTGATAATTCTTTAATTAGACCGTAATTCATTTTAGTATTTTATCATAAAAACTATAGGTTATTTATCAGCTGTGTAAATGCATCATTGAGCTTTTTATGCAGTAGTTTTACTAACGGTGTGATATTTCCGATTTCCTCTATTTCCTGGTAATCATTACAAAAATGTTCTGCAACCACACTTGTATTGTAGGCTTCCTCAATTTGCTTGTACAGTTCTTTCAAATTAAATTCTTCTGTATTCTTAAAAACTTCCATAACTCAATTATATCAAGCGATTTAGCTGATTGCAATAACTGTTAATGCTTGTAAATAAAGGGATTGGGACATATTTACGTTATTTTGTTTTTGAATAAAATTATTAAATAAAAATAAGTAAAATCAAAGAATAGCCTTCAATTTCACTTATTTCAAAGATAACTCAATGAAGAATAAAGCTGAATAAGCGGAATTTTTGCTTTATATATAAATATATATAGGAGTTAGGGGTATTCAATCAGCGTTATTCTAGGATTTAAAGGAGGTCAAAACGGATTACATCAAAGAATTTACTTCAAAATTGGAGAATTTAGACAGGTCAAAAGGTGTTGAGACGGTTTTTAGAGACTTTTTGACATTATGCACCTGTTCATTGGCTCAACCGTTTTATCGGAGCGAAGAAATAGAGCAAAAGTACAAAGATACAATCAAGAATTACACAAAAGAGCAAGCAGAAGAATTTCCTAAACTGCTTGCTTTTTTAGTGTCAGCTTTAGAGATAGAACATCAGGATTTTTTAGGCGAAGTCTATATGCATTTAAACTTGGGAAGTGCTTCAAAAGGTCAGTATTTCACACCTTATCGGATTAGCAAGATGATGAGCAAAATGACAGGTTATCACGTTAAAAAGTATGCAGGAAGCGAGATAATTACACTTTATGAGCCTTATTGCGGCAGTGGGGGAATGATTATTGCATTTGCTGATGCATTGTTTGAGCAGAGGATAAATTATCAGCAGGTTCTGTATGTTGAGGCTACTGACATTGACGAATTGTGTTACAAGATGACTTTTATTCAACTATCAGTGCTTGGTATTCCTGCGAAAGTGGTTTGGGGTGATAGTTTATCTATAAAAACTAATAAAGTGCTTTATACGCCGTTTTTCTTTTTAGGGGATTTTCAAAAGAAATTACAAGATAGAGCAAACTTTGAAAAGATTAATATTTCAGAAACAAAAGAAAAGAGCCATGGCGAACAGCTCAAACTGTTTAATTTTTAACGCAGATATTAAAGGAGAAAACAATGAGAACGTACAAAGCAACCATCACACCTACCGTAAGCGGCGGCAACATTGAGGTTAAGGTATCAGCAAACAGCGTAAGCCAAGCAGTAGGTATAATTAAGACATTCCCGTACTTCAAGAGTTTTGTAAGACAGCCAATGTTGGAAGACAATGAAGACAACAATTTGACGAGAATAACGGATTTGATTAAGAAAGCACAAGCCAAAGACCAAGCGGATTTAGGGGCTATGGATTAGGGTTGCTATTGGTCGCTAAAGCATAATGCTAAATCCTATGATTGAAAAACGTAATCACATGTGTTACAATGTAATATATTGCATTACAAAGGAGTATCTATGTCATCAGAACAATTCTCATTAAGAATACCTAAAAATACAAAAAACAAACTTGAAGAACTTGCCAAAGCGACAGGCAGGACAAAGGCCTTTTTGGCTATTGAAGCTATTGAAAAATACTTAGATATGGAAGCGTGGCAGATTAGTGCTATTCAAAAAGGTATAAAAGATATAGACGAAGGTAAATTTGTTTCAATGGACGAGGTCAAAAAAGATTGGGGCATTGAATAGTGACAAGATACAAAGTCAAATTTTCAAAATCCTCATTATGCGATTTAAAAGCAATCAAAGAATACATCTGTGAAAACAATCAAGATGCCGCGAAAGAAGTTGTAGCGCATATTATAGATAGGATTGAAACAGTAATTGTGCCAAACCCAAGCGCAGGCAGAGCAGGTAGAGTTTTGAGAACAAGAGAATTAGTAATCTCAAAATATCCATACATTGTGCCATATCAGGTGAGGGAAGATGTTATTTATATATTGAGAGTATTGCATACTTCGAGGAAGTGGGAGATATAAAATATGTTCAGAGAAATAGATAAATTCTTATCTAATTATCCTAATATCATAAACGCATGTATTGCTTTAGGTACAGTTTGTTCTGTGATTGTTTCTTTATGTCTAGCAAACAAAAATAGTAAGCCCAATTTAAAGGGTGAAATTACAAGAAGAATAATTTTTGAACAAAATTTCAATAATGAAATAGTTCAAAATGATAAGTCAGAATATATTGCGCTTGACCTAAAAAATCTTGGTAATATCCCTGTACATTTTGATGGTTGTAATGGATTTAGTTTCTCGTTTCCTTTTGGGAAATTAGATCTGATTACTCCTCCTTTAGAACCAGCTTGTTTAAATAAAACTCTAACCATAGAGCCATATTCATCTAAAATGATAATTTTATCTAGAACAAACCAATTACTAGAGACTATAAAGGAATATTGCAATGAATATAAATATCCTAAATTTTTAATTCCTTTTATTAAATTTAATCTTAATACATCTACAAACTTTACATATCGTGTTAAAATACATAAAACGGTAATTAGTCATATTTTAAACAACTTATAATATATTCAAATTGCCTAATTAATCTATCAACTGTGGATAACTAGTAGCTAAATCAAAACTACAATTGCTAATTAGTCAGTATCAACATACATTTATACAAACAATGCAACACAAGCAAGAGAACTTATAAAGACACTTTCTTATTTTAAAGATTTTGTTATGCAGCCTAGAAAGGTATAACTTATTAAAAATCAGGATACTCAACTTCAAGAAATGTAATAATATTATGCTCAAAAAGATATGGCCATTCGCTTATACAATAATCTCCATCATAATTCTCAAACCAATTTGTTAAGTTCATTTTATTCTTGATGTTTTTCGCGCTTGATTCCGAATTTTTCAGTACTGAATTAGTAGCACTAAGTTTTGGCAAAATAGTTTGTTTGCAGATAAACAACTCTTTATATGGATAATACTCATGCCCAATATCTTTCCAAGATTTTGAATAAGTGAGATGTTTAATCGTACGAGTTTTCTTATCTACTTGTAAACAAGCAACAATGTTCTCATTAATTCTAGCCAAGCGCAAAAAAGCAGAAGTTAAAGAACAGCCGAAATGATTTGAAATTGTTTCAGCGCAAGACTTTGGATTATTACCATAGTTGAGATAATCAGTCATAGCATATTTCGGCATTAATAAAGCACTCGCAAAATTATCGGCTTGGAACTCGGTTATTTTTGTGTACATATCTGCATTACGTTTAGTATTATTTATTAACATTCTCTCCCTTAACTTTGCGCTATTAATGTTAAGAAAAAGGTGACCGAGTTCATGTGCAAGAGAAAATCTTAAATTATTATTCTTTATTAAAGGCAAATTATTAGATTTTATATCTTCAAGGCTAAATTCTGAATTTATCGTTATACAGGGAGCAACGCCTAGCTCTATTCTTGCTTGAAAATCTATATTTACATCATTAATTAACTTTACCTCAATATCCCAAGCATCAATAATTGAAAACAAATCAATAGGGAATGTTGCATTGCTTCCTATTGTTTCCTTAATTATTCTTTCTGCGACAATATCAACATCTTGTTGATATAAAAGTGTAGGGTCTGAAAAATTAGCCACGATAAATTTTCCTATATGCCGTTAAAACATCTCTTGGCTCTGCTTTTTTTATTTCTTCAATAGCCATATTTTTTACTTCTTGACTTAAAATATCTTCTTCTTGAACGCCGAAGGCTTCACAAAGTTTATGTAATGCATCATCAGATGGAAATCTTTCACCATTTTCAATCATTGATATAAGGGGCTTTGCTAAACCTGCTTTAATAGCTAAGTCTTGTTGAGTCATACCCAGTGACTCTCTTATTTCTTTAATTTTTATGCTTAAAGGATTTTTTATAGTTTTTTTCATATATACCTCTTGACAAGTTAACAAAAGTGCGTTAACTTTGTTATTAACAATAATAACATTAATACGTTAATATTGTAATACAAATAGAGTAATAAGTAAAGTTAAGGAGAAAAACTTATGAAAAAAACATCATTTAAACCTGGAGAAAAAGCACAGATATCAGGGCAATACGAAATGATTGGTCCTAGAGGAGGAAGAACCGGGGTAGAAAGAACAGTTGTAAAGAATGAACCATTACCTCCAACAAAACAGTCTGGCCAAAGTTACATTTTAGTTGATAAAACTAATACAAAATAAGAGGATAAAAAATGAAAAATAAAAATTTTAGAGAAATTCCAGAATATATAAGACAAAAACTAAATACAAGTAAGTATATATCTTGCATTGTCGGTTCTACAGAAAAAATTAATAAAAAGAATGTAGATAAATTTGAAAAGTTAGGAATTAAGTTTGAGAACAATAAATTAGTATTACCTGAAAAATCAATTATTCCTGATATTAAGAACGGGCGGTATTCAAAATATAATTTTTTAGGTCGAAGTATCATAAGAAGAGATTTTGGGAAAACTAACAAAATGCAATTTTATAGATGCACTGATTGGCATGGTCAAGAGCACACAGGATATTATCCCAGAGAAGTATGGGTAAGAGAAGTGTGGGATGCGCCTTCTTATGTTCTTGAATTTGAATTAATGGCAGAAAATAACGAAGAATACATTGTTAAGTTTACAGTGGGCGGTATTCTTGATACCTCATCTGCAAATTTTGAATTTGAACTACTATTTAAATGTAATTTATTGCAAGAGAATGTTGGGAGTTGTGACATATTTGATTCAAATGCAAGAAATGAAGAAATCCTAAAATCATATGTTGTTGACTGGGAAATATTTCCTCCTGGTTCAATCGATGCCCGAAGTATATATGAAACTTTACCAGAAGGAATAAATAAGCCTAGCTTTGCAGAATTTACTGAACGCTATAATGTAATTATGGAACTCAAGCCTAAAGAAATTTTCAGAGGAAGAGGTCAATTTAATAAATATTTTGGAGTCAAACTAAATAGTGGCAAAGTTATTTTTGAGAATATATTTACAGGAAATGCACTTTATGTAGTTCATAGTAATTGGGAAAAAATAAGCAAAACTCCTAGAAGTATTCTTATGAAACTTGATAATGATAAAGATTTTGAAAGAATAATTCATAACAAATATTGGAAACAACATCTATACAAGGCAATTGCGTAAATTGCCTTGTAGCTTTTTTATAAATCCAAACTCAAATAAACATCATCTAATTGCTCTTGCGTTATCCCGATGTATCTCAGAGTTATGCTCGGTGATGAGTGATTAAAAAGCTTTTGTATCAACGTGATGTCATAGCCATTATTGTATGCGTGATATCCAAAAGTTTTTCTTAAAGTGTGCGTGCCGATTTTGTCTTTTATTCCTACTGACCTCGCTACTTCATTCAAAATCCTATATGCCTGTTGTCGCAATAAAAAGCCCTTGTTCTTGCGTGATATGAACAAAGGCTCGTTTTCTATAATGATTCTTGTCTTTAAGTATTCTTTGATTGCTGATTTTGCGTTGTCCGAGATGGGAAAATCTTTGAACTTATTTGTCTTTTTCTCTCGAAGTCGTATCCTGTCTTTTGGCTTTCCTTTCTCGCTAACATCACAAATCCGTAGCCGAAGCAAATCACTTATTCGTAACCCTGAATTAATGCCAAGAATAAATAAGCAATAATCCCTTAAACTTTGTTGCTTCAAAAGCTTTTTGATTGTTTCAATTTGCTTTAAGTCTCTGATAGGTTGCACAAATTCCATAAAAACCTGCCTTTCAAATGTGTCAAATACAGTCATATCAATAATACACAATATATTAAAATAATAAATTATGTATTATTCTATGTACACATTTATTTTATAAGGGTTTGCTGGTTAAGTCGTAATTTAACAGGGGTAATATTTCGTATACAATTATCAAAAGATACTCTTTATAATTATGTATCATTCGAAAAAATTAAAAAAAATATTTTATATCAACTTCAAAGTATTTAGCAAGATTATATAATGTTTCAACCGTTGCCAAATTTTTTCCTCTTTCAATACAAGAAATGTGTTCTCTCGACATATCAACAAATTCTGCAAGTTTTTCTTGAGATATACCTTTTTCAAGACGAAGTTTTTTTAGTTTTCTACCTATATCGTTTCTTAACTTACGTATGCCCATAAAGGCATTTTGTCATGTAATATAAACATTACAGTAAGACAGATATTACAAAATACCATTGTAAATCTTTTATAACATGGGTTTACAGGACTTAGTTTTATTGTAAAATGTTTTTATAAATATAGGAGTAAAAATATGAAAAAAGAGTTAGCGATTTCCTTAGTGGTATTATTAACTGCACAAGTATCTTACGCAGGGTTTTATTCAGAAAAAGATATTGGTCCCTGTATAAAGAAAAATTCAAAAGGTTGGTGTATTGAGTCTAAAACTCACTATTGTTCTGATAGTGGAAATGCATATACTGGTAAATGCGATTTATGGATAAAAAAAGGTACTGACCCCTTTCAAAATATAATGAGCCAATATAACTCTTTTCATGAAGATTTTTATAAAGGAGTTCCAAATACCTCAAAGAAACAAAAAGTACATTCTAAACCAAATGCTACAGTTTCTACCCAAAAAGCATCAAACGTTACAAAAACAGACACAAAAATCAACGAAGTCGAGAGAGTTGTCATTCCAAACTCAATAAAAATTACTCAATCAATAAAGGAAATTGATACAAAAATTCAGACTTTGCAATTAAGACAATCTGCAGGAATAGATGTCGAAAAAGAACTTGAACTTTTAACATTTAAAAGTCAACGACTTTGGCAGTTAAATAACCTGCGTAATGAATTTTCTAATATTTACAATAACTATATCAATGGCATTATAAATAAATCAGAATATGAAGAAATGGCTGCGAAAATAAGAAAAAGAGATATTGAACTCTTTCAACCATATCAACAAATTGTGACACTAACAACCGAAGAAATGGCAAAGGAAAAAGCAAATGCTATTGCCAAATCAAAAGCAGAACAGAAAAAACAAAGAAAAAAAGAAATTGGCAGACGACTATTGGAACAGGGAACCTTATATGTTCCGCCATCTGCAAGTAATTGGATTCGTCAAGGTGCGGATGCTTTAGAATTGTTGAAGTAGTCAAAAGGAAAACAAATGTTGATGGTGGATTTGAAGCTGTTCAGCGTTTTGAAAATGCTACATTTTTGATGCATCTAATAGAGCTAAAAACTTTAAAGGAATCTGTGACTATTAAATTCAAGATTAAAAGGAGGAAAAATGAAAAATTATTTTGAAGAATTCAATGATAGAGAAATTCAAAAATTTAACGTATCATTAACATTTAGCATTATGCGTAAATTTATTGATTTATTAGGAGTATTAGGAATAATCTTCGCTGTATCATTTTCTTATATAAATGATATGGATTTTATTTGTATGCTTGCGATGGTGTTAGGTATAATTTTATTGGTTCAACTATTTTTATTACCTGGCTATATTGCACAGCACAAAACGAGTCCGAGAACTACTGCAATTTTTGTTTTAGGAATTATTATATGGCTTATTCCTATTACTTGGCCTGCTGCTTTGGTTTGGGCTTGTGCAGAACCAAGTTATGAAAGAGAAGTTAAACCAATTCAAAAAGAAAAATATCTTATTTTTCAAATTATTTCTATAACTGCGATAATACTCATATCTATCTTTTTCTATTTTGGAGTTTGTCATAGTGCAATCCAAGAGAAATATAAAGCTAATGCTGAAACTTCAAAAATTGAGCATGCGGTTAAAACTTATTATACCGCCAAATCTAAGTTATTTGCACAAAAGATGAATGTTTCTAATAAATGTGCAAAAAGTTACATAAGTGCTTTACGTTATGAAGGTTATATTGACGAGAACAACACAGAATGCTCTAATAAAGAAATACAATCAATTAAAGAAAGTTACAAAAAACAAATAAAAACTTCTAATGGCTATATAGAACCCGTATTTTCAAATAACGGAATGCCGAAATCTTTAGTCTTAGAAGGGGTGCCGATTTTATGTTTTGAAAAAGCTAATTTAAATAATAATGATAGTTGTTCAAAAAAACAGCTTGAAACAATTAAAAAGTATTTTGCAGAAAATAAAAATATAAACTGGGAATATGAATATTTTGAATATTAAAGTATATAATGCATAACTGAGGTTATTCGGGTTTATCTGAATAACCCTTTTATTGTTTAAATATAAAATATTTAAAATTTTTTGTAAGTTTATTCAGCTTTATTCTGGATTCTGTTTATCATACAATTTAGACATGGAACAAACAGAAAAGAAACCCATTACCAATATTAAAGTATTACGTAAAGCTTATAGTAAATATACAAAAGACAAACAAGATTCTTTTAAACGTGATTATGCACTTGTAATTCATGATTTATTTAAGATATTCAATTCGGACTCTTATGCTGACTATAATAAACAGTTTTCGAAACTCTCGGCTACTGAAAGAATTATTTGTTTTTATGGTGTTCCAATAAGATTAAGTAAAAAAGAATTTGCTGTGATAAGGTTACTAATTGAAGAGTCATCATTATTAAATGACGATTATAACGATATTTTATCAAAGAAAATTTTTTCAAGAAAAGCATCAAATTCAAATCTTAAAAGTTTTGTTAGTAAACTCAAAAAGAAAATTTTGCAAAAAATAAAAGAATATCCAAAAGAAGACTCTTATTGGTTTAAAAATGTTAATGATAAAGAAGTTGATAAACGTGTTAATGATTTAATATATTATAAGTACCAGCTGAATGGATATGCACTGTACTCCAACTTTAGACTTATCAGACCAGAACGTATTAAAAAACAATACTTATAAAGTTTTGTAAAAAAGAAATTTGTTTAGGTTGCCAAATTGGCATTTTTTTTTGCGGGGAAATGTTTATATAAGAGATATTTTGTCAAAAATTTAACTGTATTTTGCTTTAACAGCATATTTTTTTTTTTGAGCAAAAACAAGTATTATTGTTATAAATCTTGGGTTGCCATTTTGAAAAAAAATATCAATACATCTCTTGTAGGTATTGCGTTTTAAGGTATTTGTATATACACTAACAATGTAAGCGTTACTAGACTCAGTAACGACAAAATTTTATAGATGTTTACAAAGTGTAAATATTTATAAATTTATTATTAAATAAATTTATAAAAAAAGTACAAAGGCTCAAAGCCGCAAGATAAAAGGAGAACAGAGATGAAACTAAAGAACAAAAGCCCATAAAAAAGGTACAAGAAACAATCGTCAACTTGCACCAAAATAAAACCATACTAATATTATAAAATATCTTAAATCCTTTTGCAAGTTTTAACAGACGATTGTTTCTTTATCCTCTAACTTAATCACATAGCAGAAGCCTCTTTATAGGCTTATTTTGCCTGTGATTTAGTCAAAACAATCGAACTTTGAAAACTAAATAAAGGAGAAAAGTTATGATAAGCAACTTAACTAATCTCTTTGATGCATGCGAGGCAAATAAAAATCAGCGGTTTAACAGCGGGGGGTTGAGTTTGGCTCAATACCACATGCATAATGCTTTGTGGTTGGCATCATTGGGATATTATGTCTTTCCCGTAAGCGGTCAAAAAATACCGTTTAAAGGATTCATGTGGAAAGAATTTTCCACTAAAGACACCAAGACTATAATCGAATACTGGCAAAAATACCCATACGGTAGAATTGCCATAGATTGTGCAAAAAGCGGAATTACGGTAGTTGATGTTGACAACAAGCCTGATAAAAATAAACATGGGCTAAAAATTCTTGCTGATTGCCTCAAGAACTGGGGTGATTTTGAAGAAAATGTGCCAGTGGTTATTTCACCGTCGGGCGGACTTCATATCTATTTCAAAGACAGCCAAAAGCAGTTGATGAGATGTTATGCAGACTGTATTGACATACAAAGACCGCATTATGTCCTAGCACCAACTTCTTTAAATGCAGAAAACGGCTTGTATAAGATTTATAACAATTTCTTACCACAAGCTGATTTACAGGAACTTCCTGAGGAGTGGCAAAAACAACTAAACCGTGAATCAGAAGTTAAAACTAATACTAGATTTCAGCAAACAGAGAAAAAAGTGTTGGATATTGACATAATGCCGCTTTATGAAAAATGTGCTTTTTTCAAACATTGTATTGATGAAGCAGAATATCTTCCCGAATACTTATGGTTTGAATTTGCAAAGCTTCTTTCTAATGTAGCAAATGGTGAGACACTTTTTCACAAATATAGTGAAGATTATTCAAACTATAACTATGCGGAATCACAATCTAAATTTGAAAACGCAAAAAAATATCATTTCAGCTGTCGAACAGTTAGAAAATTATTCGAGGGCTGCAATGAATGTAACAAAAACAATTAATTGGAGAAATAAAATGACTAAATTGCTCAAAAATACTTCAGAAAATAAAACCGAAGATAAAAAACAATGCAAGCCAAAAGAAATAAATAACCCTCTTGACTTGCTTAAAAGAAGTTATCGAGAATTTGCTCTTGCAGAACTCGAAAAGCGCGATGATAAAGCGCTAAAAGAACCAATCATCAGGTCAATACCCGATGACATTGATAAAAAATCTATCCAAAATGACCTTATTGAATACAATAATTCAACTTTTGAATTTAAGGTAACGGGAAAAGGTGAAAAATTACTTATAATAAAAAGAGTCCTAAATGCAGTTATAGATAAAGTAACAAAGCTAAAAAGCTATGCTAACAACAAAACTAATAAGCCTGGTACAGCAGTTATAGAATTACTTGCTCTAACAGACAAGGGAACATTAACCAGTTCTTTTTGCCTTAAAGGTAAAGCAAAATGTAGATTTACAGATTTTGCGGAAACATTGTGTAATGCCAGTAATTACTTGATTGCTGATGGTGATGACAAAACAGTAAAATTGTTCAGAGAACTTATCAACAAGCAATGTACAGATACTGTAACTCTTCTCACAAATTCAGGGAGCATAGAATTTGAAGATTTACCGGGACGTATTTATGAAAACTGTTACACAGACGGTTTCAACACATATTGGTCTGATGAAAACGGTGTAATAGAATTACCAACTGGCAAAAAGGTAATGCTTGATAAAGAAACTGGTAGTAACTTGCCTGTACTTTACCAAGAGTACATTGACATTAGCAGCTGTGTATCACAACTTTTGAGTTCTATGGATAAGGCTTTTAATGGTGCTATAGGACCTTTCTTAGCTTTAGGCTTAGGGGTTATGGGTATTTTTACAGAAAAACTTTGGGAAAACACCTGCGGCTTCCCGACAGGCTTTCTTTACGGCAAGTCAAAACAAGGAAAAGGCACAATCCAAAATCTGGTAAATTACATCTACGGTTTTGATAAGACTTTTCTTGCTATGGGAAACAGCACATATCGTTCAATAAACCGAAAATGCAATGCTTATAACTCCTGCTTGATACATCTTAATGACATGACCTCAAAAGCTATCAGGACAGAGGGCTTTGAAAATAATATTGTCCAAAGCTATGAAAATGTCGTAAGAGAAAAAATGCAAGACGGAAATAAGTTTAACAATCTTCCTCAATGTTCGGCAATGTTTGTTTCAAGCAATTATCTGCCTGTGCAAAAGGAAAAAATGTTAAACCGCATTTTACCTATTTATTTTGAACCCAATATGTATAATCCGAAAGAAATGGCCGAGTATTACAAAGAACCTCGTTATCTATCGAAAATATTGCCCGAGCTGTTGAAATACAACTTTGATGATGTTTTAATGATGATTAATGAGTCAAGTACATACTTTGCAAAATGTTTAGATGTCGAAGAGAGCAGAGAATCACACAATGTAGCTATTGCTTATACAGGTTTAAGACTTCTTGAACAACTGGGAAACTATGAAATATTTGATAAAAATACAAAAGTAATTGAGTATTTTGAATGGTATCTCGGACAATTTAAAGAACTAGAAGAGCCAATAGATGCGTTCCTAAATCATTTACCTATTTTACTTGAAGAACAGCTAATTAGATTTGAAGAACATATTTGGTTACAAAAACATGCTGGCGGATGTTCAACACTCACAATCAGAACACAAACTTGTCTTGATAAATTTAACTCTTATATAGGAAGAATTTATTCAGATAAATTCATTTTACCCAAAGAGTTTTCTTTATCTGTAAAAGCTTCACCGTATTATATCAAAACCGAAAATAAACGATATAAAACAAGCAGTAAGCGTATACCAGCAGTAGCTTCATCGACATTTTTGGATGTTACAACATTCCAAAATCTATACTTAATTGAGCAGTTACAAGATAAATTTAAAGCCGAAAAGCTTAGATTGAATAATAGTAACAACGATTAATAACAACTAATAACACTCCTCGGATATTATCAGTTGTTATATTCGAGGTCAGGTGTTATTGGTTATTAAAAAATACACTATATAAAAATAATGGGGAAAATTATGAATACATTTAACACAACAGAAGATTTAGAATTAATGACAGTTAAAGAAGTTGCAGAACTTCTAAGACTAAAGCCTCAAACTATTAGGCTTTATTTGGTAAATGGAAGGCTGCCGAGAAAGATAGTTTGTTCAAAATGGCACAAAAAACCAATGTTCCTAAAATACAAGCTAATTGATTTCATCAGAAACCCGGAAAAATATCAAGAAAGACTCTGCATTTAATGCAGGGTCTTTTATTAGGAGGAATAATTATGAGCATATATAAAAAGAATGAAAAATGGTATTACAATTTTATGATTGACGGAGTCCGCTATCACAAAGCAATAAAAGGCTGCTCTTCTCATAAAGATGCAATTAAAGCAGAAAATATTGTTAAATCAGAGCTAATGAGAGGACGGTATGAACTTGTTGAAAGCACAACCAACACAACTTTAGCACAGGCAATTGAACTTTATCTTGAATATTCAAAAGCAAATAAGAAAAGCTATAAACTTGACGAGAATTACTGCAAAGTTTTCATAGAACATTGGGGTAAAAACTCCAGGTTAAAAGACCTCACACCTCAAAAAATTGAAAAATTCAAATCAATTATGAAAACAAACCGTCAAAATTCAACAGTTAACAGGTATCTTGAAGCATTAAGCAAAATGTTCAACATTGCTATTTCAAACAATCTTGCAAAAGAAAATCCTCTTAAAGAAGTTAAAAAACTAAAACAAAATAATTACAAAATTAGATTTTTAACAAAAGAAGAAGAAGCAGCGTTGTTTAAAGTATTAAGAGAGAACAAGAACTATAATTACTTTATTCCAATTGTAACCTGTGCATTACAAACAGGTATGAGAAAAGGTGAAATTTTAAATCTCAAATGGAGCAACATAGATTTTAAAAAGCAATTTATTGAACTATTACAGACAAAATCAGGCAAAGCAAGAAAAATACCTATTTCAAACAAACTTATGAAAGCACTGGTTCTTCTAAAAGAAAATAAAATTAGTGAGTATGTTTTTGCAAATCCGTACACAAAAACAAAGTATAAATTTATTCATAAAGGATTTGATGAAGCTTTAAGAAAAGCTGACATTATGAATTTTAGATTTCATGATTTAAGACATACTGCGGCTACGAGAATGACAGAAATGGGTATTGATTTAGCTGTTGTTCAAGAAATATTAGGACATAGTGACGTAAAAACAACAATGAGATATGCTCACCCTGTGCCAGAAAGAAAGTTGAAAGCTATTGAAATACTGAATAATTATTGATAAACTACATTGATTACACAAATATTACACAAAAATAAAAAGACCAAAGCTGAAAGTTAGCACTGGTCTTTTAAATAAATTTTCGGAACGACAGGATTTGAACCTGCGACCCCTACCACCCCAAGGTAGTGCGCTACCAAGCTGCGCTACGTCCCGATTTCATAATTTTTTTTTGAATGTGCTATATATTTATTTTAATACAAGAAAATAAAAAATAAATCCCTTTTTTTGAATTAATACAAAAAAGTCCTGTCCAAAACTGACAGAACCCTTGCAATCTTTAATCTCTTCCCTATTTTCCCAGTGGCTAGTAGCCTAAAACCTAATTTTTAAAACTTTTTCATTCTTCCTAATCTAATAAAATCCTTTTCTTATTCTCTTCCCTGATTTACTCAATCCCCGGAAATTGCCATCACCCCTTTCATTCCTAATTGGCTCCCAATGGACTTCCAACAAAATAATCATACAAAGATCAAAGTTCATACACAACACGAATTTTGTAAAATAAGTTTTACAATTGACCATGCCTCCTAATACAACTGGCTAAAAAATCTTTTTACAAACTTAATAAAGATATATTAATAAACAAAGAATAATCAAAAAATAAAAAGCCGTGCCACTGCCTATCGACACATATAAAAACAGTTCGTCTAAATATTTATCTCCCTCTCAAAATTCTCTCACCCGAAAGTTAAATCTTAGTGCTGCTTCATTCCTGATCTGACACGGTTCGATTGCTTTCGCCGAAAAAATCCGAGCAATCATAAATAAATATTTGAGTTCCCGTTTTCACACTAGCCTCACAGCAGGCTCTGCACCCCGCATAAGCGTTCGGGTCAAGAGATCCGCCAAGTCCCCGTGGAGCACGGCTGATTTATATTTTATCGTAAAAGAAACAAGCTTGCAATTCTTTTAAGTAATTATCTTTTCATATAAGAAAAATTATATTTTGTATTCGCAAGTTTTACATTTGGATTTTCAATTTTTCCTTTGAAAGACGGAAAAGCATTACCTCTAAAATCCTTTTCGCGAACAAGTATCAAGCCTTTTTTACCAAGCTCAATATCTCCGATTCTATGCCCTTTGTCATCAACACGTTCAATTCTTGCTCCGTCTTTAACCATGTAACGTTCAGACTTATTCAAAGCATTTACAAACACTGTTCCACTAGGCAACCCCATCGGCAAACCGCCAAGTTTAATACTGTCCATATATGCATTATCTCCTCGTTCCCAGGGTTCTGAACCATATGCACTGTTATGCAAAACTACAATTGAATCTGTTTTGTCATTATATCGATAAAAAGCAATTGCATTACCCTTATTTGTTAAAGGTTGTTGATAAAGTTTTATTGTTGCACCGTTAACAAGAGCTGACGCAGCTGAATCATTTCTTATGTTTCTGATTTTTGAAATGTTATCATAATGATTTTTTATAAATTTATAATTTTCATTATTCAACCAATCCCATCTTAAAGCATTTCTGTTTTCTTGTTTTTCATTTTTACAAGCAGTTTCCCAGCCGGTCATGCCAAGTTCATCACCTGCATACGTAGTCGGATTACCCGGTAGGCCAACCTGAGCAAATGTAATTGCCTCATTTTTTTCTAATGCAAAGGATATAAGATTTTTAAGAATATCAGCTTCTAATTTTTCAACTGAAGATTTATTTTCATCAGCAAACTTTTTAAATTCAGGGCTTATTTCTTTTGCCAATTTTGTAATTTCTTCAATAGTAAAATCAAACGGTCTGACCCCGAAGTTTTCGTTGTCATATTCTTTGAATTTACCATTTATTTTATAAGCCCCCTCAGAAATCATTCGCAAAGCTTCTTTGTATGAATTTTTATTGGATTCACCCAGATTTTTAAATTCTTCGGAAGAGTTCAATGCATTATCAAAAATTCTTTTCGTTTCTTTCATCTTATCAGAATTGAAAGCACCAACGTTCATTGATAAAAGATGATTTATTCTTGGTTTGTCTTGGTTTCCGACAAATCTGTGTGCATAATTTATGTGTTCAGCAAAACCTGAATCTTTATATTTGCCAAACTTTTCTGAAATTGTCTTATAAATATCAGAACTATTATTTCCATCTGCATTCTGACCATATACGGCAGGCAAAGTACCATAGAACCAATCATAATCAGACAGGGTTGTAAAACCTGTTTTTTGAAGGAATTGTGACTTCGGTAAGTCACTATCATTTATATCAGTAAGTTCACCAATTGTATAAGATTTTGGATTGTATTCTCTAACGCCTTTATTGAATTTATTCCAGAAAGACAATACAAAATTCAAATTATCTTTTTTAGATACGTAACCGGCCTCTTCAGAATCCCAATCAGCAACGTCTTTTGCTGCATCTATTCTCCAATCAAGTCCTGATTCTGTTTTTTCAACAATCAATTTTGCTACATTAACCGTATCTGAATCGATTTTTCCAATTCTATTATAAAGACTATCTACAAATTTTGCCTTTGCATTATCATCAATATTATTAAGACCGTTTTTAATTTTATTAATTAATGACTTAGCTATATCTTCAGGAGATGTTTCATATTGCAAGCCCAAATAACAAGTATCAACGTTGTTCAATTTTTTAACATCATACTCTAACATATAATCATTTTGTTCCGGTTGAATTTCAGGAGCCAAAGAAGAAACAATAAGAAACTTTGCTATATCAGAAGCAACAAGAGAATAAACCTCTTTACCCTGTTGAGTCAATTCATTGTTTGAATTGAGATAAGAAATACCTGTTTTTTCCTGCAAAGAGTTCATAATGTCCATTGCTTGAGCAGCCATTTCTTTTGCATAAACATTATCCATAGATTTATACAAAGCTCTGTACTTTTCAGGCATTAGCTTATAATATTTATCACCCATCTTGAACATATCAAATCTTGATAAACCAACTGTGTCTTCTGTTACTGCAAAGTTCTTTATGTAAGGATACGCAAGAACTCCATTCAAATCCGGAGAAAATTCAATCGCATCCATTGGATAAGACATCAAACCGTCAGTAATAGATTCAGGGAGTTTTTGTGTTTTTAAAGTATAATCACGTTCCCCCATCCAGTTAGTGCTGAGCATATTTTCAAGCGGTGAACCATCAGAACCTTCTTGAGCCAGAACAATTGAAGCCTGAGGAGCAAGTTTTCCTTCTTTTATTAAAGAATTAATTGCTGTTTTATAACTATCAACAGAACTGTCCTTCAATTTTTGTGCGATTTCGTGTGCAGTATACTCTGTGAGTTTTCTTGAAACTTCACCAGTCCAAAATTTACCCACCTGAATAGTATCATCTTGAACCTGATACTGCGCTGCTTTTATGAGGTCTTTTTTCTCTTTTGAAAGAGTACTTCCATCAAGCACTGATTCAAATACAACAAAACGTTTTTTGGCAATATCACTATTTCCTACCCAAAGAGAAACACCACCATCTTTATTCGACATTTCGAGTTTGAAATTAGGCCATTCTTTCAATGTATTTTTAAATTCAATGTCAGGATTATGTTTTTTTACTGCCAGATATTTTTCATAATTTTCTTTAACATTTTTAGGCTCAACCCTGCGGTTATATGCTTGCACAGAATCTTTATAATTTGCTATTTCAAAATTATCTCCACTGTCTTTATTTGCATAAACATTAAACTTTTCATCACCATTCATCTGTGATTCTGAAGCAAGTCTGTCATCGAAAACTTGAATATATGTAGGCTTCTGTGAAGTATAATTTTTATTCTTAATAATTTCAGCTTCTTTGTAAGTACCGTCATCAGCTTTTTCAAAAACTATCTTATACGGCGCATTCATAAGCTGAATATGAGTATGTTTTTCAACATCTTCTTGTTTTGAAAGAATACCAAATTTAAAAGGCTGATTACCTATATCTTTAGTTTCAAACATATGAATAAACGGGCTGTCTTCTCCCCAATTAACCATATCAGCCATGTGAATGCCTTCAAGTCCTTCATTAACAAACGCACCGTCAGCAGTCCAGCTCATATTGTGTTTATAAAGGTTAATCATCAACTTATTAAAGTCAGAAAGATTACCAAGATTGTTTGTTATTTGATAAGGGTTTGTTGTCCAATAGCCATGGCTTGATTTATTATCCTGACCGAAAATTGGTGTACCAAGAATATTTCTTACGCCAGCTTTGTAAAGGTCATCAACTTTTTCATTGACAGTGTTCAAAGTTCCGCCTAAAAGGTTAAAATGATTTCTTTTTACACGTTTTGAAAAATCGTTTATATTAAATGAATCAATCAGTACGTGTTCAATTTGTCGTGGTCTTTCAGGGTTAGAGCGGTCAAGAGGCATGGCAATATTGAATTCACCATCTCTAACATAATTATCCGTAAAGTCAGTTTTGCCTGCTACTTTAAATTTGTACCCGAGAACCTGATTTTTCTCAAGGTTTAAAGAAGATGCAGGTATAATAATGGAGTTAAAACCGTTAAGTTTTTCACCCCATTCAAAAGGTTTTTGTACAAGTTTGTAATCTCCATTTTTATCAGTAGACATTACAGCAAGAATTAAAGTAGTACCCTCAGGAGCATTCGGAAGGTTAAATTTATAAACATCCTCACCATGTGTGTCCTGTGTTAATATATGCCCTGAGAAAGAAGGATTATGCTTGTTGTGGTTTACTCTGACCGGGTTAGATACACTGATTTTCTTTGTCAAATTCAAGCCTTCAATATTCACTATTTTAACCTCATAACACACTGACTACTGATATTAAGACGAAACATAAAAAAATTTGCTAATCATGCTGTTTTTTTATATAGATTGTTACAATAACTTAAAGATACTATGATGCAGTAAAATTAGAATAGTCCCTTTCTGGCTAATATCACAGCTATTATACCAGCTAATACTAAAGAAAACAGCAATATTCCCAAAAAAGCAAATTGAGCATGAGCCATAGGAATCTCTACGTTCATCCCCCAGAAACTTGCAACCATTGTCGGTATAGCAAGAATAATTGTTACAGAAGTCAAAAACTTCATAACAATGTTCAAGTTGTTAGAAATAATTGAAGCAAAAGCATCCATCATACTCTCAAGAATATTTCTGTGCATTTCTACCATTTCAACAGCCTGTTTATTTTCAATGATTACGTCTTCAACAAGATCTTCAACTTCTTCATTATATTCCATAAAGTTAGAAAAACCGGCAAGTTTCTTAAATCTGCTGAGTTTTTCAAGGACTCTGCCATTGTCTTTCAATGCAGTTGTAAAATATACAAGAGATTTTTGCACATCAAGCAGTTGAAAAAGAGCCTTGTTCTTCATAGTTCTTCTCAACTCTTCTTCAATTTTGTCAGTGTGACGATTTATATGCTCCAAATATCTCAAATAAAATTTTGTTGATCTGAACAAAATCTGAAACAAAAATCTTGTTTTGTCAGATGTATCAAAGAGCTTTGCTGTATCTTGATTAAAGAAAGAAATAATTCTATTTTCTTTCAATGAAACAGTAACAATATTGTCAGGAGTCATAATAACCCCCAACGGCAAAGTATCAAAACTGTTTTCATCTTCCATCATAGGAATATTCGTGATTATTAATAATTTATCATCATCAAGCTCTATACGTGATCTTTCTTCCGAGTCCAAAGAATCTCTCAAAAAGTCTGCATCAATATTCAAAGCAGCAGCAACAACTTTAATTTCATCAGCGGTTGGTTTTATCAGATTAAACCAGGAGCCTTTTTCAAATTCTTCTATGGAAAGTTCTTTTAAGGTTCTGTCTTCCTGTGTTTTAAAAATTTGAAGCATATTACCCGCCAATCACTGTTTCAAGTCTCAACAAAATTATTATACAACAATCAAAAAATTTTATATATCATTTGACTCAAGATAGTTATTCATCTTTTCATAATCAAATTCATTTTCCCATTTTGCTATAAATATTGTAGCAATACAGTTACCGACAAGATTTACCGTTGTACGTCCCATATCAAGAACCTGATCAATACCCAGTAAAATTGCAACACCAATCAAAGGATAACCAAGACTGGATAAAGTGCCTGCAAGAACAACAAGAGATGCTCTCGGCACTCCGGCAACACCTTTGCTTGTGAACATTAAAGCAAACATAATAATCAGCTGATGTTTCAATGACAAGTCAATTCCTACAAGCTGAGTGGCAAACAACACCGCCATTGAAAGATATAAAGTACTTCCGTCAAGATTGAATGTATATCCGGTAGGCATAACAAAGCCAACAATATTTTTGGGAACACCGAATTTCTCCATCTGTTCCATTGCTTTTGGCAGTGCAGCTTCCGAACTCGCAGTAGAAAATGCCAGCAATGCAGGATCTTTTAATGTTCTAATCAAGCCTTTAAAAGGAACTTTTACAATATAACAAACCATAAGAATTATAAAAATAATAAAAACAACAAGTGCAAAATAGAGAGAAAAAACAATTTTTACGTAATTTTTCAAAATACCTATACCGCTGCTGCCGATTGTACTTGCAATAGCAGCAAAAACCCCGACAGGCGCAAACCACATGACATATTCGGTAAACTTAAACATGACCTCTGAAAGTGAATTTAAAAAATCCATAATAGGCTTTGCCTTTTGTCCCACAGCGCATATAGCAAGAGCAAAAAACAAACTGAATACAACAATCTGAAGAAGATTACCTTCTGCCATAGATTTAACAACACTCGAAGGGAAAATGTCCATAACCAGCTGCATCAAAGAAGCGTGAGAACCTGTTTGACTCATTGCATTCACTGCATCTAAATTTGCCGCAGAAACATTTATAACATTTTCCAATCCTGCTCCCGGCTGTGTAAAATGACCTATTCCCAGACCGATGCAAAGAGCTGCAATTGTTACTACTTCAAAATAAATAATAGTCTTAAAACCTATTTTTCCAAGACTTTTTATATCACCGTGCCCTGCTATTCCAATAACAAGAGTAGCAAAAAGCAAAGGAGCAATAATCATTTTAACCATATTCAAAAACATCATTGCAAGAGGAGAGAGTTTTACGGCAAACGCAGGAAACGCAATTCCTGTAAAGATCCCAAGAATCAATGATATTAATATGAATTTAGTTAATTTAATATTCTGCAAACGACTTTCCTTCTTAATTTCCAAACAATTACCAGTTATTTAAACAGCCCGTTTACAATAATGATATTACTATAAAAATACAGTAAACTCACTTAAAAATTTTTCCAATAACATAAAATAGCAGATTCTAGTTATTTTCTTGTATACAAATCATCAATCCTCTTAGATTCATTAAGAAAGTCATTATTTGATTCTTCATAAACAGAAGCAGCATCTTTTGTCAGTCCTGAAGAATGTTTTATATCATCCCCAAGAGATTGTATTTCTCTGTTATCAATTTCTTTAATTATTTTAATTTGTTCATTTCTTCTTCTCTGTTGTTCTGATTTATCCATTTTCAAATATGTATTCTGATAATGGTCAAGATTTTTATATTGATTTCGTTGAACAACGACTTCTACTCTTCTATTTTTCGAAAAATCACTTTTGCCTTTTCCGTTTTCAGCAGGACGTGTATCAGCATATCCGACAGCAGACAACAAATCCGGCAATATTTTAAATTTATCTATAAAATATCTTACAATCGATGCTGCACGTGCAGACGAAAGCTCCCAGTTAGAAGGATAAATTTCACTCTTAATAGGAGCACTATCAGTATGACCTTCTACTCTTATAGAATGCATTGCAAATTTTTCAACAATAAGTTTTCCAATTTTTTCAAGTTTTTTCAAAGCATCATCACTAAGTTGTGCTGAACCTGATTTAAAAAGAATATTGTTGTCATTCAAAATAATAACGAGCCCTCTTTCATCAATAGAAGCATTTATACCTGAAAGTTCACCTGATTTTTTCATATCATCAAGTTCTTTCTTTATCTGTTCATAAGATTCCTGCTCATATCTTGGACTTATGTATTCCATCATCAAAGAATCAATCATTGAATTAGCAGAGCTTTCATCGAGAAGAGAGTTTCCTGCATTCATAACTCCGCTTCCACCATCCCAAAAAGACTGCATGCTAAATGCCTTTTTTAAAGACTCCTCAACTTTTTTAAACTCATTAACGTTAATCTGAGACAAAGCATAAAGAACAACAAATGTAGCAAAAAGAAGCGTCATAAAATCAGCATAAGACACAAGCCATCTTTCTAAATTTTCATGTTCTTCCGGTTTCTTTTTTCTCGCCATAAAGCTATGCTTCTTCCTTCATATGACTGTCAAGAATATATGCCTGTAATTTACGTTCTATCAATGCAGGGCTTTCTCCAGCCTGTATTGCAAGTATACCTTCTATAATCATTTCTTTTTTCAGAAAAACTTTTTTAAACTTAAATTTGAGTTTTGTTGATATAGGAATAAAAATCAAGTTAGCTGCACCTACACCATAAACAGTTGCAACAAAAGCAACCGCAATACCTGCACCAAGTTTTGAAGGATCTGACAAATTCTGCATAACCTGAATCAAGCCCAATACTGCACCTATGATACCAATAGTAGGAGAAAATCCTCCGGCTGATTCCCAAACTTTAGCTCCACCATTTACTTTTTCTTCAAGTAAAGATACTTGAGTTTCCATCATTTGTCTTACAAGTGCAGGATCCGTTCCGTCAGCAACAGCTTCAAGCCCCATTACCATTAAACTGTCTGACGCAGTTCTGGCCTCTTTCTCCAAAGAAATAGCACCTTCTCTTCTTGCTTTTGTAGCAAATTTTATCAATTCAGCAATAACATCGTCAAAAACAACATTTTCGCCCATAAAAACATCTTTTAAAAGAACAACAGCGTTTTTAAGCTCAACAACTGAAAAGCTGAGCAAAACAGCACCACCGGTACCGCCAAAAACAATAAAAGCAGCTGTAATCTGCAAAAGCTGTCCAACATTTCCGCCTTCAAGAGCTTGTCCTATTAAGATACATACAATCCCAAAAAATACGCCGATTAATGAGGTCAAATCCATCTAATCTAATCTCCAAATATATTATTATATAATATTAAATAATAATATCCGATTATTGAAATCCTATATTTAACTTAGATTAATTAACATTAGCCTTAGGCGAAATACTTATCGGCGGAGCCTGCAAATAAAGCGGCTTTAATTTTGCCCAATAAAATTCATCTCTAAGAGCCTGCGATTTTTTTACTTTTTTATAAACAATCTTATTTAAAAACAAGCCCAGCTCCGGCTTTTCATCAGAAAAAATAACTGATCCATAACCAAATTCTTCAAGAATATTGTGAGTTGAGAAATCTGAAATAATAAAAGAATTATAAAAATCCATTTTCAGCATCTCTGACTTATCCACAAGCGACGGCTTCTGAATTTCATGTCCGTCTTTATCATAAACTGCTGTATAAAACTGATTTTTTCTGGCATCCATAACAACAATTGCATCTTTAGATGAATTATTTATATAAGACAATATCTCCATAGAACTTATCCCTACAAGAGGCAGCTCAAGTTGCTGGGCAAAAACTCTGGCCACAGTAACACAAGCTCTGATACCGGTAAAACTTCCAGGTCCAACATTCGTACCCACAACATCAATGTCGCGCATTATCAATTTATTTTCTTTTAAAACAGAAACTATTGTAGGCATTAAAAAAGCAGAATGATATTTTTCATTATGATTTTCAATAATTTCCGAAGATAAAATTTCTCCGTCTTTGCTTAATGCAACATATGTTTTATCAAGACTTGTATCAAAAGTTAAAATTTTCACTTCTGCATTCCTTCCAAAATCTTTTTGTAATTATCACCGGAAGCATTAAAAGTAAACTTACGTTTATTTTCATCTATATATTCAATACTTATTTCAATTCTGTCAAAAGGCAATTCAAAATCAGAAAATTCAGCCCATTCAACAAAAGTCAACACACCGGCACGTGAATATTCTGTCAATTCATCGATAATAGTTTTGACACCTTCTCTTTCAAGACGGTACAAGTCAAAGTGGTAAACCGGCAAAATACCTGACAAATATTCATTAATAATAACGAAACTCGGACTTGTTACTTTTTCTTTTACGTCCAAATGTTTCGCAACAAGCTTTGTAAAAGCCGTCTTGCCTGCACCTATGTCACCATAAAGACAAACAAAAGCGCCGCTGTTTTTAACTGCTTTTGCAAATTTTTCAGCAATAATATTAGTTTCATCTAAGTTGTTAACGGTGATTGTAAAAATCTTTTCCATATAAAAAGAATAACATGAATAAAATTGAAAAATAAAAAAAGAACCTTATATAAAGACATATGAAAAAAATAATTTTAACAATTTTATTAATAATATTATTCTGGATTCCTGCAAAAGAGGTGAATGCCGAAGGCATGGTCTTAAAAGCAGGTGTTTCTCTTTCCGATCAAGTACCGAAAGGTTTCTTCGGAAGCTGGAAAATAACATCAGTAATGACATACAGTAACAATCCTAAAATCTTTAACGAAACAACTGTTGACTACTGGAACTTATCTAAAATCGGAGACGTCATTACATTGTCAAATCCTGTTTCCGGAGCAGAGGCTTCGGTAACTGTTGAGGACGTTAAAGGTAATCAGATAAAATTTACTCATGTAACAAAAGGGCGGAACGGAAAAATGACAGAAACTCCGACTTTGACATTAAATGGTGAAAATTTTTATGGAACTGATAAAATAGTAGTTGAAAAATATAAATATGGTGAACTAATCAGCTCAGACACCGTTATTTACAAAATCAAAGCTGAAAAACTGTCAGGAAATTCAGCAAAGTCTATATTTATGAGTGAAAGATAAAATTTAGAATCAGATTTGGAGAGAGATTTACGATGAGTGAGAAGAAAAAACTGGAATATGATGTAATAATTTTGGGCGGAGGTCCGGCAGGTATATCAGCAGCAATTTACGCATCAAGAGGTGCTGCCTCAACAGCAATAATTGATATCTCAATGTTTGGTGGCCAACCGTCAAATTATCTTGAACTTGAAAACTATCCGGGATTTGGAAAAATCGGCGGATATGACATGATGGAAAAATTTGAAGAGCACGCAGACATGTTTGAAATAGCAAAATATCCTATGCAGGAGATTGAAAAAATTGACCTCCAATCTTCACCTAAAACTATTGAAACCAAAGAAGCTGTTTTTGAAGGAAAAACTGTTATCATCGCAACAGGTGCACAGGCAAAAAAACTCGGTATTAAAGGAGAAAAAGAACTTCTGGGGCGGGGAGTAAGCTATTGTGCGGTTTGTGACGGTGCTTTTTACAAAGATAAAACAGTTGCAGTAGTCGGAGGAGGAAACGCAGCAGTAGAAGAAGGATGCTACCTTACAAAATTTGCAAAAAAAGTTTATATCATACACAGAAGAGATAAACTCAGAGCAGACAAGATTGTTCAAGACAGAGCTTTTAAAAATGACAAAGTAGAATTTATCTATGATACAGTTCCTGTTGAAATTCAAGGTCAAGACAATGTCGAAACTCTGGTATTAAAAAACGTAAAAACAGAAGAAATAACAAATCTTCAAACAGACGGAGTTTTCCCTTATATTGGTTTCAGTCCTAATGTTGAACACATTAACGGACAACTGGAACAAGATTCAGCCGGATTCATTGTGACAAATGACTGTATGCAAACCTCTGTTGACGGTGTATTTGCAATCGGCGATGTCAGAACAACACCTTTGAGACAAGTTATCACAGCAGCAGCAGACGGTGCAGTTGCAGGATGTTTTGCTGTCAAGCATCTGGAAGAAATCAAAGAAAAAACTCTTGCCTAAACAAATAACAACTAAAAAAATGCTCTGACTATGTAATATTAAATGTTAAAGATTAGTTATAAAAAGAAATCATATGTCATTTATTGTAAAATATAACTATGATGAAAAAATTATTACTAATCTTTTTCATATTTATAATTCACTTACTTAACTGTGTATCAGCCGAAGAAGTATTAAAGATAAACTCAATTAATTTTGATAATTCTGACAATATTATTTTTCTCACCGCAGTATCTAAAGTGATGTATATAAATGTCAAATCAATGAAACTGACAAATCCCAACAGAATATCATTTGATATTGAAAATGCTATACTCACAAAACCAAACAGCAGCTGGACACTCAGAAACAGTGCAATGACACAGGTAAAGTTATCACAATTCTCAACAAACCCGAATGTTGTCAGAATGGTAATAACTTATAATAAAAACTTTAATATAAACAAACTTAAACTCTATCGAATAGATAACAATCTTGTTTTTGCATATGACAAAAAAACTTTTAATAAAAACTTCTTAAGTTCAGTGTACAACGATGACAAAGCACCTGTAAATTATTATGAATACACGGTTATATCAGAAGATTCAAAAATTACATCCACTGCTGAATCACAAAATTATGTACGTTCGCCCGAAGCAATAGAAGTGCAAAAAGCATTTAACAACAAAAATGAACTCATAAAAAAATCACCTGAAACAATAACAGTTTCAACCCCCAAAATACAAAAACTGAAAAGCAAATTTTATGTAAATCGCATAGATGTAAAAAGAGGTAATGCTCTTATACGAGGTATCGGTACAATTTCTGTTGAAAGTCCTTTTGTTGTAACAAACCCAACAAGACTTGTATTTGATATGCCAAATACATATGTTGCTCAGGAAATCAGAAACAAAGAATACGTCCTAGGTGAAAATGAAACAATAAAAATAGGACAGTTTGAACCGACAAAAGCACGTGTAGTTGTAACAAGCGAGGATGTAGACAAGTTCAGACCTATTTATTCATACGACGGACAAAGCATTTTTCTTGCACATGATGACAGAATTCTAGGAATGAAACTTTATGACAGAACTTCTGCAATATACAATTACAGTGCCAAAAAGCTGAGTGACACCACTGATGTTCTTCACTTTACATTCACAGAACCTATTATTCATTCAATCAAAAAATTTAATAACCGTGTGGAAATAAACTTATATAACTCATCAGGTTTTGATCATGAAGCATTTAAAAGAAACCTGAACTCAGAATTTCTGGCTAAACTGAGAACAGATAAACTTCCTTATGTCGGCATAAAAATAATAATCCCAATAAAAAAGACAACAACTGTCGACTATCAACAAAGTTTCGACAACAAACAACTACGTCTGGTATTTGTAACACCTAAAGAAACAGAAATAAAGCCATGCCCGGCTCCTGCTGTTATAAAGAAAAATCCAAATGTCAAAACAATCATTATTGATGCCGGTCATGGAGGTTCAGATGTTGGTGCAACAAGAGAAGGAATCTATGAAAAAGATATAACTTTGGATATTTCTAAGAGATTAGCCGCTTTGCTTAAGAAAAAAGGCTTTGATGTTGAAATGGTCAGAACAACGGACGTCTATGTATCTCTTCAAGATAGAGTATCTTTTACAGAGAAAAATAAAGGTGATTTATTCGTGAGCATACACGTAAACTCCAGTGTAACACCTGAAGGAAACGGACTGGAAACACACTATTACACACCACAATCCTATGACTTTGCTCAAGCAGTACACAAAGAATTTGCATCTGCAATAAAAGCAAAAGACAGAGGATTGTTTAAGTCCAAATTTTATGTTATTAATCATACTACATGTCCTTCAATTCTTGTGGAAACAGGCTTTATCTCAAATCCAGAAGAAAGAAAAGAACTCTTAACACCGGAAAGAAAACAAAAAACAGCAGAAGCAATAGCCAAAGGCATTTTAAAATATTTAGGCAAAGATTAGTTTATGGAAGACAAAAAATATAAAATCAAAAATGCCCCCATTGGGGTAATGGATTCGGGTGTTGGCGGTTTGACCGTGCTCAAACAGCTTCTTGATATTTGTCCGAACGAAAAATATTTATATTTTGGTGACACTAAAAATCTGCCATATGGTGAAAAAAATAAAACAGAACTGGTTAAAATAGTTAAAGAAATATATAATTTTTTCCAACAACAAGGTGTAAAAGCTGTTGTAATGGCTTGTAATACATCATCTGCAACCGCATATGATGAATTAAAAGACGATTATGACTTTGATATTTATCCTTTGATACAGGTAGTTTCAAAATGTCTTTCAGCTGACAAAAACCTGAAAAGAATAGGCATAATGGCAACACAAGCAACAGTAAATTCAAAGAAATATACAACAGAGCTAAAAAAAGGCAACCCCAAAATTGAAGTTATTGAGCAAGCATGTCCTTTATGGGTACCAATAGTTGAAAAAAAGATAAAAAACTATAATGAAAAACAAATAATTATGCAATATCTGGATAAAGTGCTTGAATTTAATCCACAAAAAATTATACTCGGATGCACTCACTATCCTTATCTGTTAGAAACTTTGTCCAAGTATGCTCCTAAGGATTTATTCATAAATCCGGCAAAACTCTTTGCTAACTATATAAGAGAAAGCCTTCTGGAAAAAGATCTTCTATCAGAAGCAAACTCCGGCTCTGTTGAATATTTTTCAAGTTCTAACCCTGACGGATTTAAACAAAATGCAGAGCTATTTCTTTCAATTGACACTATGCCACAGCTGGTAGAATTATAAAAAAGCTCTATTAAATTAAAATTAACAGAGCTTTTTAATTATTTAAAATTATTTAATTTAGAATTGATTTGCTATCTCAAAAGGAGTTTCTGAAACATGAGATGAAGAATCAATTTTTCCTCTTTTCAATTCTGAAAAAGATGCTTTAGTTGAATGGAAAGCTTTTTTCAAAAACTCGTAAGCAACTTTTGGGTCACATTTGTCACCGCATGTAAACAAATCAACAGCAGCATAACCCAATTCCGGCCATGTATGAATAGCCAAATGGCTTTCTGAGATAATAACAACACCGCTCACACCGTGCGGACTAAACATATGAAAACATTTTTGTACAATTGTAGCACCACACTCCAGTGCTGCATCAATCATAAGACTCTCAACTTTTTGAGAATTGTTCAAAATATTAGGGTCACATTCAAAAAATTCAGCCAAAACGTGCTGTCCAAGATACTTAGCATTTGTATCAACATGATATACGTTCGAAGCCGTCATAGATTTAGTCAATTCATTTATCTCCTTTTCTATTACCAGTGTAATTTTTACAATTAAAAATATATTACTATAAAAATTCAAAAAAATTAAATTTTGCTTAATTTCTAATAAATTTCTTAATCTTTCTAAATATAATAGAATATATTTGCATTTTTGTTTATTATACACTTAGAGAAATCCTTCAAATAATGGAAATATTTAATAAATTTTACGTAAAGCCGAGGTAAATATGAGCAAAATTCTTGTTGTTGATGATGATGAAGCAATCAATGAGCTTATAAAAATAAATCTTGAACTTTTAGGTTATGAAGTTCTTACGGCAAAAGACGGCATTCAAGGCTTCACCCTTGCAAAACAAGAAACACCTGATCTTATTATTCTTGACGTGATGATGCCGGATGTTGACGGATATACAGTAGCAAAAAGAGTCAGAGAAAACTCTTCAACAAAAGACATACCTATTCTTATGCTTACTGCGCTTAATATGCTTGAAGACAAAGTCAAAGGTTTTGATTTAGGAGTTGATGACTATCTTGTCAAACCTTTTGAGATGGAAGAATTGAGAGTCAGAATCAGAGCCTTGCTAAAACGAAACAATTCAATCCCTGAATCACTTGCAACAAAAGAAATTTTGACAATTGGTGATATTACACTCCTGCCTGAAACTTATTCTGTAAAAATTCTTGATAAAACAACAAAACTTACCCCAATTGAATATGATATACTCAATCTTCTTGTGCAAAATCATGATTACATGGTACCTTCTTCTAAATTCCTTCAAGAGATATGGGGTTATGCACCAAATGATGATGTAGAAACTATAAGAGTTCATATAAGACACCTTAGGACAAAAATTAAAAAAATTTCAAATGGAAAAGATTATATTGAAACTATTTATGGTGGAGGATACAGACTTTTGCCCAGGGGAAAATAATACAAATATAAATACATCAGTACTATTGAAGAAAATAATACTTCGTTTTTTAATCTAATTAATAAACAGGAATCAAATTATATTTATGTATAAAAAATTTCTATATATTTTAATAATTTTTTTAATCAGTTTCACTTTGTACAATTTCTTGTCCAAACAATCCGTAAATACAGCACAACAACCTGATTATGACAATACATATTTGATTAACAAACAGACAACTGATCCAAAAAGATTATTCTTAAAAACCTGGAGAATTATAAAAACAAAATATTATGACCCTACATTAAATGGACAGGACTGGTCAAAATGGAACAAAAGATATGTTGACCAGATAAAAACCAAAGAAGATGCTTATGTTGCAATAAACACAATGTTAGCCAGTTTAGATGACCCCTACTCCAAGTTTTTAAACCAGGAAGAATATGCAGAACAAACAACAAACATTGATGCAAAAATTGTAGGCATAGGCGTAAATATAATGTCCATTGCAGGAAAAATCATAATCATAAGCGTTGTTGAAGATACTCCCGCATACAAAAGCGGAATCAAAGCAGGAGACATAATTTTAAAAGTTGCAAATACAGATGTAAGCGGAAAAACAATAAGTGATGTAGCCTCTTTGATAAGAGGTGAGATGGGCTCATCAGTTAAACTTGAACTTTTAAGAAACAAACAAAAAATATTCAAAACAATCACACGTGACGAAATAAAAATAAAGAATATAAAAGCAGACGTGATAGACAAAAACATCGGCTACATCCAAATTGTCAGTTTCTTAAGTTCTGACATGACCACAGAATTTATTGAAGCAATAAACAAAACACAAAATTGCCCCGGATTGATTCTTGATTTAAGAGGCAACACGGGAGGGCTTATGCCTAATGCAGTGATAATAGCAGATATGCTCTTGACTCAAGGACACATTGTCAGTGTAGTTGACAGAGATAAACAAAAATCTGACATAGATGCCCAAACAAAACCCTACGCAATTGACAAACCTGTTGTAGTTTTGATAGATGAAGGAACAGCCAGTGCCTCCGAAATTTTAAGCGGTGCACTGAAAGACAATCACAGAGCAATTCTTGTAGGACAAAGAACCTTTGGAAAAGGAATGATACAAAAAATTTATCCACTGCCCAATCAAACAGGAATGAATCTGACAATAGCAAAATATCTGACCCCAAAAGGATATGACATTAACAAAAAAGGCATCACTCCTGACTATGAAATAGAATATACACAAAAAGACTTCTTAAAAGACAAAGATCCACAAATGGATGAAGCAAAGAAAATTATAAAAAAACTTATAAATTCCCGACAAGAAATAGCCAAGGCAGGCTAGCAAAAAATTTTTTTGAGATATTTTATAAAATTATAATTAAAAAAAATTATACAATATGAAAATACAACTAAACAGATATAATTTTTATTATTCAAACAAAACAGTAAATAAATCACAAATTCCATTCGGAATCAATGCAACAGAAACAGCAAAACTTTCATTTGATTTGGACAGATATGAAAGTTCAATGACTTTTTTTCCTGAATACACAAAGTTTTTTCTTGAAAATATTTCATCAGTCAGAACTAAAGGAGCAAAAACCATTCTTGATGTAGGCTCAAATCAAGGAGAATTGACTAGAAACATAAGAAAATTCTACCCTCAAATTAAGACAATAAATCTTGATTTGACTAAAGAATTACACAAAATAGCAAAAGAAAAAGATAAAAAACAGAAACTACACAAAAATGTAAAATACATGACAGGAAATGCAATGAAAATGCCTGTATTGAACAATTCAATTGATGCTATTTTATTTTCAAGAGTAATACACGAGGTATATTCTTATGATAGTGAAGCACTTAATGCAGAAAAATTTTCCATTGACTCAGTAGAAAGAACTTTTTCAGAGGCCGGTAAAAAATTAAAAAGATATGGACGAATAATAATGAAAGACCCGGCAAAACCTGAAGATTACAACAAACTTGTATCAATATCAGATTTTTCAGAAAATGATAAATTTTCATTCAAAAATAAAGAAGATTTAAAATCTGCTGATGTTACAAAACTAAAAGGAATAAACCTTTTGAAACGGTTCTGTATAGAATTTGAACCGGCAGAGGGGTATTATATTTTTAATGGAAACTCCTGTATTATGCCCAAATGGCTCGCATCAGAATATATAAGACATCGAAAATTCAACGATACAAAATTACATTGGGCAGATGAAATTAATGAACAATACGGCATAATGACAAATAAAGAATATAAAAAACTGGCTGAAAATCTTGGTTTTAAAATCATAAAAGCTGAACACAATTTTAAAGAAGACAAAAATAATTTCTACGCAATAAATAATGAGTTTAAAATATTTGATATGTCAGGAAAAGAGCTCATTCAATCAGAAGAATTTCCTGTTGACCAATATTTAGTTCTTGAAAAAAAATAATCTGACCAGTCTTGATTTCCTTGTTCGTCAAAAAATTCTCTTAAATATTGAATCATAAAATCATACCTTTTTTGTGCCATCTCTATGGCAGTTTGTGTAAACAACATCGATTTTATATTCATCAAAACCTCAATAATATAATTAATTGAAGAATCATAACCATTTGGATATTTTCCCTCATAATGAGGCGATGGAAATTTATCTAAATCGAAAATTTTGCGATTTTGCCTTGCTCCATAAGCGAAAGAACGGGCTATCGCAATTGCGCCAATTTGATCCAGCTTGTCAGCATCAAAAACAATTTTTGCTTCCAAAGTTGAAGGTCTGTTGCCGCTTAAGTATGCCTGCATACTTACCGTTGCAATAATATCTGTAATTTTTTCAATTTGACTGCTTGAAATATTCTGTCCTTGCAAAAATTTTTTTGCATTTTGGTATTCCGGATTTTTATCATTTACAAGTTTTGAATCATCCACATCATGTAAAATTGCTGCTAACAAAACAATTTCAGAATCTGCATTACCTTCATGTTTTAATATATCCTGAGCATTTTTATATACACGCAAAACATGCTCAAAATCGTGTCCGCAGCAAAAATCCTTAAAATAATTTTTTGTAAACCCAAGTGCATTATCTAACAATATACTCATAAGCAGCCTTAGTCGTAATAATCGAATTCAATATGACCTATTTTTACCATATCGCCTTCTTTAATTCCGGCTTCTTTTAAAGCTTCATAAACATTCATCGAAGCAAGAATATTCTGAAATCTATACAACTGATCAATATTTCTTGTATCAGTGACATTTGCAAGTCTGAGTATTTTTCCGCCCTCAACACAATAAGTATTTTTATCTAACTTATATATGGAATAAGCACTGTCATCATTGTCAGTAGCAGCCAAATCCTCGTCAACAGCAATTTTGAATTCCGGCTTTGGTATCTCATCGACCTTTTTCATTACAAAGTCTAAAAAAGGTTTTATATTTTGTTTTGTAGCTGCTGAAATAAGAAAGATATCAGACGTTACTTCTTTAAACTTGTTGAAATAAATTTGCTGAGTTTCTTCATTAACAGAATCTATTTTATTTAAAGCAACAACCTGATAAAGTCCGGCAAGATGTTCACTATGCTTTTTCAATTCATTATTAATTTTTTCGTAGTTTTCAAAAGGATTTTCCTGAGAAATATCAACAACATGAATTAAAAAACGGCATCTTTCAACATGTCTCAGAAATTCATGCCCAAGTCCAATTCCCTCGCTTGCACCTTCAATAAGACCGGGAATATCAGCAACAACAAAACCATCACCTGAGGGCTTTTTCACTACGCCCAAATGAGGAACAAGTGTTGTAAAAGGATAATCTGCAATTTTCGGCTTTGCTTCGCTTATAACACTTATTAAAGTAGATTTACCTGCATTAGGCATTCCAAGAAGCCCAACATCAGCAATTAACTTTAACTCTAGTTCAAGTTCTCTTTCTATGCCCGGCTCTCCCGGTTCACAAAATTGCGGTGCTCTTTTTTGAGCAGTCGCAAACCTGCAATTACCACGACCGCCTCTTCCGCCTTTTGCAACAAGAACTTTTGCATCAGGCTCTGTTAGGTCTGCAATAATTTTATCATTTTCAGGGTCTTTTACAACTGTACCCAAAGGTACTTTTATAAACAAATCTTTCCCACCATGACCATGTTGTGACTTTGGACGACCGTTTTCTCCATTTTCCGCCTTAAAAATTGATTTATATTTAAAATCCATCAGCGTTGTCATGCTTTCATCAGCAACAAAATATACGTCACCGCCTCTTCCGCCATCACCACCGGCAGGTCCGCCTTTATCAACATATTTTTCTCTTCTCCAGGCAACAGCACCATTACCACCCTTGCCTGAAAGAATTTTTATTTTTGCTTTATCAAGAAACATAGCCATAACATTAGACTAACATAAAAATAAAATGACAGAATTAATCAATATAAAAGAAATCATCATTCTCATCTTTGTAGTCTTCCCACAAAGGAATTTTTTGTTCTAAAAGTGAATTCTTCTTTTTATCCTTAATTTCTTCTTTATTGTCTTCTTTAAGCTTATCTTTTTTCTGCTTTTTTATAAGATTAGCAACATTCATCATTGCGAGAGAATTCAAAGTTGCATTCAACTGTGCACTTCTATCAACAAATTGTGATTCATTAAAAGCCTGCCCTTCTTCTTGAATCTCTCCCTGCTGAAAATACTCCATACCCGGACTCTGACGGTCATCGGCAGTTTTCGCCGCAGTGCCGGATATGTCGCCGCTTTTAAAATTAAAGCTGCCACCGATTCCGAAAAATCCTGCTGAGCGATTATCTACCACCTTGGGCTCTCCTGTGTTTTCTCTCTTATATACATAACGGGACACACTAAATCCCTGATATTATATTAAAACCCTGCATATTTTTTTTTGCTAAGGTTCTGACGTTATTTTAGATTATATTAACAATTATTTACATCCGCTTAATGATGTAGTATCAGCTAAAGTCTATGCTAATTACAGCCCCAGAATGAGAAGCATTCTTACAATAGCAAACTGAACAAATTGAAGAAATAACAAGGCAATTATCGGAGAAAAATCTAATCCACCCAATGCCGGTATAATCCTTCTGAAAGGATCAAGAACAATATCAGAAACAACAGCCAAAAATCTAAACGGCTGGGAATACCAGTTTATTGTAGGAATCCAGGTGAGAAATATTCTGACAACAATAATCCAAAAATATAAATTAAATAAATTATTTACTATCTCTGCTATGCTCAAAATATTTCTCCCTTACCTTATTTTTTTAAACTCTGGAACCGGCGATTGTTTTTTCACACTCGCATTTTTCTCTTTCCTGAGGAAGTTTCTCAATCAAATTGAAAAGTAATGCCTTAAGTTTTTCATTATTATCATTAAATACTTTGATTACTTCTGCATGTTGAACAGGAGGAACCTCGCCGACAAGCCCTGCATCGTAATCTGTAATTAATGAAATATTTAACGGGCACATATCCATTTCTTTTACAAGGTATGCCTCAGGGAATTGAGTCATGTTAATAACCTCCCATCCTTGAGATGTAAAGAATTTTGACTCTGATTTTGTTGAAAATCTTGGTCCATTTATTACAACAACAGTTCCTGTTTCATGAACAGTAATTCCCAAATCTTTAGCTGTTTCAACAGCCAGCTGTCTCATTTCAGGACAATACGGATTAGCCGCACTAACATGGGTAACAATAGGTCCGTCAAAGAATGTAGATTTTCTGCCATCTGTCCAATCAACAAACTGATCACAAATAACAAAATGTCCGGGTGCGACATGTTTTTGCAAACTGCCTGCCGCACATGGAGATATGACTCTCTTACAACCTATGGATTTCATAGCCCAGACATTTGCTCTGTAATTAATCAAATGAGGAGGCAAAGTATGATTTCTGCCATGTCTTGGCATAAAAGCAACTTTATGTTTTCCAATTTCACCAATAAACACACTGTCTGAAGGTGCACCGTACGGTGTTTCGATTCTTACTTCTTCAATGTTATCCAAAAATTTGTAAAAACCCGAGCCGCCGAATACACCTATATCCGCTAATTTCTTTTTATTTTCCATCTCTTCTCCCCATTATTATGTATATTATTTCTTGTCATTTAATTGTGTTTGGTTTTGCATCCATTCAAAGGCTTTATCCTGATTTCTTGTATTACAATCACCACCGTTTGAATTACATGCAGATTTGCTGGGAACTGTCATTTTTCCATCCTTATAAATGTGAATTACATAAGCATTATTAGAACCAGTACCTTCACAATTCGGATCAATTACAGGATTATTAAAACCATTATCATCTACCCCAAAAAAGTTATTCAAACACACTCCGGTAGAAAGTCTCATGTTAGCTCCGCCAACTTTTTTACCATTAATTGTGATACCGTCGTTATTTTCACAATTAACTCCGCCAATTGTATTTACCTGATCTGCAATAAAGTAACAGATAGCGTTATCCTGAGTTAATGCAGTACCCTTTCCTGTTTGAGAATCCAAACCTTTAGTATGTTCTTTACCATCATCATCAATGTATGTGACCTTAGCTGTTTCATAGGGTTTATATCTAAAATCAATATGGATACTGTCAGCTGTCATTTCAGCGAGTTCTTCATCTGTATAAAATGCTTGATCATATTTCTTAGGATCATTAATAACATCTGCAATAACAGATTCCAGAGCATGGTATGTTTTTATAAACTGAATTTTATCTTTATCAGGGTTAACACGGTTTATTGCTCTGAGCATGAGTGCCATTACAACACCAATGATTGTAATTGTAATAAGAGTTTCTGCAAGCGTAAATCCCCGTTTTTGAGTATCATTTTTAAGCATATTATTCATTCATAAGCTCCTATCTTTTTTAATGATTATATTCTATATTCCACTAAAATGCAAAAATTATTCTTCAAATATACAAGAAAACAGGCAATTTTTTGTATACATTTGTTTTTATATATATAGGTAGTAAAGTATAGGTAATTATAATTATGGTAAATGGCATCCCTCCGTCAATGGTTCCTTATCGTTCTTATCAGGACTATCAGGGCTATCCTGCTAACGCAGTAGGTGCAACTCAAATGACAAAAGATATAGCAAGTTATTGTTATGATACACAAAAGCCAAACATTTCAAAGACTTACAGCTATTTGACTTCAGACACAAACCCAAGCTACACATGGCCGGTCATAGGAGTTGTTGTTTCTGCACTGTCTTTGCTTACTGTTGCAGCAATGAAAAAAGGAAAACCCTAATAATTTCAACAGCAGTATTTTGCAAGAAATACAAAAAGATTCATAACCTCAGGAAGTTTTTTAGAAGAACTTTCTGATGAAGAAAGCTCAATCAATCCCTGGCGCAAACCTAACATACATGCCGGGCAGGTTGTGAGTATAATATCAGCTTTGGTATCAACAAAGCTCTTTGCTTTTTTTCTTGAAATTTCCCTTGAAATTTCGCCATTTTGTAATGCAAATTTTCCTGAAAATCCACAGCATTTATTATAATCAGCAGCCTCTACATAGTTTATATTCTCTATATTTTTAAGAATCTTCACAACATCACTATCTTCATGACAGGGCATATGAAATGTAATATTCATATGTTTTTTAGACACAAACTTCATAGAGCTTATAAGTTGCACAACACTTATTGTTTTTTGAGCAAGCATTGAAGCTTCTTTTGAACCAACAAATAATTTATAATCTTTAAGAACAGAATTACAGGAAGCACAATCTGTTAAAAGATAATCATAGTCATCACCAAGCAAGGCAAGATTTTTTTGTGCAAGAAATACAAATTTATCAACCATTCCGTCATTTAAATAGCTCACTCCGCAACATTCAAAATTCTTTTCTATCAATTCAATGTCTGAAGAATCAAATATAAATCTGACAGCATCTGCTGTTTCAGAATTTAAAAAATGATTGAAACAACCTTTAAAATAAACAGCCTTTTTTGTTTTCGAAATACTTTTATTTTTATTTTTTAAAACAAAGTTTTTTCTTGAAAAAGAATCAGCAAGAACAAAACGTTTGCCCCAAATGCCAAACTTCAAGATCAATTTTTGAAACATTTCTGTTAAGCAGTAAAAATGTGTATATCTGGAAACTTTACAGAAGAAACCGCCAATAAACATCATAGATTTAAAAAGAAAATAAGAAGATAAAAATCTGTCAATAAAGCTTAATTTGTTAGTTTTATAATATTCTTGTTTTGCAGCAATAAAAATTTTTACAACATCTATTGCACTGGGACAGAATTTTTTACAAGCATTACAGCCTGTACACAAATCAAGATATGATTTAATTTTTCTATTAAACGACAAATCTCCGCGTAAAATTCCATTCAGCATATTGAATTTTGCCCTGGAAACACCACATTCATTCAAAGTTGCTTTATAAACAGGACAAACAGACTGACATAAACCACATCTTGAACATTTATAAATATCATCTTCAAAGTCATTAAATCTTTTCATAATATTATTATATTCACAAAGATTTATTTAGTGATAAAATTTTATATGGATTTAAAGGTTATAAAACACAGGGATAGATATATTAAATATGAGAACAGCGGTTGCGGAAAATCAAAAGATTTCGATACTAGACAGACCTGCACCAAAACTAAGCGATTATAATAACGAAGGTGCAATTGTAAAAGTTTTGGGCTGCGGATTATGCGGCTCTGACATAGTTAAATTTATTCATGATGGTTCGGAAAAAGTACTCGGACACGAAGTGGTAGGAGAAATAACAGAAATCAAACCCACATTTTTGTCAAAATTCAAACCAGGTGACAAAGTTGTTCTCGGACACCATGTACCTTGTATGAAGTGCGAATATTGTGAAAATAAAAACTACTCTATGTGCCGTCAGTTCAAAGAAACAAATATCAGGCCAGGAGGATTTGCAGAATATATTTACGTTTCACCGCTTCATTTAAAAAACACCGTATTCAAAGTACCAAAAAATCTTGATGATATGGAAATTTCTTTTATGGAACCGCTGGCATGCTGTATAAGAGCAGTAGAAAGAGCAGAAGTAAAAAGAGGTACAACTTCACTTGTAATAGGTCTAGGTTCAATAGGACTATTAATGGGACAAGCTGTAAAAGCATTCAAAGGCGATGTTATAGGATGTGATTTAATTGAAGAAAGAGTAGCATTAGCTAACAATTTGAACTTTGATGCCTCCATTAAATTTGAAGACAATGAAACAACCTCAGAAAAAATAAAAGAAATGACTTGCGGATATGGTGCAGACATAGTTTTTATGACATCAGGCTCTGACAAAACTATTGAATATGCCCTAAAATCAGTAAGAGATGGCGGCACAATTTTAATATTTTCATCAGTTCCCAGTGATACAGCAGGATATACAAACAATGATATTTATTATAGAGAGCTTAAAATATTGGGCAGCTACTCACCATCTCCTATGGATCTAAAACTAGCACACAAGCTTCTTTCCAAAAAGAAAGTTATTGTAAAATATTTATCAACAAGTTATGCTCTTGAAGAACTGGGTGATGCTATTCAAGACACTATCTCAAACAAAACACTAAAAGCATATATAAAAATAGATAAAGATAATAAAGACAAATAAAAATGAAAATGAAAGCTATAAGATACTATGCGCCCAGAGACATCAGATATGAACAAGTAGATGTCAAGGAGCCAAATGACAATGAAGTTCTTGTAAAAATACAAGCAGCTTTAACATGCGGAACCGACGTAAAAACATACAGACGAGGACATCCGGTATTAATAAAACAAACACCTTCCGGTTTCGGGCATGAATTCTCCGGCATTATTGAAAAAGTTGGAAAAAATGTAATAGACTTTAAAGTCGGAGATCGTGTTGTTGCTGCAAATTCCGCACCTTGCGGAAAATGTTTTTACTGTCTTAAAAAACAGTACAATCTATGTGAAAACCTGGATTTGTTAAACGGAGCATATGCAGAATACATAACAATTCCTCAAAGAATTGTCGAAAAAAACTTGTTAAAAATACCAACTGGACTAAGCTTTGAAAAAGCAGCATTTTCTGAACCCCTAGCCAATGTTGTTCATGGTGTTGAAAGAACAAATATACAACCCGGTGATGTTGTCGGCGTTGTTGGAATCGGGCCAATAGGCTTAATGTTTGCACGTCTTGCTAAATTAAAAGGAGCAAAAGTAATAGCAGCCGGAAGAAATCCGTTGAAGTTAAAACTTGCTGAAGATTTTGCACACGCAGATGAAATCATTGATTTAAAAAAATACCAGCATCCTGAAAAAATCTTTAAATCCTTTACAGAAGGAGGAAGAGGACTGGACATAGCGGTTGAATGTGTAGGTTTGCCTGAAATATGGGAAAAAATGTTCGAACTTGTCCGAAAGGGAGGTAAGGTGCACCTTTTTGGCGGATGTAAATCAGGTTCAAAAGTATCACTGGATACAAAGCTTCTTCATTATGATGAAATTCAGATTCTGAGTGTTTTTCATCATACTCCTCAATATTTCAGACAAGCACTTGATTTAATAGCTGACGGGCATGTAGATGTAACAAAACTTATTACAAAAAAAATGCCGCTTTCTGAGGCAAAAGAAGCTATTGAAGCACATGAACGAGGCGAAGCAATAAAAGTTCTTCTCACTCCTTAGTGAAAAAGTTTAAGGAATGTTAAGACGAATATAATTGTGCAAAATACACTAATAAAGAACTCTTTCAGCATTGTTTCTCTTTCAAATCATGAAAAAGATGTATTGAATTGTAAATTTAATATGCTAGTATAACAAAAGATAAAATTTTTGAACTTCTAAATAATGTAAGTTAAAAAGTTGTTCAAAAGACTTGTGAAAGAGGAATATGTTAAATTTACAGCATAATACCGTAAATATAGCACCCAAGCAGTTCACAGGGTTGTCGTATAAGACAACGAAAGATTCTTATCCTAATTCCATGATGTATCATGATTCGTTACATGAAAAGTCATTTAAAGATTTTAATAATTTATCAAGAAAGACCGCTAAAAATATTTCATTTAGCGGTCTTTCTTTATCCGGAGTAAAAAAGCTTGAAAATTCAAAACTCTGGAAATTTTTAAACAACAAAACTTTTGAAAAATTTATAAGTATGGCTGATGCCAGCCAAACGATTTTCGATGCAATATTTGCTTTAGGAATAACTTGTGTCTTAAGACCGGCTGCAATTATGGCACAATCAAATGAAAAAACTAAAGAAAAAAATAAAAAAGCAGCATCTCATTCCATTTCATCGGGTTTAATCGGTTACGGCTTTGCCGTTGCATTGTTCTCACCAATAAAAACAGCGTTGAACAAACTCAAACAACACCCACAAGTTTTTGCTAGAAAAGCAGCAAAATTTATGGGTTCAGCCAAAAATGCACAAACATTCACAATGCTAGTGAACAAATCCACAGAGGCTCTTACAGCAAGTGTTCGTTCAGGAATAACAATTGCATTAATACCCTTTATTGATAAATATTTGTTGAACAGAATTTTTGGCGTTACCCAACAACCTAAACAAAAAATGGAGCTTCAAAATCCTAACTACAAATATTCAATAATAAATTTTAAAAATAATACAAACAATAAAGTTTTTCAGAATTTTACAGGGGGTATAAAATAATGCAGGTAAGACTACAAACATACACACCCCAATACCAGAACAACCCTTCCTTCAAAGCTTTTGATGCAAATATGCTGACACACACACTGCATCAAACAAAATCTATCCTAAACAAAACTTCGGATCGTTCAACAAGTTATCTTGCTTTAGGTTTAGGTAAACTGGCATCATTAAAATCAATGCAAAATCTTGTAAATTGGCTGAAGAACAAAAACTATCAGGAACATTTAGCAGCATTTGTCGGCTGCACATTGTCCGGATTCTATATGTTAGATACTGCACGTTCAAAAACTATTGAGAAAGACCAGAAACCGGCTTTAATAATAAATCAGGGCACAGTTTGTGCAATGTCAACAATAGGAGCATATACTCTAAATCACTACTTAAATAAAAAAATAAACCACATTGCGGAACTCTTCCACATTGCCAAAATTGAAGACAAAAAAATCCAAAGAAAATTCGAAAAATTTATTACTGATCCGGACTATGCAAATGTTGTAAAAAGAGCAGCAAAAAACAATCCGAAAGTAAAAGACCTACTTAACTCATTTGCGAAGAAATTTGAATTCAATGAAAAAGTAAAAGTCTATGTTAAAGAAGAGATTAAAAAACTCAAAGGTGATGAAGCAGCAAATAACTTCCTCAAAGAAATCAAAAATATTGTTGTACCAAAAGGAAAAGATAAAGCTGAAATCATAAAAGAATTATATTTAAAAAGAATGAAAAACAGCAAGGCACTACAAAGAGCCTATAACAGAGAAGCAATGAATAATGCTATCAAAAAGATTGCAGGGGCCGAAGCAACCGGAAAAATGACAAGAATGATGAACGGATTCAAAACAGCACAGGCACTTATGGTATTTGCTCTTATTTACAGATTCGTTTCACCTGTTGTTGCTACACCGATTGCTAATAAAGTCAGTGAAAAACTGGAAGCAGGAAAAAAAGCAAAAAATAAAAATAATATTAAATAAAAAAAACCCGCCAATATTCAAATGGACGGGGAATTGGTTAGGTTTTAGTTTGGTTTATTAATAGGATTGGATATTTTATTAACCTTGCATTTGTGCTAACAATTGTGCAAGTTTGTCTGCACCTTTAGCATTTGACCCAATGCTATAACCTTCTTGCAATGTAGCAGGTGTATGAGTTGTATATACAACATTACCTTGAGAAGCCAAATCAGGTCTTACCGCAAAAAGATTTTGTTCAGCTTTTGCTACATTCATAGGAATGGGCAATGATGTTTTTGTTCTTGAATCAGGAAGCGGAAGATATTTAGTTCCTTCTGCTGCCGGAAGATTTCCAACTAATGATTCATTTTTAGGAAGAAATTCACTAATCGGTTTTAAATTTGAATTGTTTGATGCCAAAACAGGAAGAGAATTGTTAGTTCTAGCATCCGGAAGAGGGAGATAGCCTCTTACTGATGACCCTGAAGCTAATGCAGGCTGTGCAGCCGGAGCAGGAAGAGCACCTCTTACATTAGAGGCCGGTAATGAAAATCTGCCGATTTCTTCGAAAGGAACATCAACTGCTATATCTTGAATTCTAGAATTTGAATTTCTGCCAGTCGGAACACCTGTAATTATAGGTGTAGATACAGGGTTATTAATTGTTGCAGGCAAAGAACCATTGCCACCGACAGAAGTACCGGCACCTGTATTTATAGGAGATGAGCCGACACCACCAATATTAGAACCGGTGCCTCCAACATTAGAACCTGTACCACCTATATTTGAACCTGCATTAGAGCTACCTGAAAAAGTAGGATGATTGTATCTTACAGCAGGTAAAGAATTCGGATCTATTGGCTTATGCGGCAACAAACCTCTTACATTGTTAGGATTCGGAGTCGGAATAGGACCCGGTGTCGGTGTAGGAGTTGGTGTAGGAACAGGACCCGGTGTCGGGTTAGGTCTTGGCGAAGGTGCTTTTCTACCTCTACCTTTTGTTAATGCATAAAGGAGAGCAGCTGTACCAAGAGCTGTTCCAACAATTCCTAAAATTGTCGGCAATTCATCTTTTTTCTTATGAGCTGCGATTGGTCGTGTATAATAATTGTTTTTAAATTGATCACCTTTGATTAATTGATCAGCACCAAATTGACCTACACCAACATTCATCATTGGGCTAATATATCCCATATTATAGATGCTGGTGTTATTAACAGAACCTGCACCTGCTCCCGCAGCAGCACCGGCAGCTCCGCCAATGTTAGCAGAATAGTTTGCTTGAACATTATACATCGGTCCCATCAAACTTTGAAAACTTGTGCTGTAATCATCAAAATACATAACCTAATCTCCAAACTACGTTTTTTAATTCTAACCTTACATTTATAAAAACAATCAAATTATCAAAATTGCTTATTTTAAATTTGATGTTAAGAAATATTACGCACTTTAAATTAAAAAACCTATTATTTTCTATGTCAGCAAGTAAAATAGACATAAGGTTTAAATATATTTTATAAAATTTAGAGGAGATGAAGATGTTAGAATTTAATTGCAAGAATGTTTCTGCAAGTGTAATTGGAGAGGAAAACGGACTTCACCTTGAAGAAGAATTCAACCAATACAATGACAAAATTGCAAAAATCATTAATGAATTAAATTCCAAAAAAGACAAACCCGGACAATGGCTTCAATGGATGAACCTTGGCTATAACGAAGAAACCGTATGGCTCGTTAAAGAATATGCAGCAATGGTAAAAGACAGATTTGAAAACGTTTTAGTTCTTGGGATAGGAGGCTCTGCGCTTGGTGGAATAGCCGTTTGTGAAGCACTTTTAAAACCTTATTGGAACATACTCTCAAATGAGCAAAGAAGCAACCTCCCCAGAATCTTCTTCCTCGACAATATTGATCCTGACCAAATAAATGGTCTTTTAGAAGTATTGGATTTAAAAAAGACACTTGTAAATGTAATAACAAAATCAGGTTCAACTGCTGAAACAATGTCTCAGTTTATGATTCTCAAAAACAAGCTTGAACAAGAACTAGGGGACAATTACAGAAAACATATTGTAGCAACAACTGACCAGAACGCGGGTATTTTAAGACAAATTTCGAATGAAGAAGGCTACAAAACATTTGTAGTACCTGATGATGTTGGCGGGCGTTTTTCGGTATTTTCAGCAGTAGGACTTCTTCCGTTTGCCCTTGTAGGAATTGATATTGAAGAACTGGTTCAAGGTGTAAAAGATATGGATTTGGCATTAAAAAATACTGATATCCGTCACAACATAGCCGCCCAAAATGCTCTTATACACTACCTTATGGACACACAGAAAGGAAAAAACCTAAGTGTAATGATGCCTTATTCAAGCCGTCTTAAATATATCTCAGACTGGTATGTTCAACTATGGGCAGAAAGTCTTGGAAAAGACAGAGATTTAGACGGAAATAAGGTAAACATTGGTCCCACACCAATAAAAGCTGTGGGAGCAACTGATCAACACTCACAAATCCAATTGTACAATGAGGGGCCCAACAATAAAATTATAAACTTTATCAGAGTTAAAGAGTTTGATACAACACTTGAAATTCCTAAAATATTTGAATTCACAGGCGTCGGATATCTTGGCGGAAAAACTATTAATGAACTGATTAACGCTGAAGCGGAATCAACAAAAGTTGCTTTGATTGATTATCAAAGACCTAACGTAACAATTACTCTCGACAGAGTAAATCCATACAATATCGGTCAGCTGTTATATATGCTGGAAGTACAAACTGCAATTGCGGGAGAATTATACAACATAAACACATTCAACCAGCCGGGAGTCGAACAGGCAAAAAACTATACTTATGCTTTAATGGGCAGAGCCGGTTATGAAGAATCAGCAGCTGCTTTACAGGAAAAAATGTCACAATAGACACAATTATTGAGCCAGAGGAGGTATTTATCAGATGCCTCAAATCATGTAACATAAAGTTACATTCTTATACATGCAATTGTGTGTCTGTTAAAATAAGAATGGAGCTTTTTAATAGAGAGAAGTCTTTTTATGTCAGATATTAATTACTTTGAAATTATACAAAATAAACTAGATGCACTGGTTGAAAAAATTATTCAGAAGGAAAATTCTGATGAAAATTTTAGAATAACTTATGCTCAAATTCTTGAAAAAATAAATACAAAAATGGATGTTTTTTCAAGCAATGAAGACTATGAAAGAATCAGCCTGATAGCCATTGAGCTTAGAAACCTGATGAAAGATCGCCAGGAGGTTGTTGATGGAAAATTCAACGCAATAAAAGGCGAATTTGACAATCTTAATGAAGTTTTGACAAACTCATTAAAAACTCCTGAACTGCTTGCTGCTTTCAACAAAATAGAAAACCAGATTCATTATTTTGCTGAAGAACAAGAAAATCAAAAATTTGCATTCAATTCTATCATTTCACATATTGAAAAATTTGGTACTCTTGAAGAAACAAACGACAACATTCGTGCCAATTTTGCTATTGTAAAAGAACAAAACACCATTATAAATGAAAATGTTAACAAACAAATTGAGCTTGTTAATAAACTCAATGAAGAAGTTAAAGATAATAGCAAAAAAGCGTTAAGCGATTTAAACACAATCATTTTCACTCTGAAAGAATTTTCTGAATCTATAAATGATGATGCAAAAGAGATAAAAGAATTTGTAAATGAAAAAGTGGATGCTGTAATTAATAAAATCCACGAAACAGATTCTTTTGTGGAAGTTTTAAACAACAATCTTACCACTTTAATTCAGGTTGTCGGAAATATTTTTGAAGACGAAGATTTTATTGAGATGAAATCTGATATTGCAGACATTCTCGTAAAAACAGCTCTTTTGGGTGAAGCAGTTAAAAAATTTGCTACTAAAGATGAACTTTTGGAAAATTCTTCTGCAAACAAAGAAGATATCAAAAAATATAACAAAGAACTAATCGAAAACCTTGAAAAATCACTGTTAGAAAAACTGGATTTTAGCGATTTAGAACACATAAAAGACTTTACTGAAAAAATGTTCTTCCAAGGAACAGAAGTTCTTAAAGAAGAAATATGGTCCATAAAAGATACTCTAAGCAGTGTCCAGGAACAATCACTCACTTCTGAAAAATTCATAAAAGAAACGTCCGAACTCAAAGAAAAACTTCAAACTTTAAGTGATGAAATTAGCACAGCGTTGAAAGAAGATACTACTTCCGTGACAAATATCATTGAAGAAAATGCACAAAACGCAGAACTTAAATTTGATGAAATAAAAAATGATATAACAGATTTTATCTCTGAAGAAAGCATAGCAACTTCTTCACAAATTAATGCCCTTTCATCAACAATAGAAAATCTTAAAAAAGATATATCAGAAATTGTCCTTAATGAACAAAATGAACAAATAACAGAAGCACTTCAAAATCTTCAATCAAAATTTGTAACTCAAATGGTTCAAATTGCGGACAATATTTCATTTTCAGAAGATGCAGAAGATATCAATGATAATATACTTGCCTGCACAGATGAAATTAAAGAAAAAATATCTTCTAATATATCCGATATTGAAGATATGTTGAAAAAAATTGACGCAACTGTAAGTGTCGATTTGAACAAAGACATTCAAACCCTTATTTCAGGTTTTAAAGTTCTTACAAACGGAACAAATGAAAACAAAGATTATGTCTATACTCTTCCTGATATTGAATCAGATTTGTCTAAAATAAGGCTGGATATAAATAACATTCAAAAAACATTGTTCAGTGGTGATGAAGAAACAAAACACAATGACATAACAACAAAACTGAATAATATTAGAGAAAAAATTGAAAAAATTGAAAACAGCCCTTTAAATTCAGAAATAGCAGAAGTAAAGTATCTTTTCGGAAATCTGAGCGAAGATATATCAAGTATCAGTAAAAGAACTAACAAGCTTATACTTACTTCAGATGAAGTAAATAAAACTTTAAAAAATAACATCAATGCTTTTACAGGACTTTTATCCGAATTCGAAAAACAGAGCAATGAATTTTACAATTCTGCATTCATCAATGAATTGGATGTTAAAGTTGATAACATTACCAGAATAACAAATTCCGTCTTAAAGTCAGATCAAGTAATGAACGAAGCCTTCATGTATCTTGCAGAATGGATTGACTCAACAAGTGAATCTTTCAATGAGATAAAAGATGATGTAGGCAAAATAAAAAGAAACTTGCTTTCTGATGAAGAAACAGAAACTGAAAAACTCGCAAGAAGTATAAAAACTCTAAGCCAGAAAGTCGAAGAACAGGCTGCTTCTCTTGAATCAGTAGATGACAAACTCAACAGAATACTTGCTCAACAAAACGATACAAAAGAACTAAAATCTTTAATTGAATATGTTGCTTCTCAAGTAAGCGTTACTAATGAAAAAATAATAGAAAATGATAAACTTGCCCAGCGTATCGCTTCAATGGAAAAGCAACTCAAAAAAATAGAAAAGAATATCTCTGTTATCACAGAGTATTTAGAAGATGAGGATGAAGAATTCGTCGAAGAAGATGATGAATAATCCTCTTTAAGAAACTATTAATTGTTGCTCAAAACGAGTTTAAAAGTAGCAAGATTTTTTATTGCAAACATTTTATTCTTGATATTTTGCTCTTCATTTATTTTAAAAATTCTAATAATACGTTGTATTTCTTCTAAATTTTTATGAGATGAAATATCATATACATTTTTTATAGGGTCTGAAACAACACCCATAATAGTATTTAATTCATGTTCTTGCATAAACGGTTCCTCTAAAACTCTATATTTTAATAAAGTGATTTTGGTTTAAATAATTGCCCTTTTTGAAAACAAATGTTAAGAAACATATACATCATATATAAATTTTCAAATAGAATTTCTATCCCTACTTGAAATAGAGGAATTATTCAAATTTACATTGACCTTAATAAAATTATTTAGTATATAATTAGATACATACAAAGATGATATAAGGAGAAAATATGTTACCTATTATCACTGAAGAGCACGCATCCTTGGCTTTTGCAGAAATTTTTCAAGATGTGCATGGGTGGAGAAAAAAGATGATTCACTATATCAAGGACGAAAATCCTGAAATTAACAGTGCAATCATTGAAGCAGCTAATAATACAGATCTTGATCCCAAAGCAGTTGCTTTAGGTGCATATATGACTTATGTTTTAATCGAGATGGCAGCAAAAGACGATGCCGGAGTGAGTTACGAAATAGAAGACTAATTAATTTTATTCATATATCTTGATTTTAAAATTTTGTATAGGTTGTCCTGTTAAAAGCTTTTTTTGATTTTCAAGTGTATTTTTTATTGAAAAAATCCAGCCTGTTTTTATATTTACAAACAGAAAAAATGCAGCCTGACTTTCCAAAATTTTCTGTTGATTATCAATAATAAGTTCTCCCTTATCAGAAAGTTCAAATACACTAAAAGACAATGGTGTAGTTAAGTTGCTGTCAATGTATGCATCAAATTTAGTATTTCTCAATCTGGTTGTATCTCTTAAAACAGCCTGATCTTTAAAAGTCGTGCACCATTTATAAAGTCCTGTAATTATCTTATCTGTTATGTTTTGACTCATTTAATAATCCAACAAACTCTTCTACCAATTTTTCACTCCACTTTTTGCCGGCTTCAAGCCTTATAATCTCAATTGCCTCATCTTTTGTTCTGGCAACACGATAAGGACGGCTTTGAGTCAAAGCATAATAAGCATCAACAAGCAGAATAATTTGAGAAGATAATGGAATATCATCACCGCTTAAATGATTGGGATACCCTGAGCCATCCCAATTTTCGTGATGGGATTCTATTATCGGAATAATATCAGAAATCCCGCCTATCGGCTGCAAAATTTTTCTCGCAGCAATAAGAGGATGTTCCTTTATTTTTTGCTTTTCTTCCTCTGTCAGAGGTTCTTTTTTATTCAAAATTTCTTCCGGAATAAGCAATTTACCTATGTCATAAAGCATCATAGCTATTTTTAATCTATCAATATCCTCTTTAGAAAGCTCCATTTTCTTTGCTAGCTTGATGGCAATTGAAACTTTAGCTTTTGTGATGCCTCGTTTATAATGGGAATTGTATGTTTGTGCAATAGTATCAGCCACAGAGAACAAAGTATCTTTTGTTTCTGTTGTATTTATAGATTTCAGCTTTGAAGTAATTTCTTTTGCTATTTTATTCGGTATAGGAACTTTCTGCTTTGTAAGAATATCCATAAATGCACCGAATGCAACTTCATGCCATTCAGATTCCAAATCAGTATTTTTAACAAGAGTAACCCTGTTACGCCCGTTAATTTTTGATTTATACATGGCCTGATCGGTCATATCCAAAAGTTCATCAAGCTTTATTGAATGTTCTGGGAAAGTTCCGACCCCCACACTGGCAGTAATATGCCCGATGGTATCAAGAGGCTGTGCTTCAATCGCTGCACGTATTCTTTCTGCTGCTATCATGGCACCGGAAGAATCAACTCCAGGAAGAAGAACCGAAAACTCTTCTCCGCCAAGACGAGCAGGTACATCTATTGATCGTGCATTCTTTTTCAAAATATCAGCAATAGTTCTTATAGCAAGATCTCCAAAAAAGTGTCCGTATGTATCATTTATTTTTTTTAGATAATCCAAATCAAGACTGATTATAGAAAAAGGTTGATGCAATCTCTGAGCACGTTCAGCTTCTTTTTGCAATGCCTGATTAAAATAACGTCGGTTATAGAGCTCTGTCAAAGAATCAGTTACAGCCTCTTTTTTCAAATTTTCAAACAAATTCGCAATTGTAATAGCCATCTCAACCTGGTTAGCAAACAGACTCAAAAAATTGAGCTCTTTGTCCGTAACTTCATCTCTCGGAGAAAATACCATCATAACCCCAAAGGGATTATTAGATGGTGATAAAGGTATACATATAATATTTTTGCTCACGCCCAGCTTATTTATGTCCTCGATTTGTTCCGGCTTGAAATCATACAAAAGACTATTTATCGCATCCAGATACTCACTCGTAAAAAGAATGCTTTTTTCTTCAATTGCTCTTGTTATAAGCATTTTAGGATCATATTTCAAATGATATTCATAAATATCCTGATTTTTTTCTTCAAGAAATTTGACAAGTTTCTTAAAAATCGGACTCTCTGAAAAAGCTTTGATTCTGTAATATTTACCTTTATCATCATCACAGACTTGAAGAATAGTACTGTTTATATACCCCATTTCTCCATGTAGAGAATTAACCAGTTTTTGAAGCACAGTAGACAAAGGTTCAGAAGAGTTCATCAATTCCCAGACATGCTTCAGTGTAAGAAAAGCTTTGTTTGCCTGATCAAGCTCCTGTGTTCTTTGTACAATTTCTTTTTCCAATGCAAGATTTCTCTCATATATTTCAATGAACTCTTTTTTATTGGATGAAATGCTATATTCAATTTCATTAACTTTTCGGGTATATTCTTTGAACTTTTTAAATAAATCCATTTTTACCGTCTGATCTGTTCAATAAATTATGTAAATTCCAAAAGGACGTTTTCTATTATACAATTTTTTTATTCCAAATGTAAGAGGTTTTTAATCATATTAATTAACTCAGATGATTTCACATCTTCTTTACACAAATCTTTATTATTTTTTCTGGGACATTTTTTCTTTAAACAAGGATGACAATCCAATACCGGAGCAAGAACATGACACTTCTCACCGAAAGGACCGCTTCTTTTTTCGGCAGTGGAGGTAAAAACAGTTATTACATCAGGCTTAGATACAGCCCATGCAATATGTGCACTGCCAGAATCAGGAGATACAACAATATCAGACTGTCTGAAAACTTCAGCCAATTCTTCCAGGTTAGTCTTACCTGCCAGTACAAGTGCATTATGACACTCAGATGCCTCCAACAGTCTTTTTATAAGAGGCATATCTGAATCAGTTCCCGTAACTACGATATTTACTATATTTTTTAGCTCAGAAATAGTTTCTATCCAGTTTTTTTCAGCCCAGTGCTTATTATCCCATGTCGTTGCAGGAGCAATTACAACAACAGGCTTTGATTTATCAATGTCCGATAAAAGATTGGAGACCTTCTTTACAATTGATTCATCAGGCTTTTTTAGAAGCATTTTGACATCCGAAAAATCTATTCCAAGATAATCAGCCAGTTCAAGTGTCCTTTTTACCACATGATAATCAGGATCAAAAAGTTTATGAGAAGCTTTGACCATTTCGTTGACAAACAAATAAGAAAATTCCCTGCCTCCTGTTAGAGCTATTTTTCTTTTAATCTTTAAGAAAGGTAAAATCATTGCCGTTTTAAACAACTGCTGTGTATCAAGAACAAGCTCATAGCCTTCCTGATTGATATCATTAATAATATTAAAGAATTCTTTTATATTTTCAAACGAGAAACCTCTTTTTTTCCAACGCTTTTTAGGCAGGACATAACATTTGTCTACAAGAGGATTGCCATTGATAAAAAGTTGTGCTTTATCTTCAACAACCCACCCTATTTTGCATTCCGGACAAGCTTTTTTTATAGCATACGCAAGAGGCAGAGTATGTATAGTATCTCCAATTGCACTCAATCTGAGAATTAAAATTTTTTTATATGCCAAGTTCTTCTCACTCATTTCTGAATTATAACATTAAAAAACATACGTTATTATGAAAAATTTTAAAGTTCTTATTACTTTTTAGACTTTTTGGTGGAGTCATGAAAAATACAAATTGATTATTATAAGGGAGTTGAAAATCGTCGCACAAAAAAGAAAAATAGTGCAAAAGTTAAAGGAATGATAAATGAGCAACAAACGAGTCCTCAAGCTCCGTCAATCAATCTTAACACTAAATACCCAGCTGTTAAAGTTAAAAGACAAACTGGATATATCAGAAGAAAATAACATTAAATACAATAAAATTTTAATAAAAAAAGCTATTCTAAAAAAAGAACTTGATGAAAGCAAAAATACCATTTTACAGAAATTTTTCAAAAAATTTTCTCATAAAGGAGAAAAACTTATCTGTGACTATTTCAAATCATAAACTATTTTGAAAAATTCAAAAGCTTGAAACTTTTCTTTTTATTTTCAGATTCCTTATCAGGAAGTTCATAACATTTCAAACATCTGGCTTCATAAGTTTCATCGCCTCCTATCATAATAAGAGGAGAGCTTTTGTCAGCAGGAAAACCGTTAATAAGACGTTGTGTTCTTGTTGCATGATCAGAACCGCACTTCATACAAACAGCAGTCAATTTATCAACTCTGTCAGCAAGACAAAGAAGTTCAGGCATACAGCCAAACGGTTCTCCTTTAAAATCCAAATCAAGCCCCGAAGCAATAACTCTTTTTCCATGCTCAACTAGTTTTTTAATAACAGAAACTATTTCTTCATCAAAAAACTGTACTTCATCAATTGCAATTATTTCATCATCAGGAGAGAGCCTGTTTAGAATATCATGAGCATTTTTCACAACAACAGCATCCAACCACAAACCGTTTCTGGATTCAATGTAATCACCTTTTGAGCGTGTATCAACTTCAGGTGAAATAACTTTAACCTTTTTTTGAGCAATAATACATCTTTTCACTCTTCTTAAAAGTTCCTCTGTCTTACCGCAGCTCATCGGACCCGTTATTATTTCAAAACTGTAACCAGTCATAATAAAATCCCTCTATAACTCCCTGTAAATCTATATTTACATGTAAACAATTTTTTTCATGACAATCTATCCTACTATTATACGATAAATTATTTAATAAAAGATAAAGCCTTAAGATATCTTATCAATTAGCCTCGAAATAAGCTGTGTGATAATATATAGTCATGTCTAAAGTACTTCTTGTTTCAGATAAAGAGAATCAAAACAAAGAAATAACAAAAATTCTTTCACAGTGTTCACTAGCAGTTATAACTTTATCGGATGAACCCGGAATAATAAGCTGCGTGGAAAGTGGACTTGTTCAATTAATAATTATTGATGCAGAAATAAAGTCTCTGGATGCAGTGATATTATGCAAAAAACTTCAATCAATTGCACACAAAGAGAATATAATTCTGTTAAGCCTTATAAACCAGAACACAGATGCATCCGAACTGCTAAAACTAACAAGTGCTTATGTAACAAAACCTATAAATGAAAAAATACTTATTGCCACAGCAACTTCAAATTTAAAATTGAAAAAAGCAATAGATACACTTTCAAAAAACAACAGTGAACTTGCGAAAAGTCTTTATCAGCTGGATGTTCTCTACAACACCTCTACACAGCTTGCAGGATCTTTAGACAAACAAAAGCTTATAAATATAATGATTGACGGTCTTGAAAAAAGTCTCAGCTTTTCTCTTTCGTCTACACTTGTATTCAATTCAGAACACGACATTGATTTAATCATCAATTCACTATATGGAATATCCCCGAGACTGGAACACTCTTTAAAGCTCAGAGCAATCTTGAGTTACAGAGCTCTTTTTGATAAAAAGCGTATTCCTTATAATTTAAATGTTTCTGATATAAAAGTTATCAAAAACATAAAACATCCGCTTGAAGAGTATGACCTCAATATATTAAAGTTTGACAATCTTTTTGCACCTATAAATGTAGGAGAAAAGTTTTTCGGATTAATTGAAGTATTTAGAGAAAATGATTTCACACAGGAAGATACAACCTGTTTTCAAACCCTTGCCAGACAAGTGTCTCTCCCACTGGAAAATGCTTCATTATATGAAGAAATAAAAAAGACAAACACAAAACTCGAAAAACTCGAAAGACTAAAATCCGAATTTATCTCTATTGTATCGCATGAACTCAGAACTCCTTTAACAGCAATCAAGAATTCTCTTGAAATATGCTTAAGCGGCAAAGCCGGTGAAGTAAGTACTGTAATGGACAAGTTTCTGAACATGGCAAAAAGAAATGTTACAAGACTTTCAGGAATTATCAATGACCTTCTTGATTTATCTAAAGTCGAAGCAGGAAAAATGGATTTCAAATTCGAAAAATCGAATATAAACACACCTGTTGAATTCATGAAAAACACCTTCGAAAATGTAGCAAAAGAAAAGAATATAGAGCTAATTCTTGAAAAAGAAGATAATATATCAGACACATACTTTGACAGCCAGAGAATTGAACAGGTTATGTCAAACCTGATATCAAATGCGATAAAATTTACAAACGATGGCGGCAAAATCATTGTAAAAACAGAAAATATTAAAGAATCCGATATAGAAAAACATAAATTAATAGGCGTTGAAAATCCAATTTTATACGACCGCTACATAAAAGTTTCTGTTGCAGACAGCGGCATAGGTATAGCTCCGGAAGATCTCAAAAAAGTTTTTGACCAATTTCAACAAATAGAAAATTCACTAAACAGAAAAAATGGAGGAACAGGACTAGGTTTGCCTATTGCTAAACAACTCATTGAAGCTCACAAAGGTTTTATATGGGTAGAAAGTGAATTAAATAGAGGTACAACCTTCTCGTTTGTAATTCCTATATTAAGTGAAAAAGAAAAATTTATTCTGGATCTTGATAAAGACATACAAAAAGCAAAAACCTGTTCACACAACCTTTTGCTTTTAATGATAAAAGAAGACCAGAACACCCAAACTTCTTTTATAGAAGACATAAAATGCGAAAAAATATCAATAATAAGAAAAACAGCTAACACAAAAGAAGTATACTTCAATGAAGACGGAAAAAGTTGCTATGCTGTTATACTTCCGGAGGCTGATAAATTTGCCCAAAGCTTTATTGAAAAGAAAATTGAAAGTACTATTGAACAGAATACAACAAGTTCTCAAAAATATGATATATTGTATTCAACAGCTCTTTTTCCGGATAATGGAAAAGATGCAGCTGAAATGATTGAAACAGCGGAAAAATTATTAAAGAAAAATAACAAGGTGGAGGCATAAAATAATGGGTGATAACAAAAAAATTCTCATAGTTGATGACGAACAAGACATTGTTGAAACGCTAAAATTTATGCTGGAAGCCCAGGGCTATGAATGTTTTTGTGCTTATGACGGCGAAGCCGGTCTTAATATGGCAAAAGAAATAATCCCCGATTTAATGATTCTTGATGTAATGATGCCTAAAATAAACGGTTACAAAATAAGCCGTCTTTTAAAATATGACAATAAATACAAAGATATACCAATTATTATGGTTACTGCACGTTCTCAGGAAGACGACAAAATAATCGGACAGGAGACAGGTGTAAACGAATACATAACAAAACCCTTTGAACTCGATGAAGTAATAAACAAAGTCAAAGAGTATCTGGAAAAATAAACTATGGAATTCGTAAGAAATAAAACACTTGAAAAACTCAAATATGACCTGGTAAGAGACAATCTCATAAAATATGAGGATTTGGAAATGGCAGAACAGGTTGCTGTTGCACAAAATGTCAACATAGGACAGGTGTTGATTTCATCAGGTCTAATTCAGGAAGAAAAGCTTTTAAAGTTTCTAGAGAGTAAACTCCATATTCCTTATGTTAATCTTGACGATTATTCTCTGGATAAAAAATGTCTGAGCTATATAAACTTTAATAATGCACAAAAATACAAAGTTATCCCGCTTTTTGAAATAGAGGGAATTCTGACAGTAGCAATGTCTGACCCTCTGGATTTATTTGCAATAGACAAAATAGTCGAAGATGCTAAATGTGAAATTGAACCTGTTATTTCATCAGAAGGTGCCGTATTAAAAAAAATAGAAGAATATTACAACAGCGGAAATTCTGTCGGACAAATTTTTATTGATGAAACAAAGCCAAAGTATGACTGGCGTGAAATTTTAAATAATGAAGATATTTCATCAAGTCTTTCTGATGAGCATATCCAAAAGCTTATCCGCTCAATCTTAAAACAGGCTATTCAAGACGATATACACGAACTGTTTTTTGAACATGTACCAAACGGGCTCAGTGTAACATTCAGAAAAGATTCTCAAAATGTGTCAACAGGAGAAATACCGACTATTTTGGTGTCTTCATTCATTGCAAAATTAAAAACACTTGCAAATCTGGATCCGACAGTTTCTGAACTGCCTCAGCTTGGAAAATTAAGTTTCAAAGTTGATGATATGGCACTTATTGCCAGTATTTCAGCCTTCCCGACAATCCACGGAGAAAGAATTTCGATAAAAATTTACAAACCTCCTAAAACACTTAAAGAAATAGGGCTTGATGATAAAAAAATAAACATAATTCAAAAATCACTATCGAATCCGGGAATAATACTTGTTTGCGGCTCAGGACTGTGTGGAAAAACTCATTTAATATATTCCGTATTGAATGACATATCCTCTGATGATAAAAATGTCATGACAATAGAGTCAATAACAAAATACAATCTGGAAAAAGTAAATCAGTGTGAACTTAATGAACACATAGGCTTTAATCTGGATAAGGCAATGCGTTTTATTGAGTTTCAATCACCAGACATTTTGTATTTTGAAGGAATAAATACAAAAGAAGGATTGGACTACTTTACTTCTTTAGTTTTTAAAAATAAAACATTGATTACGGAATTTCTTGCGGAGAACATTGCTGATCTTATGAAGAAGCTTTCATTGAGCGACTTTTCAATGTTTAAATCAATGCTAAGCTGCCTAATTTTTATACACAACAAAGAAAGCATAGAAGTTTTTGATAAAAAAGCTTTAGAAAAATACTTTGCTTAACTTTTGTAAAAATATATTAACAATTCCTTAAACTCGGTAAATCTTATGGAAAAAAAATTTTTTATTAGTATATAGGGAACCGAAGGAAAAAAGGAATATTTAATTTTGGCAGTTGAAAAAATTACACAAAGAACTGTGGATTTGCCAACACAGCAACCGGCAGATACAAATACAGTTAATAGTGCTAATAGTTTTAATAACAAATTTATTAATCCGTTTGAAAAGCCGTCTCTGACTCAACAAACAGCCGTTCAAACACGTTATTCCTCTGCATCTTCCAAAGAACTTTTGTTTGGTGACAAACTTATCGGAAAAGATGATGAAGGTTTTGTTTCGGAAACTGAAAAATCCGACTTGCCTAAAGCGTCAACCATTGGATTATCCACCATTTCAAACTTCTGGAAAAACAAGTCAGCACAATTCAAAAACTTTTTTGGAAATATTGGAAGCAATATAAACGAATATGATGCTGCCGTAAATTCAGCATTAAAATATTTACCAAGCCCACTTGACTTAGAGGCAGCAACAGAGTCAATCCCAAGCATCCGAGCAATTTTGAAAAAAGAAAATTTGCCGGTTAAAATGAATTACAACAACTTAAAAACTATCAAACACACTCATCTTTCAACAACAATAGAATTCTCAAGAGCAATCGGCAAAGAAATGGGTATGAGTGAAAATGAATTGAAAACAATGGAAGCAGGTGCAGCACTTCATGATATAGGCAAATCACTTGTTCCTGAAGAAATATTGAACAAAAACGGAAGATTAACACCTGAAGAAAGAAAAGTTATCAATCTTCATTCTGTTTTGGGATACGAACTTTTGAAAGGTCTCGGTTTCGGAACAAACGTAGCTGAAATAGCAAGAGACCACCACAATCCGAATTCAAAAAACAAAATGGCACAAATTGTCCGAGCCGCAGACGTTTACTCAGCAATGAGAGAAGAACGTCCTTACAAAACAGCAAAAACTCACGAAGAAGCAATGGCTGTTTTGAAAGATATGAAAATCAAACCGGAAATTTTAAACGCATTAGACAAAAACTATGCGCCTAAAAAAGCCCCGGAAATTACTGTGCCCTATCGTACTCAGACTTCAGCTGCTTAACATCAAAAGATAGTGTCTGATAATTATTCAACGCCTCTTTAAGGTAATATTTATACTGTTCAAAATCGCCTGTTTCTTTATACATACGAGCCAGTGTATAATTTACATCGCCATTATAAGGATTATTAATAAGAGCATTTTTTAAAAGTTCAATTGCCTCATAAAACATATTTTGTTTTGCCAGAATTTTTGAAAAAATTACGGAAGCACTGTCATCTTTTGGATTTAATTCCAAGGTTTTATGAAGAAATATCATAGCTTTTTCAATATCACCTTCTTCAAAATATATGGAAGCCAAGTTAAAATAAGCCCAGCTGTAATCGGGAGACATTTCTATGACTTTATTATAATATTCTTTACAAAGTTCTCTTTCACCTATTTTGTCATACTCATAAGCAAGATAAAAATATGCGAGAAAATCTTGAGAATTGAGGTCTATTGCAGCCTTCAAGCATTTTATAGACAAGTTATGTTCTTCTTTTTTGGAATATAAATAACCCAGATTAAAATAACTGTTTGCATCATCATCTTCAAGCTGCAAAACCCGCAAGAAAAAGGGAATAGCCTTGTCAAAATCCTGTTTTTGAAGATAAGCATATCCGAGGTTATATAAAAAATCAGGTTCATCAGGGCTAATTTTCAATGCATTCTGGTAGGAGATAATTGCTTTATCAAATTCCTTTAAATTTTCGAGCACTATACCTGCATTGTAATGTAATCTTGAATCTTCAGGAAAACGTTTTAAAAGATAATAAAGCTGTTTCAAAGCCTCTTCATTATATCCGTTCGACATTAATTCAACAGCCAATTCTCTTCTTGCTTTAAAATCAGTCGGATTTTTTTCAAGAAGATCATTAAGTTCATTTATTTTCGAAAGATTATCCATAACATAATTTTATCTATATTTTAAGTGTTTTGCAAAGATGTAAATTTCAACTTATACTTGACAATAACGATATTTTACAGGAATATATAGAAAGCAAGCCTTGGTGGCAAGAACCAAACTTGTTAGCAGGCTTGAGAAAAATAACTAAATGTTATTTTTCGGTCATGGCGGTAAGATTGCACGGAGTGCTCCGCCACAATGAAATTGACAAAAGAAAACATAAAACAAGCCCTGGTGGCGGAATCGGTAGACGCGTCGGACTTAAAATCCGATTAGGCTCACCCCTAGTGCCAGTTCAAGTCTGGCTCAGGGCATTTTAAAAGACTCACAGCTTGTGAGTCTTTTTTTCTTAGAAAAGAGGAGGAAATAATGGACAAAAAACAACATGTACTCACATTTCTTTCTTTTTTGTCATCAACATATATCTATTTAATTGCCGCATTTGTCATATATGCAGTTTTCAGAAATTACATGAGTTTTAAAGATGTTGATTTCGTAGTAAACAATTTCAACATGCCTTTGTATTACTTTCTTCCTGAAAAAGCAGAAAAACTCCAATATTTTGCACTAATTACAGGTTTTCCTATCTTATATTTAATATTTTACAAAATCTGGGAAAGTGTAAAACTTAATATAACAGAAAAGTTGTATAAATCTGTGGTAATAACAGAAATCACATCAGCCACAATACTTGTTTTATTTTTATACAAAGCTTCTCTCAACCGCCATAACTTCTTTTTTACATTAATCAACAATTCCCTTGAAATTATTATATTAGGAGCCTTTTTATTCTATCTTTTGTATGTTTATCAAACAGGTTCAAAAAAGATAAAAATAATATTGAATACTCTTTTGGGCATTATAATGGTATCGGCTGCAATAACAATAGGCAGCATCTATTACACTCCTGTATATGACCTGAGTGCATCCTGCCGACATCATTTCAGCGCATATTTTTCTCCAATATACAAAGTTCTTTCAGGACAGGTGATAGGGATAAATTTTGAAAACATCTATGGATTTTATCCGTATATCTATGAACTTATTCTAAAACCAATCAAAAATATTTCTGTTTCCCATATAAATATGATAAATGTCTTTTTAATTTTGTCTTCTTTTTTATTTGCAGCAACAACATTTGCATTAAATATAAGAAATAAAATAGTTGCTTTTGTTTTCATGCTTACTTATATATATTACTTTTACATTTTCTGCATACTTGCAAATATGGAGACAATTTATTATCTCCAGTTCATGCCCCATCGAATTTTTTTTATAACTTTTGTTATTTTCTTGGCATCAATATATCAAAAAATACAAAATCACAAAGCAAGAAAAATTATGGAAATTTTGTGTTTTATATTTATGATAACAGCTCTCATTTGGAATTTCGAATCAGGAATTGTTGCCATTGGCGGATGGTATGGATATTTAATTTATTCAGAAGCATTAAAATTTAAAGAACAAAAATCTTCTATAAAAAAACTTTTAACAACATTATTTCAGCCACTTTTAATTGCATTATTGTCATTTATAATAATAGAGTTAATTACAATATTAAAATGCGGCAAGATTATTGATGTAGATAATATGTTTTATTATCAGAATGTGTTTTACAAAACAGGCTATTTTATGCTGCCAATGCCTTTGTATCATCAACCCTGGATTCTTATCATTTTAATATACATAACTGCAATGATAAAATCTTTAAACAATCTGTTCTTTTCACATAAAATTGATGCAAAATCAGCAATATATTTTATGTTGAGCATAATAGGCTTGGGCATTTTTGTATATTACCAGGGAAGAAGCCACATTCTTATTCTTGGAGGAGTCTCTTTTCCTGCGTTGATTATTGTATCTTTATATTGTGACGAATTTTTAAACAAATTCATTAATAAAAACTATGATAAATTCATATGTTGTATCTCATTAATAAAATTCATTTTGATATACACAGCTGTGTCAGCAGTAGCCGTTTCAAGTTTTGACATGCTGTTTTTAAGCGGATTCAATAAACAGTTGACTCTTCTTAAACAGCAGACTCTCGAAAACGGAAGTCTGAAAAGGGACTATGATTTCATAAAAAATAACACCAAAGGCAAAAAACTCGATATACTTACAGCTGACTCTGACCTGTTATATTCAAAACTAGAACAAAAAGACCTGCTGCCTTTTGCATCTACATCGGATTGGGCGGAAAAAAGCCAATACAAAAAAGTCTTTGACTATTTAAACCAATCTAATAATACTTTAATAATAGATGAAGAAATATTTAATAAGCTAAAAGGAAATGAACCAAAACAACTCATAGAACTCCTAAACAAAAAACAATACCGTCTTCAAAATATGACCTACAACGGAATGAACAACATATTTATTTATGAACAAAATAATTTTTTAAACAAAAAATGAACATTTTTATTTTTTATTCGTTATAGTAAATGTAAGGAACAAAATAATGGATAAAAAACAAGAACACAAAATTTGTAACGGCTATGAAAGCAACTATATGTTTTTGAACGACACAGACTTTCAACAACATCTAAAAGAATGTGAAATCTGTCGTAAAGAACATGAAAAACTTGAAAAGGTATCTGCTCTCATAAAAGAAGCCAAGCCTTATATAAAAGCAAAACAAAAAAGAAACAGAATCCTAAAAGCAGCCTGTGCTCTGGCATTACTTTGTTTCACAAGCTTAAGCATTCCCTTGATGCTGAACGCAGACAAAATATACGATGACATAATAGCTATGAATTCACCGACCATTGAAGAAATGGGGCTTCCCGTTGACGAATACGGGTTCTTGCTTGTTGAATAAGATTTATGGAATAATGATGAATTTTAAAGAAATCATAAACAATAATAAAAATGCGGTCAGAAGCATTATAAAAAGAATAACAAATGAACATAACGAGGATCTTGAACAGGAGGTCTATTGTAAAGTATGGAAAAATTCACATAAATATGAAGAACAAGGCAACTTTACTGCCTGGATAAGAACAATTACAGCTAATGTGTCCAAAGATTATTTGAAATCAGCACACAAAAAACTCTCTGACAACACAACAAATGACGAAAATGTAATATCTTTTATAAAAGACAAATCACAAACTCCTGAGCAGTCATTGCTGCAAACAGAGAGGCAAAAAAGAATTTCAGAAGCAATAAACTCTCTCAAGCCCAAATTCAAAGAGGTTATCATGCTGTATGAAATAGAAAACAACTCGTACGAATACATTTCACAAAAACTAAATTGCCCGATCGGAACCGTAAAATCACGGTTATATAATGCAAAACAAGAACTTGCTAAAAAACTTGAAGATTTATTATAGAAAGGACAAAATATGAAAAAAACAGTTATCTGTGCAGTAATTTCAGGATTATTGCTCTCATCAGGAATGGCTTTTGCCAATACAGTACAACCACAAGAAGCTAAAACCCCTCCGGCAAAAAGCTGTCCTAAAGATATGAAAAAACAGCATCCCCCCAAAATTAATCTTGACGAAAGACTAAAACTAACTGAAGAACAAAAAAAACAGGCTCATGAAATTAGGATGAAGGGTCATAAAAAAATGAAGCCTGTTATGGAAAAAATTAAAGCTAAAAAAGCAGAAGCCAAAACAGTAAAAGAAAATACAAAGCTCTCTCAAGAAGCGAAAGACAAAAAGCTCTCTGCAATAAAATCAGATATCAAAAAACTGAAACAAGAAGCAAGAGCAATAAGAAATGAAAACACTAAAGAATTCGAAGCTATTTTGACTCCTGAACAAAAAGCCGAATTTGAAAAAATAAAACAAGAAGGCAGAGAACATTTCAAAAAACATCACAGAAAAGGTCCGAGAGGTCCTCACAAATGCCCTCCTCCACAAAAATAAAATACCCTGATTATTATTAAATAATCACACGCAACTTGACAGACCTCACATAATGTGAGGTCTTTTTTTGAACTTAATAAACTTTTATGGTTCATTGACACTGAATTTTTCACACAGCTATAATATAAAAGAAGGAGAAGAGGTGTCATAATGAACATTTTGAGGGAAACAATAATAATAATTTTATTATTATTTTTATCTTTAAATGTATGTTTGGCTGATGAGTTGATTCTTGGCAAAGACACAAAATACCAGCAGCAAGTTATGAAAACTGGTTTTCGTATACTTAACAGCAACAATATCACCAAAAGAATCACTTTCTTTTATAACACACAAAATAAACAAAAAGTAAAAATAAATACAAGATCGAAAACAGTCACAATATATAAAGGTATGCTTCCCTATATCGAAGATGAAAACGAGCTTGCAGCTCTATTAAGTACTGGAATTGCAACACTCCTGGATATGCACAGCGGTTTTTTCAGAAGATTTTCAATTAGTTTTTCTCCAAGAAAATATGAAATCAAATCTGACAAAAAAGCTGTTGACTTAATGGTTAATGCCGGATATGATCCTGTTGCATTAATTAATATATTAAACAAAACAGCTTCACAGCCCAACTGGTTTGAATATAATATATTTGTCCATACAGGCAAAGAACGAACTGCATATTTATACCAATATATCTATGAAAAATATCCCATTTATCTTGCGGACAACAGATATTTGAAAACCCTATATTATCAGAATTTCCTGTTAAACTCTAAAGACAAAAGAAAAATGATACGAATGATTCAGGAAGAAAGACTAAGAATCAAGGAAGAAAAAGAAAAGCAGGAAAACAATATATGATAAAAAAATTCTTTGGCACATTTTTATTAATTGTATATTTTTTCACCTTCACCGAAGGTGCCGGGTTTTGTGCAATAAAAAAGAATAAAGTTTTTAAAGGAAGTGTAGAAAAAAATGTAAAACAAGAAATACCGGCAAAAAAACAATTCAAAATGCCGGAAATCACAGATGAAACAGCAGAAGAACTATCTACTGCAATTGATAAAAGAACTTTAAAAAAACACAAATATCATGAAACTATCATATCTGATGAACCAGTTATAATAAGCAATGAAAATAAAAAATTCAAAAAACCAAAATATACAGGCATTGTGAAAACCGAATACGGTACAGAAGTACTGCTGAAACCTGTCTATAAGGTCAGTACAAAAAATTCACATATAAAAATCTCTAAAGGAAAAAAATACGATAAATACAAAGTTGCTCTTCCTGAAATAGGCGAAAGAATTCCATTTAAAGTGGTTAAAGATGTAAAAGTCAATGACAAAACAATAATAAAAAAAGACACTATTGTTTATGCAAAAATAGGAGAAGTTTCGCCGAGAGCGATGGGGGGTGCTCCCGCTGAAATGACAATAGAACAATTTGAAATTAAAGATGAAAATGGAAATATTAAACCGCTTGACGGTTCTATAAGCAGCAGCGGATACTCGCTTTCCTTCTGGATAGGGCTGGCAGAACTAGCTACCACACCTTTTCTTTTCGGACTTGCAGTACCTCTTTTGAGGCTTTTGCCAGGTGGACAAGCAGTCGTATCACCACGTAAAAAATACATGGTTTATTATTAAGTAAGTGTTTTATATTGACAAAATAAAAAATATCAAATTATAATAAAAACACAATGGAGAGTGAATATGAAAAAAATTTTTGTATTTTTAATGGTTTTAGTTTTAAGCAGTTCAACATGTTTTGCAGACGAACTCAGAATTGAAAGAGAAAGTCAGTATCAGAAAAAGATTATGGAAATCGGTTTCAGAATACTAAACGCTAATCAAATAGACAAGCGAATGACGTTTCACTATTCAACAAACAAAAATGTAAACGCCGTAACTTATCTTTCATCAAAACAAATTGAAGTATACAAAGGAATTTTACCTTTCTTAGATTCTGATGATGAAATTGCAGCAATATTGAGCCACGAAATTTCACATGGAATAGATGCCCATAAAGGACTCTGGAGAAGATTCTCAATGAGTTATGCATCCAAATCATATGAATTCAAGTCTGATAAAAGAGGAGTTGATCTTATGGTTAATGCCGGATACAACCCTGTTGCAATGATTGTTGTGCTTAACAAAATATCAGGTGAACCCAACTGGTTTGAAAAAACTTCATCTCACCCTAACGGAAGTGAAAGATTGGCGGCTTTATATGAATATATCTATACAAAATATCCTGCATACCTTATAGATAACGAATACAAAAACAATTTATATTATCAAAACTTTCTACTAACATCAAAAGATGCAAGAAAAACAATAAAAGAAAAATATCAAAACAATCCGATAAAACCTGTTAGCGACAAAACAAAAAACAACTAAGAAAGTTTTATAATGAAAAAACACACAATAAACATAATTACATTATTTATGAGCTTTATATGTCTCGGAGTACAGGCTATGCCAGTATACACAGATGACATTCCGCAAGATTACTTAAAAAAAGTAAACCAGCTGGGCAGTCTTAATAAAACAAGAGAAACAACAAACAATATATCTGAAAATAATGCGGTAAAAATCTACACACCAGAGCATATTTTGATTATGACCAAAGCAAAAAAAATAAATAACAAATATGTACTGACACAGAACATAAATGTTAACGACAAAGTCAAGTTTATTGTTTCTGAAGATGTAAAAAAAGATGGTATTTTATTTATCCCTAAAGGATCAGAAGTAACCGGTATAATAAGAACAGCTGAACCCGGAAACCAACCCAATTGCCCTCCGGGAGTACTTGAAATTTCTTATTTTTCAACAAAAGATGTCAAAGGAAACAAGGTAAACCTTTATGGAAAAATCACAGAAGAAGCTCCTGAAACAGGTTTATTTCAAATAATTTTACCTTACATACCTTCTTTAAATCCGGCAATAAAACGAAATAAAATTTACACGCTTTATTACAAATAATCGTTACAAACGTGATTTAATTTAGTTTATGATGTAAGATTTTGATATGAAGAAACTATTGTCATTTTTATTGCTAAGCGCATTCATATTTGTATACAGCGGAATTGGAATATTAGTAAAAGCAGAAGAAGCACAATCTTCAACAGAAATGTTTAAAGGTCGTGCAGAAGTCACAGACAGACTGGAAAAAGAAAATGCAAAACTTTTTACAGGTGAGGTCGATGAGCTTGAAGCAAAAGATGAAATAAAAATGACAGTCTCTCAGGTTCTAAGCTCAGGCTATACAGAAGAGGGAGACGAATTTTTTGCTGAAATATCCAATGAAGTAGAAGGAGACAAAGGCGTAATCCTTCCTGCTGGAACAATTGCTCACGGAAGTGTAAAAGAAATTCAACCTTCAAAAAGGCTCGGCAGAGACGGGTGGATAGAAGTAAACTTTGACTATCTTATTACTCCTGACGGCAGAGAAATTCCTATACAGGGAAAAATGAGTACAAAATTGAACCCTGTTGTAGGAACTACAAAAGTTGTAGCAAAAAGTGCCGGATACACAGCAGTTGGAGGTGTTGTTGGAGGTGTTGTTGCTCTTAACATGTTCGGATTACCCGCAGCAGTAGCCAGTCAGGGATACACTCTTGCAGGAGGTGCAGCCGTAGGCGGTGCAGTTGGACTTGGTATGGCTTTGTACAAAAAAGGCAAAGATGTTTTGATTTCTCCGGGTGATGAAATCAGAGTCAAGGTAATAAAAGGTGTACAACTTCCTGTCTTTAAAAAAGAAGCATTAAAACAAGAAGAATTCACATGCGACGGCTTAAACGTAAAAATGACCAATATAGTCTTTGAAAAAGATCCGTTTGGTGAACTGAATACTATAACAATATCGCTGGTAATTACCAATACAACAGATAAATATTTTACAGGTTTTGACATGTCGCTTGTAAATGACTTAAATGCCTCTTTTTATCCTTCTGTTTTTGGAGATACCTCTATTATGTTTTCAAAAATCAAACCAGGCGACAGAACAAGTGGAAGAATCTCTTTTGCAGTTGATAATATAAAAAGAAAACATTGGCTGGTATTTTACGATAGAGCACAAAGAAAACAAATAGCCAAAATTTCTGTCGACAATGCATACCGAGAACTTCAGGCAAAGAAAAAAAAGAAGAAAAATAGAAAGTAGTTATTTATGCACATAAAAAAAGGCTTTACGCTTGCAGAAATTCTTGTCACTTTAATGATTATAGGAGTTATTGCATCAATAACTATACCTAATATAATGGCTAAGTCAGAAAGAGAAGCAAACCGTGCAGGATTGAAAAAGGCAATTTCCGTTTTGAATCAGGCTGCTGAAAAATCCTATTTTGAATTTTCAAAATATCCAAATTGTTATTATTGGGATAAAAATCCCTATGGCGGAGCAACATGCAAAGGTTATGACAAAAACGGAAACTGTACCGGATACACACTAAACAGCACAGGTGGAGCTCTTCCCGGAAATTATAACGGAAATTTTGGGCAATGCAGAGAACTCTTCGCTTTCTTCAAAGAGAATCTTAACATAACAAAAATTTGTGAAACAAACGGACTGGCTAATGGTTGTATGCCAGAATATAAAGGTAATGATGAAGTCAAAAAAGGCGGCTATGGTGATGACATGAGTGATGAAGATAAAGACATTGCTGCTAATAAAGCTACAAGTGGCTGCAATGGTTATAGAGGAAGTGCATTAAAAACAAAACAAGCTATTGTAACAGCTGACGGAATGATTTTCTTCCCATATACAGCTAACTATGCATCTATCATTGCAGTTGATGTAAACGGCATGAAAGGTCCCAATAAATGGGGGTACGATGTCTTTTCTCTTTATGCAGTAGGCAATACCGGCAAAAATCTTGTTTATGCACCCGGTGGCTGTGAATTCGTAGAAAAAGGCGGAAAAACAGGAAAACAAATGCTTTATGGCAAATAATCAGTTATTTACGCCATAGCCAAACATTGCAAAATCATATTTGACAGGATCAACAGAATCAAATGATTTCAAATGAGCCATAATCTCAAGTACTGAATTATAGTCATTCTGGGATCTATTTAAAATACCAATTTTTCTTGATATTTTTGCAACATGTACATCCAGAGGAATTAAAAGCTCAGATTTTGGCATAAAAGTCCATATCCCAAGATCAACAGCCCCATCTCTTACAAGCCAACGCAAAAGCATATTCAAACGTTTACAAGCACTTCCCTTTGAAGGATTCGGAAGAAGATGGTAAAAACCTTTTGTAACCGGCAAAGTAACTCTCCCGTAAAAATAATCAATAACAGTCTGCAACATACCTTTAACAGATTTAGTGTTTTCCCATCCATAATTAAAAAGAGACTCCAATGATTCGCCTGACTTGTACAAAGAATGTAAAATCAAAACTATTTGTACTATATCAACACCAACAGAAAATCTGTAATCAAAATCATCAAGAATATGATTCTCTTTGGAAAACCCAAGAATAAAATCATAAGGCTTATTATCCATTTTATTAAATAAAATATTGAGCTTTGAAATAAAAACTTCTCTTTTCCCATAGGCAAATATAGATGCCAAAAATGCAGCAATTTCTATATCATTTTTGTCTTTAAAACGATGAGGAAACTGAACAGGATCATCTTTAATAAAATCTTCAGTTTCATATGTTTTAACAAGTTCATCCAAATAAAGTTTAGTGTCCATATTCTTTTTCTCTTATCCTATCAAAATATGCTTTTAAAAGTTTATCACATTCCTGTTCCATTATACCGCCTTTAATGTATAATTTCGAATTTGAAATTTTAATCAAATCTGGCAGAACAGAAAAAGCCCCGCATACAGTATCAAAAGAGCCAAAATATACGCTTTTCAAACGAGCCTGCATTATAGCTGATGCACACATAGGACATGGCTCCAAAGTAACATATAAGTCACATCCGTTGAGCCTCCAATCGTTAATCAAGTGTGAAGCTCTTCTGATTGCCAAAATTTCTGCGTGTGCAGTAACATCATTAAGTTTTTCTTTTTCATTATGAGCAGAAGCAATAATTAGATTATCTTTCACAATGACAGCACCAACAGGTATGTCATTGCCCGAATTATTAGCTATATTAAGAGCTTTTTGCATAAAAGTTATATTCATATAACTTTAAATATATTACAAAATATTACAAATATTCATTTTTTTTTCACGATTTTGTAATATTTCGTAATAAAAAGCTTGCATTTTGATATACTAGGTGATATATTGAGTATATACACAGGCAATTAATTGGGTCAGTCCATCATTATTTTTCATTTTTCGATTTTATCAGCAAATCAAAGGCAGATAGACGTTTCTATACTGTGCAGTTTTTATGCAAAATTCAGCAAACAAGCAATTAGGATATTAATAAATTAGGAGTAAGTGTATGTCTAACAATTCAGCCTCATCAAAAATGACTTTCCGTCCGTCAACAAAACCTTCTTCTCACAATGTAATGCCGGCACAAAACGATGACACACTGAGTCTTTACATCAGAGAAATCTCAAACATTCCTGTTCTCTCAGCAGAAGAAGAAAAAGAAACTGCAAGAATTGCCAGAGAAGGCACAGAAAAAGAATCGTTAAAAGCAAAGCAAAAATTAGTACGTTCAAATTTAAAACTGGTTGTCAACATCGCCAGAAAAACAGTGCAGGTTTCCAAATTACCAATGGTTGATTTAATTCAGGAAGGCAATCTGGGACTTATGGTTGCAATTGAAAAATTTGACTATAAACTTGGATACAGATTTTCCACATATGCAGCATGGTGGATAAAACAAGCTATATTCAAAGCAATTTCAGAACAGTCACATTGTGTAAAAATTCCTGTTTATATTCAAGAAACACTCTCTAAATTTTCAAAAGTCAAAGCTTCACTTGAGCAAAAATATAACACACAGGTCAAAAACGAAGATGTAGCAAAAGAAATGAATATCTCGGCAGACAAAATAGACACATTTCTTGGTGCATTCAACAGTTCAATTTCAATGGATGCACAATATGAACTGTCTTCCGGCAGTGAAGTAACATTATCAGAGATTCTTGAAGACCCAAAAGCAACAGTATATGCAGATATTGAATATGAAAATCTGAAAAGAGATATAGAATATGTAGTTTCGCTCTTAAAAGATAGAGAGCAAGCTGTTGTAAGAATGAGATTCGGGCTTGGTGAATGGAGCAAAAAAACACTTGAAGAAATAGGTAAAATTTATGGTGTTACAAAAGAATGTATCAGACAAACAGAGAATAGAGCACTGAGAAAACTCAGAGAAATGACTTCTTCAAACAATCTACTAACAGCATATATGAATTAACGAGACAATCGTTAAATTCCAAAGCACCCGGCTCACACATACAACCTGTATGGGGTGCTTTTTATTTTGTATTAACCGGGACAAATACTTTCCCAATCGATATCGTCATCATCATTGTCTCCCGGTTCAGGAATTTGCTCTCCATCTTCAATTAATATTTGAAGCATAAGTTTGAGCTGATTTTTATAATTAGCCAGCGCAATTTCTCTCGTTTTAGCGCAATATGCAAAACTTGGAAACTCTTTTATTTCAATATAATGATAAGGATTACCGTTAAAATCCAAATCTGTCCCCTCAATAAGAGTCCAATCCAAATTCAAGTAATAATCTATATCCTTATTAGTCATTATGCACTTACCCATCTAATGAGTTTTCGTTCAAAGGCTGAGAAATCATAATGCCTTCCCCACCGAGAACTTCTGCTTGTTTTCCATCAATATACAAATATATTGGCTTTTTGGGAGCATTCACCAGAGCAGTTTTAATGAATTGCTTCATTCTGCTGTATATACTGTCAGCACCGCCGCCATTTTGTATATTTGAACTTACATCAATAATAATTTTATTTTTACTTTCAACAATACCAAGAATTTTTACATTTTTAGGTATTTCGCTATAAACACCAACTTTTTTCTCATAGGGTGAAGGCCCTTCACAAAGCTGATTCAAAGCAAATTTCAACTTAGATTGTCCTGCCGGAAGCTCTCTTTGCACTTTTTTGAAAATACCTGTATCATTCTTATCCATTCCCAGAAAATAAACAGTTACATAAGTTTTTGGAACTTTTTTTTCTTCTGTCTTTTTCGGTTCTTCCTGTTTTTTAGGCTCAACAACCTGTTCTTCGACAACCAGTTTTTTCTCTACCTTAGCCGGTTGGGAATCAAAGAAATTAGCCTTGACATAAAAGAATGCCAACCCAGCAAGAACCAATATTACTAATTTAGACCAAAAGCCCATATTCCACTCCATTAATTAATAAACTGTTTAATTATTATAATAGTTTTTGGGCACAATAACCAGCCCCCCTATAATAATTTTATTATCATTAATATTTACATTCTGTACTTTTATTATACTTTTTGAATTATTCATAATATTTGCCTTATAAACAAAAGGATTCAATTTATTTATAACAGGAAGAATAGAATTCAGATTTACTGATGTTAAATTTGGAGTAGTTCTTACATCAGTAAACATTATTTTTCCATCTTCAACTTCTAACCCCATATCCGTAGAGATTCTTTTCGGTTCACCCAAAGTCAAAGGAGATATAACTTTCAACGAAAATACCATTCTGTTGTTTTTTATCTCAGCTTTAGGATCAAAGATTTTGAATACAGAAATATTTCCTACACTAACATTCATTGAATTCAAAAGTTTTAAATACTGTGGTGTTGCAACAGTTTTTTGAAGATCATCAGAGGTTACAGAAACAGAATAAGACAGAACAAAATTTTCATTAGTATAAACCTGACCGTCTTTATAAATAAAATGATTGTATTCACAAACAGATTCTGCATTCACGTCTGAAAGATAAAGACCTTCTACATAAATATGATCAGAGTGACCTGTCATTTTTTTGAACTTACCATCCAAAAGAGTCTTGCCTCCATAAGGAGTAATATCGACTTTAAAATCTCCTAAAAGAGCTTTGTCCATCTGCTTCTTAACCTGAGATTCGATAACAGAAGAAAGAATCCAGTTCATTCCAGTCACCTTGCTCAATACTGAAGAGACAGGTCCGTTGATCTTCTGAGGAACCGAAGGACACATATCAGATTCACAATCAAGAGCATACGCCTGAGCAGAAATCATTATTACAGCAAGCAAAATCTTAAACAAATTTTTCAAATTAATCATTATACAAATACCTTTTTCATTACCAACTGATTGTTATCACTGTCTTTTCTTGCGATTGCACAAAGTTTATTTTCATAAACAAGAATAATATATTCAGAATCATCAACTATTTCAGTTTCAAGACTCTGTCCGTGCTTTATTTTTTGATACTCAAATTCAGACAATTTATAACTCTTATATGATAAAACTTCAACAGGATTTATCAAATATGTTTCAATATCTGAAATATCTTGAAACATATCAAGAGGCACTGAATTTTCTATTTCAAACATACCTGATTTTGTTCTTGTCAATGCGCTCATCAATGCACCACATCCCAGCATCATACCAATATCATTCACAATAGTGCGAATATAAGTACCCTTTGAGCATTCTATTTCTAACTTTGCAGTATTACTTTCGGAATTGAATTCCAACAGTTTTAATTTTGAGATAAATACAGTTCTTTTGGGTATATCATCAGGTATAATACCTTGTCTTGCCAGTTCATAAAGTCGTTTACCTTTATAATGAACAGCAGAATAAGCAGGAGGAATCTGCTCTATTTTTCCGTTAAAATTAGACAAAACATCAAATAGCTCTTCTTCTGTAACCTTCTTATTTGAAAACGTTTCAATATTGCCCTCAATATCATAAGTATCAGAAATTTTGCCAAACAAAACAGTTGCAATATAGCCTTTATTCTCATTGAGAAATTCAATCAGTCTTGTTGCCTTTCCAATCGCAACCGGCAACACACCCTGCGCCAGAGGATCGAGAGTGCCTGTATGTCCGATCTGTTTAATTTTTGAAGCACGGCGCAATTTTGATATAACATCATGAGAAGTAATTCCCTCAGGTTTATTTATGTTTAAAAAGCCAAACATAAAAATCTAAATTTCACCTTTTGAAACTTTATCAATCAAATCCATTACTCTTGTACCTCTTTCAAGAGAATCATCCGGAATAAACCTGAGCTCCGGCGTAAGTCTGAGTCTTACACGTTTTCCGACTTCATATCTGATTTTTGATACATTTTCTTCCAGAGCTTCGATAGTCTGTTTTTTTGCTTCATCATTTGTTGTAAAAACAGAAAAATATACTTTTGCAAAAGAATTATCATGTGCCAGTTCAATATCAGTAATAGAGATAACACCGGAAATTCTCGGATCTCTAACATCTTTTTGTATAATATCGGCTATTTCTTTCATCAGAGTTTTTCTGACACGTTCATTTCTTAAAGACATTGTTTTCTCCCTTTTGCTAATGTGTTTACCCTAAAAATAAGGTTTAAACAAGAGCCTGTCTTTCAACTTCTTCGGTAGTAGAAACTTCTATGATATCACCTTCTTGAATATCGTTAAACTTGGCAAAAGATATACCGCATTCAAATCCGGTGGCAACCTCTTTAACATCATCTTTAAATCTCTTAAGCTGGTCAATTGTTCCTTTAAAGATTTCCTGTCCGTCTCTGATAACAGAAGCTGTTTTACCTCTGAGAATTTTACCCTCTGTAACATAACAACCTGCAATTCTGGAAGTTTTTCCGACAGTAAAGACCTGTCTGACTTCAGCTTTTCCGAGTTCAACTTCTTTAATTTCAGGCTGCAACAAGCTGAGCATAGTCTGTTCAAGATCCTCAAGTATTTGATAAATAATATCATATTTCTTGATTGTAACGTTCTCTCTTGAAGCTGCTATTTCAGCATTATTGTCCTCTTTAACAGAGAAACCTAAAATGATAGCATTGCTGGCTGATGCTAACATAACATCTGCTTCAGAAATATCACCTACACCAACATGAATCAGTTTTATAATAATTTCGTTTGATTTAAACTGACCTATTGCTTGTGACAAAGCTTCAGCAGAACCGTTAGTATTCGCCTTGATAATAAGATTCAAATGCTGGAATCCATCATCACCTTCGCCAACAACTTCATTTCTAATATGAGAAGGAAGCATAGCCTCAAGACGTGAATTTCTTTCTTTTTCTTTACGCTCAGAGACTATTGCTCTCATAATTTTTTCATTTTCAACAACTTCAAATTTGTCACCTGCTTGAGGTACTTCCGTTAACCCCAAAATCTCAACAGGAGTAGATGGTGCAGCTTTTTTAACTCTTTCACCCGAATCAGATAAAAGTGCTCTGACTTTACCACAAACATTTCCAACCACAACACAGTTGCCGGTTTTTAAAGTTCCATTCTGAACAAGAAGTGTAGCAACAGGACCTTTTCCCTTATCAAGATTAGCTTCTATAACTACACCTGAAGCAGGTGCATCAGGATTAGCCTTCAAATCTTGCACCTCAGCAAGGAGAAGAATATATTCCAGCAGTTCATCAATACCGGTACCTTGCAAAGCACTAACTTTAACACAAACAGTATCACCGCCCCATTCTTCAGGAACAAGACCATGTTCTGTAAGTTGCTGTAATATTTTATCAGGATTAGCATCAGGTTTGTCTATTTTGTTAACAGCAACAATAATAGGAACCTCGGCCGCTTTCGCATGGTTAATAGCTTCAATTGTCTGAGGCATTATACCATCATCCGCCGCAACTACAAGAATAGCTATATCAGTAGCTTTTGCACCTCTTGCACGCATCTCTGTGAAAGCTTCGTGACCGGGAGTATCGATAAATACAATTTTTTTATTATTCAAATATACTGTATAAGCACCGATTGATTGAGTAATGCCACCAACCTCTGTTGAAACAATTTTATGCTTGGAAGCTCTGATTGAATCAAGAAGAGTTGTTTTACCATGGTCAACGTGCCCCATAATACTGATTACCGGTGCTCTTCTTTTCAAAAGCTTCGGATCAATAGCAGCAAGTTCTTTTGCTTCTTCTTCTTTTTGAAGTTCTTCTTCCATAAATGCTTCTATATCTTCTTCAAGAACTTCTATTTCAAAACTTTCACACACCTTTTTTGCAGTAGGAACATCAATAACCTGATTAACAGTAGCCAAAATTCCCTGCATCATTAAAAATTTAACAATTTCAGCAGAAGCTTTGTTTATCTTGTCTGCCAGTTCACCAACAGTCAACGGCTGGTTAATGACAACGCTTTTTATTTCTTCAGCCGCCTCTTCAGCATGTGAGCGTTTTTTATGCTTTTGAGCATTAGCTTTTTCTAAACTTATTCTTTCTTGTTCTTCCTCTTTTGATTTGTATTGTTTTTCTTTTTTCTTAGCACCTTTTTTCTTTGGAGCATTTTTTGAATCATAAATATCTTGAGGAATAATATGCCTTTGAATAGGCTTTTTCTCTCTTGGAGCAGCATCTTTTTTAACTTCCGCAGTTGCAGAAACTTTAGACGCACCGTCAGTTTTTTGCACCTGTTCATTTCTGTTGCCAAAAGCTGTACGGCCTTCTCTTTTTACAAAACCGTCTTTTTTAAGGTTATCTTTTGATACCTGCTCAGATTTTACAGTGCTTTTAGGCACAGTTTTTCTTATTGGAGAAGGTTCAATTTTTCCCAGCTTCAATCTTTCAGCAGGTTCTATTTTTCCAAGTTTTATTTTTTCAACAGGTTTTGGCTCTTCTTTTTTTTCTTCATCCTTTGGAGGTTCTTCTGTTTTAGACTTAGCCTTTTTAACAATAAAAGCCTTGGGTTTTTTAGCTTGTTCAACCTGAGGCTCTGACAATAGTTCTTTAAGTTTTCTGGCCTGTGATTCAGAAATGACACTGGAATGAGACTTCACTTTTACGCCAAGTTTTGTATCAAGCTTCTCAATAACTTCTTTATTTGTAAGCTTAAGTTCTTTTGCTAAATCATAAACTCTTATCGTATCTGTCATTATATGTATTTTTCTCCAAATTCGTGTCTTATAATATATTTTTAGCACAATCTATCTGTCAAGTACAGCCCTGATTTTTTCTTTAAGTGAATTATCAGGTTTCACTTTTAAAAATTTAAAAATTTTTCCTTTTTTAAATGCAGCTTCAATACAACATTCATCCGGACAAATATACACAGAACGACCAAAAAATAAAGAATCAGGATTAATTCGCAATTCTTGTGATTTTGAATTTTTTGTAATTTTTATTAAATGATTTCTAGATATCAATTTAGAACATGCACAGCATTTTCTTTTTATTTCTGACTCATTCAAAACAAACCTGCTTCTAACAACCTATCAAAAGTGTCTTGCCTATGTCTTTTCTATATTTTTTGCCGTCAAAGTTTATGAGTTCAATGCTTTCATATGTATTTTGAGCAGCTTTTTCCAATGTTGAAGCATTAGATGTAACAACCAGAGTGCGTCCGCCTGCTGTAACAAAATTTCCATGCAAATCTTTTCTGGTATTAAAATGAGAAATTTCACAATGTTCTTCAACTTCGTCCAGTCCGGAAATAACAGAACCATATTTGCCTTCTTGGGGATAACCTCCTGCATTAAGAACAACTGACAATGAATAAACAGGCTTCACTTTAATTTCGTAAAAATCATCTACTAGCGAACCAACAATGGCAGCTTTCATAACATCAACAAAATTAATATCTAAAATATTGAAAACACATTGAGCATCAGGCTCTTTAAAAAACGGATTAAATTCAATAACGTTTAAGTTTCCTGTTCTGTCCAATATTATGTCAACACCGAGAATACCTACATATTGGTTTCCGTTTTTGCCCAGTTCATCAAGAGTCGGATAGATAATTTCTTTGAAGATTCGTCCCTCCAATGTTGAATCTATCATATAAAACGGAGAATATGCACCAAGACCGGAAGTTATTGCACCGCCATTACCCTCAAGCACATGCTTGTATGGAACAACCGAAGACACGGGCATAGCATTGTAACCATCTGTAATCACATAGTAAGAAAATTCCTGTCCTGCAATAAAATCCTCTATTACAATTTTTTTATTGCCACTGTCAAATAAATCTTCAATCATTCTTTTTGCTATTTTGAAAGAATCACAAACAAACACATTCTCTCCATGCATATGAAAATCTGCTTTTATCACTAGTGGAAACTTAGATTTTCTTGCATAATCAACTGCCATATTTTCTCTGTCAAAAATTCCGAATTTAGGAGTTGGAATTTTGGTTTTATACATAAATTTTTTGGCAATGGATTTGCTTGATGTGATTCTTGCTGCTTCAGCAGTCGGAGCAAAAATCATCAAACCTTCTTCATTAAACTTGCCAGCAATATCGCTTTCAATAGATTTTCCAGAAGAAGCAACAGTAAGGTCAATATTATTCACTTTAACAAATTCAGCCAGACTATCTGCATCATCAGCATCTATATCTATACACGCAGCATAATCACTTATGGCAAAATTACCTGGAGCAGCAAATATCAAATCTACATTTTCATATTTAGAAAACTCTTTTGCCATTGTATACTCTTTGGCACCTGAACCGACGATTAATATATTCATGAATGATTACCTATTTATGTATTTTTCATATTATACTACATTCAAAATATATTTAAAAAGCTCTCACAAAAGTGAGAGCTTTTTAAGGTTAGTTGGTTGAGATTTATAAATAAAAATAATTATTAACAAAATGCTCCAATTACACCTGCAACAAGACCTACACCTGCGCCAACAAGTGCACCTACCGGACCACCGATACAGCCAACTGCTGCACCTGCACCTACTGCTGCTGTAACACCACCGATTTTGCCAACTGTCTTTTTGGTTTTCAGCGATTTTGGTGATTGAGAACCTTCCATTTTTGCAATTATGTCTTCTGAAGAATAAGTTTGTGCATTTCCAAAAGAAATTGTATTCCAGAAAGAGTTTGCAAGAGCACCATCACAGTTTTCTTGAATCATTGCCTTCAAATCCTGACCTGTTGCAGCTTGGAATTGATATCTTGCAAAGTTTCTTAAAGCTTTTTCCAATCCTTCCGGATGATCTTTATATTCTTCCTTCATTCTTGTGTAGACTGAAGAATTTCTAATCATATCAACAATACCTTCAAATTGTTTTACAATCTGGTCAGATTCACCTTCAACTATTACTGTTTGAAGAGATATACAAGCTTCATTGATAGCAGCTGTCAATCCGTCAGATGCTGCTGCATATCTCATAGCATCTTTTCTTTCATTGTAATCAATTTCTCTTGCACTGTTTCTGAGGTCAGCATCATATGTAAGGCGGTCTTTAAAATCCATATTAATGTAGTTTCTGTAAGTTGGAGACAACATCATAGACTGCATCATATAAGGATTCATCATATAAGGGTTCATCATACCCATACCGGCAAAAGCAGCACCGCCTTGTACTCCGCCAAATCCCATATTAACATCAATCGGAAGATTGTATACATTGCCTAAGCCGAGACCAAAATCTCTTGCATATTCAGCATTTAAATTTGTTAAACCTGCACCTGTCGGACTTGCGATAACCTGATAAGGATTAGGAAATCCGTACATTCCGCTTATACCTTGCATAACCAACCTCCAAATTTTTTCTCAGGTAATACCTGATTTTAACCTTTAAATCTAACCTTACACTTATATAAAAACATTCTATGAAATGAAATTGCCTTAAAGAAGATTTTTGCTTAATATTTGTTAACAAAATCGTAATATTTGTAAAAAATAAACGTCTAAACTATAATCAAATAATGAACAAAATATTATTAAAATTTCTAAAACTTAATGAAAAAGTAACTATACCTTCTTATCAGACAGAAGGTGCAGCAGGAATGGACTTGTGTGCATTTTTGGAAACTCCTCTTACCTTAAAACCTTTAGAAAGAAAGCTTGTTCCGACAGGTCTAAAAATGGAACTTCCAAAGGGCTATGAAGCACAGGTCAGACCAAGATCAGGAATGTCAATAAAACACGGAATAACGCTTATCAACTGTGTAGGAACAATTGACGAAGATTACAGAGGTGAGCTTTGTGTCCCTGTCGTAAATCTTTCAAATAAAGAATTTACAATAAATAATGGTGACAGAATAGCACAAATGATAATTTCTCCTGTAACTAAAGCAGATATCGAAGTGGTTCAGGAATTGAGCAAAACCCAAAGAGGCGAAGGCGGTTTCGGATCCACCGGAAGAAAATAGGATGATATGAAAAAACTGGCTGTCTTTGACTTTGACTCCACTCTTATGCAGGGAGAAACAATAGAAATTATAGCTGATGAAGCCGGCTTAAAAAATGAAGTTGCAGCAATTACCAAACGTGCAATGGAGGGTGAGCTTGATTTCTTTGATAGCCTGACACAGCGTGTTTCTCTTTTAAAAGGAATAAAAGAAAGTAGGGTGAATGAAATTTGTCAAAACCTTCCTTACACAAATGGAGCAAAAGAAACAATCACTGAACTAAAAAAACGTGGCTACATTGTTGTATGTTTTTCCGGCGGTTTTAAAAATGCCACTGAATATGCAAAAAAAATACTTGGATATGATACGGATTTTTCAAACACGCTTCATTCACAAAACGGTATTCTTACAGGCCAAGTAGGAGGCCCTATGATGTTTTCAGACAGCAAAGGAATTATGCTCAAAAAATTACAGTCAATTCTCGGTATATCACAAGAAAATACAATAGCAATCGGTGACGGAGCCAATGATATAAGTATGTTTCGCTGTTCAAAAGAGAAAATTGCTTTTTGCGCAAAACCTATTCTAAAAGAAGCCGCAACTGTCACAATAGATGAGCATGATTTAACCCAAATACTTCAATATTGCTAAATTATTTCTGACTCAGCTTTTTTAAGAGTCTCTGTTTTTGTATTTGCATATATTTCAACAGGTTTTTTGCCGTTGTAATCAACTATTTTTGATTTGGTAACTACGTTATTGCCATTTCGTTCATAAATATTAGTCAGACTTTGCTGAACAGCCCACTTTTCGCCGGCAGCAGGAGTTGACATTCGGCTGACAACATTTTTTATTACATTTCCTTCTTTGTCATAAAAAACAGAATATCGTTCACCCATTTTTACGTTACTGATAATTTCAGCAGTTTTTTTACCATCTTTATCATAATGAGTTTTTATAGATTTCGTAATTGATTCAGAAATTGTTCCGTCAGGGTTTTTAACCTTTGATTTAACATACTCGGTACAAAGTTTTCCACCATCTTTAGTAGCTTTTTCAAAGTTTTCAACAACAGGTTTTAAGGCTTTTGCATTCCTATATCTAATAATCCCGTATGTAATTGCTCCAAGCGTAGCCAGAGTAAATAAGGCTTTTCCCGTTGAAGATTTTTTCTCGGGTTCAGTGTAATACTGATTCTGCTCTTGTTGAATACCGGTTGCAGCAGGAGACTGCAAATTTTGTGCCTGCACGGCATTAGTTACACCACTAACTGTCATAATAAACTACCTTCCTTACACACCATTTATATTGTTATAAAAACGTAAGGAAGGTAAAAATTTACTATTATTTATCAATTGTTACATTATTTGAAGATAATCTCATCTCCGTCAGCATCAACCGTAATCGTATCACCTTCTTTAAATTCTTGAGCGAGAATCTTCTTGGCAAGAGGATTTTCAACCAATTGTCTTATCGTTCTTTTAAGAGGTCTTGCACCATAGACAGGATTAAAGCCAATTGTAGCAAGCTGTTCTTTAGCGTCATCCGTAATTTCAAGTTTAATATCACGTTCGGCAAACAATTTTCTTAAGTTAGCAAAATAGATATCAACAATAGCCTGCAATTGAGGAAGTGTAAGGGCTTTAAAGAAGACAATTTCATCTATTCTGTTTAAAAATTCCGGCTTGAAATGATCTTTCATCAAATCCATAACCTTGTCTTTTGTTTCTTCAAAGTCTTTTTCTGAAAGCATAGAGTTCAAACTATTTTCAAGAATAATACTGCTTCCTATATTGCTGGTCATAATAATCAGTGTATTCTTAAAATCAACCACTCTGCCTTTTGAATCAGTCAAACGACCGTCATCCAAAATTTGAAGCATTATATTGAACACATCCGGATGAGCCTTTTCAATTTCATCAAAAAGCACAACTGAATAGGGTTTTCTTCTAACAGCTTCTGTCAGCTGACCGCCTTCATCATATCCGACATAACCCGGAGGTGCTCCAACAAGTCTGGCAACAGAGTGCTTTTCCATATACTCTGACATATCTATTCTTATCAATGCATCTTCATCATTGAACAAAAATTCTGCAAGAGATTTTGCAAGTTCGGTTTTCCCTACACCTGTCGGTCCAAGAAAAATAAATGAACCAATCGGACGTTTTGGATCTTTCAAGCCGGAACGAGCACGTCTTATGGCATCAGAAACAACCTCAACTGCCTCATCCTGGCCGATTACCCTTTTATGCAAAGAGTCTTCCATTCTAAGAAGTTTTTGCATTTCACTTTCAACTAGTCTTGAAACTTCAATACCTGTCCATTTGCTGACAACTTCAGCTATATCATCTTCATCAACTTCTTCTTTCAATAGCTGATTTTTATGTTTTTCACCTTCATGTTTTTGAACATTTTCAAGACGCTTGTTAAGTTCAATCAATTTCCCGTATTTTAGTTCAGCCGCTCTTTCAAGGTCTGCATCACGTTCAGCCAGTTCAATTTGTGCTTTTGTTTTTTCTATTTCTTCTTTTATTGCAGCTTCGTCATAGATGTTACTTTTTTCCATTTCCCACTGGGTTTTAAGTTTCTTAATTTTTTCATCTAAGTCATTAATAATTTTACTCAAATTATCTATTTTCTGGTTGTTTTCTTCAGAGGTATCTTCTTTTTGGATAGCTTTTCTTTCAATTTCCAGCTGCATTTTTTGTCTGACCAATGAATCTATCTCTTCAGGCATTGAATCGATATCTATTCTTAAAGATGAAGCAGCTTCATCGATAAGATCAATAGCTTTATCAGGCAAGAACCTGTCTGTAATATACCTGTCCGATAATTTTGCAGCAGCAACAAGCGCAGCATCTTTAATTCTTATGCCGTGGTGGACTTCATAGCGTTCCTTCAAACCTCTTAAAATGCTTATTGTGTCTTCGACAGAAGGTTCATCAACCATTACAGGCTGAAAACGTCTGGCAAGAGCAGGATCTTTTTCTATATATTTTCTGTACTCGTTAATAGTTGTTGCACCGACTGTTCTCAAAACACCTCGTGCAAGAAGCGGTTTCAAAAGATTACCTGCATCCATGGAACCTTCTGTTGCACCTGCGCCCACAACAGTGTGAAGTTCGTCTATAAAAAGAATGATTTCTCCGTCTGAAGCTTCAACTTCCTTCAAAACAGCCTTTAATCTTTCTTCAAATTCACCCCTGAATTTAGCTCCTGCAACCAGTGCACCCATATCAAGAGCAATGAGTTGTGTGTTTTTCAAACTTTCAGGAACATCTCCTCTGATTATTCTTTGAGCTAGTCCTTCCACAATAGCAGTCTTACCAACACCCGGTTCACCAATCAGGACAGGATTATTTTTTGTTCTTCTGTTTAATACCTGAATAACACGTCTGACTTCTTCATCTCTGCCGATTACAGGATCAAGCTTACCTCTTTTAGCAAGCTCTGTAAGATTTTGAGAATATTTTTCAAGTGCCTTAAACTTTTCTTCAGAGTCTTTTGAATCCACTTTATTTTGTCCTCTTATTTTTTTCATTTCATTAAGTATTTTGTTTCTTGTTACTCCAAAACGTTCAAAAAGCTCCTTCACTTTTGAGCCGTCAAAAGCAGTAGCAGCCAGAAGAATATGTTCAATACTAATATAAGAATCTTTTAGTGCTTCTGCTTCATTTTGTGCAAGATCAAGCAGTTTAATTGTATCTTGAGATAAATAAAGCTGCTGAGTATTCACAGGTTGTTCAACTCTCGGAAGGTTATTCAATTCTGACATAACCGCATCAACAAACTGGGGTCTGTTAAGCTTCAAAGCCTCCATATAGTCAGAAGCTATACCATCTTTTGATTCAAGCATTGCCATAATAATATGCGCAGGTTCAAGCTGTGTGTTTTGAAACTTCGCCATTATTTGCTGAGCTGAAAACATTATTTCCTGTGCTTGGTTAGTAAGTTTATTAAAGTCAATCATAAAAACACCTCACAATAAAAATCTTATATTTTTATTTTAAGGTGTTTTTTCCAAAAGTATATAAAATTAATTATAATTTAATTTTTTTATTTTTAGCAATCTCAGCATTAATCTGAAAAGCAGCAAAAAATCTATTTATAAAGCTTTCTTCCTGTCTACCGTCCTTACCAAAGTAATTAACAAAAAAAGAAACAGCTTCTCTTCCTTTTCTTTTTAATTTAACTGCAACAATTTGAGATAAAAATTGTTCTTCTCTGCCGGTATGCAACTCTGACAAGTCTCTTCTGGCATCATATATCTGAGCTCTTACTTTGTTTTTTCTGGCAATAACAGCAAGTTCTTTTTTAAATTTTTCAAGCTCTTCATAGCTTTTCCCTGGAATTGTCGTATCCACTATTTTTATAAGACTGTTGATTTTCTTGGGACCCAAAGGATTGACACCCAATGAGGTTAAAACTTTATCAAAAGTAATCATTGTATCTCCTTAAATGTTATTAATGTATAAATCAGCCATGTAGTTTTTTATATCTACATCAATTATTTTATACCTGTCAAAGTCTTTTGCAAAGAAAAATGAATTTTTTGAAGCAATTATAATAACATTGGTGATATCGATAACCCTTTCATCAATATCAAAAAAAGCCTTGTAATAAACCCTGTCAGATTCATTCCCTTTAAAAACAGCAAGTTGTTTGAATTTTTCTTTATAAAGTTCCAATACAGAATGAAGAAAAGTATTTTCTTCATTTTCAAAATCAGCACTTGAACAAAGATTCGAAATAAATAAACCTTTAGGAGAAAGTGCTTTTTTTACCAATTCAAAATATTCACTGCTCAAAAATCTATCATCAATACCATCATCAGATGCTACATCAACAACTATTAAATCGTAGTTTTTTGTATTTTCTCTAAGATAAACAAGACCGTCTTGAAGATAAAAATTAGTTATAGAGGAATCTTTAAAACCAAAATAATTTTTAGCAATCCCGAATATATTTTCTTCTATATCAACAACATCAATGCAATCAAGGTTTTCAAAAAGCTTTTCCCAATCATTAACAATTTTGCCTGTACCAAAACCAATCAAAAGAATATTTTTTATATCAGGATTTATCAGATAAGGAAGCGTAAAATAATTTATATAAGGCAAATTCCCCTTGTAAAACGGCGTATCGATAAAGCCTGCCTGATATGTATCTTTGTAATGAAGAAAACGCCCAACCTCGTTTTCAACAACTCTAATATTATGGAAATCAGACTGTTTTTCATAAAGAACTTTATCATCGAAAGTTTTTTCATTAACAATCTTAAGCAGCTTTTCATCAGGTTCATGTATAGCTAAATATTCAGGTATGATAATCATAATTTTTATTGTAATATAAAAAAATGAGTGATTATTTTTTAAGAGCAAAATTATTCAAAACTAAAAAAAGACTCGGTCAAAATTTTTTGATTGATGAATCCGTAATTGAACGTATAGTTCAAGAAGTCTCAGAAGATGATACTGTTCTGGAAATAGGTCCGGGAGCCGGTTTCGTAACAGAGAATATTGTTCAAAAAGCAAAAAAAGTTTACGCAGTAGAAATTGATGAAGATGCCATTGAAGCATTACAACATATTAAAACAGAAAAATTCAAGCTCATACACAATGACATCTTAAAAACTGAAATAAAAGACCTTGAAGACACAACATTCAAAGTCATTGCAAATATTCCTTATTACATAACCAGCCCGATATTAGCACATTTGCTGGGAGAAATAGACGATTTAAATAACGAAAACAGAAAAAGGATTTCTGAAATAATTTTGATGGTTCAATGGGAAGTTGCTCTAAGGCTTACAGCAAATGAATCATCACCATCAAAACAATACGGGCTGTTATCTATACTCACACAATTTAACGCAGATGTTGAATTGATGCAAAAGGTAGGAAGACGCTCATTTTTTCCTGCACCCAAAGTAGATTCCGCACTGGTAAGAATAAAATTGAATGAAAACCCCAGAGTTAAAACAGATGATTATTCTTTTTTAAAAAGAGTAATAAAAGCTGCTTTTGCGACAAGAAGAAAAAATCTGAAAAACTCACTGATAAATGGAGGTTTCAACAAAGAAGCTGTTACAACAACATTGAACGCTCTAAACATCCCCGAGAATACCCGAGGGGAAACACTTTCAATTGAAAAACTTGCCAAATTGTCAGAGGAGTTAAAAAAGAACAATGCCCAAAATTAAAATTGCAGCACCCGCAAAAATTAACCTTACTCTCGAAGTATTAAATAAAAGAGAAGACGGATTCCACAATATAAAAAGTATAATGCAGGCAATAAGTCTTTATGATTATTTAACAATTCAAACAGAACACTCTGACAAGATAGAAATAAATCTTTCAGGAAATTCCAAGCAAATACCTTATAACGAGAAAAACCTTGTTTATAAAGCCTGTAAGAAATTTTTTGAAAAAACAAACATTAACAACATAAAAGCAGATATTTATATTGAAAAAAATATACCTGTTGAAGCAGGTCTGGCTGGCGGAAGCACTGATGCTGCGGCAACATTTTTTGGCTTGAACCAAATTTTCAACAAGCCTTTGCCTGAAAAAGAAATTGAAAAATTGTGTGCATCTCTTGGTTCTGACTTAAATTTTTGTCTGCATGGAGGAACAGCAATGTGTGCGGGCAGGGGAGAAAAAACCGAACGCATTCCTACTCAGACAGAATATCTGACACTGATTAAACCGCTCGGATTCGGAATTTCTGCTAAAGAAGCATACACAAAATTCGCACAGATGAAAAACAAAGAAACACCGAATTTTACTGATAAAATGGCAGAAGAATTCAACACAAAATTCTTATATAACAGTCTTGAATTAGCAGTAATCAATGATTATAAAGAGTTAATGGAGATAAAAGAAGCTCTTCCTGAAGCTTTAATGTCAGGCTCCGGTCCTACCTTTTTTATTCTTGAAAAACACTGCCCTGTTGAATTTGACAAAGAAAGATTTCTGGTCATAGAAAATCTGCACTTCATCACTCACGGAGTTCAAAAAATCTAAATATTAAATATTGTAAATATATAACCTGAAAACATAAAGTTTTTACGCAAAACTCCGATATAAAAAACAGGAAGTCCAAACAGCAATCAGCTAATACACAGGGAAAAAAGTGTTAGCCGAAAAGGAGATTTTGAATGCAGATAAACAGATTAAGTCCTGGTTTACAAGAAGAATTAAAAACAGCCACAAACTATAATACGGCAAGAAACGAAACACTGTTTCAATATCAAGCTGCCGGCGCAGCTTCAAGCGGCGCATCAGGTAATCAGGGAAACAAAAAAGATGTTGATTTTTCAAAATTGGACACAAGAGACCTGAATATTACACCGGAACAAATAGAAGGACTTCTTGCAGGTTTCAGTGATGAAGTAATAAAAGTTTTCTCATCAGACTTGATTCTCGATAATCCTCTCCGTGAACAAGACAATGGCAAAGAAAACGGAACGCCGACATTCACGGCATAAAAAAAAGACCCATTGAGGGTCTTTTTTATTGGAAGTATTATATTCTATCACATAGAATATGTTATTAAAGCTTTTACTGAACGTGCTGTATCTTTAACTTCTGACTTTTCTTCTCCATTCATTGTTTCTTCAAGCACTTTCAAAACTTCTGTTTTATCATTCAATGAAAGAATTTCATTAATTGCACTCATAGCAACTCTTGCACTCAAATCATTGATACCCTTACCAGCTGATGAAACAACAATTCTCAATGCTTCAGGTGAATTTTTTCTTATAAGCGCATGAGCTGTTTTTTCTCTTATTTCATCAATTTCAGAATTTGTTCCAATTTCTTCAAGAACTTGGATAGATTTTGGGTCTTCATGTTTGCTCAACGCTTCAATAATATTATCAATTCTGTTTGTTTTCATCATTACCTACGCTTTCAAACTTTCTCTGTATGCATCGTGTTCAGCTCTGAACATTTCACTCAAATCATCCACTGGATGTTTTAACAGATTGTTTACGCTGTATTGGTTGTTGAATTTAGAAGAAACAGATTCAACAAGACCTTTGAAGTCTAATGAAATTTCTGTATTTTTAGCTTTTTCCCAAGAATTAGCAATGCTGTCTTTTACCTGTCTGCCAAAAGAAATAATAGAATTGATTCTTGAACGAAATGCTTCATTGAAGGAATTCATAGAACCAACAACAGCACTTGCTACCATTTTTGACTTATTTGACATTTGTGCAAACGGATTGGACGATGAGTTTGTTTCTTTAGCTTTTGAAGACTCAAAAACATCAGCTGCCAACACATTGCCTTTAAAATTGATACCGAACGGGTTTGAATGTACTTCCTGTCTTTCATCTTTAGACATAGGTTTAAACATTCCAAATTTTGTTTGTGAAATTCTTAATTTATCCATCTTGCCTTCCTTACTTGCTTACAATAAAGGTACCTTCTTAAAGTACCATTATAAGGAAAGAGACTAATCATCTTTTTGGAGGATTTATAACAGATCCAACTACAACTTTAGTATAAAATTAGCCAACGCTCAATCCTGCGCAAAGATTGACTGATTGACCTGTCATGCCTTTAGCTTCCTGAGAAATCATGTATTTAACAAGATGTGCAATTTCCTCCGGACAGATGAATCTTCTCTGAGGTATCATATCAAGCTCTTCTTCATAAGAAAAAGTACTTTCCTCAACTGCATCTTTTGCCAGTTCAGTATCAACCCACCCCGGATTGATCGTATTTATAGTTATGTTATCTTGTGCAAGCTCTAATGCAAGAGACTTTGTTAGCCCAAGAAATGCTGACTTTGTTAGTGAATACAAAGAAGCATTTGCCTCGCCAACAACACCGCTAATAGAGCCAATATTGACAATTCTTCCCCACTTTTGATTTTTCATATGAGGAACAACCGATCTTATAAGCATAAATGGAGCCTCTATATTTAGAGAAAGAAGCCTGCGCATATCTTCATCAGATGTTTTTTCAATTGGAGAATATACATAATCACCCGCATTGTTAACCAGTATATCTATATTTCCTGTAATAGCAAAAAACTCTGCCAATGATTCTGCATTAGCACAACATAAATCAAGGGAAAAAAAACCGGCTGCTCCAATTTCTTTCGCCGTATCTTGAAGACGTTTCTGATTTTTGGCACTGATAAAAACGTTATATCCCTCTTGAATTAACAATTCAGCAATACTTTTTCCTATTCCTCTTGAAGCACCTGTTACAAGAACTGTTTTTTCAGAATTATTTGTCATTTTTTTCATAGTTATATTCCGTTAAGATTTGAACAATAGATTCCATTATTAGAGAAATAATCTCTTTTCTTTCTTTTGTTCCAAGATTTTTGATTATCTCAATTGCAGAATGAAGTGAAATATTTTTATCATACCAACGTTTATATTCAATTATCTTGTTGTCTGCAAGAAGAGAAATCTCTCCATCTTTGTTCGTATTCAATTCAGACATGATAATTTGTATCAAATCCTGGGCAACTTCTTCTCTGACATCTTCATTAAGACTTTCCAAAAAAGTCATCAAATTACTTAAATCCGGATCTTTGTCATACCACCGTACATATTTCATAACACGTAATAAAATATCATAGTTTTTTACGGGCGTAAAGAGATTACAGCTCAAGCCACTTTCTTACTTCATCAGAAATATAAGCAAACGTTGGCAAAATGCCTAAATCTCCGGTTTTAAAATCAAGTGCTTTTGAATAAACCAGCAAAGGTACCTGCTCTCTTGTGTGGTCGGTGCCTGGCACAGTCGGGTCGCAGCCGTGGTCAGCCGTGATAAAGAGAATATCTTCTTGTGTCATAGCTTCCATAATTTTAGGCAAGAATGCATCTATTTCTTCTATGGCTTTTCCATACCCTTTCCAGTCGTTTCTGTGGCCGAAAAGCATATCAGTGTCCACAAGATTTGTAAAAATCAGTTCTGATTTTGGAGGTTCTTGAGAGTTGGCGATTTTTATTTTATCCAATTCAACCGAACCGTTTAGCGCTTTAAGTGTTAATTCCAGCCCCTCTTTGTTAGAACCTGTGTGAATTGCATGAGAAATTCCTGATTTTACATAAATATCTTCAATTTTGCCGATTCCGACTACCCTGCCGCCTTTTTTAAGAATTTCATTTAAAACAGTCGGTTTGGGCGGTTCTACCGAATAATCTCTTCTGTCTTTGGAAATTCGGGTGGGTTTTCCGTCAACAATATGGTATGGTCTTGCAATTACACGGGAAACATTGTGTTCGCCCACAAGAATTTTTCTTGCGATTTTGCACATTCTGTATAATTCATCTAACGGAATGACATCAACATCAACTGCAATCTGAAAAACGCTGTCCGCACTGGTGTAAATAATAGGGAACTTCGTCTTATGATGCTCTTCATTCAAATCTTCAATAATTTTTGTGCCTGAAGCGGGGTAATTGCCAAGCACTCCGCCGCAGCCTGTTTTTTCTATGAACTTGTCAATGACGTCAGACGGGAATCCGTCGGGATAAACTCTAAAAGGTTCATCAAGCACAAGCCCTGCAATTTCCCAGTGCCCTGTTGTTGTATCTTTGCCTTTTGATACCTCTCTCATTATTCCGTATTGTGCATTTGTTTCATTTTCCGGGGCGACTCCCAAAACATTGCCGAGATTTCCTATACCCATTTTTTGCATTGTAGGCAAATTTAAACCGCCGTTGGCTTTTGCTACGTTACAAAGTGTATTGCATTCAGGGATGTCTTTATACTCTGCACAATCAGGCATTGCTCCGCAGCCCATTGAATCTATAACTAAAATAATTGCTCTTTTCATACTTTAACTCCTTATGCAATTTATTTTAGCATATGATTGTAAAAGCCGCGTGTTTTTCGTAGGATAAAATTAAGAATTACATAAAAAGAGGAACATAAAATTGTTAAGAGCAGGGATTGTAGGGCTACCAAACGTAGGTAAATCAACTTTATTTAATGCATTGACTTCAACGGCAAATGCACAGAGTGCAAACTATCCGTTTTGTACGATAGAACCTAACGTAGGCGTTGTTACAGTGCCTGATGAAAGACTTTATGTGCTACAAAAAATGGTAAAAACTGATAAAGTCGTACCTACTGCTATCGAGTTTGTGGACATTGCAGGACTTGTTAAAGGTGCCAGCAAAGGTGAGGGCCTGGGCAACCAGTTTCTTGCAAACATCAGAGAAACAGACGCAATCATTGAAGTCGTAAGATGTTTTGATGACCCCAACACAATCCACGTAACAGGCAAAGTTGACCCGATTGATGATATAGAAACAATCAACACAGAGCTTGCGTTAGCAGATATGGCAAGTTTGGAAAAACGTCAGCAAAGACTTTCAAAAGTAGCAAAAACAGGAGACAAAGATGCCGTTGCTGAGCTTGCTGTTGTAGAAAAACTTTTGAAACTTCTTGAGGATGGTAAGTTTATCAATGTAAAAGATAATTTTAACGAAGATGAACTTCCTTTCATCAAAATGATGCATCTTATGACGACGAAACCTGTTATTTATGCTGCAAATGTATCTGAAACAGACCTTGCAACAGGCAATGATTATGTTGAAAGAGTCAGAGAATACGCAAAATCCCACAATGCTGACGTCGTAGTTATTTCAGCAAAAATTGAAGCGGAACTTTCAGAACTCGGAGAAGAAGAGAAAAAAGACTATTTGGCAGAGCTCGGCGTAGAAAGCTCAGGCATTGAAAGAATGATTAGATCTGTATATCATTTGCTTGACCTTAGAACATATATTACAGCCGGTGAAATTGAAGTACGCGCCTGGACTATCCCGGCCGGAGCCAAGGCTCCTCAAGCAGCGGGTGTTATTCACACTGACTTTGAAAAAGGTTTTATCAGAGCAGAAGTTACAAGCTATGAAGATTTTATATCTTGCGGCTCTTATGCAGCTGCAAAAGAAAAGGGCTTGACTCGCCTTGAAGGTAAAGATTACGTTATACAAGACGGAGATATTGTTCACTTCAGATTTGCTGTTTAATAATATGAAAAAAGTTTTTTTTACATTATTTTGTATAATTCTTTCAGGATTTGTCTGTGGTTTTTCAGACATAAAACAAAAAGATGAATATACATGTGCACCTGTTTGTGCCGCAAACTGTATAATAAATTACAATAATTTTGATAACAAAAATCTTGTTGAATATTTTTCCAAACAAGCGAAAACAACAGAAAAAGGGACAACTGCAAACAATTTTTGCAAAGCTCTGGAAAAATTCTTTAAAAAGAATAAAAGAACCGCATATATAAAATATTACGGCATCCGCCCTGTCAGCAAAAGATTTAGCTCAGAAAAACCGTTGGATATTGTTAAAGAAATTTCTAACGGAAAATCAGTGATTCTGAATATAGGCGTATACAGCTCTGAGGGGAAAGTTTATAAACGGGAATACGGGCATTATATAAATGCTGTTATGCTGCAAGAAAACGGCAAAATAACCGTAACAGACCCTTATGCAAAAGAGCCTTATTCTATTGAGTTAAAAGATTTTAAGACAATAAATCTCAAAATAAAGCACAACAAAGACGATAACGAGCGGGTCATTGACAAAAAATATGCATACAAAGAAATAACAAATATTCCGTATCTTGAAAAGAATGAAACAGCCCTTTTAAACGGTGTTATAAGCGTACATCTTATTTATTTTTAGGGGCAAAATACCTATTAGTCCGGCTCTTGCAAGACTTTTTCATACTTATCAAGCTTATCAATAAGAGGTTTATAACTTTCAAAATCTCCGTCTTTTTCTGTTTGAACCTTAGCTATTACAGCTCTTTTCAAAAGCTCAGGCATATTCAAAGCAAAAGCATCTTTTCTTTCGAGACTTTTATAATAATCCTCTTTATAAGTTTTATTCAAACGAAGTTTCCAATTGTTGGGGTCCTGTGTTCCGGCTTTATTATAAGTTTTATCAAGACCAAAGAAATCCATAAATGTCAGTTGTATTTTTTCTCCATATCTGAGCATTTCTTCAAATTTCAATTTAACTCTTAAACAAGCATCCCAGCTTCCTATTTGGTTCATAATCTTGCTTCTTTGAGTATTATCCAATTCAGGATATAGACTGCCTACTATATAATCCTGTTCATATATACCGTTTTTACAATTCTTTTCAGCATAAAACCTGTCTGTACAGACCTGATGAAAAGGAGGATGATCATGACAGCCCAAGATTACGGTATTATTTTTATATCTTGGATCAGACTGCCTTTTTTGTATCTGCCATTCATAAGCAGAAGTAATTTCAGGAAGATATTTTCCATCTCTTGGTTTATCAAAAACCTCTTTAAATTTAGGTGTATCACAGCCAAGTGTTTCCCAAATCATATCCTCAGGATTAGCCCCCTTTTCTTTAAACAAAGGTAAAAGAATCTCATCCAAAATTTTTGCATAATCCCCATCAGGATCAACATCCGGCATATTTTTTATTTCTTCATTAATTTGCTGTCTGACACCATCATTCCAGCCTTTTTCATATCCGTAGACATTTTCTTTATGCATCATGCTGATATTTGCCCCATGGGCATTTTTGTAAATAATATGCTCGGGAACTGATGCATCTTCATTTTCATATCTTCCAATTTTTATTTCTACTTTGTTTTTGTCATAAATCCATGGATCAATTAAACCTATTGCATGATCAATTCTAATATTGTCATAAGTATCAAGAAGTTTTTCAAACTTTTGCTTCATTAATTTTCCGGCAGAACCCAGACCTATAATATTGCCGGATTCATCTTTAATAAACAGTTTTTGGGGATTTAATACAGGAATATCCCAAGTCTGATTATTCCCCCATATAGAACCATTGCCAACCGGTCTACCGTCACCTCCATAGGGTGTCCCAACTCTATAACCCGGAAGAAAAGCATCTTGATGAGCATAATAATCCATCATATGAAAACCTATTATAGAATCAGAACTATACAACAGTTTACCGTGTTGTTTTATAAATTCCTGCTCTTGTTTATCTATAATAAATTGTTTGAACTTATACAAATCAAGTTCTTTTCCATGCTTTTTGTTGATATTTTTGAAATACGACTCAGCATCTTTATGAAATGGTGAACTCTTGTCTTCTTTATAAATAAATAGATTTCTGCACATATCAGGCCATTCAAAGAAATTTTCATCCATATCAAATTTCTTTTTAAAATGTTGGAAAACAGCATCTTTTTCCAGCCATTCATTTTCTTTTACCTTAAATTCTTTGAATTTATTATTCAGCTCAATCGCAGCAGTGTCGTTTTGAGCAACTTTTTTCATCAGATTAATATAAGCTTTTTCATAAAGTTTGTCAGCAACATAAAAAGCCTTGTTAAAATTAGTTAAATCAGAATTTTGTTCATACGCTCTATTTTTATCAACAAGTGTAATTACATCCTCAATATCATTTTGTTTTTCGTTAATCGTAAGAATTTGAGCATATTCCGGTGTAGATAGCTTTTCAAAATCAGTATAAACATAATTTTTTGAGTTGACTGAAGAAGTATACGGCGAAAGTCTGGTCAACCCCGGAGGTCCGAGTTGAATAGAATCAAAACCATGGAGTTTCAAAAATTTATTTACTTCTAACGCCTTACTATTTATATGAGAACCAATAAATATATCATCATCTTTTACAGGAAACGAAGACTGATGAAGAATCAAACCCAAATTTTTTATACCAAGAAATTTTTTTGCATCTGATATAGTATTGGAATAATCAGTTTCTTCAGTCATGCCTGTATGTCCATCTACAATCATTGAAGGACTCGGTGCTCTTTTAAAAGCAGGCAAGGCAAAGCTTTTAGCGTTTTGATTTATATTCAGACTTGTTATTTTCATACATTCTCTTCTCGCAGACTACCTTTAATTAAAAGCCATACAAAGTTTTTTTGAACAGTTTTCTTTCATAAAATTTACATAACTTTAACAGGAATCAAAAAATAATACTGGAAATTTAAAATTGTTTTGGTAGAATTCTTATATGACAATTAAATACATGCCGATGTGATGAAATTGGTAGACGTGCTAGACTCAAAATCTTGTGTGGTTCGCGCCACGTGCCGGTTCGACTCCGGCCATCGGCACCATTTATAAAAACTCTTCAAAAGAAGAGTTTTTTATTTTGCAAAATTTACGGAGTCGAACCTCCGGTTCTACCTCTCGTTAAAACTGACATTTAGTCAGTTTTAATTCGGCAGAGTGGCCATCGGCATTTTAAAGTTAAAAAGACTCCTTATAGGAGTCTTTTTTTAATCTTCTTTTTGTTAAAACATTTTAAATTTTTGCTAATTTTAATCTAACCATAGTAAAATCAACAAACCGTTAATGTTTGGAGAAATGTATATATATGATGAGAGATGAATTACTTTCTATAATAGAAAAAAACAGCCGCATTGACTTTAAAGAACTGGCTGTGCTTCTCGGTACAAAAGAAGAAGAGGTTCTAGAGGAAATAACAAAACTTGAAAAAGAAGGAATAATATGTGCTTATCACACATTGATTAACTGGGAAAAAACCTCCATTGAAAAAGTAAGTGCCCTTATAGAAGTAAAAGTTACCCCCCAAAGAGGTCAAGGCTTTGATAGGATAGCAGAAAGAATTTACAATTATCCTGAAGTAAAATCAGTCTATTTAATCTCAGGCGGATATGACCTGCTTGTTACATTAGAAGAAAAAACATTGAAAGAAATTGCTGCGTTTGTTTCTGATAAATTATCAACGCTCGATAGTGTTTTGAGCACTGCCACACACTTTATCTTAAAAAAATACAAAGACCATGGAACAATTATGAATGAAACAATAAAAGATGAGAGAGAGGTCATTACTCCATGAGAAATTTTCTCTCAGAAAAAGTTATTAATCTGAAGCCTTCAGGAATAAGAAAATTTTTTGACATTGTAAGCGAAATGAAAGATGCCATTTCACTCGGCGTTGGAGAGCCTGATTTCGATACCCCTTGGCATATAAGAGATGAAGGGATTTATTCTCTTGAAAAAGGAAGGACTTTTTACACCTCAAATGCAGGTTTGAAACCGCTGAGAGAGGAAATATCAAATTATATAAACAGAACTCATGGGATAAAATACAACCCTGATAATGAAATAATTGTTACGGTAGGAGGTTCGGAGGCAATTGACATAGGCTTAAGAGCAGTAATAAATCCACAAGACGAAGTTATTATCCCCCAGCCTTCTTATGTTTCTTACGAGCCATGTACAATTCTTTCAGGTGCAACACCGGTAATAATCAACCTCAAAGCAGAAAATGAGTTTAGACTTAAGCCTGATGAGCTGTTATCAGCTATTACGCCCAAAACTAAAGTTCTTATTCTTCCTTACCCAAACAACCCGACAGGTGCAATTATGGAAAGAGAAGACTTAGAAGATATAGCCAAGATTGTTAAAGAAAAAGACCTTCTTGTTATGTCCGATGAAATATACTCTTCCCTTACATACAAAGGTAATCATACCTCTATTGCTGAAATAGACGGAATGAAAGAACGAACTATTTTAATTAATGGTTTTTCTAAATCATACGCAATGACCGGCTGGCGACTGGGATATGCATACGGTCCTAAAGAAATAATTGCACAGATGACAAAAATACATCAATTTGCAATCATGTGTGCTCCTACAACAAGCCAGTATGCAGCTATTGAAGCACTCAAAAAAGGGGATGATGATGTTAAAATAATGAGACAGGCTTATAACCAAAGACGAAGATTCCTTTTGAATGCTTTCAAAGAAATGAAGCTGGACTGTTTTGAACCATACGGAGCGTTTTATGTATTCCCTTGTATAAAAGAGTTCAACATGACGAGCGAAGAGTTTGCTACAAAGCTTTTGATGGAAGAAAAAGTTGCAGTTGTCCCGGGAACAGCATTCGGGAATTGCGGTGAAGGATATTTAAGAATTTCATATGCTTATTCTCTGGAAAATTTAAAAATCGCTATTTCAAGAATAGCAGACTTTGTTGAACGTCTTAGAAGCAGAAACTAATCTTCTTCTGTTTTTAACTCCTTTCGCCAAACAATATAAAAATATACAGCTAAAATAAGATAAACCGCCCACATGATAAATGTTGAATAAGCTTTTGTACCGTTTACAATCAGACTCAGCCACATAAGTGCAGAAAGACCGTTCACAATCATCCAAATTATCCACTGCTCAATACATCGTTTTACTGTCAAATACATCCCAAGAATTGATAACACAGTAGTAATTCCGTCAAAAACAGGTCTGCTGTCTTTAAAATATTTGAGAATAAGTATAGCAAATACGCACAACAAAGCAGCAAGCAAAAAAAGTCTCAGCCTTTCAGGTGATGACAATTTGGCTTTTATTATCTCTTTAGTGGTTGTTTTCAGGTGTTTTTTCCAGGCAAATATACCCCAGAGCTGCATAGGAAAATAATAACAAACATACAAAAGTAAATTACCGTATAAAGAATTTTTTAAAGATAAATAAGAATAGAAAGAGGTTCCCATTAAGCCGAATAAATAACAAGAAATTTTCCCCTTGCCAGCCATTGTAGAATAGAGAATTCCACAAAAAGCTGAAATAACAGCAGCTTTGCTGTCACGCAAAAAAACAGCATTAAAAACAACTATCAAAAACACAACTGCTAAAGCAGCAATCTCAGTTTTTTGCCAACCTTTCAATTCATATTTTATAAATTCTTTTAAATTCATAACTTCCAAATATTTTACATTTCACCATGTATGTTATCTAATAAAAATAGATGAAAGTAAGTTTAAACACAATAAGCAATATAAAAAATAACGCGCAGCCGTCATTTAAAGGTTTTTATAACAACAAATTTCTGTTAAAAAGCTTAGAATTTGCACAAAAAGATGGTTCGCTTTTTAATGCAAGCGTTTCATTGGCATTATCAACTTTTGCAAGACCTATTGCAATACTCTCTACACCCAAAACAGATAAAGAAAATAAAAAATATGCATGTGCAAAATCAATTTCATCAAGCCTTGTTGGATATTTAATAATGCTCTGTGCTTCACTTCCTGTATCAGGAGCAATAGGGAAAATAGACAGAAATCCGAAAAAATTTCTTGAAAAGTCTACAATAAATAACTTAAAGTCAGGAAGCAAAGATTTACTAAAATCACAAAGTTATAAATTCGCAACACAATTGTTCAAACTCGGTCTTGGACTTGTAATCGCAATGCCTAAATCGATACTCACATGTATATTAATTCCTCCCATAATGAACGCATTTTTCCACAAAAAACAAAAAATATCCAATCAAAAACCACTTGGAACAAATGTAATTTCGTTCAAAGGATTATATAACACTGCCACTGAAAAACTTGCTCAAGGTATAGGAAAAATCATAGACAAAAAACCGTTTCAAAAATTCGCAAAGAAATTTTATGACACAAACTTTGCACAACATATAATGGCACTTACTGATGTTGTCTTAACTGCTTCTTTTGTACAGCAGACAAACAAAAGCAAAAAAATAGACGAGACAAGAAAAAAAGCACTGAATTTCAATGCAGTTATATCAACTGCATTCAGCATAACCGGAGGTTATGCAATAAACTCTTTAACGAAAAAACAAACAGAAAGATTCATCGAAAAATTCACAGAAGCAAACAAACATTCACCAAAACTTGACAAATATATAGAAGGTATCAAAATAGCTAAACCGGCATTAATATTTGGAGGTATTTACTACATTTTTATACCGCTGATTTCAACATTTCTGGCAGACAGAGCAGATTTAACAACAAGAAAATATTTTAATAAATAGGCGGTTCATCAGGACCGTGGGTGTCAAGCCAACGAAAAATTCTTACACCAAGAGAAGGCTTTCTTCTTACAAAGCCAAGAAATATATCTTTTTCACAATCAACAGGAAATTTTTTCTTTATCTCGTCAAGCATATTTACATCGTCACCATAAAACAAATCAAAGTTTTCATAATCCCTCGGAGACTTTTTTTGAAACAATAATAAAGGTTTCTTTAAATCATGAGCCATATAAAGATGAAAGTTAGATATTTTTTCATATTCAATTGCAGTCAAACTATCTTTATATTTTTCAGCAAGTAACTTTCTTGAGTTAAAAGGATTAATTTCAGCAGTAATATTTACATTTGATTTTGAATAAGGTTGAACTTTAAATAAAATATTTTCACTTTTGACACTTTTGAAATGTTCAACTATATTCTCAAACATTTTTATGACTTTTTCAGGCTCGGTTTTAGTTGCTTTTATAAAGGCATCAACGCCTTCTTTATATAAAAAGGTGGAAGCTTTAAAAGAAAACGGCTCTTGTTTAGAAAAAACATGAGATTTATTACTAATATTATTTGTACCCTTTATTTTCATATTGCTATAAATTATAGATAATCAAAAGCATATTTTCAAGAAATAGAAATTAAACTTTACTTTTTCAAAAATTGAAGAAGTTTACCAATTCCATAACCAATAACCGTACCGCCAGGAAAAGGCGAAATTGTCCCAATCAATCCACCTAATGCAGGTAAATCCTGTTTTCTTACTCTGGTCTGTCTTATTGCCCCCTTTGTTTTTGTATAAAAACCCTCAACAGGAGTAAGTCCTTTCATATTCGACAACCTTTGCCCGCAAGCCCAACCATTTTTTGCACTTGTACTCAGATAACTCTTTGTTGCAGAAATTTCTTTTGTAACAGATCTGGCTCCGCTGGAAAGACCTTTAAAAGAAGAAGAAACAACTTTGCCTATAATTGTAGACATAAATAACCGCCTAATAAATAACCTACATATTAATAAACAATTTGAAGTTTAATGTATTGATAAAATTGATAAAAATATTAAAATATATTAAAAATTTAAATCCCTTTGACCATTCTGAATTTTCTTCAAATTTTGTCTGACAATTTCTCTTATTTTCTCATCCTCTATTGATAGCAATTCCTCTTCAATCAATTTATCGCCGATTGTATGCGTTGAATCAGAAGAATAATCAACAAGATATTCTTTTAGTGTCATAAGAGCATTTGGATGACAGAAATTATGAATTTGTTGTTGTTTACAAATTTCCATAAATCTTTCACCTGTTCGTCCCTGACGATAACAGGAAGTACAGAAACTGGGTACATAGCCAAGCTCCATAAGCCATTTAACAACTTCATCCAAAGTTCTTGTATCACTTACTTCAAATTGAGAAGAATCTTCATCAACAGGCTCAGGAGAAGCATATCCGCCAACACTTGTTTTTGAGCCACCGCTCATTTGAGAAACACCAAGACTAAGGAGCCTTTTGCGACACTCTGCATTTTCTCTGGTTGAAACAATCATACCTGTATAAGGAACAGATATTCGAATACATGCAACAATTTTGGCAAAAGTATCGTCATCAATTCCATTGTCAAAAACCGACGGATCAATGTCATCAGCTTTCTTTATTCTTGGGACACTTATTGCATGAGGACCTACTCCATATACAGCCTCAAGGTGTTCTGCGTGCATCAACAATCCTGCAAACTCATATTTATATCTTTCAAGACCAAATAAAACACCGAGACTGACATCATCTATCCCAGCCTGCATAGCTCTGTCCATAGCTTCTGTATGGTATTTATAATTATGTTTCGGTCCCGTTGGATGAAGCTTTTCATAAGCTTCCTTATTGTATGTTTCCTGAAACAAAACATATGTACCTATACCCACATCATGAAGTTTTTTGTAATTTTCAACTGAAGTAGCTGCAATATTTACATTAACACGTCTTATTGCACCGTTTTTATGCTTTACATTATAAATAGTTTTGATTGATTCAAGAATATATTCTATCGGATTATTAACCGGATCTTCACCGGCTTCCAAAGCTAAACGTTTATGTCCCATATCCTGAAGAGCAATGACCTCATTTTTTATTTCATCCTGTGTCATTTTTTTTCTTGGAATATGCTTGTTTTTAGAATGATAAGGACAATACACACAACCGTTTACACAATAGTTCGAAAGATACAAAGGTGCAAAAAGTACAATCCTGTTTCCGTAATAATCCTGTTTTATTTTTTTTGCCAGAGAAAAAATCTCTTCATTTTTTTCTTCTATATCACAAGCAAGCAAAACAGAAGCTTCTCTATGGTTAAGTCCCTTACCGAGAACGGCTTTTGCCAATATTTCGTCAATAAGTTCAACATTTGATTTATTTTTATCAGCATAATCAAGAGTATCTAGAATTTCTTCATTGCTAATAAAATCTTCAGCATCTTTAGATTTTGGATTATACATATATATCTACTCCTCTATTTCATGATATAACCCTGAAAAAATAAAGTAAATAGACGATAAAAGGCACTTAGCCCAATTTAATTAAAAATTTTCTTCAAATACAACATATCTTTTAAAAGTCTTCCATCTTCTATAACAGGTCTTGAATAATTTTCAAGAAAGAAGTCCTTAACTCTGTGAGAATATTTAAATCCACACTTTGCATAGAATATAAGATTTCCTATTGCATCACCAGTTCCGACATACAATACTTTTAAATCGTCTTTGTAATAATCACAAATAAATTCAATCAACTTCTTTGCACAACCCTGTCTTTGATAAAGAGGATATGTTGCAATGTTTTTAATTTCATAAATACCATTGTCTTCTCTTGTAACAACACAGACACTTTTCAATGCAGAATCATTTTCAAAAAGTGCAAACATATCGCCTCTATTTATATATCTGTCAATCATTTCTTCTTGCTCATCACCCAAAAGCAAAATATCCAAAAATCTTTTTTTATCTGTATCAATTTTCTTTATCATAAAACCCCCATATAAAAAGAGGAAACCTTTTAGGCTTCCTCTCCATTATAACATATCATAATTAAAAGATGATATTAAGCTCTTCTCCCGGGTTTAAACTTGAACTGTTTGAATAAGAAGGTACAATAAGATAGCGAATTTCATCAGTAACTTCATAAAGCACACCAAAAGTTCCGCTTACAGCAAGTTTACAAAGATCAAATAAGCCTTTTCCCACTGTGACAAATGCGTTACCTACATTTTTTACACCAGCAACAGGCTGCAAAGAGAAGGTATCAACAAGTGCTGTTGAAACATTATCCCCAAATTGTTCTGCACCATTTCCTGCAACACTAACAGCAGAGCCAATTGTTCTGACAGCAACACCTACAACTCTTGCTGAACCACTGAATGGAAAACCAAAGAGTCTTGCTACGAAGTTTGGATTTTTCATTACATCAGCTTGTGCTTGAGAGATATTTTTCGGAAATTCTGCACATTGATCACCATCTTTTATACAAGTAAATTTAACTTTGACATATCCGGGATTTTTCACTCCGGGTCTTGAGACTTCAACAACTTCCCCTTTTACAAGTGAACCAGCCTTGAAACATTTTCCAGCAATTGTAACATCTTTAGTTGTTTTAGCTGTAAATTTATCGCCAATATTAGACTGTCTGGCAGACAATCTGTCAGCAAGTTTTATATTCAAAACAGTTGGTGTATATGCTTTGATACCAGCTGGAGCATTTGGATCTTTTGCCAGTGAATTTTTATACGCCCAATCCTGTCGCAAAGCACCTATCAAATAAGCAACCTGTTCTTTAGACAAATATTCATCGTCATTAACTTTTGAAGGATTAGGGATTTGGTCTAACAATTTAGAAGCAACAACTTCTTTTGTTGGTGTAATAGCCCATCTTGGAATATATTGAATATCTTTGCCTTTAAATGGGGGAACAATCAAACTTCTATCTATTGGCACACTGATAAGCTGAGCAACTGTTGCAAAAACTTCTGCTTTGGTAACAGGTTGGTCAGGTCTAAATTTATTATCAGGATAACCAATCATCACACCAGCATTAGTTGCTCCATAAATCCAGTCTTTTGCCCAATATTCTGAATTTATATCAGAATATGATTTCGATGCTGATTTGTTTTTCAAATTAAAGCCTTCTGACAAAATAACAGCCAATTCAGAACGCAATACAGGCATTTTAGGGTTAAAAACCTGTCCATTGGCAAAAGGCTGCTGATCTTTTATCAATGCCATTATGTCCTTTACCCATGATTCCACAAGAACATTGTCTTTGTTTTTAATACCTATTTTATTATTTGATTTTACAATTTTGCCACCCACTATATATGAAGAATCAGCATTAGCAGTTTGTTGTGCTTGTGAACCAAACATCGTAGGATGTGCATAAGCCTCTATTTTGTTCGAAGCCTGGCAGTCCTTTGCAAATGCGCAAGACGAAACTGCTAATAAAACCAGCATGCAAGCCAGTATTCCAGTAATTTTTCTCATAACTGTCTCCTAATTTTAACTACCTCTGAGATCTATTTTCCATTCCAGAAAACTTTTTGATAATTTTATCAATTTTAATCTGTTATAGTCAAGCTCTAATATTAAACATTAAGTGTTTTTTTTTTGAAATGTAGTATACATTGTTGTCAACAAATTTATAAATTGAGGACAATATTATGTTTACAGTAAAAGACTGCATTAATGACCTAAACAAAAAAAATTATTTTGAAAGCCAAATAAAAAAATCACATCTTATAAAACTTCTTGAAAAGACAAGAAAACAAATCTTGAAAAAAGAAAATATATTAAAAAAAATTTTTAATTTTCTTATCGGACTTTATACTGTTATACAATATGAAAAAATTTTCTATGAAACGCAATCAGAATATGCAAAAGACACGTGTTCACTGATAATTCCAGAGCTGCATAACAGAATCAGTCCCAAAAGACTGATAACAAAGGATTTTGTCACAATTGATGCCTGGGATATAAACCCTGAAAACAAGAATAAATATATAATTTTTTGCGAAGGCATAAGCAGTGAAAAAAGCACAATAAACCTTCAAAAAGCATACAAAGAAATATTGAAAAAAGGCTATGGTGTAGCTGCTTTCAATTATAGAGGCAGAGGCCAAAGCAGTGGTTACTTTACACAAAAAGGAGCACTGCTTGATATCACAGCTGTATATGACTACCTGAGATATAAAGGTATACAACCGCAAAACATAGGTATCATAGGTCATTCAATGGGCACAGGAGTTGCTTGTGACTTTTCATCAAAGTACCAAACAGCTTTTACTGTCTTAATTAACCCCTTTTCAAAAGCGGCAGACATGGCAAAAAACATAGCAAACAACTTAAAAATGCCTGAAATTATAAAAAGAACCATAAAAAACTTTCCTTCTGGTCTTATTCCTCTGAAAAACAAATTTGATAATGAAAAAGCACTCGAAAATATCTCAGCTCCTGTTTTTCTTCTACACAACAAAGGTGATGAAACTATTCCTGTGGAATATGCGAGAAAGCTATATAAAAAAAACAGAAACAAAAAGAATATTTATTACACTGAACTTTTTGACAAAGATCATGAAATAAACAAAGAAAAAATAGATATTTCTCTAAACTTTATCGAAAATTTTGTCAAATAAAATCTATATTTTATTTTCTTTCGATTTTTTGATATAATTTCTCCTTGATAGAAGAAGCGGAAACATTGACGGAAATCGAAATTATGAGCCTTAATATAAAGAAAAACAATATAGATGAACTCTTTCTCAATCTGACAGAAAATCCTGTTGGAATGGAAAATAAAGATTTTCGTCTTCAATTGAGTACTATATATCAGCTTTTTGAAGATGAATTTGAAGATGCATTTGTAGGCAAAAATACACCGTTGAGAGGGACACATTTTTATCTTCTTGAAAACGGTGATTTTTTTGTTACACCAACAAACAACTTTGACTTTTATGCAAAATCAAAAGGTTCCTTATTCAGATTCCGTTCAGAAATCAAAGAAATCAAGGTTGATGGCTCACCTAAAGAAATGATAGGCTATGTTATCAAACAGGATATAATCTGGGATTATTTTTCCAGTTTTAATGAAATTCTCAATTTTGAAGATGGAACAGACAGCTTTAATTATTTAAACAAATTTACCTATACGATAATGAAAATTGTCGAAAAATTACATTTCATACCAGTCGTAAAATATACCGAAAATGTTTTCCAAATAAAATATGAAATATACAAAAACAGCAAAGATGTAACTCTTGCATTAAATGATTTAAAAAAACTGTTGCCTCTGGATTTTATAACAGACACAACAAAATATGATATAAACAAACTCATTGACAGCTATCTAAATTTTGTAATTTTTAAGTTTCTGCATATAAAATCAACAAAATTCAAAGATGCAAAATCAGCTGTATACTTTATTAAAGAAGCATCAAACAAAAGATATTTCAGAAGCCTAGATTTGGCAATTGGCATATCCGAATGGCTTGATGAAATTTATATTGGAAAATATAATATCTTGCCGGAATTCGAAATTTTAAAAATAACAGATGAAGATTATCAGCTCAAAATTAATGTAAAAAATAAACATACAAATGAAAAATACAGAATAGAAGAGATTTACGCAGAAACAAGTCATTTTGAAAATTATACAAACCAAGAAATTGTTGATCTCATAGAAAAGCAGCTTACCTATGTTGCCAGATATTATCCCGAATTAGAAGACTTCTTTAGTGAAGATCACCAGTTTGAACTCAATATGAATCTCAATGAAGTTTATAAAATTATTGCACAAATTTCTTATTACCTTCAAAAAGCATCTATTGACGTTATTCTTCCTGAAGGAATTGACAACATTGTAACACCGAGAGCTTCTATAAATGCACGTGTAAAAACAGCACGTATGGCTGAACTTAGAGACATAATTACATCAAACGGAGCCTCAAACTCAGCGTTAAATGATTTATTTGAATTTTCATACACTATTGCAATCGGTGATGACAAACTCACTGTTGAAGAATATGAGGAACTTACAAAAGATGCTCAGGGTTTAATAAAATATAAAGACAATTATGTATTAATTGACAAAGAAGAAAATGCAAAGCTTATCGAAAAAGTTAAAAACCCTAAAATTACAGACAAAAATAAAATGGAAATTCTCCATGCCGCATTATCATCTCAAATGGATGACTATGATTTTGATTATGACGAAGCATTTGCCAATATACTAAAAGACCTTACAAAAACAGAAGATGTTCCTCCGCCCGAAAGCCTCAAAGGAGTTCTAAGACCATATCAGGAAAGAGGTTTCAAATGGCTGCATACAAATATAAAAAAAGGTTTTGGCTGTTGTATGGCTGATGATATGGGACTTGGAAAAACAATTCAGGTTATCAGTTTTATTCTTAAACAAAAAGAAACAGGAGCTTTGAAACAACCTGCACTTGTTGTTTGCCCGACAACATTGCTCGGTAACTGGGTTAAAGAAATAAAAAACTTTGCTCCAATTTTGAAAACTTCGGTTTACCATGGCATAGACAGGGAATTAGACACAAAAGCTGATATTATTATCACGACTTATGCAATTTTAAGAATTGACATAGAAAAAATTAAAAAACAAAAATGGTCAATGCTCATAATTGATGAAGCTCAAAACATTAAAAACCCTGATACTTCACAAACGCAGGCAGTAAAACAAATTAAAGCCGATACAAAAATTGCAATGACCGGTACTCCGGTTGAAAACAAACTCACTGAACTATGGAGTATTTTTGACTTTATAAACAGAGGCTATCTTGGAACAATAAGAGATTTTCAAAAAGGATATGCAATTCCTATTGAAAAATTTAAGCAGACCAATCGTGCAGAAAAATTGAGACTGACCATTTCTCCTTTTATTCTCAGAAGACTTAAGACAGATAAATCAATTATCTCGGATTTACCGGATAAAGTAGTTTTAAACGAATACTGCTATTTAACAAAAACACAAGCGGCGTTATATCAGAGTGTATTAGACAACCTTATGTCGGATATTTCAAAATTGAACGGAATCAACAGGAGAGGCATGATTTTCAAGCTTATTACGGCTTTGAAACAAATATGTAATCATCCCTATCAATATTTAAAAGCAGGTGATATTTCAAAAGATGTTTCCGGTAAAGCAGATCAGTTGGTTTCAATTGTGAAACAAATTCTTGAAAATGATGAAAAAACATTAATATTCACTCAATATAAAGAAATGGGAAATATTCTTTCTACAATTTTGAATGATGAACTTAACATTAACCCTCTGTTTTTCCATGGTTCATTAAATAGGACACAAAGAGAAGAACTGATAAAAGATTTTCAGGACAAAAAAGACTCAAACGTAATGATTCTGTCCCTCAAAGCCGGCGGAACAGGTCTTAACCTTACTGCGGCAACAAATGTAATCCATTATGATTTGTGGTGGAATCCTGCTGTTGAAGATCAGGCAACTGATAGAACATATCGTATAGGTCAGGACAAAAATGTTATGGTTCACAGGTTTATCACACTCGGCACTTTTGAAGAAAAAATTGACGAAATGATAAACAACAAAAAAGACCTGGCAAATGTTGCCGTCTTTGAAGGCGAAAAAATCATCACAGAACTTTCTGACGAAGAGATTTACAAAATTTTCTCTCTGGGATCATAAATATAAATTTGTTATTCTTTATTTAATATTCAAAGTTTTATTTTGAGCATTTTCAACTTCAAGTAAAACTTCTTCGGGATGCACTGTTTTTATGGGAGCACTTTTTGTTTCCGACTCAACCGGCACAGGAGTAACACTATTCACGTTAACAACATTCCCGTTTGTATCAGGTACACTTTCCGCCGAAGTTTTTTCAACAGGCGTAACATTATTTGCTGGCGGTGAATCCAAATCCTCAGAATCAGAAGATTTAAATTTCAAAATAAACATTGTATCTTTATTTATAACAACATCATTCCCCTCTTCCACATAAGAAAAGAAAGAATCATCCCAAACCTGTTTTACACCTGATTTTAATCTATTATTTTCGTTATTTTTCCACATGCCTTTAACAAGAGAAACACCTTCTGAAAGTAAAGGTATATGAAAAATAAGCCCACCAGCAGTTGTTGCCGCAGAGGTAGCCAATCCAGCTTTATCAAGTTCTTTGTATTGCGCATATTTTGCAATAAATTCAGGATCATCTATTTTATAAGTTCTTCCATTGTAAGTATATGAGGTTGGTCTGAACTTGAAAGATGCATTTAGCTTTGCTCTTTTAGGCTGTTTTACATCAAATACCTCACCATATATAACAGTACCATCTTCAAAAACAATACCGTTTTTAAATTCTACACGTTCTAATGTCATGACCTTCATTGTTGTAACAGGGCGCAACGAATTGAATGGTGTCAATGCACTAACTTTTACAGATTGAGCAGCATAAACAGGTGCAGAAATGAAAATAAGTGTAAGTAAAGCATAAAACACGATCTTTTTCATAAATAACTCCAATTATAAATATACAGATATTAATAAAATTATAAGGGTTTGACATATTATTGACAACAAAATAAATTTTTTCTTTAAAAGATATTGAAAATAAAAATTCAGCATATTATAATTTTTTTACGGACATGTTCCAAATGAAAATTAAATAAAAAATGGGATTGTAGCTCAGTTGGTTAGAGTGCCTGCCTGTCACGCAGGAGGTCGCGAGTTCGAGCCTCGTCAGTCCCGCCATTAAAAAGAAGCCTAAACGGCTTCTTTTTTTATTTGATATTTGTTGACCAAAGGTCATTGACTTTTGGTCAACAATATTACATGATAAATTCGTAAGGAGCATATAGACATGAACAAACGTCAACAATCAGCAGAAAATACAAAGAAAAAACTCATAAAAGCGGCTTTAAAACTACTTAAAAAAAACGGACTTAATTCAATAAATGTTGAAGAAATCACAAAAGAAGCTGGAGTTGCAAAAGGAACTTTCTATGTTTATTTTAAACGTAAAGAAGATATTATAGCCGAATATTCAAGATACCCTTTTAAAGAGATTGCAGATGAATTAAAAAAAATGCAAAATACAAATTTAATTGATAAATTAACGCATTATTTTTATCGATTTATGGAGTGTGTTGAAACATCGGGAATAAATATATGCCGTGAATGGATAAAATCTGTCATTGATCCGAACAACACCAAAAATAGCCAAGATAGCCAAAAGTGGTTTTATGACTTTGAGATGCTAAAAGAAATTTTAGTAAACGCTGTGCAAAACTCCGAATTAAAGCAAAATACGCCTGTTGAACTTTTGACACACCTAATAATCAGCCAATTATACGGAATGATGACTTGCTGGTGTATGTCCGATTGTGAATTTGAACCATTAGAGTGGAGCAACAAATTTTGTGAACTGCAATTAAAGTCAATATTGAAGGAATACTTAATTTAAGGAGAATTTTATGAAAATAAGAAAGTTAAGAAATCTTGAAGTGTCTTCTATTGGCATAGGTTGTATGGGTTTTTCTCATGGGTACGGGCAAATACCAAGTGAAGATGAATCTATCAGATTAATGCAAAAAGCCTATAATGAATATGGGTGCACTTTATTTGATACAGCAGAAGTTTACGCAACTTTTGCAAATGAAATTTTGGTAGGCAAAGCCATTAAACCATTCAGAGATAAAATTATTTTATCAACCAAATATATGCCTAAAACACTCCCTGGACAAGAAATAGCAGAAGGCAAATTATCAAGAAAAGGTCTAAGAATGGCAGTTGAAGGCTCATTAAAGAGACTTCAAACCGATTATATCGACCTTTATTATGAACATAGAGTCCCTATTGATAGTAATGTAGAAGAAATGGCTATGTGGATGGGAGAATTGATTGCTGAAGGAAAAATCAGAGGCTGGGGACAATCAGAACCCTCAATTGAACAAGCCCAAAAGGCTCATGCAATAACTCCGCTATCTGCTATCCAAAATGAATATTCGATAATGAATAGAGCTTCAGAAAAAGAATTTTTTAATTTCTGCGAACATAATAATATTGGATTTGTTGCATATTCTCCTATGGCAAGTGGGTTTTTATCAGGAAAATATAATAAAAATACCGAATATAAAGGCGATGATGTTCGAAGAGTAATAACTCGTTTTGCACCTGAAAATGTTGAAAAGAATCAACCCTTGCTGGATTTATTAAATGATTTTGCACTTTCAAAAAATACAACTGCTGCTCAAATTGCTCTCGCTTGGATATTACATAAAAAACCTTTTATTGTTCCAATTCCAGGGATGAGAAAAGATGAAAGAATGGCTGAGAATTTTGGGGCTGTAAATATTGAGTTTACTGATGAAGAATTCAATAAAATTGAAGAAAAATTAAGTAAAATCAAAATTTATGGTGACAGAAAAGATAGTGATATTCAAAAACTTGGAACTGTCGCTACGATAGTAAAGTCGTAAAACAGAAATTAACATAAAGAGGTTTATATATGAAGACAGTAAAACTTAACAACGGACTTGAAATGCCAATTTTAGGCTATGGTGTTTATCTTGTTGAACCCAAAGAATGCGAAAGATGTGTAACTGATGCACTTGAAGTTGGTTATAGAATGATCGATACAGCACAAGCCTATTACAATGAAGAAGGCGTTGGTTCTGCATGGACAAAATCAAAAATTAAAAGAGAAGACTTATTTTTAGTATCTAAAATTTGGGTAACAAATGCGGGTGAAAAAAAAGCCTATGACTCAATTTTAAAATCTTTAGATAAACTACAAACCGAGTATATTGATTTAATGTTAATACACCAATGTTACAATGATTATTATGGAACCTATCGTGCAATGGAACGAGCGTATAAAGAAGATAAGTTAAAAGCAATCGGACTTTCAAACTTTATGCCGGACAGATATGTTGATATTGCTTCTTGGGTTGAAATAAAGCCAATGGTTATGCAGCTTGAAACGCATGTTTTCTTCCAACAAAAAGAAGAACGTAAATGGCTCAATAAATATGATGCTCAACTTATGTCTTGGGGCCCTTTAGCCCATGGAATAGATAAAATTTTCAATAATAAAACTTTAGTTGAACTTTCTGAAAAATATAATAAAAGTGCGGCCCAAGTTGCTTTGAAATTTTTAACACAGGAAAATATTATAGTTATCCCAAAATCAACACACAAAGACAGAATGGCTGAAAACTTTAATATTTTTGATTTTGAAATAAATGCTGACGACATAAACAAATTAAGAGCATTAGACACAGGAAAAAGCGACATTGTAAATTTCAGAGATGCAGAAATGAGTGAATTCTTTGTAAACTATACAAAAAAACATGGTGAAGTCTAAAACACAGTTTAAAATGAAGATTTTCTATCATCACTTTAAAGTTATGTCACAAAAATTGCACAAAATATAAAAAGAACGAAAGGTTCAGACCATAAAAAAATCCAACCTAATGGTTGGATTCTTATTTACTTTCTTTAACAAGTTTTAATGAATCCAGGGTATTTGGAAATCCCACATAAGGAAGACACTGAATAATTGCAGCCACAATAGTTTCTTTAGAATTGCCCGCCTTAAGATTTCCTTTAATATGACTTTTTAATGCTTCACGATTTCCTGTTGTGACAAGAATACTCAATATGAGAATTTCTCTGGTTTTTAAATCCAAACCTTCTCTTGTATAAAAATCACCAAAACAAACTTCTGTTAAAAACCTTGCTACATCATCTCCCATATTATCAGGAAGGCCTTTCATTGATTCTTTTATTTCATTGCCATAAAGCGTTTTTTGAATAGCCAGACCTTTGTCATAGCGTTGTGATTCATCAACAACAGCCGTACTTTCCAGTGGCGTTTTTACCCCTCTTTCGTCAAATACTTCATTTAAAACAACAAGTGCATTTAACGTTTTCGGAAAACCTATAAGTGGAGCACACTGATATATCGTCTCTCTCAGCTCGATAGGAGTTACTCCCACATTTAGTGCCGCATTCATGTGAGCTTTTAATTGAGGAAGTGTCTGCTGTACGGTCAGTGAAGTAACAGTAATCATTTCTCTTGTTTTAATGTCAAGATTTCCCACTGTAAAAACTTCTCCAAAAATGTATTTTTGGAGTATATTCATCATTTCCGGGTCATTTCCGGTATTTGTTAAAGCTTCACCTCCAAAAAGTATATTATAATTCTTTTTACAAATTTCAATTCTTGTCATATTTTTATCCTCTTTTGACATTGCATAAGCACATACAAAAAACTGAGCAATTATTAATGTTAATATAAATAGCCTTTTCATTTATGAACGCCTATTTGTACTGTTCATCTGTTACAGGCTCAAGCCATGTTGTTTCATTCGTAGGAAGATTTGTTTCAATAGAAATATGTGCAAATGCTCTATTTGGAGCAGCACCATGCCAGTGAGCAACAAAAGGTGGGATTTTGATGACATCACCTGTTTTCAAAATTCTGATTTTCCCGTTTCTTTCCTGATATCGTCCCTCTCCGGCTGTAACAAGAAGAATTTGCCCACCGGAATGCTTATGCCAGTTAGTTCTTGCTCCCGCATCAAACGTTACATTTGCAATAGAGGAGTTCCAAACATCATCTTTTTCAACAAGTCTTGTTAAATATGTTGTACCGGTAAAAAATTTATTGTAAGGATTGAGCTCCCCCTTATTGAATGGCTGATTTAAGTCTTTTGACATAGCTAAATTGCCTCCTGTTAAAAATACAGCAAAAAACAAATAAGATAATATTTTTTTCATCAATTAATCTCCTTTATACTCTTGCTAATTTTTTACTTTTTACAAAATCAAGCACCGCATTAGCATATTCGTCATGCTTGTTATAAAAAATGTGACCGGCTTCAGGAATAATAACTATTTCATTTTTCTCCGGATTTTTGGTGTAAGAATTGATTGCAGAAGCAAAAGCAAAAGAATCATCACCTGCGCAGCTGTCTTTTTCTCCTATTATGAACACACCATTGACAGAAATTTTTCCCAAAGAATCAGTTTCTCCGTCACCCGTTAAAATAGGACAGTTCTTAAAAGATGTATTTGAATACCATTGCAGCAATGTGTTCGCAGTCATCGGCGAAAAGTCATTAAACAAGAATGGCAGTATATCATCCCCTCTGCCTTCTTTAACAAATTTTTCAGCAGATTTCAAGTAATAATCCTTCCTTCCATCTGCATCAATAAATTTGGCAAAATCAACAGGACCTGATATAATAAAATATTTTATATATGGATCATGGTTTATGGACAGATAATTGATTATCTTATTCGAACCAAGAGAATGACCGGCAAGGATTATGTTTTTGAACCCTTCGGCTTTTGCAAAATTAACATAAGCATCTATGTCCTCGTAAGAAAGGCTTAAATCATCTATGGCAACACCTTTTAATTCCTGCTTTTTTGTAATGATGTTAGAATAATGAAGCAAGCCAAATGCATTCATTGTCTGACCGCAAATATAAGCAACACCGTTTTGAGATAAAACTTCTCCTGTGGTTTGTAAAAGCTTGTTATTAAATATATTGGAAAAAATTCCCGTCATCAAAATAACAACAGTGTCTGCATTTTCCACATCATACATTATACTTTTTAAAATCAATCCCCTTTTAGTCAATACATCTATAATTTTCATAATTTATTCAACCTTATTTATTCTATTAACCTGTTCTTACGTATAAATATTATTTAGCATTTTTTGAAAATAGCAAATACTTATATTGAATTGTTGGTTATGCTTGACGAGCATAACCAACGTGTTTTAATATAACTGTATGGAACTCAGAGTTTTAAAGTATTTTTTGACAGTAGCAAAAGCAGGCACTATCACCGGAGCAGCAAAGGCATTGCATCTAACACAGCCAACTTTATCAAGGCAGTTAAAAGACCTTGAAAAAGAACTTGGACACAAACTTTTGATAAGGACAAACCACAATGTAAGCCTCACCCCGGAAGGTATGATGCTAAGAAAAAGAGCTGAAGAAATATTGGATATGGTTGAAAAAACAGAATCAGAATTCAGTTCAATTAAAAACTTTATTGCAGGCGAAATATATATAGGAAGCGGCGAAACAGAAGTGGTCAAACACATTGCGGAAGTAATAAAAGACATTAGAACAGAGTACCCTGATGTATTATTTCACATGCACAGCGCAAACCTTGAAGATGTTATTGAAAAATTGGATAAAGGCCTGCTTGATTTTGGAATAGTAATGGAATCATCATACCTTTCAAAATATGACTATCTAACACTTCCTGACACTGATTCGTGGGGTATTGTTATGAGAAAAGACAGCGTGCTTGCAAAAAAAGAATTTGTTATGCTTGATGATTTAATTGGTTTGCCTTTAATTCTTTCAAGAAAAGTTTTCAGAGAAAATTCTGATGAAGATGGGTTCAATAAATGGCTCAAAAAAAATAAAGACCGGCTGGATATAGCAGCAACGCACAATCTATTCTTTAATGCTGCTGTTTTAGCGCAAGAAGGTGCAGGATATGTATTAACCTTAAACAACCTTGCAAATACATCAAAAACGAGTTGTCTATGTTTTAGACCATTAAAACCTGTTGTCAAAGCACACTGGCATCTCATCTGGAAAAAACATCAAGTATTTTCTCCTGCTTCAAAATTATTTTTGGACAGGATACAAACAAAATTTACACATGATTAATACAAATTTTTTTCATCAATTGCTTTAATAATCTCTAAAAATATATTATTATATGGTGTTGGTATATTGTGCTTTTTACCCAATTCGCTGACATATCCGGCAAAAATATCGACTTCGGTAGGTCTTTTAGCATCAACATCCTGAAGCATAGAGGTTCTTGTCTCCGGCAACATTGTCTTTATAACATCAAGGACTTCGGGAATCAATTTATCAGTATTTTTTACACCTTCCGCCTTTGCCACACAAACAGTTTCTTTCATAAGTTCAATTGCAATTTGATTAACTTTTTCTGAATTTTGAAAATCTCCGTATGAAGAATTTAAAACAGCTGAAGCCTGATTATAACCTACATTAACAAGAAATTTCCACCAGCGGGAATAATCCATATCTTCAGGAATTTCATAGTTTATACTGACCTTTTCAAAAAAATCTTTTAGCAATACAACATTTTTTGAATAGACATTATTATGCTTTTCACCGAAAACCGTTTTATATATGTTGTCATGAATAATATTTCTGTCAATTCTTGTGCTGGTATGACCAATATAATAGGAATATAAAACGTTAGACGGTCCATAAATTTTCGAAAGAACATCTTCACTTTTTAAACCATTTAAAAGAGAAATTAGTATTGTATCCTTATCAACAAAATTTCTAATATTTTTTATTGCATCATCAAGTGCATTGTTTTTTGTAGCAATAATCACCAAATCTGCAACAAAATCATTTGTTTGAGGCAAAATATAATCAAATAAATATTCTTCATTGTTAAAAACAAGCGGTTGTTTTTTATATTTTTCTATACGTGTTTTATCAACAAGAATCTTTAATTCAACGTCCTTATTGCGGCTTATTTTTACAGCATAAATAGAGCCAATTGCCCCCAAACCGCAGATAAGAACTTTTTTAATACTCTTCATAACTCTATTTTATTGTAAAAGTAGCATTCACAACAGCATTAATTTTCTTATTAATTGCATTTGTATTATATATGCCATAATCAGAAACATCTGTCGAATTTTCTGCAACAATTTGAAATACACCCATTTTTGCCGAGTTCATAACGCCAATATGACCACCGGTGCTTTGAACCATGCTTTTTGCTCTTTCTTTAGCATCTTTAGTTGCATCCGCAAGAATCTGTACTTTTAATTCGTCAAGATTTGAAACATAATATTCAACCGTATTTGATGAAAGTTCTACGTTTTTATCGACCAATTTAATTGCATCCTGGGATATTTTGGTTAAATTATCAACATCCTTAGAAGAAACTTCAACATTTTGTGACAATCTATATCCGTCTACATCATTAGAGTCATATCCGTTTGAGAGCTTCTTATAAAATGGATAAGAAGAAACAGGAGTAAATTTTATATCTTCTTCTTTCAAACCGTTTGAAAGAAGAAACTCTTTTACAGATTGCTTATCTGCATTAATTTTTGCATAGCCTGACTTTAAGTCTTTACTTCTCACCTCATAATATGCTTTCCACACTGCAAGATCTGATTTAACATTCCTGCTTGCCGAACCGGTAACAGATAAAGCCTGTTTATTCAATTTTTGATATGAAATAACAGCATGGGATAAAATAAATGTAGATAATACAGCACCCAAAGCTATAATCAGTCCTAGTAAAATAATCTGATAATCTTTAATTTCTCTTATATCTCTCATATAAGCACTCCTATGATATAAACAAAGCCTAGTATAATCTATTTTTTAATTTTTTGCTATCATTAATTTATGATTAGACAATTAGCACCGATAATTTTACTGACAATCTCAAATATATTCATGACCTTTGCCTGGTATGGTCATTTAAAATACAAAAATACTGCACTATGGACCGTAATTTTAATCAGTTGGGGTATCGCTTTTTTCGAATATTGTTTTCAGGTGCCGGCCAACAGAATCGGACATGAATTTTATGATGCAGCTCATCTAAAAACAATGCAAGAAGTAATAACATTAATTGTATTTTGTTTTTTCTCTGTCTTCTACCTAAAAGAGGAATTAAAATGGAATTATATTGTAGGATTCTTGTTCATAATACTGGCTGTATTTTTTATATTCAAAAAGTGGTAACTCTTATTGAGTTACCACTTTAATTTATAAAAAAAATTATTTTTTTACGTTATCTTTATGACATGGACAGTTACAATCAGCAGGTTCAGCTGCTTGAGCCTGTGGATTGTGGCACTTACATCCACATTGAGGAGGGCACATCGGTTTGTCATGCTTTGGCGGCATCGGATGTCCAAAAGGATGGCGAGGACCCATTTTTTCCATTTCATCTTTCATTTCTTGTTTTATTTTATCCAGTTCAGCTTTTTGCTCAGAACTAAGAGTTGCTTCAAAGTTTTTCATGCTGGCTTCTCTTACAGCCTTTTCTTTTTCAAACAAAGCTTCCATTTTGACCTGTTCTTTTTTCATTTGTTCTCTTATTGGAGCCATTTTTTTCTTTTCGTCAGCCTTAATCTTTTCGAGCTGCGCCTTTTGTGATTCAGACAAATTCAAACGTTGTTCGAATTCGGCCTTTTTTTCCTCTCTCATTTTAGCTCTTTCTTCAGGACTCATTGGTTTATGAAAATCCGGTGGAGCTGGTTTTTCACATTGTTTTGAACATGGTGCTTTTGCAGGACAGACCGCATCTGCCGATGAACAAAGCATAGAAGCTGCTGCCAAAACCATAGCTCCTGCGAGCATTGATGTCATAAGTGTTTTTTTCATATAAGTCTCCTTCTTAACCAATTTACGGATTAAACACCGTAAGAATTCTTAACATATTTATAAAAGAAATTATTATATACATTGCTTTGTATACATCAAGTATAATAATCTTTTCAGTTGTGTCAATAGCCCTTAAAATGTAAATAACTTTACTTTTATGTAATGTCGAAATTTAAAAAAGTGATAATTAGTGTTATATATACAATAAATTTTAAAATATACCCAGTTGGGTAGTATGTAGAAAATCGGTCTATCAATATTATTATTAGTAAGGAGTTAAATTGTGGAAAACAAAAACCAAAATCAGGAAAAAATTTCAATTTACTTTGTAGAGGATTATTTGCTAATAAGAAAATCTCTTGTACATATATTGAATAAAGCACCTGATATGGAGGTAATACAGGACTTTGTGAGTGCTGAACAATGTCTCGAAGCCTTAAAAACAAAACCAGTGGATATAGTTATTATGGATTTAGGACTACCAGGAATTAACGGATTGGAAGCAACTCAAATAATTACCAACAAGTATCCGGAAACTAAAGTAATAATATTAACATCTCATGAAAACGAAAACGAAGTACTCGCAGCAATGGCTATGGGAGCAAAAGCATATTGTTTAAAAGACACAGAATCAGAAACAATGTATACAATAATAAGACAGGTTCAAAAAGGTGCACTCTGGATTCATCCTCAGGTTGCAAATTTTGCCTCAAAAAGAATCCCCAAACCAAACTCAACAGATTTCAACAATCTTTATACTCAAAATATTGACTTTGATCTAACAGACAGAGAACGTGAAGTTTTAAAGTTGGTTGTTGAAGGAAAATCAAATACAGAAATAGCAGAAGAAATAGTAATAAGCACGCATACTGCCAAAGCTCATGTAGGTAACATTTTGTCAAAATTGGCAGTTACAGATAGAGTACAAGCTGCTGTAAAAGCAGTTAGAAACGGAATAATCTAAAAGCTAAGGATAATACCAGTGTTTGAAGTCAGAAATTACAGAAGACCATTATTTTACTTTTTAGTTTCATTGTTTATAATATGGCTGATTTTTCTTCCTGAAGTTTCATTAACGGCTAAAGACGGATTTTTCATAATTCTGTTTGTGATGGCTGTACATTATTTCATAGAAAAGGGATGCTTGGCGAACAAAGTGTCAAATCAAATGGACAAACATAATGATTTTATGAAAGTCCTTTTGAATAACTGTCCTGATTTGATATATAGAAAAGATGCAACACTTAATTATTTAGGCTGCAACGACACTATGCTAAATATGCTCGATATTGATGATTCGGATATGCTATACGGAAAATCAGATTATCATTTCTTTTCAAGAGAAACTGCCAAAAGAATAAGAACCTACGAAAAAATAGTAATGCACACAGGCAAAATTGTGTCCTACAAGATTGAGAAAAAATGTAAAAATGGAGAAATAAAAATCTATGACGTTTTTGTTGCTCCAATAAAAGAAAATAACCTGACAACAGGTATTGTCGGAATAATGAGAGATATAACGCATATTGAAGAACTTAAACAAAAGATTATGCTTCAAAATGCACAGCTCAATGCAATGCTGGACAATATACCTTTTATTCTTTATCTAAAGGATAGTTGCGGCAGGTGTATTAATGTAAACAGACAGCTTGAACTTATTATTGATTTGCCAAGAGAAAAAATTATAGGAAAAACAGCAAATGAAATTTTTAAATCAAAATATAAGCTTTTTATTGATAATGAACTCAGAGACTTTGATTATATCCAAAAAGATGATGAGCAAATAATCAAAGAGAAAAAAGGACACATTATTGAACAGAAAGCCTTATGTTTAACAACAAATCAGGAAGAATGGCTTAAAATAATAAAATCACCTATTTTTGACAGATACAAAAATGTTATAGGTATTATAGTAGTTATTGAAAATATTACAAAAGCAAAGGCAATAGAATCTCAAAAAGAAACCTTTGTTGCTACCCTTACTCATGATTTAAAAACACCAACAAATGCCCAAACCAGAGCTATGAAACTTTTACAAGAAGAAATTCTCGGTCACTTGAACAATGATCAAAAAGAAATGATAGAACAAACTCTCAATTCAAATTTATATATGTCAGAACTAATTTCAACAATCTTGACAACCTATAAATCTGATACGGGAGAAACCGTACTAAACAAAGAATCATTTGATTTTTGTGAATTAGTACACAATACTTGTAAAGAAATTTCTAATCTTGCAAGAGAAAAAAGCCAAAAGATAATTTTCCAAACAAATGTTACAAATAAAATTACAGCTGATAAGCTCCAAATAAAACGAGTAATAATAAATCTCGTATCTAATGCAATAACATACGGATATAAAAACAGTGATATAAAAATAAAACTGGATGAAGACAAAGACAATATTACTTTCAATGTAGAAAACCACAGTAACTATATAAAAACAGAAACACTGAAAGAAATCTTTGAAAAATACAAAACCGCACCGTCAGCAAAATTCAATAAGGCAAGCACAGGACTAGGACTGTATTTGTCAAAGCAAATTATAAATTCCCATAAAGGTGAAATTTACGCTGACAGCAGACAAAGTGATGAAGTTTGCATATTTGGATTTTCTATACCTAAAGTACCAAGCGAAACAGAAAAAAGCATTAAACAATAATTTTTTCTAAAACATCATTAAGATGGCTGTGGTGTGAATGAATTGTTGAAAAAACAGCTTTAATCACAGAAAGGGTCTCTTTTTTTGAAGGAAAGATATACCCCTCCCCAGTGGGAATAAAATATAAATCCAAAGGAACACAACCGTTTTTGTTAGGATAAAAATATATGCAATCGAGTTTTTTAGCACCAAGACTTTTATAAAAGTTTATTCGTCTTATTGTATTAGGATTATTTTCATCCGGTTTTTCTACTTCGAGAAAAATACCATTATAGCCTTTAAAAGTTAAGAGAAGTTGTTTTATTATTTTTTTTCCATACCCGTTAGAGTGAAACTGCTTGAAAACAGCAATATAATCAAGCCAAACAATTCTCTTTTCCTCTGAGCGATAAATCATGACATACCCAACACATTTGTTATCATCCGCTACAAGATAAAGTTCATAAGAATTTGATTCAAGTAAATGCTTATAAACCCCAAATTCATTCAATTCACTTTCGGGAAACTGTTCAAGCATATCCTGATATACTGATTTAAATTCATAAACATTCGATTTAACTAAACTAACCATAATTTTTATTTTAACAGAATCTGCCTAAAAGGGGTATTATTAGAACCAGAAATCTGTATTATAATTTGTCAGAAAATAAAAACTAAAGAAAAAGAAGAAAAAATGAAAACAAAACTGCCATCCTTTGATGGAAAATTTTACCCAAAAGACACAATAGAACTTGAATCAAAACTTAAAAAGCTCTTTAAAGAAACACCACATAAATATACAAGCACAACAAGAGCAGTAATCGTGCCCCATTCACGATACACTTATTCCGGTCATGTATGCGCAAATACATATCAATATATTAACAAAAAGCTTGATAATATTTTTATCTTTGCACCTGCACATTATATAGATTTTAAAGGAATTGCTTTATCTTCATCAGACAGCTTTTCTACACCTCTCGGCAAGATATTTATAAACAAAGAAATAAATTCAGTAATTGAAAAGATTTTCAATCTCAAGATTTTTGATGCAGCTTTTGAAAAAGAACACGCATTAGAAGTTCAATTGCCATTTATTCAGACACTGCTGCCAAATGCAAAGATTATCCCGATAGTTTACAATAATTGCCTGCCTGGCAAACTTCAAGAAATTATACAAACATTCTGGCTAAACAAAGAATACGGAACGAGCGGTTTTGTCATATCGTCTGATTTGAGCCATTTTTATCCAAGAAACGAAGCAGAGAAAATTGACGAATATACGGCAAGAATGATTGAATCCAAAAACACCAAAAACTTTCATCCAGCTCAAGCTTGCGGAAGTAAAGGTATAATTGCTTTAACAGACTTTGCTAAAGAACATAAGTTTTCTTTAATCAGAGTACAATTAACAAATTCAGCAGAAAGAACAAAAGACGATGCCAGTGTGATAGGCTATGGAGGATGGTTTCTAGAAGAAGAATAACATGATATAATTAAAAGATATGAAAAAGAAGCTCATGTTGTTTTCAATAATTTTTAATACACTATTTTGCAGCTATGTTTATGCCGCAAATTCAATGTTTGATGACAGTGGAAATTATTCAGGTAACTGGAAACAAATGACAAATGTCTCAACAGGTTCATCACAAAAATACAGCAACAGTTCATATTCAACATCATCGTGGTACAACAGCCAAAAATCAAGTAACAGAAAAGCTGTATATAATCCAGGAAATCAAATGGACGTAATGCCTTTTAGATATAATACTCTTGATTACACAAGAATTAGAAAAGTAAAAGGCGGCTATGGTGATTACAGTGCAAAATGCACAGACATCGGAGATGCAAGTTTCTGTCAGTAATTTTGACTACTTTACAAACTGGTTAATTAACTTTGTTTGTTGTAAAATGTTGTTAAAGATAGAATTTAAGACTAATTGGGGATAAAATAAGCATGGCAACAGAAACAAATTATGATGCTAGTAATATTAGGGTTCTGGAAGGACTGGAAGCCGTTAGAATGAGACCCGGTATGTATATCGGTTCGACCTCTCAAAGAGGTTTGCATCACTGTATTTACGAAATCGTAGACAACTCTATTGATGAATCACTTGCAGGTTATTGTACACAAATTACAGTAACTATTAACGCTGATGAAAGTGTAACAGTAGAAGATAATGGAAGAGGAATTCCTGTTGATATAAAACCTGATTCTGGAAAATCAGCACTTGAAATCGTTCACACAGTACTTCACGCAGGCGGTAAATTCGGTGACGGAGGTTACAAAGTATCAGGTGGTCTTCACGGCGTAGGCGCATCTGTTGTAAATGCTTTATCAGAAAAATATGTTGTTGAAGTTTCAAGACAGGGTTTTGTCTGGAGACAGGAATATTTAAGAGGTGAACCGACTACACCTGTTGAAAAAACTAAAGAAACAGATAAAACAGGTACAAAAACAACTTTTTGGCCCGATCCAGAAATCTTTACTGAAACAACTCAAATTGACAGAGATGTTATTGCCAATCGTTTAAGAGAAATGGCCTTCTTAAACAAAGGTTTAAAAATAAGATATATAGATGCCAAAACAAAAGAAGAACATGATTTCCATTTTGAAGGCGGTATCGGAAGCTATGTTGAATTTTTGAACAAAAATAAAACAGTTCTTTTTGAACAGCCTATCTATATTGATAAACAATGTGACGGAATGAATGTTGAAATAGCCATGCAATATACTGATGCTTACAATGAATCTGTGTTGAGTTTTGCAAACAACATCAACACTCACGGAGGCGGTACTCACCTCACCGGTTTCAGAAACGGTATCACACGTGTATTAAACGATTATGCAAGAAAAAACAAATTATTGAAAGATTCTGATGCGAACCTTTCCGGTGACGATGTAAGAGAAGGACTCACAGCAATTGTTTCGGTTAAATTGCCAAACCCTGAGTTCGAGGGACAGACAAAAGACAAACTTGGTAGTTCTGAAGCAACAGCCGCAGTTCAAGATGCAATTAAAGATAAGCTGCAAGAATGGCTGGAATTTAACCCGAAATATGCAAAAATCATTATTGAAAAAACTTTGCAAGCCCAAAGAGCAAGAGAAGCAGCAAGAAAAGCAAGAGAATTAACAAGAAGAAAATCAGCTCTTGAAACTTCAACTCTTCCCGGTAAACTTGCGGACTGTTCAAACAGAGAACCTGAAAAATGCGAACTCTACATTGTTGAGGGTGATTCTGCCGGTGGTTCAGCAAAACAGGGAAGAAACAGAATGTTTCAGGCAATTTTGCCATTGAGAGGTAAAATTCTTAATGTTGAAAGAGCCCGTCTTGATAAAATGTATGCTAACAACGAAATTAAATCAATGGTTCAGGCTCTCGGTATTAACATAAGCAAAAATGAAGATGATGTAGACATTGAAAAATTGCGTTATCACAAAATTATCATCATGACGGATGCTGACGTTGACGGCGCACACATTAGAACCCTTCTTTTAACATTCTTCTTCAGATATGCAAAACCATTGTTGGACAATGGACATGTGTTTATTGCACAACCGCCTTTGTATAAAATTACAATCGGCAAACAGGCTGAATATCTATATGATGACAGGGCTTTAGATAAAATGCTCAGAGAAAGAGGCATAAAAGATTTAACCCTTTACAATAAAGATAAATCAAAAAGTGCAACAGCAGGTGAACTTAGTGAGCTGCTTGCAAACATGTCAACTTTCTATCACTCATTCAACAACCCGCTCATCAACGCAATTCCTTCAGTTGTTATGAGAGCTCTTATTCGTTCGAATATTAAACCTGAAGATTTTGACAGTCAGGAAGCAATGCAAAAACATTGTGCATACATTAATCACTATTTGATTGATCATGCCGAAAATTACGGAATAGAAGAAGCTAAAAACTATCGTGTAGAAATCAAATTTAATACTGAGACACAAAAATACAATCTCAATCTTCACCTTGAAAGAGAAACCGAACAGGTGCTTTTGACATCGGTATTAATAAAATCAAATGAGTTCCAAAGAGTTAAAAATGCTTATCCTGCAATAAGAAGCTACCTCATTGAAGAAGAAAAAGTTCTTGTTCTTGACAATGGAACAGAAGAACTTCAAATAACAGCATTTGCTGAGCTCCAAAGAGTTGTAGAAGAAAGAGGCAAAAAAGGACTAACTCTTCAAAGATTTAAAGGTCTCGGTGAAATGATGCCACAACAACTCTGGGAAACAACAATGGATCCATCAACCAGAACACTGCTGAAAGTCAATGTTGAAGATGCAATGCTTTGCGACCAATTGTTTGACATTCTTATGGGAGATAAGGTTGAACCAAGACGAGACTTTATAGAAACCAATGCCGTATTTGCGCAAAACATTGATACCTAAAATCTTGTTAACAAAAAAAAAGAGGCTGTTAAACAGCCTCTTTTTTTAATGCTTTTTAATTAAGAATTATTAAAATTAATTTTTTAAACAGCAAAAAATTTTATTCAGCAACTTAAAATAAGTGTATATACTACAATTATAAAAGCCGAGGCCATCATTTATGAAAATTAGTTCAAACAACAGTTATTTGCCTAACTACAACTATAACTATAACAATCAAATATCCACCAAAAACAATGTCTCTTTCCAGGGCAAGATGGATATATTAAAATACGCATTCAACAAAGACAAAATAAGAAATGAAGAATTCTTCTACAATAATGTTTCTTCATTTCTTGATGTATCAGAAAAAAGTCTCAAAAAGTTTACAGAACGCTTTAAAAGATACAAGATGGACTTCATTTACACACTTGCGCACAAATATAACATCGATAAAAGCAAAATGTCATCGGAAGCACAAAAAGAATCAAAAGAAATTCTTTTTGGAATATATGACAAAGTAAAATATCCTAACAATACTTATAAAAAACTAATTTTAGACACAAATTACAATTTCAGACAAATAGACAAAATTATTGACTTAACCTCTACACAGAACAATAGTCAACAATTGGCTCTCGCAGATAACCTGCTCGACGTATACAGACAAGAAAACGGAAGATACACTCTACCGTATAAAATAATGGAAGACTTCCTTTCAACCCCTTCTTCAAAACATATTTCAAAAAACTTTGAAGATTACAAACCATTTATTCAGTTGAATATTGAAGATCCAGAAGTTGTATCAAAACTTGAAGAAGAAATCCAAAAAGGTTATAACAAAACAAAATTTTTAAGAAAGCTGAATATAGAAGAAACAACAAAATACAGCAGTATTCTAACTCAAATGAACCCGGCATTGTTTGAAAAAAATTACAACGAGACAGGCATTAACCTTTTAAAACAAATTGATCAAATATATGCTCCAATAGCCCAATCAAAAAAAGATGTAATAAGCAAAAAAACAGATCTTTTATGGGAAATATATAACTCTACAAATGAAAATAATGCACCTCTAAGACGAAAAATTGCAAAATATGCAATAAGAAGAATTAACTTTGAAAACAGACTAAAAGATGCTTCAATTGACTCACTAATAAGAATATATCGTAATATAGATAATAGCCCTGAAGCAAATAAATTTGTGAATAAAGCACTCGATGACGGATACAGATTACAATCATTTGAAAATATAGAAAAAACAATTACAAAAGGAAACCTGACTTTAATTAATCGCTATCCAGAAGAAGTAAAAGAATACCTCTGGCATAATAATGGAGCAGCCGGGTTTTCTATCGAAGATGTTGAAGAAATAAATAAACAATATAAAAAACATAAGAAAAAAAGTCCCATAAGTTTTAAAGAAAGAATAAAATCAATGTTTTCATTAAAAGGCTATCAAAATCTATATTTTGATGGAACTCGGACTTTTAAACAAAAATCAATGAATCAAAACAAATTAAACATAATTGAAAATGCAAAAAAATTACCTGAAGTAAAAGAAAAATATACATCAAAAACTTACGTATCCACACCAATTTCTTGTGCAAAGAAAAAAAATATTATTGAAAAAATAAATGGCATTATCGATTCGAAACTGGCAAGGATGAATACAGAAGAGCAATTATGGCAAAAAAGAGATTATGCAATTAAAGCTACAAAAATACGCCTAAACCTCCTGAATGATATGTTCAAATCCGTTAAAGATACTCGCATCACCGATAGAGGAAACGGTAAAAAACCTTCTGTGTCGAACAAAGATGTATTGAGACTTTATGAAGCTGTTAATGGAAAAAATGCAAAAGAAGTAAAAAGAATGCTTAAAGAAACAGACTCAAAAGGTAATAGAAAATTTAACATTCTGGAAATTGCTGAAATATTTGAAAAGAAAAATAAAGAAGAAAACTTAAAAAAACTACATAGAAATAACTCAAAATAGGTTAACTTTTGTTTCATAATAACAAAAGTGATAGCAAATAATATTTTTACGGGTTTTCAAATAACTGGACAGCTTTTTGTCCAATAGCCCTTAAAACCAGAGGGTGTGAATATATAAATAGGTATTTCATTCAAGTGATCAGAACAGGACAAATTGACATAAAAAATCAATACGGTCTAGAGCGAAAAAATTTCCATCAACAACAATTTGAGGCTGGAGGTTCGCTCCCAAAAGCCAAATACACAAACCTACAAAATAACTATAACTTAAAACCCTTGCAAGGTGCGATACAAACGCAAATATCTTTCAAGGGTTTTGATTTTAACCTGATAAAAAACACCTTAAAACCAACTATAAAGCCAATACCTAAAAAATTAACTGAAAAAGTTTTCGCATCACTTAAGAGAATTAGCTCACAGCAATATTCTGACTACATTGATATAAGAAACAAATATGTCGAATTAATTAAAACAAACAGTGAAGCAAGAAAAAAGCTTGGAATACCTGAAAGTATCGCTAAAGAAATAACAAATGACAATCTTTATTACATTCCCAAAAAGAAAGTTGCTAATAAATTTTTTGAACAGCTTGCATCCCCTCTCACAGCACTTTATAAAAGTGTGAAAAAAGTTTTTACCTCAAAAGAAAAACAAGCAGAAATCAATAAAACACAAAAAATCATAAAAGATTTTTCAAGCCTTGAAGGGTTGATTAAGTCTCATGAAATCTGGGAAAACGGATATCGCAAAATGAGCGGAAATCCAAAATGGACAAAAGAAAGCGATTTTTTGATTCCCAATGAAATATTGGATGGAAAAATTAGCAGAAGGCGCAAAAAATTTGTTGACCCGGAAAAAGGTAAATATTCAATGACCTCATTGATGTTGGGCAACAGATTCATTTCAGGTATTGTTTACTCATATTTCTTAGGTACAGATGCATACAATACAACCATGAGATACAGCAATGATAAACATGAAGCAAATATGCAAAGAAATTCACGTATAGCACAAGAATTTTCAAGAATTGGCCTGAGCATGTATATTCAAAATCTTCTTTACGGAACATTTGAAGCAGCCGTAAACAGAAGTCTTTCAACAGCCCTTTTTGTTTCAGGTTCAACAGCTGCTTTTTCTGAAATATTGGGAAGAAAACTTGTTGGAAAACCAATAATGCCATCAGACAAGGAAACTCTTGACCGTCTTGAAAAGGAAATGTCTGAAAAAAAAGGTGTTTTACCGGCAATAGGACGACTTTTAACAAATGTGAAGAAAAAACCGGCACAAAAAGAAAATATACTAAAGAATGCTGCACACATAAACTATACAAAATCACAGCCTAACCACAAACTATTTAACGCGTTCAGTGAAAAGAGCGAAGAAAAAAATAATATACCATCATTCAAAGGCTTTTATGAAGTAGAAAAATTAATCGATAAAAAAGATATTAAAATTGTACTTGCCGCATTAAAAAAAGCAGATAAACAAGAATATGAAAAAATTAAAGAAACTATAAAAAAAGCTCTTAACAAATCTGAATACTTCAAACAGTTTAGAGAAAAATTTCTTCAAGAAAATCCACAAAATTCAGATATGCTCAATGATATAGAATCTTTGCTTGAAATAAAAACTCTTGAAAAACTTCCATTAGGAATGCAAAAAACAGCATGGGGACAATTAACCAAAAGTATTCTTGTTCCAATAAACTTCATAAAAAATACAGCAACATCAACAGTAAATGGCATAAGAAAAATATTCAGAATAATTACCGGAAAACCAAACAATCTGACACTTAAAGAACTGAATAAACTTGAATCAAGCTCAGACCTAAAAGACATAAAAAGACTTGAAGAATTTAATAACTATTACATAAAGAGATTGCAACTGCCAGCTTGGAGTAAATCAAGCCTGGGTGAAGAAGAAAAGAAACTCAGACTGTTTGAAGAATTTAAAAGTCTTGCAAATAAAGACCCTGAAGAAATAGAAGGAGCTAAAAATATTCTCCTCTGGTTAAATAACCAAATCAAACAGGAAAAAATTATTGTACAAAAAGATGGAACTCTTTCAGAAAAAGACGTACAAAAAGTAAAAGATATAATGAAAAAAGCAGTAATGCTTGCTGACGGCTCGAAACATGTTGAATATGACGGAAATACAATTACACAAACAAATATAAATTTATCACGAGCAATTACAACACTGTTTCTTGTAACTGATGCATATAATCTAACAATGCAGTATAGCGGAGACAACAAAAAAGATGCAAACAAAAGTGCAAAAAACAGAGCAGCGCAAGAAATCTCACGAATTAGTGTTTCTGCTTACATAATGGCCTTTGTTCATAATTTACTCGGTAAGCTTTGCAACTCAAGCTTAGGCGGAGCATTCACACTTACCGCATTAACATCATCTATAAACGATTCTCTATCAAGAAAAGTTGTAGGAGTACCTTTAACAGCAAAAAACCAAGCAGAATTAAGAGAAATCGATCAAAAAAACAATAAATCAAAAAACCCGATTAAAAAGGCACTGGCTTATTCAATAGGTAAAAAAGGAGTATTGCCTTCAGCAATAAAAGAAGATAAAACAAATTATTTCAAAAATGAATTTTTTATCACACCCAAAATAAATTAATATTATAAATTTAATTATATTTAATATAAGATATAAAAATGGATAGCAATTCTCAAAATAAACAAACAAAAGAAGAAATGCCGGAATTTAACCACTATACAGTTATGGCAAATGAAGCTGTTGATGCATTAGAGTGTCAATCAGGGAAAATATATGTTGATGCAACGCTGGGTGGTGGAGGACACAGTGAACTTATCCTAAAAAAAATCCAGCCTGACGGAAAGTTAATATCTTTTGATGTAGACAATGATGCCATTGCATATGCCAAAAACAGACTCAAAGATTACAAAAATTTAACAATAGTTAAGGAGTCTTACTCCGATATTAAAAAAGTATTACAAGATTTAGGCATAAAAGAAATCACGGGGGGAATTGTTTTTGACCTTGGCGCATCATATCATCAGCTAACAAAGCAGGAAAGAGGGTTCAGCTTCATGAAAGATGCTCCGCTTGATATGAGATTCAATCAAGACAGTGATTTCAGTGCTTATGATGTTATAAACGGATACAAAGAAGAAGATCTCATTCGAATAATTAGCGAATATGGTGAAGAAAAATTTACAAAAAGAATTGTAAAGAATATTGTAAATTACAGACAAAATAAAAACATAGAAACGACGGGGGAATTAGCCGAAATTATAAAAAAATCCGTTCCCTTTACAAATTCAAAAATTCACCCCGCAACCCGTGTATTTCAAGCAATTAGGATAGAAGTAAATCAAGAGTTACAAAACATTAAAAACACACTAAATGAAGTACTCCCTTTATTATCTGTTGGTGCTATAATTAGTGTAATAAGTTTTCACTCTTTAGAGGACAGACTTGTTAAACAGTGTTTCAGGTATTATTCAGCAAAATGTCGCTGCAAACCAAATGAACCGGTTTGCCACTGCAAGCCTCCAATGCTTGAACTAATAAATAAAAAGCCTATACTGGCGTCAGAATTAGAGACCAAGGAGAACCCTCCATCAAGATCTGCAAAACTGAGGGTAGCTAAAAAAATATCGTCATGGGAGAACGAAATTGACTAGACCTGTAATCGACAGAAGAAGCAATCAATATACAAATTATAATCAATACAATCAAAATCCGACTACTAATCCAATTATCGACGGATACTTCCCCACCCACAAAACATACAAAGAAATGGCTATTACAAGAGTAAACAGAACGCTGTGCGCAATACTTATCTTATTTATTCTAACATCTGCTGTTAGTTATTATTTTGTTACGGCTAATGAAATTACCTTGAACAAATATAGAAAACAAACACTTGCATTGAATGATGAAAATGTTGAACTTCAAAACAAGCTTGATTATTTAAAATCTTACTATAATGTTGATAAAGCGATGCAAAAACAACATTTGCTTCAAAAAGCTAAAACTGTTATTGAAGTCAAAGATACACCTGCAACTGCACCTGTCAATAATAACGTAATTGCTAAAGCTGCTGAAGCATCTCAAAAACCTTTCCAATGGTCAATAGGTTTTTAAATTATGCCAAACAACTTTAATGAACAAATCACTACATTGACTAATGAAATATCAAAACGTGGTGATGTATATGAATTATATTACCAGAGAGGATATTTTTATTTCCTTTCTGATGATAATGAAAAAGCCAAAGATGATTATATAAAAGCAATTTCATTAGGTTTGAACCCAACAGAAATTCCTTACTATCCCTTTTCAAATTCGAATAGCAAAAGAAGAGAATTTTTGCTGCCGGAAAAAATCATGGTATTTTTACTGTTAATAATGATTATTGTGGCTTTGTTATTTCAGATATACAGTTTTTTAATAAAAGTAAAAGGAGCAATTTAACAATACTTATCCCTTTACAGCACCATCGTTTTCTCCTGATATAAAATATCTTTGCATAGCAATAAAAAATATAAGAATTGGTATTGTTGCAATGATAGAACCGGCAGCAATAAATCGCCAATTTGCACTAAACATGCCTTGCAAATCATTAACTCCGACCGGCAGAGTATACAACGCCTTTTTCGTCAATACAATACTTGGCCAGAGAAATTCCCCCCAGGATCCAATAAAAGTAAAAATAGCTAAAACAGCAAGAGTCGGCTTAACCATCGGCAAAAGTACCTTCCACCATATTTGAAAAACATTGCATCCATCAACAAATGCTGCCTCTTCCATCTCTTTTGGTATGGCTAAAAAAGCCTGCCTCATTAAAAATATTCCAAAAGCATTGACAGCAAAAGGAAGAATCAAACCGAGATATCCCATAACAGAATTTACCGAGTCAACCATATTCAACTTTAACACAATTAAATAAACAGGAAGCATTATAGCCTGAAAGGGAATCATTATAGTAGCAAGCGTTGCATAAAAAACAGCCTTTTTTCCTTTAAACTCCATTCTTGCCAGAGGATAAGCAGCCAATGCAGACAAAATAAGATTCAACAACACAGTAAAACCTGCAACAATCATACTGTTAAAGAAATATAACATAAAAGGTATTTGATTCCATACGCCTTTAAAGTTTGCCCAGGTAGGACATTGAGGAAAAAAAACAGGTGGATATTGAAAAATATTTTCGTTGTTTCCTTTTAGTGCAGTTGACAATAACCATATGAAAGGAAAAATTGACAAAAGTGATACAAAAATCAAAGTTGCATGTATAAAAAATCCTCTTGATATACTTTTAAAATTTTTCATCTTTTGTCGAACCTCACAATTGATACTGCTTATTTTCAAAGAACACAAAATTTATAATTGAAAGTACAAGAACAATAACAAGGAGAATAACAGAAGCCGCAGAAGCTATTCCGAGATCTAAATTCTCAAACGCCCTTTCATATATATAATAAACAATGGTCTTGCTTGAATCCAAAGGTCCTCCTTTTGTCATTACATAAATTTCAGCAAAAACTTTCATTGCTGAAATAGAAGAAATAGTAGAAACAAGCCCAATTGTAGGCATAAGATGAGGAAGAGTAACAGTAAGATGTTTTGTGACAGGGTCAGCACCATCTACCTCACATGCCTCATATAAATCTTTCGGAACACTCATAAGTGCAGAAAGATAAATCATCATATAATAACCGATTCCCTTCCATATTGTAACTATAATAACCGAATACAAAGCCACATTTGGATCAGTCAACCAGCCAAGTGAAGGAAGATGAAAAAGCGCAAGAACATAATTCAATATACCCTGCTGAGCATACAGCCATTTGAAAGCTATTGCAGCAACTACAATAGAAACAATAACAGGAAGATAAATCAATATCTTGTATAAAGTCACGCCTCTGATTTTTTGGTTAATCATAATAGCAATAATCAACGGAAACACAACCAGAAATGGTACAGCAACCAGAAGATAAATAAATGTATTTAACAACACCTTATAAAAAACAGGTGACCTTAAAAGAGCAGTATAATTTTCCAAAGATACAAACAAAGGATGATAAATATTAGAATTGTAATCAAAAAAGCTTAGTATAATTGTTTCAAAAAACGGTATGAAAAAAAACAAAATAAGAATTATACCTGCCGGAAGCAAGAAAAGATACGGAACATATTTTTTATAATATTTATACAAATCCTAATCTCCTTCAGTCCTCAAACAAGAACCGTTTTGTGAAACTTCAAAGTTTGTATTTGTTAATGACATAAGCATTGTCCTGTCGCCATGATAGTCAATTGACCAGGCTCCCAGATATTTAGGTTTTTCTCCGGTTGCAGCATAAGCAAAAACTATAACTCTGTCGGGATTCAAAGAATCCCACCCAACAGGATATATATCCCAGCGATAATCCCTGAGCGCAAGATCATGATTTTCCCGCCAATAATATCTTATTGCCTCTCTTACTTCACTCAAGTCCTTTAACTTGCCTGTTTCTAAATTATATACAAGCAGGTTTGTTTTCCATAAACCGTCAGGAGTATATGAAATTTTCTCTTTTAATGCTATTTTTTTTCCATCAGCAGACCAATCCACAATTGTTAAAGTTTTCTGTATGTCCAGTTCAAGAGCATCCATGCCTGTTTTGTACAAAGTTTTTCTGCCGTGATTAACATGCGCATCTTCAATTCTTTTCATAATATCTTTCGAGGTATCAAGATTCATAAGATACAACTCAGCTGAAGCAGTTCTTGTTGAGGGATAATAAAAAATACTGGTATAAATCATTTTGTCAAACTGAGGAGAAACAACCCCAATCGAGTTCACTCGTCTTGTTTTTTTCAGTTTATTGAGGTTTATATCTATCAGTCCAGGAGGATTATTGTATTTTCTAAGATATATTCCTGGTTCAGGTAAATCTACAAGTTTTGTATCTTTCTCAAATTTGGGCTCAGGAATATTCTTCGCCTCTTCAGCCGCTTTATTAACGGCTCTGTAATATTCCTGCATTGTTTTCGGCATATTATTCACAGGTGCAGGGTGAGCTTTTTTATAACTTTTTGTCCAAAAACACTTTGATGCAATATCTCTTTCAAAATCAAAAGCACAAGCAAATGGCGCACTGCAAATAAAAAGACAAAGACATATGACAAAAAAGCGCACAAATGTCTTATTCATTTAAACAAGCCCCTCTCTCATTGCCGTAACAGCAGCCTGTGTTCTGTCATCCACATACAATTTTTGGAGAATACTGTGGACATGTGCTTTTGCTGTTGCTCTGGTAATAAAAAGTTTTTCAGCAATTTCCGGATTAGACAACCCGTCAACAATAAGCGCCAAAACTTCCATTTCTCTATCAGTAAGCCCAAAGGTATTTTTACCAGCTTTATAATTTATATCAGAAACAGCAGAATCAGCAGTTCTCTGATTCTGGCGCTGTACATTTGAAAGCACAAGTCTTGCGATAGCAGGATCAAGCCAAGCAGTTCCCTCATTAACGGCAATGATAGCAGAAGTAAGCTGTTCAGCAGTAGCACCCTTCATAATATATCCGTCTGCCCCGGCAGCCAATGCAGCAAACACATCATCATCATTGTCACGTGAGGTAAATATAAGAATTTTGGCATTTATATTCATCTCTTTAATTTGACGTGTAGCTTCAATTCCATCAATTACAGGAAGCCCTATATCCATGAGAATAACATCAGGCAAATATTCTCGTGCCATATCAACCCCTTGCTGTCCATCTTCAGCCTGAGCAATAAGTGTTATGCCTTCTGTTTTTTCAATAACAAGAGCTGTTCCCATTCTAATCATTGTATGGTCTTCTACCAAAAGCACCTTTATATCTTTATTCGCCATAAATATCCTTTTTAAACTGTTTCTTTTGCTTTTAATGACTTAGGTATCATCATAGAGAACACACTGCCTTTTGAAACCTGGCTTTCTGCCCAGATTTTTCCATTGTGAGCTTCGACTATTTGTCTGGACAAATAAAGCCCCAGCCCGGTACCTGCCGAACGTTTCTGGCTTGTTCCCTGTGAAAATCTTTTAAATAATTTTGTTATATCGCTTTGAGGTATACCTATACCGTTGTCTTTTACACTAAGTATCAAATCGCCTTCTTTGTCGGAAGTTGAAACTTCAATACATCCGTCTTCTTTTGTATGATTTAAGGCATTTCCGCATAAATTCAACAAAACTCTTCTCAATTCATTTCTATCAGCAGTAAGCTCACAATCCTCCGTATTTTCATATAAAATTTTAAGTTCAATATGCTTTTTATCAGCAAGAGGCTGAATTTGAGATATACAATCTTCAATAAACTGTTTTAACGAGAAAGTTGTTTTACAAAGATTCAATTTTCCGGATTCATATTTATACACTTCAAGAAGGGCATTTACCAACCCCAACATATCCTCGTTACTTTTTTTCATAGTGTCAAGAAGCGTTTTTTGTCTTTCTTCTATATCTCCCAAAGAACCGTCTAAAAAGAACTGTAACGTTTGTATAGCTGCAAGCAGCGGTGTTCTCAAATCATGTGTAAGAGTCGCAATAAAATCATCTCTTAAGCGTTCCATTTCTTTCTGAAGGCTTACATTTCTCACTACGCCTACATAATTCGTTTCTGCTGCTTTATCGTATAATATTGGAGCAAAATTGATTTCAACAGGAATTTTTTTGTCATTGACGAAGTTTTTTATCGCAGCATCACGTAAAAGAACTTCTCTTTTTTCATTAGTAACTTTTTGAAGTCTGTTTTCATCAGCAAAAATTAATTCATCAAGCCCCTTACCCTCAAGGAGATGTTTATCTAGACCTGTAAGATTCTCAAAAGCCGGATTTGCCTGAACAATTTTTTTGTCAGGTGAAACAATAATTATTCCGTCCGCACAATAATTTATAATTGCACTCAGTTTTGTATTTGATTCAACAAGATCAGCTGTTTTTTGCATAACAATTTCTTCAAGAGAGTGAGAATATTTCTCCAGTTGAGATTTTGCAATTGAAAGCTCATTGATTTTCTTATTCAATTCAGAAATAAGCCCGCTTCTTTCAAGTCCGTTTCTGATGTTTATAATCAAATCCTCATTGTCCCAAGGTTTTTCTATGTATTTATATATTCCCACTTCATTAATTGCTTTTATTGCATTTTCTTTATCTGCATAACCGGTGAGAAGAATCATGCTAACGTCATTATATAATTTTTTTGCTTCTGATAAAAATTCAAAACCGTTCATTTGAGGCATCATAAAATCAGACAAAATTAAATCAGGTTCATTGAGTTTTAAATAAGCCAAAGCCTCTTCAGGATTTGTAAAATATTCAACATTCTCAAAGCCTTCAAGCTTGAGAAGCATTTTCAAAGTTGAAAGCAATGTAGAATCATCATCCACAGCTATAATTTTTTTAGATTTTAAATTTTCCATAACGATACTAATAATCCTCAATATAAACAATATCCCATTTTTCAAGACAGGACAAATATTTTACATTTGTAAAAAAATCTCACAAATTCCTGTTCTAACTATTCCCTTTTTCTTCAGCTTCGCTTTGTCAAAAAAAACCTCTTCATCGGTGATGAAAAACATCAGTGAAAGAAGAGGTGAGCACTAAGTACAAGCAATCAGAAGAGTTGAGGATTTACATAGTTAATATAGCCTGATAAACATATTATTTCATTGTACGAAACTGCTGAATTGTAAAATAATGCTTTCGGGTAATATTTTTTGTATAATCATTATTAAAGGTAACCGGTTGGAAAAGTATGTTAAAAAAAATTAAAGAAAAATTACCGTTGATAAAAAAAAGAATTTTATCTGTATTACTATTTGGAAGACTATGGTTGACATTATTTTTTTCAATAGTATTTATAATTCTTTCTTCAAAATATTTCATTTATAAAGAAATTATTTCCGGCATAACCTTTTACAAAATAAATTTTTGTATACTTATTATTATTACATGTCTTGCAGGTCTATTCTTTTATAAAATTTTTTCTTATTTATGTGACTTAAAAACAAAAAACAACAAAAGCATAAGCGATATAATATTTGTATGCTTATTTTTTATTATGTTACTTATTCCTTCATCACATATAAACAATGAAAAAATTTCAGACTTTGAAAATAGAGCATTAGCCCAATATAAGTCTTTTTTAATTAATGAACAAATAAATTATAATTTTGGCAAAAATTTTGAAAAATGGTTCAATGACAGATTTTTTACAAGAAATTTATTGATAAATTTGCATAAAATTATACTAATATCAACAAACAGAGTCTACAACGATAACAAAGTAATTTTTGACAAAAAAGACGGATGGTTCTTCTTTCAAAGAGAAATAAAAGGAACTTATAGAATACCTAAAAGTGATGAATTGTTATTTGTCAAAAATAACCTTAACCAATTGGCTGATTTCTGTGCCCAAAACGGAATAAAAATGTATTTTGTACTTGCACCTGATAAATCCAATATATACAGAGAACTTGTTCCGCTTCAAAAACTTGAAAACAAAAAAACATACGGTCAAACACTGATTAAATATTTTGACACATGTAATGATATAAGATTTGGTTATATATATCCGGAACAAGAGGTCAATGAAGCAAAAGAAAAATATAATAAAAGAATCTTCTTCCAAACAGACAATCACCAGACTGATATCAGCGGTTATATAGTTTACAAAGCCACTATTAAAAAAATAAAACAAGATTTTAATGATATCCCGATTGTCTCTCTTGATGAATTTTATGTAAAAAAGAATAACCTTGTTAACATAAGTGAGGAAGATGAAGATGACTTTACTCTGGGCAACGCAAATGAATATACAGTCGAAGATCCCCAATATCTAAAATATGAATATGAATATTACTATCCAAAAAATAAAAAATCCATACAATATGGAGTGTACGATGACCCATATCTTTTAAAAAGCAAATCATATAACACTAAAGGAAAAAGAAAAGCTATATTACTCGGATCTTCATTCGTTGAGAAAGTGTATATTTTTCTAAGACACAGTTTCAAATTAACAGACAAAATAAGACTAAATACAGGATATGAAAAGAATTTTCATATGAACCGATTTGAAAATTACATAAAAAACGAAAAACCTGACATATTAATAATCTATATAAACGAAAGTGAAGCCTACAACTACATTTCATCTATGTATGATGAGTCTGTCGAACTTGAACCTTAAAAAATAAAACCGGAGAAATTATGCTTTTTTGCTCAATGACATTTATCTATATATTTTTACCTATATTATGTATTATTTATTTCTTCTCAAAAAATAAATACCATAATTTTATATTACTTGCTGCAAGTATCATATTTTATGCCTGGGGTGAACCGAAATATCTTGCCGTAATGTTTTTAAGTATAATAATAAACTATTTAGGAGCAATTTTAATAGATACATTCAAAAAATATAAGACATATTTTTTAATAATATCTATTCTCGGAAATCTTGGATTGCTCTTTTATTTCAAGTACTTTAATTTTCTCACGGAAAACTTAACTAAACTATTTAATTTCAATATTGACCCTATACATGTAATCCTGCCTCTGGGCATTTCATTCTATACATTTCAAGCAATGTCATATTTAATAGATGTATATAAAGGAGAATTTAAAGCTCAAAAAAACCTATATAAACTGGCTTTATACATCTGTCTTTTCCCACAGCTAATCGCAGGTCCGATTGTTAAATATCATGACATTGCACCGCAAATAGAAAATAGAGAAGAAAATTTTGATAAAGTAACACTAGGAATTAAAAGATTTATAATCGGACTGTCAAAAAAAATGCTTTTGGCTAACAATCTCGGCATAATTGCAGAAAAGATTTTTTCTCAACAGCCCGATTCATTTTCACCGCTCATCGGATGGCTTGGTGCATTTACCTATTCAATGCAAATATATTTTGATTTCAGCGGATATTCAGATATGGCAATAGGACTCGGTTTGATATTCGGATTTAAATTTATGGAAAACTTTAACTATCCGTTAATTTCAAAATCCGTTTCAGAACTATGGAAAAGATGGCATATATCCCTATCAACCTGGTTCAAATATTATGTTTATATCCCTCTTGGTGGAAATCGCGTATCTAAAGCTCGTAATATATTCAACATACTTTTCGTATTTTTCCTGATTGGTTTATGGCATGGAGCAAGCTGGAATTTTGTACTGTGGGGACTTTTATACGGAATCTTTATTTTATTTGAAAAAGCCACAGGGTTATATAAAGAATCAGACAAACTTGTGGTAAATATTTTAAAAAACATTTACACAATAATTATATTTGTATTAGCAATTGTATTTTTCAGAACTGAAGACTTAAATTATATTTACGCATATTTAAAAAATATGTTTGGATTAATACCTGTGCACAATATTCAATATACATTCACATACTATATGGATAACCTGGACATTCTTATATTTATATCAGGACTGCTGTGTGCTTTTCCGATTTTCTCCAAAATGCTATATATCAATCCTGAAAGAAAATTTTTAAAATTTTTTGTAAATTCCTGGCTTCTGGTTTTATTCATTCTTTCAACAGCATTTATTGCTTCTTCAACATACAACCCATTTATTTATTTCAGATTTTAATATTTTTACATCTTAATATATTATTAATTTGATTTTTGAGCACCTAGCTTGATATAATAAACAGGATAAAGTGAATATTATATTTGAACAGGGGAAGTAAATGAATTCATGCAAAGTCGCTGTATTGGGCGCAGGAATCTGGGGAAAAAATTTAGTAAGAAATTTTTACAACTTGAACTATCTTCATACAGTTTGTGATATGGATGAAGAAAACCGAAAAAAAGTGGCGAATGATTATCCGGAAGTTCATTTGACACCTGATTTTTCAGAAGTTTTAAATAATAAAGAAATAGATGCCGTGGTTGTAGCAACACCGAGCCATACTCACTTCAAACTTGTAAAAATGGCACTCGAAGCAGGAAAACATGTTTATGTAGAAAAACCTATTGCAACAACCAGTGAAGAAGCTTTGATTCTTAAAGAAATAGCCGAATCAAAAAATCTTGTTTTGATGGTCGGACATCTTCTTCTTTATCACCCGGCTGTTAACAGACTCAAAATGATTGTAGAATCAGGTGAACTCGGAGATATAAAATACGTTCAATCAGATCGTTTGAATATAAACTATTTCAAAAATGACAGAAGTGTTATGTGGGACTTAGCTCCTCATGATGTTTCAATGGTCAGCTATATCCTCGGTGAAGAACCCAAAAGGGTTATTTCTGCAATGGGTGTAAGCTCTGAAGATACAGAAATAATGGATATTACGCACATAGAAATTGAATATGAATCAGGATGTGTTGCACACATATCTGACAGCTGGATTCACCCTCAAAAAAGAGTAAACTTAATGCTCAGAGGCACAAAAGGTTCAGCTATGTTTGATGATACACTTCCTGAAAACAAATTACAGGTATTCAAAAACGACAAACCAAATTCAGGCAGCAATATAGCACTTGATTACATTGAAATTGAACCATTGAAACTGGAATGTGAACATTTTGTAAAATGTATTGAAAACGGAACAAAAGCAAGAAGTGACGGTGAAAACGGTTATTTTGTTGTAAAAATTCTGGAAGATGCTGAAAAAATTATGCTCGGTGAAAAAAGAAAACTCCTTGATGAACACAATTTTGCATTTTCACGCTCAAAACAATAACACATATACAGAAAAACAAGGAGTACGAGGAGAATAAGATATGGCCAATTTAATTACAATAGCAAGAATGATAATAGCATTTATTGCAATATGTCTTTTGTTTTATCAAACACCTGCAAGTTACCTTACAGCTTTCTTTTTAACGGTTATAGCTATATGGTTTGACGGATTGGACGGATTCGTTGCTCGTTTGTTGAATGAAAGCTCAAAATTTGGTGCTGTTTTAGATATCCTCGGAGACAGAGTTGTTGAAAATATCTATTGGATAGTTTTCGCTGTGCTTGGTTGGATTCCGGTATGGGTGCCTTTAATTGTTGTAACAAGAGGCATTCTTACAGACGGAGTAAGAAGCATAGCTCTCGAGCAAGGATACACTGCTTTTGGTTCAACAACAATGATGAAAACAAAACTCGGACATTTCCTTGTCGCTTCTAACTTCTCACGAGGTTCATATGCAGTAACAAAAGCATTGGCCTTTGCATTGATGATATTATGCAATTTTCCGTTTGCCTCAATGAATTTATTTTTGCAAGGCAGTGACCCGGAACTTTCTGCAAATGCAATCTCTACATGGACAAGTTTTCATAATATTTGTATAGGTATTTGTCCTTTTGCACATTTCTGTGTATATGCAGCTGTTATATTCTGTGTATTAAGAGGTCTTCCTGTTTTAATTGAAAGCAAAAGATTCTTTGTCGAAGATAAAAAAGAAGAAGCAAAAGACAAAAAAGATGAAGATAACAACGAAGCTTAACATAGTACTTTTTGAGCCTGAAATACCTCAAAATACAGGCAACATTGCAAGACTGGCTGCATGTACAAATTCAAATCTGTTTCTTGTTGGAAAATTAGGTTTTTCAATTGACAGCAGACACGTAAAGCGTGCAGGGTTGGACTACTGGGATTCTGTTAACATAACAAGAGTGGAATCACTGGAAAAATTGTGGGAACAATATCCGGACAACAGATTCTTTTATTTGACAACAAAATCAAATAAACTTTATACAGAAATCAATTTCCAGGACGGAGATTTTCTCGTTTTCGGCCCCGAGACAAGAGGACTCGATGAAGGACTATTGAAAGAAAAAGAAAATTATGCAATAACTATACCTATGCAAGATGGACAAAGAAGTCTGAACCTGTCAAATTCTGTGTCTATTGTTGTATATGAAGCACTTCGTCAAATAACCCAAAGTCAGGTATAAAGTGGAAAGTAAAAATCTCATAACAAAAGAAACAGCATTACGCCTTTTGCCCCAAAGACCGTCTGATTCGAATAAAGGAACATTTGGTAAAGTTTTGAATATAGCAGGATGCCTTGATTATCAAGGAGCTGCATATCTTTCTTCTGTTACACCGTTGAAAGTCGGAGCAGGTCTCGTAACATTGGCAACAACGGAAAATGTTATAAATAATCTTGCCTCAAATGCTCCTTGGATTACATTTTACAAACTCAGAGATTATCAAAATAAATATATAGCAAGTGATGCATTTACTGAGTTGAAAAATATAATAACAGGTTATACAGTTGTTTCAATTGGTCCGGGGCTTTCAACAGAACCAGCTGTTATGGCTTTTGTTGATGATTTCATAAAATACATAAACAAAAAAGAAACAAAGGTTGTGATAGATGCTGATGCACTGAATATTATTGCAAAACTGGAAATACACAAATTACCGCAAGAATCAGTAATAACTCCGCATCCCAAAGAACTCTCAAGACTACTTAATATTCCTGTTGAAGAAATTCAAAAAGATAGAATAAAATATGCAAAACAATCAAGCAAAAAATTTGGATGTACAACCGTTCTAAAAGGAAGCGGAACAGTAATTTGCACACCGGATTTTGAGATTTTTATAAACACAAGCGGAAATTCAGCAATGTCTAAAGCCGGCAGCGGTGACGTACTCACAGGTATAATATCCGGATTAATATCTCAGGGGCTTTCAATAAAAGAGGCTTCAGTACTTGGCGTCTATCTCCATGGATTATGCGGAGATCTTGCAAAGATAGATCTGAGTGAATATTGTGTTATGGCAACTGATTTAATTGACTACATTCCAAAAGCAATAAAATTTATCAAAGGTGAATAAAATAAATGGAAGCGTTTTTTATTCCATACAGCATAAATAACGGAACGTATAATATGGATCTGGATGAAGCCATATTAAATATGGCAATTGAAAATAAGCTGTTATCTCCAATACTCAGATTATACGGCTGGAAGCCTGCCTGTGTGTCTCTGGGAAGGAATCAAAGCGACAGCCACATAAACAAATCGTATTGTGCAGAACAAGGCATAGATATAGTAAAAAGGCTAACAGGAGGGAGAGCTCTTCTACATGATAATGAAATCACTTATTCCTTTGTTTGTCCGACAAATTTTTTACAACATGGTGAAACAATAATTCAATCATACAAAGAAATATCAACAGCCATAGCCGCCGGACTTAAGTTATTGTCCATAGAAACAGAATTTCCTGTACAAAAAAAGGTTTCTACAAAATATGAGTATTGTATGTCTCTTGCCACAGGAGCAGACTTAAGCTATCAGGGCAAGAAAATTGTAGGATCAGCTCAATTTAGAAAACAAGGATATATCTTGCAGCACGGATCAATACTTTTAGACTATGACTATACAAAGATAGTGAATATTTTCGCAGAAAAACCTGCCAGTGAAAAAATCACAACAATAAATACCATAAATAAAGATATTACGGTTGACAGACTGGCTTTTGCATTAAAACAAGGTTTTGAAGATTATTTTAAACTTCAGTGGCTAAATCTGAACGAAGAATCTTTGCTCCGCCAAGATACACGTGTTTGATTTCATCTTGTTTTTTATCTGTATTCACAACAATCAATACACGCAAACATTTTTTCAAGCTTGGTTCTATATCCATTTCATTAACACAAAGCATTGGCACATATTGAATTGGAAAGTTTCTTCTTACAAACTTAGCAGGAAAGGCTGATTTTATATCCTTTGTTAAAGTAAAAATCACATGTGAAATATCTTCTATTTTTACTTCATTTAACTCTATTATCTTAGAAAACAATTCAACAGTCGCTTTTTCAATAAGCTCCTGAGTGTCTTCTTCAATTGTAATAGCACCGCGTATACCTCTTGAGCACATAATTATCCCTTTTTTAAATAAATTTTTGACCAGTTTTAAGTTTTACCCCGTTTGACCAAGCATAAGCCTCCATTTCTGCTTTGCCTTCCGGTTTTAAGTTTTTAATTAATAATAAACCTTTTTTCGTACTAACTGCAATCCCTTCATTAGAGATTTTTACAATTTCACCAAAAGCAGAATACTCTTGCTCCGACTCAAGAACAGCAGTTTTTGTGATTTTTATATTCTTATTATCAAAAGAAGTCATAGCACAAGGCCAAGTTGTCATAGAACGTACGTGATTGTGGAGTTCCTGCGCAGTTCTTCCCCAGTCAAGATGACAATCTTCCTTTTTAAATTTTTTAGCAATTGTAACACCTTCTTCAGGTTGTTTAACAGGAACAAGCAGATTGTTATAAAGCCCTTTTAAGGTAGGATACATAATAAACGGTGCTTTGTCACTGATTATTGAACACAAATCAGCATCTGTCATATCAGGTGTAATCTTAATTTTCTCCTGCTTACAAATATCCCCTGCATCCAGAGCCAGAACCGTAAGCATTGTAGTAATACCTGTTTCTTCATCACCATTATATATAGCTCTTTGAATAGGATTTGCACCTCTGTATTTAGGAAGAAGTGAAGCATGCAAGTTAACCGTAGCTATTTTCGGTATGTCAAGAATTTCCTGGGTAAGAATTTGACCAAAAGCAAAAGTAACAAGAAAGTCAGGTTTTAATTCACGCAGCTTATCCTTGAGCTCTTCATCATTTTTTAGAGCATCAGTTTGAAAAACGTCTATATTATGCTCCTGAGCAAAAACTTTAATGGGCGGAGGCGTAAGTTTTTTACCACGACCGCAAGGTCTGTCAGGCTGTGTAACAACAGCTTGTATATTAATGTCATTAAAATTCAAAAGTTTTTGAAGACAATTTAGCGCAATCTGAGGTGTCGCCATATATACTATATTAATCAAGTTTTTTCTCCTCAGGTACTATCGTTTCTCCGGGATTGGAAGGGATATCTGCCAGCTCTTCATCAAGTTCCGGTTCATCTATCATTCTGGCTGCATCAACAGGAGCCAGTCCCTTTTCCGCAAGAATTCTGTCAGCCTCAAACCTGTTACGGCAATGGTCAATAAACAAAATACCGTCTAAGTGATCAAACTCATGCTGAATAGCTCTAGCCAGAAGGCTTCCGCCTTTTGCTTCTTTTATAAAAGCCTTGCCATTTAATCCGAGAGCTTTTACTGTAACATCAGCATATCTTCTCACATCAGTATAGGCCTCAGGGAAACTCAAACAGCCTTCGTAACTGCTGCAAGCACCGGATTTTTTAATAATCTTAGGGTTAATAAAAACCATTGGATTAAGCTTTTCATTGCCTGTTGCTACATCAATGACAAATATTCTCAAATTCTCTCCTACCTGAGGAGCAGCCAATCCTACACCGTTATTGGCATACATCGTATCAAGCATATCATATACAAGAGTTTGTATCTTCTTTGAGATTTTAGAAACTTCTTTAGAGGGCTTTCTCAAAGTTTCTTCGCCATATTTAACAATTTTTCTTATAGACATTTTTTAACCTATCAGTTTAATACTTCTAATATAATAATATCACATATATTACGGACGCTGTGCATCCAATTCTTTTCTTATATCCTCAACAGTAACGTAGCTCACCGGAGATTTTTCATCCTTTTGAAGATATACATCTTTTATACCTGCCTGCACAATAAAACGTTTGCATAATATGCAAATAAAGTTATGCCCGTAAATATACATAGTAGCATCTTTGCATCTGTCCTGACCTGCTTGAATAATTGCATTTTGCTCGGCATGAATACTTCTGCAAGTTTCATACATTGTTCCTGACGGAATGTTATTTTCAATTCTATAACACTTACCTATTTCATAACAGGAGGTAACTTTAGATGGTGTGCCGTTATAACCGGTAGCTTTTATTTTTTTATCTTCTCCAACAATAACAGCACCAACTTTAGCTCTGAAACAATTAGAACGTGTTGCACAGGTTTTTGCTATTTCTAAAAAATATTCATTCCATGGTTTAATCATAATTTCTTCCTATCTATTTTCCATATACATTACTGTTCATACTTTTTATCAACGAATCCAACTGTCTTTGTAATTCTTCTTCAGAAACAGCAGGTGGAGTTGATGAGGATACACTCTTTTGAGCACTTGTTTGATTATTCATAACAATCTGAAGGGATGTAAGAAGCTCCATTATTTTTCTTTGATTTTCCATCATTGCATTATAGTCAATACTGCTTGAAGAGTAGCTATCACCCGTATTTTGAGCAAAAGAAGATGAACCGTCTTCTGCTATCCAGCCTATTGTCTGACCTGCACGATTTTTAAATTCCAATTTACCGGAAACTATTATACTTTGCGGATGATTGTTTGAAATTTCGCCCAGAATTATATCTCGATGACCGGCAGGGTACAATGCATCATTATTTCTTCCGGAAATAAGCCAAGGCTGCTCTTGAGGCCTTTTCTGTGCTTTTTTGGTTAAGACAGGAGCTGAGACAATCGCAATGATTGAAACTATCAATAATGTAATTAGTGCTTCAGCCAGAGAAAAGGCTGATTTCTTTTCCATAAACATTCCTTTTAAGTTCCTGACAATATAACTATTTTATTTTTATTCATCATTAAAGTAAAGGGCTTATTATAAAAAAATTTCTAAAAAACCAACATATAGACGAAAAAAAGTACTTGCACTAATTTCAAATTCAAATATAATAAGAAATGTACATTTTAGAAAAGGGGTTTAAATACTATGAACAAAGAAGAATTAGTACAAGAAGTTGCAAAAAAAGCAAAAGTTACTCAAAAAGAAGCTGCTGATGTAGTTAATGCTTTAATGGATACAATTGAAAAAACTGTTGCTAAAGGTAAAAAAGTTACATTAGTTGGTTTCGGTACTTTTGAATCAAGAAAAAGAGCAGCCAGAACAGGTCGCAACCCACAAACTGGTAAAGAAATCAAAATCGCTGCTAAAACAGTTCCTGCTTTCTCTGCCGGTAAAAAATTCAAAGAAGCTGTTGATGGCAAAGTAGCTGCTAAAAAATAGTTTTTCTTTTTAAAAGAAAAAGAGACGATTTTAATAAATCGTCTCTTTTTTTATCTATATATTTTCTTTTTCCTCTGTTAACCGATACAAATCTTGTCCGCCAACTGCCTTGTAAAGACTTATGGCAGAAATAATACAATTAATTTTGTTAGAGACTTCATCTCTTTGTACGACAAGTTTTTGTTCTTTATTATACAAAACTTCAAGATTTGAAGCAGCGCCAATCTCATTTTTGTGAGACATAAGCGTATATTTTTTAGTTTCCAAAGCAAACCTATCCAGACTTTGCTGATAATTTTTCTGTGCAGTTTGAAAAGCAACAGAATTATCATTTATTTCCTGCATAGAAGTAAGAATTGTTTTTTGATAATTCTGCATAGCTTCTTCATATTGATATTTTTTTAATTTTAAAACAGCAACTTTTCTTCCACCCGAAAACAAGTCAAAAGAAGGGAGAATGCCGGCATTGGCAAGCTGTGAATAGCTATTAAACATTTTGCTCCATTGATATGCATTAAAACCCATTTGGCCATATATTACAAACTTGGGGAGAAATTCTCTTTTTGCAACTCTGACGTCATAGCCGATCTTTTTGATATAGTCTTCAGAACGCACATAGTCAGGTCTTTTTTCTATCACAGATGTATCATATGACACAGGTATTTTTTCAGGCAAAGCAACACTGTCATAATTTGCTCTGTCAATAATTTTATCAGAGTCAGAAAGATACACTTTAAGCTGATTTTCCAGAACAGTACGAGTTTTCAAAAGATTATTCAATTCCTCCTGAAAAGACGTCAAGAGTTTTTGTTCATTCAAAACTTCATTTTCAGAACAAAGACCGTTTCTGTATTTTATTTCTGTTTTTGCTGCAATTTCTTTTTGTAAATCAACAAGTTGTTTTTGTATATCAATAAGTTTGTCAGTTTTAATAATATTATAATATTCAGAAGCAAAAGCCGAAGTAAGAGCTATATAGCTGGCTCTTTCGTCTTCCCTAATCATTTCCAGCTGTTTTTCAATACTTTTTGTTTTAAGTCTGTTTTCACCCCATATATCTATTTCATAACTTGCGGTAAGAGGCATCTGAAACTGGTATTGTGAATAAGAAGGAATTAACATATTTCCAAATTGCTGATTGCTTGAGGGCATGATTCTTCCAAAACTGCCATCAAAGCTTACCTGTGGCAATTCATTTGCAAAAGAAATCTTAACCATTTTTTCGCCTTCTTTAACCTTTAATGCAGCAATTTTTAAATCATGGTTCTTTTCATATAATTCTTGAATATAAGATGTCAATAAAGGATCATTGAAATGTTCCCACCAGCTAAGATTCAAGTATTCAATGCGTTGAGATTGTTCTTGATTTTCCTTTTTGCTTTTAGATTTTGCCCAAACAACATCAGTACTGTTTAAAAGCATGACAAAAAAGAGTGTTATTAATGCGGCTAATATTTTTTTCATAAAAATTTTCTTTCTTTTTTTGTTCTTGTGTTATGATAATAACACAAGAAAATTTTAGTATAAAATAAAACACTATGCAAGAAACACAAACAAATAATCTATTAAATAAAAAAGTGGGAGCCATGCTTGTTGCCACAGGTATTTTATCAAGAGTTATGGCTCTTCGAGAATATGCGCTACAACAATTTGAAATAACACCGGAACAATATCTCGTGCTATCAATCATTATGGATTCAGGAACAGAATTGTATCAAAGACAGATTTCAGAAATAACATACAAAGACCGTCCGAATATAACGAGGATTATTAATATTCTTGAAAATTTAGGTCTCGTAAAAAGAATTGAAGATGTAAATAAAAGAAAAGTTTACAAAATAGCAATTACCGAAAAAGGTATTGAAATGCGAAAAAAAATTCAGCCAACAATGTTTAAGCTCCGCGCGATAACAACAGAGGGCATAAGTGAAGAAGAATTAGAAAAAACTTTACAAATATTGGAAAAAATGCAAATCAATATGGCAGATAAAGTAACTTTACAAATATAGAAAGGTATATATGAGCACTAACGAAAATAATGACGAAATAACTAAACCACAAACAGAAGAAACAAATGATGAAGAAGATGAGGACAACCGTCCAAGTTATAAGAAAAAAAGAGTAATAGTTCCCGCAATAACAGCCATTGTATTTTTACTCGTCGGGATATATTTTATGATTCACTCTATTTTTTATCAATCAACAGATGATGCTTTTGTTGAAGGACACATTGTCTCTGTTGCACCAAGAGTAGCAGGGCCTGTTGAACAAATGCTTATAACTGATAACCAGCCTGTGAAAAAAGGTGATTTACTTATAGTAATCGACCCGAATGATTATGAAGTCAAACTTGCCCAAACAAAAGCAAAACTTGCAGAAGCTAAAGCCTCTTTAAACATATCTGAAAAAGACATAACAAAATCCGAATCAGGAGTGGAAGAATCAGGACACGATGTAATAGCAACAAAATCAAAACTTGATTTTGCCCAAAAAGATTTTAAAAGATATTCTTCTATGTATAAAGAAGGTATCACTTCAAAACAAGACTTTGATTCAAGCAAAACAGGTCTTACAGTCGCTCAATCAAATCATAAATCTGCAATTGAAAAAGAAAAAGCAGCCAAAGCAATGCTTGAATCAGCTAAAGCAAAAAAAGAAGCAACACTAGCAGAAATAGAAAAATTAGAGGCTGAAGTAAAAGCTGATGAACTCAATCTTTCCTATACAAAAATTTATGCCCCCCAAGACGGTCTGATTACAAACAGAAACGTTGAGCAGGGTAATTATGTACAAATAGCCCAACCAATGTTTGCAATAGTACCTGAAAAAGTCTGGGTTGTTGCAAACTTCAAAGAAACACAGCTGACAAATATGAAAATAGGGCAAAATGTAAAAATAAAAATTGATACTTACCCCGGTAAAAAGTTCAAGGGGAGAGTTGACAGCATACAAAGAGCAACAGGCGCAAAAGCAAGCCTTTTCCCTCCGGAAAATGCTGTTGGCAGCTATGTAAAAATTGTGCAGAGAGTTCCTGTAAAAATAGTATTTGAAGAAGATATTTCAAAATACAACATTGTACCGGGAATGTCAGTTGTTCCTGAAGTAAAAGTAAAATAAGGCAAAAATATGAGCTCAGCTGAAACATTAACAGCAACAGGCAATCCTCTGCCTAAAATAAAGAAAAAAGAAATGCCTATCTGGCTTGTGGCATTTTCTATTTTGCTTCCTACATCCTTTGCTATGCTGGCTACTTCTGCTACAAACGTTGCTATACCGTACATAGCAGGATATTTCGGTTCAACTGTTGATGAAGCTAACTGGGTTATAACAACATATATGATAGCAAACGCCATTCTCATTCCTCTGACAGGCTGGTTGGAAAACTATATGGGTAGAGTATTGTTCTTAAAGGTATTCATAACCATTTTCACAATAGGTTCATTAATTTGTGCTATGGCCCCCAGCTTAAATATGCTCGTTGTCGGACGACTTATTCAAGGTATAGGCGGTGGACCGATGATGCCAATATCACAGGCCATATTGATAGCCAGTTTTCCTTACAACAAAAGAGGTCAGGCAATGGCTCTTTTCGGACTTGCCGTTATGGTATTTTCTATTTTAGGTCCGACTTTTGGAGGTTTTATTGTAGATAATTCTGCTTGGCAATGGATATATCTGGCAAACATCCCGATAGGTATATTCTCGGTCGTTCTGGTACATTGCAATATTGCAGAACTGAAAGAACGTAAAAAACCGACAAAAGTAGATTTTGTAGGTTTCATTGCTCTTGTTATCTGGCTTTTAACAATGCAGATAGTATTAGACAAAGGACAGCAATACAACTGGTTTGACTGTACATGGGTTTGCTGGCTTACAGGTATATCTGCCTTCGCCTTTGTATTTTTCATAGTTTGGGAGCTGGAATACAAAGCTCCTATTGTAAATTTGAGAGTATTTAAAGACAAAAACTTTTTTATAGGTACTGTTCTCGGTGCTTCAGTAAATATGATTATATATGTAACGATTGTTCTGCTTCCAAGCTTTTTACAAAGTCTTATGGGATACAATGCAATGCTCTCAGGTTTGTCTCTTGCTCCGAGAGTCTTTTCATGTATTGTTATGCTTATATTAATAGGACCAATGGTTGAATATTTAGACAACAGAATATTAATAGCATCAGGTTTTTTCTTCCTTGGGCTTTCTACAATAATGTATGCTAACCTGAATCTTTCCATATCATTTGATTATGTAGTAATACCTAATATTTTAATGGGAATAGGAGTAATACTGGTTTTTATTCCGGTTTCAGGTCTGGTACTGGGAACCCTTCCAAAGACAGAACTCTCAAATGGAGCAGGTCTTCACAGTTTGTGTAAATGTGTTATGACAGCTTTTGTTGTTTCAATGTCCTCAACTCTCGTCGCAAGACTATCCCAACTTCACCAGACATACCTTGTAAGGCACTTATCTGATTTTAATTTAATCTTTCAAAATAAACTTCACGCAATAGCCGGTAATTTTATGTCACTATCAAGCAACACAGCCATCCACAAAGCAGGAGCCTTACTTTATAAACAACTGCTTGCCCAATCAAAATTAATGGCATATGTAGATGTTTTTGAAATGTTTGCGCTGATAGCTTTTATATTAATACCCTTTGGATTTTTATTAAAAGTTCCCAAAAAAGAAAATTAAAAGTAAAGGCAGCCTCTTATTCAAGACTGCCTTATATTTTTCGAGTATTTGTACCGGATTAATACTGGTTTTCAACTTTAAAGAAATAAGCTTTTGGATGTTTACAAACCGGACACATCTCAACAGACTTTTTACCTCTGTGTCTGAATCCGCAATTTGCACATTCCCATTCAACCTCTTCTTCTTTTTCGAAAACTCTGCCTTCTGTTATGTTAGCCAGAAGTTTTTTGTATCTTTCTTCATGGTGTTTTTCTATTTCGGCTACTTTTTCGAATAAGAAAGCAATATCGTTAAAGCCTTCTTCCTTAGCTTCTTTAGCAAATTGCGCATACATTTCAGTCCATTCATAGTTTTCGCCGTTTGCTGCGTCTTCAAGGTTCTTCATTGTATTTGCAATTTGTCCGTCATGCAAAAGTTTAAACCATAACTTTGCATGTTCTTTTTCGTTGTCAGCTGTTGCTTCAAAAATCTTTGATATTTGCACGTATCCTTCCTTCTTAGCTTGAGATGCGTAATAAGTATATTTGTTGCGTGCCTGAGATTCTCCTGCGAATGCTTCCATCAAGTTCTTTTCTGTTTTAGACCCTTTTAAATCCATACTATTCTCCTTTAGCGTTTTTAATTTATTCTTCCGAAAAATCTTCTTTTCCTACTCCGCATAAAGGACAAGTATAATCTTCCGGTAAGTCTTCAAATGCTACATTTCCGTTTTCAGCCGGATCATATACATAACCACATACATTACATACAAATTTTTTCATTTCATTCTCTCCTTAGTTTTCTATTTTTTACGTTTTAAGCATTTATTACAGATACCTCTTATCTGTAAATTTACATCTTTTATTCTACCATACTGTTCAGCATTTTTTGGTAAAACCAGTTCTTCACCGGGCGCCAGGAAAATATCATAAACTTCATTACACTCAATACATAAAAAATGGTGGTGCGGGGTTTTGTCAGCATCAAATCTAGCCTTCGGTAATTGATTATCCACCCGAAAAATCATATTCAACTCTTCAAGTGAAGCAAGTGTTCTATAAACCGTATCGATAGAAACATTAGGCATTCTTTCCTTAACGCATTCATAAACGGTTTCCGCGTCCGGATGAGCACAGGATTTTGCAACTTCTTTAAAGATTTCAATTCTTTGCTGTGTAACTCTCATGCCCTTTTGCTGACAGGCAAGCTTAAGTTGATCGACCCTTTCGTTTAGATATTTTTCCTTATCCTTATTCATAATAATTCCTTAATAAGAATTGTTCTTATTAAAGTATAACAGATTCTACATTTTATGCAACCCCTTTTGGATATGTTTATTTACAATACCCCTAAAAAACATGCTCTAAACATAAAACCGTATTTATAGCGCAAAAGCCCTGAATTTCAGGGCCTTACATAAATTTTAAAAATTATTTATAAGTTAACTATTAGTTGCAAAAGCTTCTGTTCGAAAACTTATTGTTTTTTTTATTTATTTGCGTTTATTTGCCTACTGCATATTTCTATAACAGTCTGAACAATATACTGGTCTGTCACCTTTTGGTTCAAAAGGAACAGTGGTTTCACAACCGCAAGCTGAACATGTTACTTTGAACTGTGGTCTGTTATGTCCATAGCCGCCTCTTGATCCATGACCGCCTCTGTTTTGTGCTTTTTTTACAGCTCTGCAAGAAGGACATCTTTTAGGATCAGAATATCCTTTAGAAGCATAATACTCCTGATCATCTGCCGAAAAAGTAAATTCAGCACCACAATCTGCACATGTAATTTGTCTGTCTTCGTAACTCATAGTTAACCCTTTTCTTTTTGTACTTTTACCACTATGCGTCAAATGATAGAAAAAGTCTACTTTTTTATTTTTATCTATAAGTTAATATTCTCTTGACGAACAACAGAACTAAAACTATCAACCCCAATTTCTTGAATAAGAGAAATATATGCATTATAATAAACACCAATTGCACTTATATATTCATTCAAAAGCTCCTGATGAGCATGTTCTACAATAATTAAACTGGTTAATGGAGTTTTACCTTTTTTATATCTCTGTTTTGAAAGTTTTAATATCTCAGCAGACTCTTTTAAAATTGCATCATAATGTGCAACATTCTCCTTAGCTATTATAAATTTATCATGATTGGTATGTATAACATTTTTTGTTATGTTAATAATAGAATTGTACTCAAGCTGTGCTTTTTCATAATTCAATTTTGCATTCTTAATTTCAGGAGTATACAAATACAGCGAAGGAATATCTAATCCGGCTCCTACAAAAGCACCCGGAGTCCCATCATGCGCAAAAGCATAACCTCCCGAAAGATACAAATCAGGAACTCTCTGTTTTGCAGCTACGCTAATATCACGTTTTGCTTTAAGAATCTTAGCTTCAGCCATTTTGATATCATAACGATTTTCAAATGCCGCAGCTTCCAGCTCATCATATCCCGGCAAATTAATTTCAGCAACAAAACTTCTGTCGAAAAGAGATGTTTCCTTTGTATCATAGAGAGTAAGATTATTTTCGAGATTCAGCACTCTGTTAAAATTATACTGTGCTGTTCTTACATTAGCTTTTGCTTTATTAATTTGAATAAGCTGCTTTTTAAGTCTCATATCAGCTTGTAACAAATCTATTTCATAGTTTTCAGATTTTTTAGGTTTATTTTTTGCTATTTCATATAAATCTTCAAGAAGATCTTTTCTTTCCTCCATAATCTTCAGGTCTGACTTTGCAAGCAAAAGATTGAAATATGATGTTCGTATTCTCAATTTAAGTTTAAACTCATAGTCATTGATTTTATTTTCTGTATACGAAAGCCCTGCTTCCGCCGATTTTTTTCTTGCTCCTCTTTTAGAAATTTCAACAGGCAGCATTAAACCAAATTGAGAAGAGTTTCCTCTGGCAATTCTCCCCATCAGAAAATTTGATTGAAACTGAGGATTTTTAAGTGCATTTGCTACTTTTATATCATTCTGAGATATACCAAGATTTTTTCTTTGTTCCTGAAGCTCGATGTTTCCGACCAGTGCCATTTCCATAGCTTCTTTAAGCCCGATTTTATATTTGTCATCCTCAGAATGAGCAAGCTCAGAAGAGGTATCAGCAAAAACGCCAAGCCCTGTATACAATAATATAGCCAGTGTCACAAAAACCTTTTTCATACAGTATTTATTTTAAAATAAAAAATTTTTTTGACAAAATTTTGATATATTTTTGTGAAAAATAGTGTATTATAGATTTGTAAAGGATAGAAGAGAAAGGACATATTATGTGGGAAAAAGACGTAAAAATTAATGAAATTCAAGAAATCAGAATGAAGACTAATGTCTTTTTTGGTGTTGGAGCAATAAAAAAAATCGAAGATATAGCTCAAGAGCTTAAGAAAAAAGGCATAGATAAAGTTATAGTAATCAGCGGAAAAGGTGCATACAAAGTTACAGGTGCCTGGGATTACGTAGAAAAAGCTCTCAATAATAACTCAATAGGTTATATAAATTATGCAAAAGTAACACCAAATCCTACAACTGCGGCTATTGATGAAGCTGTCGCAATGGCAAAAGAATTCGGAGCAAAAGCAGTTATCGCAATAGGTGGAGGTTCTCCGATTGATACAGGCAAAAGTGTTGCTATTCTTCTTGAATATCCTGAAAAAACAGCTGCCGAACTCTATGAATGGAAGTTCACTGCTGAAAAGGCTGCTCCGATTGTTGCTATCAATCTTACACATGGAACAGGCACAGAAGTAAACAGATTTGCTGTTGCAACACTTCTTGAAAAGAACTTCAAACCAGCAATAGCATATGATTGCATTTATCCTTCTTATTCAATAGATGATCCTCAATTAATGACTAAATTGTCTAAAAATCAAACTTTATACACATCTATTGATGCAGTTAACCATGTAATTGAAGGAGCAACATCAAAAGTAGCATCTCCTTATTCAATCACTTTAGCAAAAGAAACAATAAGACTCGTTGCCAAATACCTTCCAAAAGCAGCAGAAGAATTGGAAAATCCTGAATGGAGATATTATCTTTTATATGCATCAATGCTTGGTGGGGTTGGTTTTGACAATGGTATGCTTCATTACACACACGCTCTCGAACATCCGCTCAGTGCAATAAAACCCGAACTCTCTCATGGCTTAGGTCTGGCTATGCTATTGCCTGCTGTAATTAAAGCAATTTATCCTGATAAAGCAGCTACACTTGCTGATATTCTTGAGCCAATTGCTCCTGGCTTAAATGGAACACCCGATGAAGCTGACAAAGCAGCTAAGATGGTTGAAAAATGGCTTGCTGATGTAGGAGTTCCACAAAAACTTGCTGATGATGGCTTTACAGAAGCAGATATAGACAAACTCGTTGATCTTTGCTTTACAACACCTTCTCTTGACCTCTTATTGAGCCTTGCTCCTAACGAAGCAACAAAAGAGCGTGTAAAACAAATTTATGAAGAATCAATGAAGCCTTGCAAATAAAACAAAAACAAAAGACCGGTTGAAAATTAACCGGTCTTTTGTTTTTGAACAGAAATATAAAAGTTTTTGCTAGTATGTATTTAAAATGTTATAATTTGAAATGTATTTAGCACAATGGAGCGCAATATTATGGAATATAGAGGCAAAGCATTTAAATTCGGTGACAATATAAGTACAGATCATATTGCCCCGGGGAGACTGTTTCATCTGCGTTCAGATTTAAATGAATTTGCCAAACATGTTCTTGAAGATGCAGACGAAACTTTTGCATCAAAAATGAAAAAAGGTGACTTTGTTGTTGCCGGCAACAATTTTGGACTCGGGTCTTCAAGAGAACATGCTCCACAAATTATTAAAATAGCAGGAGTCAGTGCGGTATTAGCAAAATCATTTGCACGCATATTTTATAGAAATGCAATCAACATAGGTCTTTTGTTGATAGAATGCGACACAGATAAAATAAATGCACAAGATGAATTAGAAATTGACATAAAAAAAGGCATAGTCAAAAATCTAACTCAAAATACAGAAATAACATTTTCTCCACTTCCTGATGTAATGATAAAACTCTTGAATGATGGAGGGTTGATTGAACATTTAAAAAAACATGGTGATTTTGATCTTGTTTAATTAAACTGCTGAAAGATTTTTTTCATAAGCATCAATTATAAAAGAAGGAAGTCGTCTAAACATTTTGTTTGTGTTTGTATCAACAGCAACACAAGTAACAGAAGCTGTTATATTTATAATGCCGGTATCCTTGTTTTTCAAAACCTGTTTGAAGACAATTGCACTCGGACGCAATTCTTCAATATATGTTTCAAGAATCAAATTATCATCTAGTTTTGCTGAAATTTTATATTTTATATTCAACTCAACAACCGGCAAAATGCAACCATCCGCTTGCATCTGTTTCAAGTCCAAGCCCATAACTTTATCAGTAAATTCAATTCTGCCTGCTTCAAGCCAGCGCAGATATGCACCGTGCCATACTACACCATAAGCATCCGTATCAGCATAATAAACTCTTATTTCATCTATATGTTTCATATATTCCCCACTGTTTTACAAATTACGAATCAAACAGACCTTGAATTTTATCGGTAATTTCCTGTGGATCAAGTTCATTTGTAACATTGTTCAAGTCCATTGCAATCTGAAAAAGTTTAGCAGCTTCAACCTTATCTCCCTTAATTGCCACAGAACGCCCAAGGTTATAATGCGCCAACGCATAATTAGGGTTATATTTGATTGCTTTTTCAAAGAGTTCAATAGCATTTTGGACTCTTCCCAAATCATCAAGATAAATAACACCAAGATTGTTATATGCAATGTCATAAGTAGAATCATATTTGATAGAAAGCTCATATTCCTTTATTGCTTCATCAATATCGCCTTTACCCCAGTGCAAAAAGCCCAGATTACAATGAATTTTTGCATTTGTCGGATCAAGTTCGAGTGCTCTTCTATATACTGTTAAAGCATTGTTGTATTCTTGTTTATCATAAAAAGCGCTGCCAAGGTTTATGAATATATCAATGTCTGTCGGTGTCAAAAGATAGGCAGATTGATAAGCACTGATTGCAGCATCTGTATTTTTTTCAGATTCTTGAAAAACATAACCAAGTGTTTGAGCAATTACACTTGTCCATTCCGGTTTTGGATTCAAAGTAATTGCATTTTGATAATAAGCAATTGCCTCTTTTGCCTCACCTTTCAGATATAAAATATTAGCAAGATTGCTGTGATATTCGGCAGCATTCGGTTGTATTTCGATTAACTTTTGATATGACTCAATTGCACTATCCAAATCACCAAGTTCTTCATATACAACACATAATGAACGATATGCTGTTATGTTCAAACTATCAAGAATGATAGCCATTTTATATTCCAAAATAGCATCTTCATATCTGCCCATTGCTCTGTATATATCGCCTAAAAGGCAATAAAGAAGGATAAAACCGGGTGCTTTCTCAAGAGCATCCCTATACAAATCAACAGCTTCATTTATACCATTTCTTGCTACCATAATCCACCCTTTTACAAGCATAGGCATAAATTGAAGATATGAAATAACTTTACCGACACCTTTTAACGCTTCTCTATCGAAGGGCAAAGTCAAAAAGGACAATAGCAGTTCTGTCTGTTTTTTAAGTGTAATTTTAAAGCCTTTTACTGTCATAACTCTATAAAGGTTATAACAGAGAAAATGAGCTCTTGAAGAACTAAAAGGCTTAAGTTTTATCGCTTTTTGGGCAAAATCCATAGCATCCGGGAAATGTGCTTTTTTAGTATGGCAACAAGCAAGCATATAATATGCATTTGCCAATTTTTCATCTTTTTCAACAGAAAGATTAAAATAATTTATAGCTCTGTCTATTTCATTCTTATAATAAAAAGCCATACCGATTTTATAATAAATTTCAGCAGAATTTATATAAGATTCCAAAGCTCTTTGATATTCAGTAATAGCTTCATCTATATACTGGCGAGCCTGATGAATATCCAAATGCCATTCTATATACAAATCACCTAAACGAACATGCAATTCAGCATTGGTTGGATCATTTGCCAGTTCTATCTGGCATTTTTCAATAGCCCTTTGTAAACTGCTGTTCGCTTTATAATCGTTATTATTCTTTTTTCTGTGTTGTAGAATTTTGAACATGTTCTTCCGAATCGTTAACTTAAATATATATTAAAATACACAACGTTTTTTTGCAAACTCTCAATATTGTTATTAATATTGCTTTTTTAGTATTTTTTGTTCTGTTCTCTTTCAATTTGGATACATTTTTGAATTATCAAATTTCTGTCTTTTTCACTAATTTGCGTAAACTCAAAAAGGTACTCATCTTCTTTATAAAATGTTTTTTTCAAAACAAAACCGCCTATTTTGATCATTGGTTCAAAAGGTGTAAGCCTAAGCTGTGCATTAAACTCCTGCATATTACTCAAAAGTGTATCACAGGAAAAGCGCACTCCACCACCGCCTATGTCAATCGTCATGGTTCTTATATTTCCTTCAGGGCGTTCCAGATATAAATCCGTCATATAAGGCTGTCTGAGATATTTTCTGCGTTGAATAACCTGATGCTCATCATTGAACTCTATAACAAATTTTCCGTCAAAGGGCGAATCAAAGACAATTGAATCTATAATCATTATCCCTGAAAATGTATAGATAAAAGCCTTTATTTCCGTTCCTTCACAAAGATATGGAACAAACTCTTTTTTTGATTCAGGAAAAGACAAAGTTAACCTATCAAATTCAGGTTTTATAATATAGCAGTCAATCCTGGATTTTCTGCTGCCTGTTTCAAATTCAATTTGAACCTTGAGTCCTCTTTTTATCGGATTTTTAGACATAATAAATTTATTTCCTATATCTGAGCCAAATATTCTTCAGGTGCCAAAACCGTCAAAACATAAGGATCTTTTATACAGAAATTCGCCACACGTTGTATATCTTCAACTGTAACCTCTCTTATTAATTTAATGAGTTTCTCTTCAAAATCACAGCCTAAACCTTTATCTTCGTAAAAAGCTATCATACTAGACTGTTGCAAGTTAGTTTCCATAAAGAATTGACGTTTGCCTATTAAATTATTTTTAGCATTTTCAAGCTCAGTTTCGGTTACGGGGATATTTTTTATTTTCTCTAGTTCCACCTTAAAACCCTCTAAGCTTGTTTTTATATTTTTAGGTTCTGTTGCAATATAAACATTAAACAATGCAGCTTTGTCATAAATTTCATAACTGCTTCTTACAACATAAGCCAAACCTTTTTTATCTCTCAGCTCAAGAAACAATCTGGAAGACAAACCGCTAGAACCCAGCATTGTGTTCATAACCATAATAGCAGGATAATCTTTGTCAAAAATAGTCGGCACATGCCAGCCTTGAATAATCTGAGCCTGAGAAGCATCATTTTTTTCTATTTTTATAATTTTATTTTCAGTTATTTTTGAATAAGGAATTTTTGATTCTATTTGATTGTTTTTAATGTCTGAAAAATATTTTTTTAACAACATTTTTATGTTGTCTTCCTTAAAATCACCAACAACACTTATAACTTTTGATGATTCTGATATCAATTTTTTGTATACATCAATAACTTCGTCTTTAGTAATATAATCAATATCCTCCAGAATCTTTGTATACGTATGACCGTAAGGATGATTTTCATATATGTTTTTATAAAATCCATCCATAGCTTTTGACTTTGGTTCATCAAGCTCAGCCTGAATTTCGCCTTTTAGTTTTATAACCTCTTTTTCAAAGTCATCAAAGGTTGAGTTTTTAATTATGTCAGAAAGTATTTCTAGACCTTTTTCAAAATCCTCATTAAGACATTGAAGCTTGAACCTGATGAAATCCTGTTTCATTTCACTGTAACAATCAATGGCATTTTCATCCAATTCTTGGGCTAGTTTTTCAGCAGGTCTGTTTTTTGTACCTTGCAAAAACAATCTATTCAAGAGTGTATACAGCCCTGCTTTTTTTTCAGGTTCTTCAATTTTGAAATAAAAACACATAGCGTGTCTCGGAGTATTTTTATTTTCCTTAAGAACTAAAGGTATGTTATTTTCCAATATTATTTTTTTCATTTTTTATCCTTCCGGTAATAAAACTGCTGTTACTGCGTTATTCAAAGACAAATATTTTTTCACCGTTTCTTTTACATCATCAATTGAATAAGAATCTAATTCTTTAAGATACTTTTCAACCAAATCCAAATTATTGCAAACTGTCATATAATATCCTATATTTTCAGCAATATCAGAAACAGTTTCAGAACTTTCAGCAAATCTGGATTTGAGTTTTTTCTTTGCTTTATTAAATTCCTGTTGTGTAATATCACCATCAAGAATTTTTTGCATTTCTGCTTTTATCAAGTTCAAAGCCTCATCTTTTTTATCTGCCTTAAAGTTTGCCTGAACAAAGAAATTTGCACCGTCTTTAAAGTTGTAAAAATCAGTTGTTACAATGTTAAAAACAGGGTCTTTGGCTTTTTCTATAAGGTTTTGATACATTCTTGAACTTTGCCCTTCACCGGTAATAACATTTATAATTTCAAGCCCAATATTTTCTTTTACGTTACAAGCTTCAGGTCCCAGCCAGCCTGTAATCACAAAACCTGTATTTATTTTACCTTTAAGTTCTATATATTTTGGTTCTTTTACCGGCTCATCAATCTTATGTTTAGGATTTTCAAAATTTTCTCGACCTTTAAAATCAAACTCCCTTATAACTTTCTCAAGAATCTCTTCATGGTTAAAATCACCAACAACAATAGTTGTTATGTTATTTGGCGTGTAGTGAGTCCTGTAATAGTTCAAAATAGTTTCTCTCGGTATAGAAGCAATCGTTTCAGGAAATCCTATTACATCTCTTCTGTAAGGATGATCACTATACATATTTGCATTAACAGTATTATAAACCTTTGTCCAAGGCTGATCCTGTCTCATCCTGATTTCTTCAATAACGACATGGCGTTCTCTCTTTTGCGAAACAGAATCATCTCCAAATTTAAAAGCAGGTCCTACTTCATCTTCCGGAATAACAGGATCAAGCATCATATCAGCATGCAGCTCAATTGCTTCTTTAAAATAAGCTCCATCAGGTCCTTTGGGCAGAGTTACATAATAAAAAGTGTAATCTTTCCAAGTAGCAGCATTTACAATAGCACCCTTAGCTTCAAGAGTTTTGTCAAAATAACCGGCCTTATTCTTGTGAGTACCTTTAAACATCAAATGTTCCAAAAAATGGGAGATACCGTTATTTTCATCAGTTTCATTTATAGAACCTGTTTTAACCCAGCTTGAAACATTAACAAGTCCGCCTTCTTTATGAGCAAGAACGATTTTGTGACCGCATTCCCTTTCATAAATTTCAACAGGTCTTGTTAAATACGGGTATTTTATTTCTGTTTTTATCGTTTTTTCCACGTGTATACCTCAAAGTTTACAATATTAACAGTGATATTGTAACAGATAACAGTAGTCTTTACACGTATATACGATGTATTTTGATTATTTTATGTTCCAAAAATCAGGATGAAGCATAGCCAAAAAAGGAATAAGCTCCAGCCTACCGACCAGCATATTAAAAATACACAAACACTTTGACACAGGATGTAGAATATCAAATGTACCCATAGGTCCTATTACGCCAAACCCGGGTCCTACATTTCCAAGAGTCGTTATACTTCCTGTAACACCTATTAATGTATTATTTTCAAGAATTGAAATAATAAATGCAGATAATCCAAAAATTAAAAAGTAAAAAAGAATAAAAGCCAATATCTGCTGAATAATTTCATTTGGTACAATATTTTTATTTATTTTCAAAGGATAAACAGCATTAGGATGAAGAATTTTTGCAATTTCTCTTTTCAAATATTTTACAAGGAAAAGCCACCTTACAACCTTCATGCCACCACCGGCTGAACCTGCACAGGCTCCACAAAAAAGCAAAACAAACAGAAACATTTTAGCAGGAAGCACCCATTGCGCAAAATCAACTGAAGCAAATCCGGCTGTAATAATAACGCTTGTTACCTGAAAAAATCCGTGTGTCAAAGCATCAAAACAATTGTATGAATTTTGTAAAAATAAAACAATTGCAATAGAAACAGAAAAGAAAAGTATTATACCTGTATACGTCCTGAATTCCTCATCTTTAAAAAGCAAAGATGGAGATTTGTTCAAATATACTTTATACATAAGAGCAAAGTTTACACCGGCAATAAACATAAAAAATGTCATAATCCAACAAATCAGATTGGAATGATATCCCATTATACTTATCGGATTCGGAGAAAAGCCGCCTCCGGCAAGTGTTGAAAATGAATTACAAAAAGCATCAAACAAGGGCATTCCAGCCAGTTTTAAAAGTATAATTTCAATCAGTGTAACTATCAAATAAATGGTCCAAACAGCTGAAGCTGTATGTCTTATACGAGGAGTAATTTTATCCTCGGTAGGTCCGGGAGCTTCCGCAAAAAACATCTGTCTTCCTGCAACAGCAAATTGCGGCAATACCGCAATGAATAATACAATAATCCCCATCCCCCCAAGCCACTGGCTCATTGAACGCCAAAAAAACATAGTTTTCGGGTATGAGAAAGTTGTCAGGATTGTCGCACCTGTTGTTGTTATTCCTGATACAGATTCAAAAAGAGAATTCAAAGGACTTAATCCATAGAACAGATAAGGAATCATCCCAATTATCGAGAATAAAATCCATGAAATCGCTACCACACATAGAGCTTCTGATTTTTTTATATCATTAAGACTTTCAAATGTATCTGATTTTTTTCTGACAACAAAACTTAATATAATGCTCAGAAAAGAAGCCAGTACAAAAGGCAGAACAGAATTTAAGTCGTGATAATATAAAGCAACAGCAACAGGAGCCAGTATCACAAGAGCAATACATCTTAATATCAAACCTAAAGCCGTAAATATATATGCAAGTCTCATAATCTTTATCAGCCCCTAAAAAAATCAATAATTTTTTGTGAATTTTCTTCTCTTGTAAAAACAAGCAAAGAATCATTCGGTTTCAAAAGAGTAATCCCTTTAGGTATCAAAACACCTGAATTTCTCTGAATAATAGCAATAATTGCCTTTTCCGGAAGTTTCAAATCCATAACCGTTGTTTCTTTAAAGTTCGAAGGAATCTGAGCTTCAATTATACGCCCCTGCCCTCTTTCTACCGTAGCAAGTATTTCAACATCTGTTTCTATCAAGTTATTTCTTATTTCATTAATAGCCGCTTCTTTCGGAGATATAGCAACATCAATCCCAACTTTTTCAAACAACCCGATATTTGCTGATTTTGATACTCTAGTAATAATCTTTTTTGCACCCATTTGCTTTGTTAAAAGAGAACACAAAAGATTTTTTTCATCATTATTTGTTACACAAATAACAACATCACATTCACCGATATTCTCCTGTTCTAAAAGCTCCATATTGGTTCCGTCTCCGTATAAAACAAGAGTATTTTTTAAAGCTTCTGTAAGATCTTCACAACGTTTATAATCTTTTTCTATAATTTTTGTTTTTATATTAATTTTTTCAAGATTCTCAGCAAGCATCAAACCAACGCTTCCTCCGCCTATAATAGCAGCAGTCCTCACTTTTGACTTACTTTGAAAAATATCTCTTGCAAGTATATCAAGCGATGTTGAAGAACCCATGAAAATAACTTTGTCATTTATTCTAAAGTCTGTATCACCATCAGGAATAAAAAGTGTTTCATCTCTGGTTATAGCAACAATCAATGTTTCATCAACAAAACGACAATCTTTTATCTTTTTATTCAAAAGCATCGAATCTTCTTTTATTCTATATTCAAGAAGTCTTGCTTTCCCTCCTGCAAAGTTTTCAACATCTACCGCCTCAGGAACAGTAATAATTCTAAAAATTTCCTGAGTTAACAGCTCCTCAGGCCAAATAACATAATCAATCATTTCATATTGAGTATTTTTCATTAATTTCAAAGACTCAATATATTCAGGCTTACTGACAAAACAAACTGTCTTTGCTCGACTCAACCTGCTCACGGTCAAGCAAGAAACAATATTAGCCTCATCAAAGCAGGAACATGCAATAAATACATCCGCATCATCTATATTTGCCGAATTCAATGTGTTTATATTTGATCCATTTCCTGAAATATAGCTTATATCCAGCTTGTTCAAAGCATCCGTGCGATTTTCTTCTTTATCTATAATAGTTATATCGTGATCTTCAAAAAATTCTGTTGCAATCAAACAGCCTATTTCACTTGCACCAAAAACAACTATTTTCATTAAAACATTCCTATCTTTGTTTTCTTTAACGATAACATAAAGATTTATTTTATTACAAATTTCTTAGCATTCATTTGGCAAAAGATATTTTTGTTTTACAATATAAATTAACTAAATTGGAAAATGAATATAAACAGGGGAGAGATACTTTGGATTTTACTACATTAACAATAGATTTCTTAAAACAATTAAGTAATATATTTGGAAGTTACGGACTCGGAATTATTGCATTGACTGTCATAATCAGAGTTGCAATGTGGCCATTGAATGTATCACAACAACGTTCTATGAAAACAATGCAAATGCTTCAACCAAAAATGAAAGCAATTCAAGACAGATATAAAAATAACCCTCAGGTTATGCAGCAAAAAATGATGGAGTTCTATAAAGAACACAAATTTAACCCAATGGCAGGCTGTTTGCCATTGTTGATACAAATGCCCATATTTATTCTTTTATATTCTTCTTTGATGAGTCCTCAGTTCATTTCAATGGCAGGTCAATCAAAATTTTTATTCATAAACAGACTTGATGCTACATTGAAGGGCAATGCAGGTATTTCAAATGACGGCAAATTTTCTGTAACAAACCGTGACACATTCTCATTGAATAAAAATATAAAAGTTTATATTGGAGATAAAGAACTTGAAAATGCTAAGCTTTCTAACCCAAGAACTGCACTCAAAGTTCAAGGAGACATTGTTCCCGGAGAACCTGTTGATTTGAAAATAAGCTTGGACGATTTTGATTTAAAATTCAGTCAATTAGGAAAAATAACAGCAGCTGAAGCAACTGTTACAGACAACAATACAAGAGAAATAGAACATATTAAATTTACACGCAAAGGTGACATTTTGGCTGCTTCAGTTCCAACTGTATCTGCTAAATCATCTTTCAACTATGATGTACTGCTTCTGGTTGCTATTTTCGGTTTATCAATGTTCTTGACACAAAAAATCATGATGGCAACAAACAAAACAGCGGCTCCTGATCCAGCGCAAGAAGCAATGCAAAAAACATTAGGAACAATGATGCCTGTTATGCTTACTGCAACCTTCCTTTTTATCCCGATACCGGCAGGTGTTTTGCTTTACCTTATAACAAGTAACATCATTCAGGTTGCACAAACCCTCATTATCAATAAACAGCTTGATGTTGAAGCTGAAAAGAAAAAAGATGCTAAAAACAAAACAATTGAAGATGAAGCTCTAAAAAATACAAAAAAAGTTGAAGCTAAAGAAGTAAAAAATATAGAAACTGACAAATAAAAAGAGGTTTTATATGAACGAAAGAGCAAAAGAAGCACTTGATATTCTTTTAGAAGGCAACAAGAATTTTGTAAATGGAAAAAATACAGCTGTACACAGAACAGTTAATGACTTAAAAGCACTTCAAAACGGACAATCACCTATTGCTTGTGTGGTAACTTGTTCAGATTCAAGAGTTATTCCGGAACTTGTTTTTGACAAGGGTTTTGGTGATATTTTTGTTGTCAGATGTGCAGGAGCAGTAATTGGAGAAAATGTTCTGGAAAGTGTAGAATACGCAGTTGATCACCTGAAAGTACCTCTAGTTATAGTTCTGAGTCACGATGATTGCGGAGTTATGAAAGCAGCGAAAGCACTTTACCCCAAAGAACCTGATCATTTAGAGCTTCTTATTCGTTCTGTTTATGAAATTATTGACTCAGAAACAGAGTGCTATAATGAACTGGCAAGAAATTATACTCTAACAAAAAAACGAAAACTGCTCAAACGTTCAAAAATCCTTAGACAAGCACACCACGAAGGTAAATTTGAAATAGTAAGAGCGTATTTAAAATTTGACACAGGTGAAGTTGTAATAGTAGAAGACTAGTTTATTAACATACAATCGCCATAGCTGTAAAATTTATATCTCTCATCTATGGCTTTTTTGTATGCCTCAAAAACAAAATCCTTGCCTGCAAAAGCAGAAACAAGCATAATCAAAGTCGACTTAGGTAAATGGAAGTTTGTAATTAATCTGTCTACAACTTTGTATTCAAAACCTGGATATATAAATAAAGTAGAATCATCAATAACTTCAAGAATTTCTTCATATTTTTTCATGCAAGATTCAAGTGTTCTCACAGTTGTAGTCCCGACAGCTGTTATTCTTTTACCTGATTTTTTAGCTTCATTGATAATGCGTGCTGTTTCAGCAGAAATTTCATATTCTTCAGAATCCATCTTATGCTCGAGAACATTATCAACTTTTACAGGTCTAAAAGTGCCAATCCCGACATTAAGAGTAACATAACAAATCTGAACACCTTTTGCTTTTAACTTATCAAGAATTTCATCAGTAAAGTGCAAACCTGCTGTTGGAGCAGCAACAGAGCCTTCTCGACAAGCATAAACAGTCTGATATCTATCATAATCCAAAGATGCAAGCTGTTTATCAGTCATCGACCTTTCTATATAAGGAGGAAGAGGAATATTCCCTACTTTATCCAAAATTTCATAGAAAGATCCATCATAATGAAGTTCAACAAGCCACTTTCCTTCATTTTGTCTGGTTAAAACTTTTACATACAACTCCGGTGAAATTTCTATAATCATTTCTTCTTTAATTCTTTTAGAAGGCTTGATTAAAACTTCCCAGGTTTTATCACCGATTTGTTTTAAAAGAAATACTTCAATATTTGCTCCGGTGCTTTTTTTACCGAACAATCTGGCAGGAATAACTTTTGTATTATTCAATACAAGTACATCATTCTCATCAAAATAGTCTGTAATATCATAAAAATGTCTATGAACAATAGATTTATCGGCCCTATCAAGAACCATCATTCTACATTCATCTCTTTTCTGCGAAGGCAACTGAGCTATGAGATCTTTCGGCAACTCATAATCATATTCAGATATTGATATTTTTTCTTGTGTTTTATCCACTTTTTTGCACTTTCTAAAACAACTGCATCTCAATAACTTTCTTTGCAATGCGAACTGTATTCAATGCAGCACCAATCCTAATATTGTCAGCAACACACCACAAATCAATAGCATTATCAAATGCAATATTTTTTCTTATTCTGCCGACATACACAGGATCCTTGCCGGCTGCATCCTGAGGTGTGGGATATACAAAATTTTCTATGTCATCCATAACTTCAACACCCCAAGCATTTTCAAGAAGTTCTCTGGCTTTTTCTGCTGAAATCTCTTTTTCAAACTCAATAGTAACAGCCTCTGAGTGACCATGGAAGACAGGAACACGAACAGCTGTACAAGAAACAGGAACATCTTCACTCAAATGAAGAATCTTTCTTGTTTCATTAGTAACCTTCATTTCTTCTTTTGTATAACCGTTTTCGCAGAATACATCAATTTGAGGTATCACATTATAAGCAATCGGCTTTTTAAATTTAACATTTTCAAAATCTTTGCCTTCATTAACAGCTATTGTATTTTCCTTAAGCTCATTAATTGCAGCAAGCCCTGCTCCAGAAACAGCCTGATATGTGCTTACAATCATTCTTTTAATTTTGGCATAATCATGCAAAGGCTTTAAAACAAGCATCAATTGAGATGTTGAGCAGTTTGGGTTGGGAATTATTCCTTTATGTTTTCTTAAATCTTCATCATTAACACCAACAATAACCAACGGACAATCCTCATCCATACGATAAGCACTGGAGTTGTCTATAAAAACGCAACCTCTTTTTACTGCCTCAGGAGCCAGAGCTAATGAAGTAGAACCTCCTGCTGAAGCAAGAACTATATTCACTCCATCAAAAGCTTCCGGTGTAGCTTCAACAATAGTATGTTCTTCATCTTTAAATGTAATCTTTTTGCCGGCGCTTTTTTTGCTTGCCAAAAATTTAATTTCATTATAAGGAACATTTTCCTCAACAAGTATTTTCAAGATTTCTCTGCCTACTACACCTGTTGCACCTAAAACTGCTATATTTGGTTTTTTCATCTTCACCTCTAAATCCTTTGACACAATTCAATTATAGTATAAAATTTTTTGACAAACTATATAAATTTACAATTCTCATATCTTTACAAAGAGATATATATACTGATACAATAAATAAAATTGTAAAAATTTTTAATGAAAAATTGATAAACTGGCAAATTTTTTAAATCAGGGTTTTTATATTATTCGTATCAGGAAGGTGTGAATTGAACTTTAGTAATTTTCATAATACCGATAAGTTCGCCGACAAGGTGGCAGAAAATATAGCAGGAAGCAATTCTGACAAAGAAAAATCGGGAATTCCAATCAAACACTCAAACCCGATTATTCCTAATGGTTTGATTTCCAAAATTAACACGATTAACAATCGTACTACTGCTAATCGTATGTATGCCGGATACAACCAAAAAACCTGGAGAACGTCAGAAAATATTGACTATCAGGAAGTTATTAAATTTATTAATGAAGTAACTCAAGGAAAAGAAACACAAAACGAACTTTTCTATTCTCTTCATAATATTTTTGTAAACAAACTCAATTCAACCTTCACAGCTTTTGGCCTATACTCTGAACAATCAAAATGTATTAACTTTAAAATTATTGATAAAATAGGCAGCACTTTCACAAGCAGAATTCTGATAAATGGTTCTGAAAATCCTGTGGAAAAAGCTTTTCTTACAAAAACACCTTCATACGTTTCAAGTAACAGTTTTTTAAATGTTCATTACCTGAATGATTCAGCTGTCGGAATAATTCCGCTTACAGCAGTCAATGACTGCATTGGAGTTATGCTTGTCGGTGACAACAATTATGAACAAAATGCAGAAGTCTACAAACTTATGGCTAACTATCTTGCATTGTTCATACAAAATTTGGACCTGTCAACTAAAGTTCTTATGAACACAGATACTGATGCATTAACAAACCTGAACAACCACAGAAAGTTTCAAGAACTTTTGGCTATGGAAATTGAAAAAGCTAAAAGAACACAAACTCAAACATCCATTGTTATTTTTGATATAAACAACATCTCACAAATAAACAGAGATTTTGGAGCAGCAAAAGGTGATGAAATTATAAGACTTGTTGCAGACAAAATAAAACAAGGTATCAGAAACAATGATTCAGCAGCAAGATACGGCGGAGACGAGATTGCTATCATACTACCGGAGACAACTTCAGCTGAAGCAAAATACCTAGCTGAGTATTTAACCTATTCACTTTCCTGCTGTCTGGTGGATGATGTTGGACCGGTTAAAGTTTCTGTCGGGATAGCAACCTACCCTAATTCAACACAAGATTTAGAAAAATTATTAATACTTGCAGAACAGGCAATGTATATTTCAAAAAGCAAAGGCTACAAAAACGGAATGTCAACAATTGTTTGTTCAGAAGATTTTGACTTCTGGGACGACACTGCATTGAGTTCATTTGCATCAGTTATAGCCAAAAGACATGCCTCTATTGGAATCAGCTTTGATGAAGAATTAGTTAACAAATTCCATTCAGAAGAAATTATTAACCAGAGCCACCTGATTGAAGTAGTAACATCACTTGCAAGTGCAATTGATGCAAAAGATGAATATACAAAAGGTCATTCCTCATCTGTATCCAGATATGCAGAAGCACTTGCAAGAGCACTTAATCTTCCTGAAAAAGATGTTGAACGAATCAAACTCGGAGCACTCCTCCATGACATAGGTAAAATAGGTATTCCCGAATCAGTCTTGAAAAAACCTTCTAAATTAACAGACGAAGAATGGGAAATTATGAAGCAACACCCGACAATTGGTGCGGAAAAAGTGCTTCTGCCAAACGAATCACTTCATGATTTGATTCCCATTGTAAAATATCACCACGAACATTGGGACGGTTCAGGATACCCTGAAAAACTCAAAGGTGAAGATATCCCTCTTGCAGCAAGAATTGTTTCCGTTGCTGATGCATATCACGCTTTAATATCAGACAGACCATACAGAAAAGGAATGTCTAACGAAAAAGCATGTGAAATCTTAAAGGTCGGAGCAGGAATACAATGGGATAAGAATCTTGTCAGAGAGTTTATTAATATCTCTGAATCTCTTTACACAAAAATATAATATTTGCATTAATTTATAAAAAAAGAGGCATCGGAACCGATGCCTCTTAATTCTATGAACTATATGAACTATTTAATAAGTTCACCAATAGCCTTGAATACAGCCATTCTCTTAGCAGCATCAACTTCTGCCTGACTATAAAGAGCCTCTGCATGTTCAGGATTTGTTTTAGCAAGCTGCTTATAACGTCCTTCACTTCTGATGAACTCTTGATAGCTTCCCTTAGGATCTTTAGCATCCCAAGTGAACGGTTGTTCATTAGCAGGGTTGTATCTGTAAAGAGGGAAGTATCCCGCTTCAACAGCACGTTTCTGTTCTGTTTGAGTTTTACTCATGTCGATGCCGTGAGCGATACAAGGAGCATAAGCAAAGATGATAGACGGGCCGTCGTATGCTTCAGCTTCCTGGAATGCTTTAAGAGTTTGAGCTCTGTCAGCACCAAGAGCAACTGATGCAACATATACATAACCGTAAGACATGCTCATCAAGCCCATATTTTTCTTGTATGTCGGTTTACCGCCTGTGGCAAACTTCGCAACAGCACCGGTCGGTGTTGATTTAGAAGCCTGTCCGCCTGTATTAGAGTAAACTTCGGTATCAAGTACGAGGATGTTAACGTTTTTGTTTTGAGCAAGAACGTGATCAATACCGCCGTATCCGATATCGTTTGCCCATCCGTCGCCACCGATAATCCATACTGATTTATCAGTAAAGTAGTCTTGAAGTTCTCTTACTTTAGCTAAATCAGGACATTCAACATCAGCATATTTAGCAAGAGCTTCTTTTGCTTTATTTTGAGCAGCAATTGCTTCATCTGTTTTTGAATTATCCCAGTGAGCCATAGCACCTTCAAGAGCTTCTTTAAGGTCAGCCGGAGTTTTTTCGTTTTCAAGAACTTTAGAAACATAAGTTTGTAAAGTATCTCTGTTTTGTTCAACAGCCAATCTCATACCGAAACCAAATTCAGCGTTGTCTTCAAATAATGAGTTAGCCCATGCCGGTCCTCTGCCTTCCTTAGTAGTTGTATAAGGAATTGTCGGGAATGTACCTGAGTAAATTGAAGAACAACCTGTTGCGTTAGCTACAATTGCGTTTTCACCGAACAATTGAGAAACAAGTTTAACATAAGGTGTTTCACCGCAACCTGCACAAGCGCCGGAAAACTCGAATAACGGTTTTCTAAGCATTGCACCTTTGATTGTTTTTGTAGTGTTTTTACCCATTACGTTGTCAGGCAATTCATCAAAGAATTTTTCATTAACAACTTCACAAGCTGCTTCTTCTTTTTCAATAGTTGACCAAGTAAGAGCTTGTTTTTCAGGGTTTTTGTTAGCAGGACATTGATCCACACAAACACCGCAGCCTGTACAATCTTTGCAATAAACTTGAACTTTGAAGTGTTCACCATTTGCATTTGGTTTTGCTTCAATTGTATTGAATGATTCAGGAGCATCTTTAAGATTTTCCTTTTCAATCAATTTAGTTCTGATTGCTGCATGAGGACATGCAGAAGCACAGATACCGCATTGGATACAAGCTTCTGAATTCCAGTGAGGAACTCTCGGTGCAATAGCACGTTTTTCAAGACAAGAAGTACCTGTCGGGATTACACCGTCAACTGACATAGCTGATACTGGTATGTCATCGCCTTTTTGTCTCATTGAAGGTTCAATAATTTTCTTAGCAAATTCTGAAGCGTCATCTGAGATGAATTTTACAGGATCAGCAGCGCAAACACCGTCTAATGAAGAAGGAACAATAACTTCTTCACAAGCGTCAACAGCTGCGTCGATCAAAGCAAGGTTCATGTTAACAACATCGTCGCCTTTTTTCTTAAAGGTTTTCTTTGTCATTTCTCTCATACCTTCCAAAGCTTGTTCAAAAGGAATGATACCTGATACTTTGAAGTAAGCTACCATCATTACTGTGTTAGCACCTTTACCTCTTAAGCCCGGTTGTTTTTCAATAAGAGATTCTGCATCAATGTTGTAGAATTTGATTTTCTTTTTGATGATAGTTTCTTGCATATCTCTTGTTAAGTGAGAGAAGGCTTCTTCTTTTGACCAAGGGCTGTTAAGAAGGAATACACCGCCTTCTTTGATACCTTTTAACAAATCATATCTGCCGATATAAGAGTGTGTTGAGCAAGATACAAAGTCAGGAGCTGTGATAAGGTAAGTTGATTTAATAGCCTTGTCACCGAATCTCAAGTGAGAAACTGTTACACCAAAAGATTTTTTAGAGTCATAAGCAAAGTATGCTTGAGCATCTTTGTTTGTATACTGACCGATAATCTTGATAGAGCTTTTATTAGCACCAACAGTACCGTCTGAACCCAGACCCCAGAACATACAGTTTGTAGTACCTTCAGGTTCTGTAACGATTTCTTCTTCAACTTTCAAAGAAAGGTTTGTAACGTCGTCTTCGATACCTACTGTAAAGCCGTGGAAACCATTGTTTTCAGCGTGTTTGTAGATAGCGAGAACCATTGAAGGTGTAAATTCTTTAGAAGACAAACCGTAACGTCCGCCGATAACTCTGATATCTTTGTTTTCCAATGCTGCAACAACATCGATATACAAAGGTTCACCGATAGAACCGGGTTCTTTTGTTCTGTCTAATACAGTGATACGTTTAACTGATTTAGGCAATGCTTCATTGAAACGTTTTACGTCGAACGGTCTGTAAAGTCTAACTTTAACCAAGCCGTATTTAGTACCGCGTTTTGCGTTGAGATATTCGATTGTTTCTTCGATAGTTTCACAACCTGAACCGATAGCAACGATAACATCAGTAGCGTCAGGCGCACCAACATAATCGAACGGGTGATACTGTCTGCCTGTTACAGCAGCAACTTTATCCATGTATTCCTGAACAATATCAGGTACTGCATCATAGTATTTGTTAACTGTCTCACGTCCCTGGAAATATACGTCGGTGTTTTGTGCACCAACTTTACAGATAGGAGCTTCCGGTCTCATAGCTCTTTTTCTGAATTCTTCAATGTATTTAGGTTCTACTAATTTAGCAATATCTTCGTAAGAAATTTCTTCGATTTTGTGAATTTCGTGAGAAGTTCTAAAACCGTCAAAGAATTGCAAGAAAGGAACTTTTGACTTGTAAGTTGCAAGGTGAGCAACTAAAGCCATATCCATTTCTTCTTGAACAGAGTTAGCAGCCAACATTGCATAACCTGTGTTACGGCAGCCCATAACGTCTGTGTGGTCTCCAAAGATTGCTAATGATTGAGCAGCCAATGCACGAGCAGAAACGTGAATTACGTGCGGAAGCATTTCACCTGCTACTTTGTGCATAACAGGAATCATCAAAAGCAAGCCTTGAGATGCTGTATATGTAGAAGTCAAAGCACCTGCTGCAAGTGAACCGTGGACAGCACCTGCTGCGCCGGCTTCAGATTGCATTTCAGCAACTCTTACTTCTTTGCCCCAGATGTTTTTCTTGTGTTGTGAAGCCCATTCATCAACCCATTCACCCATTGTAGATGAAGGAGTAATAGGGTAAATTGCTGATACTTCGCTTAACGCATACGCAACATGCGCAGCAGCGTAGTTACCATCAACTGTTATTGTTTTACCTGGCATAATATAACTACCTCCTTATTCTTATACCAATACCAAACTACATACTTAATATGGTAATACAAACCTATTTTTAATACAAACAAAATAACAGTTAGAGCCAAATATTAAAAAAGTTCCCGAATTTTCGGGAACTTTTATCTATTTAGTCCAGCTGTCCATAAGTGTCATTAAATCAGCAAAATCATCTTCCATCCCACTTGGTCTGTTAAATTGAAAACCGTGTTGGTAAGGAAAAGCTTCTTCTAAACTTTCCTTCAGATCAGAAAGTTTTTTTACAGATTTTCTGCCTTCTTCTCTTGCAACAACTTCTGCAAAATTATTTTTGTAAAGAATAGGATTTACATTAAAAGGAACATAGTGATCAATTGCATATTTATATCGTTTAATATTTGGTATATCTATTTTGGTATTAAACGCAAAAAACTCATCCGCATCCATTATACCTGCTTTATACATATCATATTGCATACACTTTTCGTCCCATTTTGCGTGTCCGACTTCGTGCCCAATTGTATTAGTCAGAGAGTTTCGTGGTGTTTTTAAATCTCTGGAACTTTTTAGATTTATATTAACATCACCTGATGTAGAAAAATAACCGCGTAGGTTTGATTTTTCTTTGTACAGATTAACTTCAGGTAACACAATAAAACCAGCATCCTGGATATTCGCCTGTGCCATTCGGTGTGGAAATTTGTTATCCTTACTAACATGAGGAAGGAGATAAGTGTTTTTTGCTATTTCTCTTAATTCAGGAGAAGACACTTCTGATTTTTTCAAATCTGCATAACCGATTGCATATCGGTTAACTTCATATTCATTTTTTATAAACTTTGGTGAAGTGCCATTTTGTCTTTGTTCAAGCAAAAATGTCTCTTTATTAGTAGACTTATAAACATCATCATAAACAGGTGTAATAGTTTTTTTAGAATGTGTAACTATTGGCTTTTCAGTTTGGGCAACAGCAAAAACATCTTCTGTAATCTGTGAAATTTTTCCATTTTCTCTAGTATAAGAACTGACTTTTGTTGCAGGAATGCTCAAAACTTTTTCACCAATGTCATCAAGATCTTTTTCCCAAGGAAACAATTTTTCAAACCATTTTTTTGTTTCACTAACATTTTTGCCGTCAACTTTTTTAGTAACTCGACTTATAATTTCCCCGTTTTTATCACGAAAAGTAAAAATATCAGTATAAGACTGATTAGGATTAAAATTTCGCCCAACCCTGACAGCATCAAAAGAAACTGCTTCTTGAGGAACACTCAAACCTTCTTTTGGCGCCTGCGAAAGTTTTAGCCCTGTTTCTTTTCTCAAAAGCTCTGCACCTTTAGAATTCACTTTACCTAAAATAGCTTTTGTCTTATTGATATTTATAGTCATACTTCTAACCTTATTTACACTTTTCTAACATAAATAAAAACAAGTATGACTAAAAGATTGCCTAAATTATTTAGATTTCTCATGAAACTATTGTTTAAGCTTCACAAAATCAGGAACTACATTTTTTGCTGCTTTGAGTTTTGCATATTGAACACCCATTGCTGCTTTTTCTTCTTTGGTTGCATTTTTAGCCTTTTCATTCATTTGGTTATACAATTCTGCTTCAATAGCATTGCCTTTAATATAAATATCCATTTCTTTAGTTTTTTTAAATGTATTTACTTTAGCATTATACATTGCTTTTGGAGCATTAAAAATCGTATACACCAGAGCCATTACAGCAACAAAACCCACAATCACAGCAATCGGACCACCGATTTTTTGAACAAAAGAAAGTTTCTCTCCCGGTTTCACAAGTTTGCGTTGGATTTTTTGCGACACTTTGCCTGCCATCTCACCAATAAATTGAGCACCGTCACCATCATCAGCAATAGCAGCAAGCAATCTTACACCAAAGTATAGCCCGGCAACAGCAGTTGCCAACATTGCATTGGCTCTTTCGCCATTTTTCCTAATTGGATTTTTAGCATACACAGGCCTTTTAGAAACAGAAACTTCTTGTTTTTTATCTGCTTTAAAAGCCGTATAAGTATTTTTTTGTACGGCAGTAATCATCATATTCGCTCAAAATTAATGTTGAATAAACAAGCCCTGTGCTCGGTTACCCATTTGAAGTTTCAAATTATCATCCATTTTTTTATCCAAAGAAACATCAGGATCGAGAACTTCTTTATGAACTTCTTCTGTCAAAGATGATTTAAGTTCTTTATCTCTTGAGTAAACATTCATTTCTTTTTCTCTTGCAAAGGCATTTACTGCCGTATTATATAATTTTGACGGAAGAGTAACAGCAGCAGCAATTACAGCAGCCACGCCGCCAATCATAGCAGATTTTTTAGTACCCAGTTTCAAACAAGTAGCCAAACCTGCCACAACTGCACCTAAAACAACAGAACCCCCTACTACTGACAATGTAGCCAGAGCTTTTTCTTTTTTTCTTGATATAGGATTTTCGTATTGAGAAGTTTTGGAAGCTTCCTTTTTCTCTAAATCTTGAGTAAAACTTACTTTTGATGCATTGTTTAACAAACCTACACTTTTTACATTCATCTCGAATTCTCCTAAATTTAATAACTAAATTATTTTATAAATCATATGGCGATTAATAGGCTTATCCGTTGAAATTGTATAAGCATCTTTTATATACTCACAAGCCTGTTGAATTTTATTTTCATCATTTGCATAAAGCACCGCAAGAACTTCTCCTCTTTTTACAGGCTCTGAAAATATTTTGTTCAAATATACACCGGCACTGTAATCAATCGAATCAGTTTTTTTCTCTCTGCCTGCACCCAAGAGTTTACAAGCATAAGCGGTTTTGTATGCATCAACATTAGAAATATAACCATCCTGCTCACTGATTACTTCAAATTTAAAAGCAGGTTGCTCAAAAAGAGAATAGTCATTAATCACATCAGGATTTCCGCCTTGTGAAATTATAAGTTTTTTCAAATAATCCAAAGCCCTGCCTGAAGATATAGCCTCATGAAGAATTTTTTCAGCTTCCTGTTTATCTTTAGCCTTTCCAAGTTGAACAAGTGCCAATTCAGACATTTCATAAGTGAGTTCTTTTATGTCCGGTGTCATATTTCCCTTTAAAAACTCTATGGATTCAACAACTTCAATAGAATTTCCAACAGCTCTGCCCAGAGGTTGTTCCATAGAAGTAATTACGGCATGAAATTTTTTGCCGAGTTTGCCCGCTATATTAACCATCCATTGAGCCAATTCCAAAGCCGCTTCAGGAGATTTCAGAAATGCCCCCGAACCATATTTCACATCCAGCACAACGTAATCAGCACCTGAGGCAATTTTTTTAGAAACAACTGAGCTTGCAATTAATGGAATAGCATCAACTGTTGCTGTGACATCCCTTAGTGCATAAAGCTTACCATCCGCAGGAGTGAGTCTTTTTGTCTGTGAACCGATTGCAAGACCTGAATTTTGAACCTTACTAATAAGTTCTTCTATTTCTAAATCAGTTCTAAAACCGGGAATAGATTCAAGTTTATCAATAGTGCCGCCAGTATGTCCTAGCCCTCTGCCTGAAAGTTTGGCAACGGGTATTTTGCATGCTGCCAGCAAAGGAATCAAAATAAGAGTGATTTTATCACCAACACCGCCCGTTGAATGTTTATCCATAACATGTTCACCGTTAGGACAAATAGGTGACAGATCAATAACTTCGCCGGAATCAATCATAGCTTTAGTCAGACACGCAGTTTCATTAAGGGTCATACCCTTAAAATATACAGCCATAAGCCATGCAGAGACCTGATAGTCCTCAGCCGAACCATTCATCAAAGATTCAACAATAAATTTGATTTCTTCTTCAGAATGTTCAATTCCTTTTTTTTTCTTATCTATTAAGTCAACAAATCTCATACGATTATTTTTTCACCGGCTTGAATTTTGGAGAATTCAAATAATTAATTACATCTTGAGATATATCGGTTCCGCCTGTAAAAATAACTCTATAATCAAGAACCACATCAATTTTTTTATCCGCAGCAACGGCCTTTGTTGCTTGAAGAATGTTATTTTCAACTTCTTCTGCTTTCTGCATTTTCAACTTTGTGAATTCATCATTTTTTGCCTTGAAATCTTTTTGCACTGATTCTTCAAAATTTTTCTTATTTATAGGTGAATCAATATTTTTATATTGTTTTTCTTTGTCCATTAAATATTGCTGAAGTTCAAGATATTTTGTATCAATGTCTTTGTATGCCTGTTTAGCAAAATTGTAGTTTGATTCAACTGTTTTGTAGTTAACATATCCGATTGTTTGAGAATTTGCGCTCTGAGAAAAGAGACCCATAACAGCTAAAGCGCTAAGTGCTATAAAAGTTGTTTTTAAGTTTTTCATAATAACATCCTCTCCGTTTGTATGGATAAAATTTTAGCAATAATCATATATAAAGACAAGTGAAAAAAAACCAAGTTGATTATATAATTATAAATTGTAAGACTAATAATAATTATAATGAGTATAAAAATACAAAAATTTTTAATAATTCTGGCTGCCGCCTTCATCTTCATCATTATTGCAACAGAAGCATTGTGGCTCTTTGTTGTGCCAAAACTTGTTAATAACCAGTTAAAACAAGATATAATTAAAAACAAACTTTATGAAAAAACAAAATTAAAACTTTCCTACGAAAGAATCTATATAAAAACAACGCCTGATATCAGTACTGTTCTTTACCTTAAAAATGTAAAGTTGTGTGACACAAATAATACTACAATTATGTCACTTGAAAGCATGGAATCCAAACTACATTTACCTGAGCTGATATTCAAAAAAATTAACATAAAACAACTCAAAGCCAATGATTTTCTTCTTCATCTGACTCGGAATAAAGAGGGCAAGCTCTTTCTCGGCGAATACAAACTACCCGAGCAAGTTTCAAAAACGGCACAAGACTTTGATTTTAAAATTAATAAAATCAGTGTAAAAACAAACAACATCCACCTGATAGTTGATGATAAAGCTATAAAGAAAAAAATAAACATAAACGTAAAACAATTTGATATAAATAAATACCAAAAAGATAAATTTATTGATTTAGTTTTGCTGTCAAATATATCCGTCAACAAAAAACATGCCGAAGCCTATTTAACATTTTCATCAAAACTTCCATTAAACCAAGGATTAGACGATAAAAAATTCAAACTATCAGGACACATAACAAACATTGATTTGAATGATTATTCTGATTATATTACATACTTCTCAAAAAATAACATAATAAAAGCAAATGGAATTCTTAATGCAGAATTTTCTTCCGATAAAGATATCATTTTTAATGTTTCTCTTGAAAATTTTGCACTGAATATGAAAAACGAATTGGATTCAATAAAAGCAGACAGCACTATAACCTTAAATTCGAGAATTTTCCCTGATTCAAGAAACATTAATATTAAAAATTTAACTTTGAAATCAAAAAACTGGCAGACTGACATTATTGGGTCAATAGAACAATATAAAACAAGAAAACCGGAACTTAATCTTAAAGTTCATATTCCGGACTCTGATATACACTCAATGTACTGGCTAATACCATCCATAGAAGAAGATCCTCAAGATGTAATGCAAAAATTCAAAAAATATGGAGCTTGGGGAAAAGCCAAAGGAAATCTTGAAATAAAAGGAGATTTAAAAAATCCTGAAGTATATGGAGATTTGGAAGCTTACGATGTTTACATAGTTAAGGATAATCCACTGGTTCCGCATTGCAAAATATTTGCAAAATTTCTAAAAAACAAAGTAAAAATAACAACAAGAGTATTCGCAGGATATGGTGAATATGTAGACGTAGATGGCATAGCAGAAATGAAAATAAACGGTGCCGGTGATTTTCATGTTTCATCATCCCAAAATGTAGACCTCTCAACAGCAGAATACATGCTTGTTCCGGTTCATGAAGTTGTGGGATTTGATATAGGACCTGTTCCTTATATGGATATTACAGGAAAAGGAAATATCGACATTTACACAATTGGAACTGTTCTTGACGGAGAAGTTACAGGTTCTTTCCACTTCAAAAATACAAATGCATCATTGCAAGGATTAAATACAAAAATTGAAAAAGCAAACGGAAGCCTGGATTTTGACAAAAAAGATATGCATTTTTATACAAAAAGCGCATTCATTAAAGGTCAGCCGGTTAAAATCGATGGAATAGCAAATCTTTCGGGAGATATTGACTTTGATGTAACATCCCCTTCAATTAATATGGACGAGCTTCTAAATATTTTAAAAACCAGTTCCATGTTAACTGATAAAAAAGTTATGGTTAAACCAATAGATAAAATGTCAGGACCTGCCGAGATAAAAATAAAAATCAAAGGTATAGTAAAAGATTTCAAAGAAATTTTAAAAAATCAAACTTTAAATATCTCAGGTCTTATTCATTTAAAAAACAATAGTGGAAAACTTGTTATATCACCTATTTACGCTAAAAATATCAACGGAACAATAAAATTTGACAACTTGGATTGGAATGCAGATATAACAGGTATGATAGGCACCGCCAAATTCATTGCAAACGGAGGAACCCATGACAAAATAATGTCTATGAAAATATCAGCAGATTCACTAAAAACAGATGAATTGCTGGAACTCTTGAATAACTCAGAAAATAAAAAACTCATTTCACTACCAAAAACAAATTCTCTCATAACTTTTAACGGTGAATATAAATCAAAAGCAAATGATTTTGACCTGAAAAATTTAAAAGCAAGAGGAGCATTTAAACCTATTTCCTCCAGTAATAATTCTCCATTTTCAATTCAATCAGGTTCCTTTAAACTGGAAAAGGGAAACGCTGAACTTTTAAATTTCAACGCAAAACTGTATAATTCAAATTTATTCATATCAGGAAAATGTGAACACCTATTTTCAAATAATCCTGTATATACATACAAATTTAACGCATCAAACTTTGATTTATCAGGATTTAATTCACTTAAAGATGTTCATTTCCTGCCCACATACATAAAAAAAATATTGAATGCATACGAAAATTACGGAGGTAGTGCAAATATCTCGGTTGACTGCAAGAAAAACAAAACCAGAGGCTATATCAGCTTAAAAGATGTAAAATTCAATCATACTTATTTTAAGACACCTGTTGTAATCGATAGCGGGAATATTCAGCTTCTTGATGAAAGAATAATATTAAAATCCCTCATTGCACAGGTAGACAACACTCCTGTTTTCATTAATGCCTCTGTTTGGGATCTCGATAAAACAATGAGATTCAGCGGATATTTTACAACAAAACTAACCGACTATTTTGCAAACAAATATATAAATACCAGATTAACATATCCTGTTAAACTAAGAGGAGATATCACATTAACAACAGACATAAACGGTACTCTTGAAAATTTTACAATAAAACCCAAAATAAAACTGGCTAAAGATGCAGACATATATTACATGGGAGCAAATCTGGGCGACGAGGACAATATAAGAGAGCTTAATGCAAATATCACGATTTCAGGAAATAATTATTTTCTGAAAAAAGGTAACTATGTAAGATATATGACATCACAAAATGACAGAATATATCCACTTACGATTATAACGACAAATGGTATCTTTAATATTATAAATAAAAATATATATATCAGAAATCTGAATGTTGAAACCCAAAACAGTGCAAACATAAAAATATTCAATGCAATATTTAAAAAATCAGTTTTGAAAAATGGAATGTTCAACTGTAATTTGAATATTAAAGGTCACATTATGAACCCTTTAATATCAGGTATCGTCACAATGAACAACCTTGATATGCCTTTGTATGAAACAACTATAAAAAATATAGAAATAAAATTCAAAGAAAGAAACATAACACTAAAACTTGATGGAGATGCTTACGACTCAGACTTTTCATTAGATGTACTTGTCCGTAATAAACTTACACCTCCATACATTGTTGAAAACTTGAAAGTCCATTCCAACCAGGTAAACTTGGACAGACTCATTGATTCACTAACCAGAATACCAACTCCGAATACAATAATCAAAATGAGTTCACATGGAACACCTTCAAAAAATCAAATAAATGTGTCTGACATCCAAATCAAAAAAGGAGTCATGTCAGCAAATAACATTATAATTCGAGGACTTCCTGCTTCAAATTACAATGCTGATTTTACTCTTGGCAAAGACATGGTCTTAAAAATCAGCAAACTCGGCTTTGATATTACAACAGGAAAAATAAATGGTACGGCAAGTTACAACTTTGCTGATGACAGAATGAAAGCAGAATTGAGTGCATACAATGTAGATTCAAACAAAGTCGCTTCTTCACTATTCGATTTTAAAGATCAAATTTTCGGAAAGGCAAATGGGAGTATAATTATGACAACCAAAGGTGCATCCGAAAACGAGCGAATAAAAAATCTTTCTGGATATGTGTATTTTGATGTTTCTGACGGCAAAATGCCAAAACTCGGTTCTGTTGAATACCTGTTAAAAGCAGGCAATTTCATAAAAAGCGGAATAACCGGTGCCAGCCTGAGCAATTTTATAGATTTACTCGCACCTATAAAAACAGGCTACTTTGATTCGATAAAAGGCAAACTTGCACTGAAAAACGGTGTTGCTCAAGATATCGAAGTATATTCAAAAGGAGACAATCTCAACCTATATATAAATGGAGAGTATGACATTCTTCAACAATATGCAAATATGAGAATTTACGGAAGATTAACAAAAAAAGCAACCAACATATTAGGTGCAGTCGGCAACTTATCTTTCAATTCGATATTAAATGCTATACCAGGTTTTAAACTAGATAAAGATGACAAAATGAAAATTATAAAAGATCTGAATAAAATACCTGGCGTAGAACTTAGTGATCAACAATACAGAGTTTTCACGGCGAAAATTGACGGAAAAATTAACGAAGAAAAATACGTTCGTTCCTTCAGATGGATTGAATAATAAGAAACTTTACAAAACATATTACATTTGTAGAAAAATAAGTTATAATATAAAATATAGGTTACACTATGGAGCATGGGATTTTGTTCGTAAATGCTGTTGGCACAAAAAGCTTTAATAGCAATAGATTCACCTCTTTTTCTTCTAAGAAAGAAGAGGGTATATTTTCTGCAACAAAACCACAAAGTGATGCATTCATTAAACAGGAAACAAAAGAAGAAAAACACAGAAAAAATGCATCAAATCTTATTACCCGAGCAGTTGGAACAGGAGTTGTTGTAACAATGCTGTGGATTCTTACAAAATATATTATATACAGAACTAAAAGAACTTTATAAGTTCAACCAAACTCTAAATTGCAGGCTTGGGCGTTCCGTCTAATTTAAAATTTTTGGCTTTTTCAAACAGAGTTTTATCATATTCTACCTTGATCTCATCATAGTAATAAGGAGACATATATAATGCCGGTGCAGAAATATGATAAACACTTCTTTCATCCTTGAAAACACCTTCTTTATGATAATGCCCTGAAACTATCATAAGAATATTTTCATGACGATTTATTACAGCCTTATATTCCATTTTGTCCAATATTTCATGAGAAGGATTCAAAAAAGGCTCCATATATGGAAAATGTTGAAAAATAATTACCTTTTTATTTTTATTTTTTGTCAAGACATCATCCAGCCATTGTAAAGTTTTTGGAGTAAAAATGCCATGAGAACTGGGCATGCCTGAAGAAGAGCCGTCAAGCACAATAGCAAGAATATCTTTGCTCGGTGAAAAACAATAAGAAGCCTGTGCTTTTCTCTGATTTTTATTATACTCAGAAACAATTTCCAAATATTCCTGTTTGGCAAGACCTGAAATTTTATGAGCATCATGATTGCCAAGTACAATATAATATGGCGTTCCTTTGATTCCTGAAACTATTCGCAAAAATCCTCTTAAACTTCTTTCGTTTGATTTATCAATATTATCTCCAAGAAATACAACGAAATCATATTTGTTTTCGTTTATCCTATCAACTGCGCCTTTGAGCACTTTTCCCGAAAGAGTTAAATCTCTAAAGGTGTTATTTTCATTATTAATTGTATAATGAGTATCGGAAATTACAGCAAAATTAATCGTTTTAGCTTCTGCTGATACAATAGAAAAAACAAAAAATGACAGTAAAAATATAATTTTAAAAATTTTCATAAAATTATAATAATACAAAAATTATTTTTGGTCAGATTGAACATCGTTTTTATGTTGTGCTTTTTTAGTTCCTGCTTCATAACCGCATATAAGGAATATTGCTGGCAGTGCTTTAGATATGAATTTTTGAATCGGTGTTTTAGGAAGTTCATCAACAGCCAGTGCCTTTGCATCTTTTTTCTTTGACGTAGCAAGAGCAATAACCGTCAAGACATCATCCACATGAATTCCGAAATCTTTTACTCCGACTTTTCTGTCATCATTTTCTTTGAATATCTTTTTGTTAACTTTAGAAGCAACCCAATTGCCGCCAGTAACTCCGACAGCAACACCTACTATTCCCGCCAGCGCATTCAAAGTCCATTTAGTATATTTAGAAAAATCATGTTTTTTAATCAGAGAAGTAGCTATTCCAACTATCGTAATAGGAGTAACTATATTTCCCAAAAACTGGTGCACCGCTTCTTTTAACTTAGGCTTTTTATTTTCTTTTTTATCAGTAAGCAAACCACCAGTCAAACCGCCTATTACAGAGGAAGTAGCTAATCCGATAGCTTCGAGAGTACCAAATTCAAGGTTAAACATGTCTTTTACTTTAAAAGCGGATTTTTTCTGTCCTTTAGCAAGAGCGAATAAATAAAGCAATGTCGTAATAGAACTTCCTGCTAATGCAGCACGCTTTACCTGACCGTCTTTATCTTTTTTAACAAGACCTTTTAAAGGATTTTCTTTATATTTTATAACCCCGGCATTTTTAACATCATGGGATTGTGTATAGTGTACAGGCAATGTAATCTGTGTCATAAGAGTCTCAATTTCTTTTCAATTACATAATGGCACTAAAAATTATTTTTTGTCATTTCATGTATTTTTTGTTAAATAAATTAACAAGAAATTTCTAAATTATTATAGTACAAAAAACTTATATCAGCATAACAAAAAAGGTTAAACTTATGAGATTAGATAAATTTTTAAAAGTATCAAGACTGATAAAAAGAAGAACAGTTGCAAACGATGTTTCCGATCAAGGAAGAGTATTTGTTAACGGCAACCCTGCAAAGCCTTCTAAACAATTAAAAGAAGGCGATATAATAAGAATAGAACACTTTAATAAATCTGTCAGTGTCAAAATACTAAAAATACCCACAGGAAATATATCTATTCAAGAAGCCTCTGCTTTATATGAAGAAATAAAATAATATTGCTTTTTTCTCAGTCAATATCTACAATAAATTTATATGAGAGGAGATTGACATGAACAAATATATTACGCTTGGTTTACTTTTTGCGGGTTTGGCTTTGAGCTTTAATATTACAGCTGAGGCAGCATCAGGAAGAACAATGAAAGCTGATATTCAAGCAATAAGCATTCCGGCAGGAACAACTATGTGTCTTGAATTCATCGACCCTGTATCAACCAAAATAGGGAATGTTGGGGATGAATTTTCAGCAATGCTGAAAGAAGATAAAATAGTGAACGGAAAAATCGCACTTCCCGCCGGCTCCATTATTAGAGGAACAATCAGTAAAATCACACCGTCAAAAAGACTTTCAAGAAGTGCTGTATTATATTTAAACTTTGACCATGTTGTTACACCAACAGGAAGACAAATTCCTATCAATGCCGGTCTTTATAACTACGCAGAAATTACTCTGGACGGCGGCATTTATCAAAATGGAAACTATGGTTATGCATTACAGAGAAATTGGAAAAATACAAAAGAAATTTTTAATAACACAATAAAATGGGGTAAAGGCACAGGTGATAATATGCAATATCTTTGTGTACCAATAGGAGCAATAGGCGGTGTAATAGGTGGTGGAGCCTATTATATAGGAATGGATGTAGCTGATTTATTTAGAAAAGGCAATGATGTTACATTACCTCAAGGTAAAAATATCAATGTAATGCTGACACAACCAATAGATATACCTTTACACTAAGTTTTGGATAAGAAATGTTTGTACATCTAAAATTAATTAAATTACTGTTTGATACAAAAAATGAAACAGAAGCAGGAAAATTTTTAATAAAAAAGAACAAAACTCTTTCAATAGCTGAATCCTGCACAGGTGGATTATTAAGCTCTTTGATGACAGATGTTTCAGGTAGTTCTTCATACATAAAAGCTAACTTTGTTACTTATGCAAATGAAGCCAAAATTAAATATCTGGGTGTAAATGAACAAACACTTAATACTTATGGAGCAGTGAGCAGCCAGACAGCCGGTGAAATGGTTAATGGACTTTTAAAAAATACAGAAACAGACTATGCTCTGGCAACAACAGGAATAGCTGGTCCAACAGGAGGAACAAAAGAAAAACCGGTAGGACTTGTATTCATTGGAGTAGGTAAAAAAGGTTCTGTAAAAATTTCAAAATATAATGTAAACCCTTGTTATCCCAGACTTTTAATAAAATACCTATTTGCAAAACAGGCTGCACGTCTGTTAAAAGAGTTTTTGAAGGAGAATGAATAATGACAGTTGTTACACTAATACCGGGAGATGGAATAGGCCCAGAAATTTCAAATTCAGTAATGAAAATCATCAAAAAAGCAGGAGCAAAAATAGAATGGGATATTCAAAATGCCGGAGCAGATGTCGCAGAAAAAGAAGGATCTCCTCTTCCTCAAAGAGTAATTGACTCAATAAAAAAAAATAAGGTTGCTCTGAAAGCACCTGTTACAACTCCAATAGGCAAAGGATTCAGAAGTGTAAATGTTGCGCTGAGAAAAGAACTCGACTTATATGCAAACCTCAGACCCTGCAAAAATATTAGAGGAATAAAAACACCATTTGAAAATGTTGACATTATTGTTGTCAGAGAAAATACAGAGGATCTATATGCAGGTATAGAAAGAAAGATAGATGAAGACACAGCAGAATCAATAAAAATTATTACCAGAAAAGCATCGGAAAGAATTGCAAAATACGCTTTCGAATATGCAGTTAAAAACAAAAGACACACTGTATGGGCAGTAACAAAAGCAAATATCTGTAAATTTTCTGACGGGCTTTTTTTGGAATGTGTACGAAATGTATCAAAAAACTACCCTGATATAGAATACAAAGAAATTCTTGTTGATAATCTTTGTATGCAACTTGTACAAAATCCTCAAAAATTTGATGTCCTTGTATTACCCAACCTATATGGAGATATAGTTTCAGACTTAACAGCAGGTCTCATAGGAGGACTCGGAGTAGCGCAAGGAGCAAATATCGGAACAGATTGTGCCGTTTTTGAACCGGTTCACGGTTCTGCTCCTGACATAAAAGGACAAAACAAAGCGAATCCTACTGCGTTATTAATTTGTGCAATTAACATGCTTAAGCACATAGGAGCAAATGAGCCGGCTGACAAAATAGAAAAAGCTCTCTACAAAGTTATTGAAGAAGGCAATACGCTTACGGCTGATTTGGGCGGAACATCAACAACAACTGAATATACTCAGGCAATAATTAATAATTTATAAAAAAAAAACCGACTTACGCCGGTTAAACTTTACCACATATTAGAGAGAGGAATTAGAGAGAGAGAATCTTTTAAAACTTTTTTATTTCCTCTATTATATATGTTCCCTTTTGTAAAAATTTTATAACTTTGTTGTTCTTTTTTTTAATATTTCGTTACAAATGATAACTAAAATAACAAACTTTTCTTTTAGTGGGTTTATACCAAACACACTAGTTCAAGGAGAGAATAATGAATCAAGTATCATTTAAAGCACGAATTACAGGGTTAAACAATCCGGATTTAGAAACAGAATTTGAAAAAAAGACATTTCAAGATACAAAACATTCGGTCAAAATATTACAGGATAAAGATACCTATGCTGATGTATTTATAATGTATAAAAACGGAAAACCCAGCGCAAAACATCTTAACTTAACAATCAACAAAAAAAATGGTGAATACACTTTAGAAAATCTTCTGAAACTGTTCAACATCCTTAAAATCAAAGAAGCTGAAACATTCATATTAAATAGTAAAAATGCAAAAAAAGAAAAAGATTTTATTGAAGAAATGAAAGAATTAGACAAGGAAGATGAAAAAAAAGCAAAAATAATTTCTCTTATCGAAAATTCAGGAAAGTTTGGTGACAACGAAGAAAATATTAGTGAAACATTAACTGATATTCAAAAAATCAAAGGCTAATAGCCTAATTTCATAAAAAAACTCCGCTTAATCAAAGAATTAAGCGGAGTTTCCTTTATTTATTCCTTAATTACTCTTCATCTTGAGCTTTTTCAGGAATTCTCATCGCATAGAATGATCTCCATACAAATATCAGGGCAATCACTAAGAATATCCAGCCTGCAATAGGTGCAATATGTCTGAATGATTCATTGATAGAGATTTCCATAGCCAATAAACCGAATAAAGTTGTGAACTTGATAATCGGGTTCATAGCTACTGAAGAAGTATCCTTGAACGGATCACCAACTGTATCACCAACAACAGTTGCATCATGCAAAGGTGTTCCCTTTTCACAAAGATCACATTCAACGATTTTCTTAGCGTTATCCCAGCATCCGCCAGCGTTTGCCATAAATACAGCCTGGAAAAGACCGAAAATTGCAATCGCAATCAAATAGCTTACAAAGAATGCAACAGGTGCAACTGTTTTGCAAGCCGGAGCTGAAAGACAAGCAAATGCTAAAGCAAATGCAAACAAAGCAATGAAGATGTTAACCATACCTTTTTGTGCATATTGAGTACAGATTTTAACAACTTCTTTTGAATTTGCAACATTAGCTGTTTTAACACTTTCATCATCAATTTTGATATGTTTTTTAATGTATTCAACAGCTCTGTAAGCACCGGTTGTAACAGCCTGCATAGATGCACCTGAGAACCAGTAAATTACCGCACCACCGGCTAGCAAGCCGAGAATTGTGTATGGGTTAAGAAGGTTTAATACAGCTTCAGGCTCAATTCCCAATGTGTTTTTGATTACAAGAATCAAAGAGAAAATCATTGTAGTAGCACCTACAACAGCTGTACCGATAAGAACCGGTTTTGATGTAGCTTTGAAAGTATTACCTGCACCATCGTTTTCTTCAAGTTGTGCTTTAGCAACTTCAAAGTTAGGTTTGAAACCAAAGTCTCTTTCAATTTCTTCTGCAACGCCTTCGCGTTCTTCAATAAGAGATAACTCGTAAACAGATTGTGCGTTATCAGTAACTGGACCATAACTGTCAACAGCAATCGTAACAGGTCCCATTCCCAAAAAGCCGAATGCAACCAGACCGAAAGCAAATACTGAAGCATAAATCATTACGATATCAGGAATCATTGTGCTGAAGTAATAAGCAAGTCCCATAAGGAATACAATTACCATACCAATCCAGAAACCTGAGAAGTTACCGGAAACAATACCAGAAAGGATTGTTAATGAAGAACCGCCTTCACGTGAAGCTGTAACAACTTCTTTTGTGTGAATAGCATTAGGGCTTGTAAAGATTTTAGTAAATTCAGGAATCAACGCAGCACCCAAAGTACCACATGAAATGATACCTGCTAATACTAACCAGAGGTTTCCACCCAAGCTACCCAATAACCATTTGCTGACACCGAATGTCATGATTATTGAAAGGATTGAAGTCAACCAAACAAGGTTAGTTAATGGTTTTTCAAAATCAAGTTTCTCTGATTTTCCAAAAAGTGCTTGAGTTAAGCCTGTGTTAATCCAGTATGCAACAACTGAAGTAACAATCATTAAGAATCTCATAGTAAAGATCCAAGTCAACAGAGGGATTTGATATTCGGGGAATACACCCAGAAGAATAAATGAAACAAGAGCAACCCCTGTTACACCATAAGTTTCAAACCCGTCAGCTGTCGGTCCGATAGAATCGCCTGCGTTGTCACCTGTACAATCCGCAATAACACCGGGGTTTCTAGGATCATCTTCTTTGATTTTGAATTGAATTTTCATCAAGTCCGAACCGATATCGGCAATTTTTGTAAAGATACCGCCCGCTACACGAAGAGCAGATGCACCTAAAGACTCACCGATAGCAAACCCGATAAAACATGCGCCTGCAAGATGTCCAGGAACAAACAACAGAATTACAAGCATCATTATAAGCTCAACACTAACGAGCAATACACCAATGCTCATACCTGCTTTTAAAGGAATGTTCAAAACTTTTAAAGGTTTTGCTTCAAGAGAAGCAAAAGCAGTTCTGGCATTTGCAAGAGTATTCATTCTGATACCAAACCATGCAACACCGTAAGAACCAAGAATACCGATTACAGACCACAAAAGAATTAAAGCAACTCCTTTAAAGCCCATGTGCTGCAAACCGCCAAAGTAAAAAGCAATACAGCAGCCAATCAGTATTTCTAATGCAAGCAAGAATTTACCTTGTTGAATAAGGTAAGTTTTGCAAGTTTCAAAAATAGTATTCCCAATTTCAGCCATTGCTGAATGAACTTTGTAATTTCTGACTTTAATAAATTCAATTAAGCCAAAAATTAAGCCTAAGATAGAAATACCAATACCCAACAACAGCAGGTTAAAGCTGTTAGGGTCTTTAGCCAGATTCGGTACAACCAAATCGGCTTCCCCTGCAAATGCAGAGTTGGCAGCTAAAAGAGTAGCGAATGCAGATAAAACACCGCCTTTTAGCAAACCAGACCATTTTAAGTTAGCCATCTTTTTTCTCCCTTGTCCTCTTCCATCAAAAGGACCATTTTCTACACATACCCCAATTGTACACGAAATACAGTTATACGCAAGAACTTAATACTGTTTCTTTACTATACTTTTGTATATAATCTTTATTCCTTGCAAAAGACAAAATTATTTGATATTATGTTTATTACATTTTTTAAAAATGTATCAGGAAATTGGCAATTTTTCTTCACAGAATGTTTTTATATATATGTGAAGGTGAAATAAAAAATTTCGTGTGAAAGGAAGTCTTTAATGTTGAAGGAAGTTATTTGTAAGTTTTTAGAAAGTTTTATTGTGGGATTACATGAATTAGCTCCCGTGTATATTTGTGTTGAATCTAACAATCAAGACAAATATTAAATTTTTAAATTAGAGATTTGGGTCTAGAGAAAAAATAATCCTTTTGTTTTCATAGTATGCATTTTTCATATTTTTTACTGTATAATATTGGTAAATTAATATTAAAGTGCTTTTTTAAAAAACAGAAGGATATTTTTTATGACTGCAAACACACAGATTATCATCATAGAAAAAGAAGAAAATTCCAGAAATATCATAAAAAACTATCTTTCTGAAGCAGAAGATACTGCTGTTAAAAATATTCAGATAAAAGAATTTTTCAATTACGAACAGGCTCTTGAAAATATCCCCACAACAGAAAAGTGCATAATATTTGTCGATGCATCAGATGAAATTGAAAAATCTATTGAGTTTATCAAAACAATAAAAAAACATAATAAAGAAGCTTTCATAATTGCATTGTCAAACAAAACTTCAACGGAAACAATAATCAAAGTAATGAGAGCCGGTGCAAAGGAATTTTTAACTAAACCAATCGTCAAAACAGAATTCAATGATGTAATAAAAAATGTTTTTAAAGAAATTGAAAACACTGAACCTGTTGAATCCTGCAAAATTATTTCAACATTTTCAAATAAAGGAGGAATCGGTAAAACCTCAATAGCGGTAAATCTTGCTGTTGAATTGGCTCAAATGTCAAAAGAAAAAGTCGCACTTATCGATCTAAATCTTCAACTCGGGGATGTAGCTACTTTTCTTGATATGACTCCTGCCTTTGCTATGGATTATATAGCAAAAAATATACAAAACCTCGATGAATCAGAGCTATTGAAATCACTCTCTAGATACAAAAACACAAGTCTTTATGTTATAGCTGACCCTTTGAATATTGACAAATCACAAGAAATAACGGCAGAGGAAATAAAAAATATATTAACTGCATTAAAAAAGACATTTTCATACATTGTTATTGATATTGGAACAAATATAGATTCAAAAACTATCACTGCTCTCGATTTGTCAGATTTGATTCTTTTGATAGCAATAGTCAATCTCCCAGCAATAAGAAGCACACAAAGATGTATGGAATTGTTCGACAGACTGGGTTATAAAGATGAAAAAATCAAACTTGTTCTCAATCGTTATATGGAGAATGAAGAAATTAAAACATCCGACATTGAAGAAGTAGTAAAACAAAAAGTATACTGGAAAATTCCAAACAACTATCTTACAATGATGTCAGCAATAAATAAAGGTGTCCCAGTTAATGCAATTAATGCAGAATCAAATATAGGAATAAACTATAAAGAATTTGCATCAAAGCTGTCTGATTATTTAATCACACAAACATTAAACAAAAATTATAACAATAAAAACACCATAAATATATAACCGGAGAAAAACATTGTCACTACGAGAAAGATTGAGAAGTAAAAAAGAAGCAAAAATAAAAAAAACACAAAGTAAACCGCAACAACAGCTTTGTGAATTTAAAATATCAATTGAAAAAGTAGCAAAAGCAGTAAATAAGATTAATAATGTATCTGATTTGGGCAATATAGTACAAGAATTTTCCAAATTTTTAAGCACTTTACCTACTGAAAATGCAAGCATAACATTTAGCGGAAGCTTTGACTTAGGTCAACGAACTCTTCTAAATTGTGTTCTTTCAAATTTTCTTGAAGATGGAGAAAAACCCGCACAAACATCTTTTGAAGAACATGAAGAAGATTCAGAACCAACAAAAGAACCTTCAAAATTAATAAAAAAGAGAAAATCATTAAAATCAAAGTTGGAAAAAGCTGACGAAGAAAACGAAATTATTAAAGAATAAAAGCTGTCTTATGAATGTTGTTTTTCAAAGTCAAGCAAGAATGATTTAATTGACGAAGAATCATCAAAGCCAAGACTATATTTTCCAATCTTTCCGTTTGAATTAATAATTCTATGGCATGGAATAATTATAGGAATTGGATTTTTTGCCATAGCATTTCCTATTGCCCTGCTTGCATTAGGATTACCTACCATTTCTGCCAATTCTTTATATGACTTTGTCCTTCCATATCTGACTTTCAATAGTTCATCATAAACACGTTTTTGAAAAGTTGTACATTTGTCTAAAGCCAGAGGTATATTAAAAGTATGGAGTCTTCCATCAAAATAAGCCTCAAGCTGATCTATTACCCTGTAATTAAATGTAGAACACTCAAAATCATTCCGTTCCTTAACCAGCTCAATTTTATGTAATGCTATATCTGATGAAAATATTTTTAGAACACCTATCGGTGACTTATAAAATGCTACTTCCATAATCAAATTATACAAAAAAATTCAAAATGTGTCGATATTTTTTAGAAACTCAGTTACATTCTCTCAGGTGCATCAACAGCCAGAAGATTAAGAGCCGTGTTTATTACTGTTGAAACCGCTTTAACAAGAGCCAATCTTGATGCAGAGAGTTTTTTGTCATCCGACAAAACTCTAGAAAACGTATAAAACTGGTGAAAAGCACCTGCAAGCTCCTGTAAATACTTACATATAATATATGGAGATCTAAGCTTTGCAGCTGCAAGTACGACAGGTTTAAACTCTTCTAGTTTTAAGATAAGTTTTTTAGCAGAAGCAGAAGATTTTTCGTCTTCTACTGACCATAACAAATCAAGATCAGCATTCATTACAGCCTCATCAAGCTCAACCTTATCAAACAAGGGCGATATCTTTTCTTTAGTTTCAACATTTACACGTTCATTAGAAGCATTTCTAAAAATAGAACAAGCTCTGGCATGTGCGTATTGTACATAAAATACAGGATTTTCATCTGTTTTTGATTTAGCCAGCTCAATATCAAAATCAAGAGTCGTATCAATACTTCTGATTATCATCCAATATCTTGTAGCATCCACACCAACTTCGTCAACCAGATCCTCTAACGTAACCATATTTTTTCTTTTGCCCATACGAACAGCTTCACCATTCATGACAATGTTTACAAGCTGTCCCAAAAGAACCTCAAGTTTTTCAGGGTTATCTCCAAGTGCTTCAATTGATGCTTTCATTCTGGGTACATATCCATGATGGTCAGCCCCCCAGATATTAATAAGTTTGTCAAAACCTCTTTGAATCTTATCATGATGATACGCAATATCAGCCGTTAAATAAGTATTTGAGCCGTCAGATTTGCGAAGAACTCTATCTTGATCATCTCCAAATAAAGAAGACTTAAACCATATTGCATCATCTTTTTCGTATAACATATTTTTTTCTTTTAATTTATTAACACAAGCTTCAACTTTGCCTGACTTATGCAAATCAGTTTCAAAGTAGAAATTATCAAAATGTGTACGAAATTTAACGAGAAGCTCCTTTTGAAGATTGAGCATTTTCAATTTTGCATAATTTGATAAAATTTCAAGCTGCTGTGTTTGCAATTCTTTTATATTCTTAGGCAATGCCTCTGCAACAGCTTTATTTTCAGAAACAAATTCCTTAGCAAGAGGAATAAGATATTCTCCGGGATAAAAAGATTTTCTTTCTGTTTCATCTGCCGGAAAATCAACTTTTACGCCCAATTCCTGCAAAACTCTGATATAAAGCGAGCGTCCAAGATTCTTAATCTGGTTGCCTGCATCATTAACATAAAATTCCTGATAAACATCATATCCGGAGAATTTCATCAGATTAGCTAAAGCACTGCCCATTGCCGCCCAACGCCCATGACCAATATGAAAAGGTCCTGTCGGGTTCGCCGAAACATATTCAAGAATAACTTTCTGTCCTTCTCCATAATCATTTGAGCCATATTCTGACTTATTATTCAATATTTCTTCCACAATAGCGTTTAAAAAGGATTTTCCCAACTTAAAATTGATAAAACCTGCAACTGTTGTAACTTCACAATCATCAAGATTTATATATTCAGCAATTTTCTGCGCAATCTGAGGAGGTGCCATTTTTGCATATCTTGATAAGGAGGAAACGTTTAGCGCAATATCACCAAAATCATCATTTTTAGGAATCTCTGTTTTCAAAGAAAACTCATCTGACTCTTTCATCTGTCCTAGAGCTGAATCTTTTAATGCAGATTTTATAGCATTTTCGGTTACATCAAGAATATATTGTTTTAGCATAATTCACCTTTTTAAACACATAGTAAAAATACGGACATAGTCCAAGTCAATTATATCCAAAACATATTCAGAAAAACAGCTAGTTGTTGTTTGATGTAGCCAAAAACTGTTTTTTCATTGTATAACAGTAAAAATTGTCTACATTTTCAATGCAATCATCCAGCACCCTGATTAATCGGATTAAATCATTTTGCATTTTAATGTGCTTAAGCTGATTTTCATCATAGGTATATTCATCATTATTGAAAATATGCTCATTATCCCTGTTCATGTTCATAAATATCCCTAATTCATTACATGTACTTTATCGGAATAATTCCTAAAAACTTTATAAAATTGCAGCAAAATGTAAAGTTATATTAAATTCAAAATCAATAAGCTATCTCAAACTTCTTCATTCATAAGCATTTGAGCCAGATAAATATCTTTCTTAGTTGTGATTTTAATATTAGTATAATCGCCTTCAACAACATAAACATCGTGCCCAAGATATTCAGCCATGCCTGAATCATCAGAAAAATTTTGTCCTTCAAGTTTTTGATGAATAGAAAGAATCATTTTATAATCAAAAATCTGTGGAGTCTGCACACACCATAAAAAATCTCTGTTCGGTGTTTCAACAATCTTGTTATGCTCGTCAACTTTTTTAATAGTGTCAACAGCTTTAACTGCAACAATTGCTGCTCCTGTTTCAAGTGTTTTTTCAATACATTTTTCTATATTTGTTTTTTTTATTAAAGGCCTTGCTGCATCATGAATAGCAACAATATCAGGTTCAGAACAAGCTTTCAAAGCATTAAATACAGATGCTTGTCTTGTTGCACCGCCTCTAACAACTTTTAAATTTTGAATATGAGCTGTCATATCTAAAATTAAAGGCTCAAGCTCTTCTGAAGCAGAAACAATAATTTCAAATGGATTTATATCCAGAAAGGCATCTATTGAATGAAGAATAACCTCTTTTCCGCTTATTTTTTCAAGCAGTTTATTTGTTTTTCCATATCTGCTCGAAGACCCACCAGCCGTAATAATTACCGATAATTTTATTTTATCTTCTTTATAATTCTTATCCATTATTCTTTCCTTTAAAATGATTAAAGCTTTTTTTGGAAAAAACTTCACAATCAATTATACATTCACAATCCCTACTGCCAAGAATTACAGGTTTATCAGGAATTCTTTCTACGACTCTTCCTATTTTAAAAAATTTATTTTTATCCAACTTTTTAAAGTCCTGCTCACTGATACATCCAACAAGCTCAAAATCTTCCCCTCCCCACAAAACAAGAGAATTCCAATCATCAGGGAAATATGCTTTTAGTTCGTCACTAACTGGCACCGATTCAAAATCTATATCCAGCGTCACCCCGGAGGCATCTGAAATCTTAAACAATGCATCTCCAAGCCCGTCAGAACTGTCTATCATCGCAAAATCTTGTTGAGCAATTTGCATTATTTCTCTGCTTTTTTGAATCTGTGCAATCGGAGCCAAATGTTTTTTTATTAAATATTCACAGCTTTTATCACCATTCATTAGAAGTTTTAAACCGCCGGCACTGTCTCCATGGGCTCCTGTTACAAAAACAACATCCCCGTTTCTTGCATTAGCTCTGGAAACTTTTGTTTTAGAAACTTTTTTTCCTATTGCACAAATTGATATAAAAACACTTTCCGCCCCTGTTAAATCCCCACCGGCAACTTTAACATCAAACTCATTACAGACATCATTTATACCCTTATAAAAACCTTCAACAAACTTCTCATCAACAGAATCATTACAGGATAAAGAAATAGTAATGTATAAAGGTTTAGCACCGGCAGCAGCCAAATCAGAAAGGTTTACAGAAGCAGCTTTTCTTCCCAAATTATATGCATCGGTTGTTGAAAGAAGAAAATGAACACCCTCAACTAATGAATCATGGGTGACATAAATACCAAGTTCTTGCAAAAAAGCACAATCATCTCCCAGATAAGAATTATCCGAGAGAATACTGTTTATAACATTCAAAAATTGCTGCTCTTTTGAAATAATATTCATATGCAATTTTATCATGCTGAAATTGTTTTATCTTAATCTTTTGAATTGACAAATTGTGCAATCACCTCAGCAAGTACAAGATAAATATAGAAATAGACAACAGGAATTAATACAACACCTATCAATGTAATACATAAAAATGTACAAAGAACCTGCCCAAGCACACATAGAGCAATAAATAAGAGAATCAATACCAGATAATTGCCTATGTTATTTTTTACCATGCCGAAAGCACCTTTAAAATCAACAAAAGCCAGAATTTTTAATTTATCATTGAAATTCGACATCATCAAAGGCAAAAACACCATTGTCAAAACATATACAAATAAAGCAGCAGCTCCAGCAAGTGTCAATACAATAAAAGAAATAGCAGAACTAATCGCAGAGGAATGAGTACCTCCGACAGAAAATACAAATAAAAACATAAATATCAAACCGAAAAAGCACAAAGGTAAAACATAAACAAAGTACCCTACAAAATATTTAATGCCAATCAAAATGTATTTTCCCAAATCATTCCAATCAGGAAGAATAGCATTCTCATCTTTTATTCTGTTATTTGAAGTCGTACAAAAATATCCTGCCAATGCCATAATTATTATTAAAGAAAGAATAAAACAAACAGTAAAAGATCCGGCTGTACCAATCATTGAACCGGAAGTAAGTGCAATAATAACAGGTATAAAAAATACAGCCATACTGGCAAGAAGCAAAAAAGATCCAATAAGCAACTTGCTTACAAATTGAGTATCTTTTCCCATATAAGTGAGTGCTTTTTCAAAATCGAGTTTCATCTTATTCTCCTTATAATAATCACAAATTTTTCACAATAATTTAGCTTATTATATCCGTTTTTTCTCTCTAATTCAATAAACCATTCGTTTAAAGACAAAAAAATATGGTATTATCTCCTTATGGACATGAAAAAAGTTGTATATACAATACTCGCCGTAATTTTTTTGACACAAAGTGTATCTGCCTATAATGCAAATATCTGCAAAAGTTTATATAACGACCAGAAGTTCAACCAGTCAAGCCGCTGTTATTACAACCTTGTTCAAGCTAACGGCAATGATGTACAGTCAAGATTTTATTATGCAGCATCTTTATTTTATGACAGACAGTATAACCTTGCATATAATCAATACAAATATATTGCGGATAAATATCCAAACAGCAACGTAGGCAGATACTCCAGAACCGAAGCTGAAAAAGTCAGACAAAAAATGATTTATGTACAAAAAGCTAAAGCCAATGATACAGGCAATTATCTTACAAACCTAGACAAAGCCACAAAATGGTACAAAATGCCCGTAAAAGTATGGATTCAGCCAAGTGCTTACAGAAACTATTCAATTAATGCATTTTATGAATGGCAAAGAAAAACACAAAACACGGTTTCTTTCCAGTTCGTAACAAATGAAAAACAAGGTCAAATAAAAGTCTATTTTGTAGACACTGTTAACGGAGCTGTGTCCGAAGATAATATAGGACTTACAAACCTCAAATACATCGGAGATATGAACACTCAAGCAACAATTCAGATTCTTCAAAGAACTGACTCAAACAAAATGCGTTCATATGCTCAGATTTATCCTGTTGTTCTGCATGAAATCGGACATGCACTCGGCATGCACGGTCACAGCACAAGTAATAACGACATACTCTATCCGAACAATTATACAAATGATGTACATCTTTCAAACAGAGATATCAACACTATCAAAGCTATTTACAAGAAAAAAAGTTTTTTACAATATTAAGCTAAAACTTTAATGTTTCCTTGTAATCAGGAATGACAAATTTGTCATTATTTGCATCTTTGTTCGTAAATATTGAATATTCATCAAAAGATATGTCCTTTGAATTTTTATACAAATCCATATCAACATATTTTTTGTAAATATCAGTCAAATCACCGGGATAATACCCCATGATTTTTGCAAATGTTTTGATTTCGTTTTTATCGGCACCTGCACCGTAAGCTTTTGTTTTTGCATCAGTGCCGGAAGGACGAATCTCAATAAATTTGTCATCAAATTCAAGATAAGTTCCATCGCCTACAAACTTCACATCTATAAGATTCTCAAAGCTTAAGTCCTCAAATGCATCTGACAAAATTTCTTTTATTTGTTCAAGAGAAAGTTTGCCTTTATTTTTTGCAATCGCCATTGTCAGATAAAAGACATCATTTTTTGTTCTCTTAGCTTCGCCTTCTTTTTTAGCGAGTTTAAGTTTTTCAATATCAGGCTCAGATTCGTTGTAATAAGCAATATCTTCTCTTATATCAAATTTTGAAATTATTGAATTTTCATCAAAAACAGACTTAAGATATTCAGACATAGACTTGTTTTCTTTTTCAAGATAAGCAGCCAAAGCTGATGCAACCACAATTGCTTCTGTTGCGCTTTTTTCTCTCATTGCAACAGCGACCCTGCCTGCCATAGATTTAATAAGCTCCTCTGAGCCGATAATCATTCCGCCTGATTCTTCTCCGCCAAATATCAATTTCGGATTAACGCCAAGGTTTACCTCATTGCCCAAAACATCTGTAACAACAACGTCTTTTTGCGGATTGTCAGATATTTGTTTTTCAACTTTTTTCATTATGTTAGCAATTTCTTTGAACCCAACAGGAACGTTAATAACTTTTATGTTATTTTTCTTTGCCCATTCATCCCAAGAACGAGCTGAAGCGGTTGTTTTAATCATAAATCTCGGATGTTTATCAAACAAACCTTCTTTTCTAAGCTGGTTTGCCCAAAAGTCCATAATCATAAGGAATGATTGGTTTGCAGTAAATACAGTCAAAATTCTGTCCGAACCAAGCTCAACATAATCAACACCCAGCTTATTTAAAAACTCTGTTTTTGAAGCTGATTCAACCTGACAAACAGTAAGCCGGTCATGATCCGGGTCAGTTATAAGAACAACAGTTCCAAGAGGGAAAGTTTCCAATTTTTCATCATAATGCAAAGAATTAATCACAGGGAAATAAGATTTTCCATCCTTATCTTTCGACAATACAGTGGCATCAACAGAATAATCATAGAAGGTTTTATTGCCTTTAGGATCTGTATCATATTTACCGATTCCATGGAAAAACGGATCTTCTTCTTTGTTCATCCATACAAAGTTTCCGTCTATGCCAAGAGAAGACAGAATTCTGCTCAAAGTTCTATAAGCAGAACCACCTACGTTTTCTATAACAATTTTATTTTTAAGATTTTTAATAAGATTAAGGTTCGCATCTTTTGCAACTCCATCTAAAAGATATTGTTTATACAGCTTTACACCATCATCCATCTGAATCATAAGTTCCTCTGAAATCAAAGGATTGTCGTTAGCAGCAATTTTGATGTCATAAGAGCCGTTTTTTTCAACCTCATCAAAAATATATTTTATTTTATCAACAAAAAGCATTGACTCTTCGGGAAGGTATTGGCTGCCTTGAGAATTCAAGTCTTTTGTAGCATTTTTAACTGAAATACCATGGCTTGAAGTAATATATTCACCGCCAAGCAAATCCAATTTAAACGCAAGAAAAGAAGCCATCCAGATAGGAATCGTTTTTCTTTCCTGAGGAACTATTGTTTTTATGCCATGTGCAGCTTGAATACGGACAATCAATTCTAAAAACTCCTGAGAGTTATATCTTACTTCACAGCCTGCCAGCTTAATTAATTCTGAATTTTTATACAAATCTTTAGCAACAAGAGCCTTTGCCTCAGTCGCAAGCATAATACCAATCATGTTAATAGGAAATCTTGTATCGTGAGGGTATAAAATATTTTGAGGTCCCCTGATTCCGGCAGTAGAAACTTCTGCTTCCTTTGCATAGCCTGCAAACCATTCTTTAAGGTTCAAGCCTTCAGGATTCTTAACCTCATCATACGGCTCAAGATGTTCTTTTTTTAATTGAAAAATAAATTCGCCTTTTTGAGACAAGTCCACAAGTTTATTTTCTTTTATATACTGTGGTGTTTTTGAGTCAACAGAGTTGAATAGAGCTTTTTCAAGTTGACTATGTGCTGTTTTATTAAGATTTTCCATATTTTCGGCTCCTTGTGTAAGAAATATACAATTATTATACAAAAATCAGAAAGTTATGTATAGGTCATAATTTTTCGGTTATAATTGATTGAGAGGTCATCGTCTTGGACAAAACATTAAAAACAATAGAATTTGATAAAGTTCTTGAAATCCTGAGCAGTTTTACAGTAAGCGACTTAGGGAAAAAACGCTGTCAAAACACTCTTCCTTTGGATAATACGGATGAAATCAGAACTGCACAAAAAATAACAACACAGGCTCAAAATGCTTATAGATTAAGTGCTTCAACCATACCTATGGGAAATATTCCGGACATAACTAATCCTCTTTCCATACTCAAAAACAAAATAACACTCAGTATTGAAGATGTAAGAGATGTTTTTGAAATTATAGTAACAACAAGAAAATTTTCTTCTTTCCTTCACAGATATGCAGAAAATGAAGATAAACTGATTAAAATTGCAAACGATTTATACGCACTGCCTGATATAGAAGAAAAAATTGAAAACATATTTGACTCAAACTTCATTATCAAAGAGAGTGCCTCACCTGAACTAAAAGCACTTTTTCAATCAAAACGTTCCACCGAAGAGAACATAAAGACAGCAGTATCTGATTTAATGAAAAACACTTCCTTTAATAGCTACCTCCAAGATTCAGTATACACGCTGAGAGATAACCGTATTGTTTTTCAAGTCAAAGCAGAATCAAAAAACAAAGTGCAGGGAATCGTCCATGATATATCTCAATCAGGACAGACCTATTTTATTGAACCCAAACAGATTGTAGGTTTGAACAATAAACTTAGAGAACTGGAAATTGAAATAGAAGCAGAGATTCATAGAATCATAAAAGAAATTTCAACTGATATAGCTCAATATTATGAGGAAATCAAAACTTCATTCAACACATTAATAGAGCTTGATTTCATATTTGCTAAAGCAAAATATTCTACATCAACAGATGCTTGTGAACCGGAAGTCATTGAACATCCCTTTTTAGACATTAAGTCAATGAAAAACCCCGTTCTATTATCAATTTTAGACAAAGTAATAGAAAACGATTTTTCAATAGGAAATCCGTACAAATCAATTATTATAACCGGCTCAAATGCCGGAGGTAAAACAGTAGCCTTAAAAACCGTGGCTCTTTTTATAGCAATGACAAGAGCCGGCCTTCACCTCCCCTGTTTCAGTGCTAAAATCTACCCGTTTAAAAAACTGTTTGCAGAAATAGGTGATGACCAAAACATTATCCAGAGTTTATCTACATTTTCTTCGCACATAAAAAATATAAAAAATATTCTGGACAATGCTGATTCGGATACTTTTATTCTTATAGATGAAATTGCAGCAGGAACAGACCCCAAAGAAGGTGCCTCTCTGGCAAGAGCTGTTATGGAAAAATTTGTTGAAAAAGGGGCATTTTCTCTCATTTCAACACATTTTAACGAACTAAAATCATTGCCATTTAACAATGAAGCTTTTCAAAATGCTTCCGTTGATTTCGATTCGGAAACACTTACGCCTACATACAAGCTGAGAATAGGAGTACCCGGGTCATCAAATGCATTTGCAATTGCTAAAAATTTTGGAATAGAACAAAATATAATAAATAATGCAGAAAATTATTACAGCTCACAGATTACGGAAGAATCAAAAATTCTCGGCTCTTTACAGGAAAAATATACGGAACTGAACAGGCTCACCCAAGAAGCACAAGAGCTCAAAACAAAGTCTGAAGAAAAATACAAAGAATATAACGAACTTTTTGAACAATTGAATTCGCAAAAAAGAAAAACAATCAAAGACTTCAAGCGCAGACACGAAGACAATCTGCAAGAAGCCAAAGCTCAAATAAAGAAAATTCTCGAAAACTTAAATCATAACAAAACAAAAGAAAATGCGATAAAGTCATATAAAAAGCTTTCCCAAAAAGGAGCAAAAGCAGCCCAGACTTATGCAAACGAGTTTGGCGAAGTTGATGTAAAATATACAGAACTAACAGATGAAGATATAAAAATCGGCGCAAAAGCTATAATAAAAGGACTTGACCAAGACGTAACAATAGAAACATTACCTGACAAAAACGGCAATTTACAAGTTCTTGTCGGACAGCTCAAGACAAATGTGAACATTAAAAAATTGGCAAAAAACCTAAAAAGGCAAAAAGACATTATTAAAAAGAAAATTAATCTAGCGACAAGCAGATTTGTTGCTGAAAGAGTAAGCATGTCACCAAAGCTTGATTTAAGAGGATTCAGAATAGATGAAGCGTTGTCGGAGCTAGATTCATATCTTGATAAAGCAAGCATGGTAAATTTATCGCCCGTTGAAATTATACACGGTCATGGAACCGGGCAGCTTAGACAAGCAGTAAGAAACTATCTTTCAGACTCTCCTTATGTTGCAAAATTCAGACAGGGAGAAGACTCTGAAGGCGGAAACGGTGTAACAATAGTAGACATAAATTGATTTCAAAAAAAATAAAAAAAGGTGTTTACAAGAAAAATTGTTTTGTTATAATAATTTTACGAGGTTAAGTTAAGACCTCTGAGTTATTCCTCGGTAGCTCAATGGCAGAGCATTCGGCTGTTAACCGAAGGGTTGTAGGTTCGAGTCCCACCCGAGGAGCCATTAAAAAAAAGTCGGTATTAAGCCGGCTTTTTTTATTTTTAATATGATTTTTTACGGTGAGGACGAGAACCGTAGGTTCGATACAAAGCGAACCGCCGCAGTGTTAACGAGGACGGATGAGCCTGTATGCGAAGGCACAGCAGTAGAAGTCCCACCCGAGGAGCCATTTTTGTTTTTTGTCCTAGTCATTATAAAAATCTTTATACCACTTACTTGCAACATGAAAGCTTATACTGGATTAAATAATTAATTTTTCTTAAATATACTTTCAATTTTATGAAAAATAATGTATATTAAAATTGGCGGTGACGTCTCTTAACAGGTGAATTTTGTCCGGTATACGAAAAAGTCAAATGAAGCCCAGGTTATTAAAACAAACGTCATAGTTGTGTCCAAAAATATTTACTTAGAAGCGACCTTTTGATTAGGTCGCTTTTTGCATGCAATTTTTTGCAAAACAGAAAGGAGAAAACCATGCAAAACACAAACTTAGAACAGGTTAAAGACAAATTGTTCTCAACTGCATCATCATCTCAAAAGATGAACGAAGAAATCAGAAACAGTATTAAAAAAATCAGAGAAGAAAAGTTCAGACGACTTCATCCGTCTGTGTTCAAAGATAGCTCAGAGGTGATTTCTAACGAGGTTTATCAAAAAATTTCCGAACTTGCTGACTTTATTGCAATCTACATACGTGAAGCTGGCAAAGAACAGGCAATACTTGATTTTCAAGTTGGATTGAATCTTTTAAATGACTACAAAAAAAGCTCTCTGATTGAATCTAAAATCAAACTTGAAGAAGATTCTGACTTTGGCGAAAAAACTTATGCAGCATTGCTCGATGTTTTACAAAATTACCCCATAGAAATTTTGAAACATTACATCAAATTAGGTGCTGCCAATAATGCTATTTGGGCAACAAAGAATAATCAAAAAATCGATACTGATAAAAAAGTAGAAAATATTACATTAAAACTAAACAAAAGGATAAATTAAAATGGGAAAAACATTATATGGACATGTAACAAAAGAAAATGTTGAATACGAATGGAAAACAGAACCAGGCGCTTGCGAACTATGTCAGGGGATGAACGGCAAAATTTATGACTCTGCAAATGATATCCCAGATAGACCACACCCGAATTGTAAATGCCACATAGAGATTCTCGAAAAAGATTCTGACGAGTTGATTTCTGACCCGATTAAAGCACATAGAGAAAAAATAAAGGATAAAAAAAGAAATGAACTTGAACTGGCAAAAATGTTGGGAGATGCAAAATCACTTGAACAAGAAATTGATGAATACATCAAAAGAGTGAACGAGCAGAACAGAGAAATAGAAAAGCTTGAAAATTCTGTTGATACAGCAAAACTCGACTCCAAAGACAGGCAGAAAATATCAGATGCTAAAGAAAAAATAGATTTTGCAAAATACAATGGAGACAAAGCAAAACAGGAGGTATCTAATCTTAAAACTGAGATTGAAAAAACTCGCCTTACTGATAACATAGCAGATGCTTTGGACAAGCTATATTATAGGTTTCAAATTGTCAAGAGGCAAATCGAAGAATATATCGCAAAAGATTCAGATAAATTATTAATTGATGGATTAGGTTATATTTTTTCGAAATGGCAAAATCTACCAGAAGCTTTTGAGTTATATAAAATTGCTTCACCAAACTTTGAATCATTTACAAAAGATTATATTAAAAAAAATGGAAAACTTTACGAAAAAATATCAGACATACATAGTAATCAATTAGAAAAAGAAATTCATAGCCGCTTACAAAAAGAAACAGGCAAAACTGATTGCAAAGTTTTGTTGTTAAATAATGATAGCTCTATGTCTAAATCGATTTTATCAAATGATGATTTTAAGACATTTATAAAACACAATATCAATGATATTAGAAAAAATGGTACTATTTCAAACTCTAAAATAACATTTAATAATGGTGATTTGTATAATGCATTACATGGTGCGGAAATTAAAGATGTAAAGTTTGACAGTCAGGGTAATTTAATTATGCGAATTGAAGATTTATACAACTTTGAGCCAAAACGAACCAGTATTCGAGGTAGAACCGGTGAAAGACTTCAAAATGAAGGAAAATTAGAAAATTTCTATACAATTATTCTACTGAAAATCCCCAAAGAAGAATTACCTAAAATTAAATTATAGTGTTAAAACAGCCTGTTAGTATGTATATTTTCAGGCTGTTTTTTTATATAATTGACTTATGAAGTATATGTTTTTAGATGTTACTATAATTATTTCTGCATTGGTTTTAATATTAATATTGTTTCAAGGAATCGATTTTATAAAAGTTTTCGGTATAATTCTCATTATTATTATTGTGCTTCCATTGGTTTTCTTTTTTGTGTTAAAAAACACCTCTAAAAAATACAAATGGAAAATTATAACCACGAACATTATAACTTCACTCCTTATAATCTTTAGCCTTTTTTACTTGTTATTTGTTGAAATATTCTTCTTTGCTTTAAAATCAGACTTTTTGTTTCCGTTTTCAAAGGAACCTAAATTGCCTAAACTTTCAGAATATTCTAAAGAGATTGAATCACTGAAAAGCAAACATGGAGTTTATAAAATGAGGCATTTTCCAGATAAAATACCTGATGATGCTTCGAATTATTACTTTCAAATTGAAGATGCTTTTGATGGGAATAATACAGATTATGTTAAATTCGATAGTAATAAAAAATATATCAACGATGTATTAAAAAAGTATAAAAAAGATTGTGTTGTATTTATGACTAGTGAAGATTTATACAAATCTGGCATAAAAATCTATATAAATGAACTTGGTTCGAGTGATAATATCTGTCTTTTGCATAAAAAACAAAATAACGAAGTTTATACATCCGGATTTGTAACTAAAAAACCAAATACTATAATATTTTTCTATGCTAATTTTTAGTCATTCCTAGATTAAAGAAAATATTTTAAGACCATTGATATCAATAATTTTGTCGTATACCTATTATTAAATCTCCCATTTTCTCGAGGTATGCAGCACCCTCAATATGTAAATTGTGTTTTCTCGCACTTGATAAGGCAAAATATAAGGATAATTTGAAATAACAAACTCTCGTGTTCTCAAAATTCTTCCTGCTCTTCCGATTGCAGGATTATTAGCCAAAATAGTTTCTACCTGCTCAAGTATATGCGCTACAACCTTTTTAGCAGCTTCTTCATTGTTTGCACAAATGTACTCTCTGATTGAACGTAAATCCTCTAAAGAACTTTCAGAAAATCTTACTTCCACTATTCAATGCCCCATTCTTTTTTGACATCATCAATTGATACATGTTTGCCGTTATCAATATCCTTTATGCCTTTTTGAATAGCACTAATTTGCCAGGATTCAAGGTCGAGGTATTTTTCAATAGCTTCAATTGCCAAAAAAGCTTTTGTTCTGCCTGTTGCTTTAGCAAGTTCTTCTAATTTTTCCTTTGTTACTTTTGGTATTCTTAATGAAAATTGTTCTGATGACATATTTCCCCCTTTGCATTTCAATGTATTACATTGTACCACATTGAAATACACTTCTCAATATCATCTATAAAAACATTCATATCAGGATGTTTTTAATAACATGAAAATTATTATCTTGTGTGGGTAAATTCATAAACAACTTTGGTGGGGTACATAAGATTAGACATGTTTTTTTTAACTAGCCTAAAATGTTCTATTGAGCAAATAAATTTTTTGATTTATTTTATGTCAATTCTGGTTTAGTTATTTTTATTTGTTTGATTTTCTACCATTACCTTATTTACTCTTAGTAAATATTGAATTGTTGATAAATTTAATTCTTGTAAAAATATTGTATAATTTTTGATTAATTCTTGTTTATCACTATCATTTTGAGGTAAAAATTCATTATTTACTTCAAATAATAAATTTGGTGTTATCTCACATCCCTCACAGATATTAGCTAAACTATCTGCTGATGTAAAAGTAGTACCATTTTCAATTTTGCTAATCATTTTTGAATCTAAATTTACAAGTTCTGCAAACTTTTCTTGGCTCAAATCTTTACTTAATCTTAGCTTTTTTACATTTTGCCCAAGTATGGCTTTTATATTGAACATAATTTTAGATTAACGTTTTATTTTGTTTTGCTCTAGGTAGTTACGAGATACATTCGCCTTTAATACGAAATGCAATAAAAACAATATTATTGTATTTCACAAATTGCATCTAATACCTTATTTAGTGCTAAAAGTTTATTCTTATTAAGGCGTTCCAGTTTAGCTACAACTAATTGTTTTATATTATCTTCTTCTATATGATGACTTCTTGGTATAAATAATTCATAAAATTCAATATCTAACGCTTGACTAATTTTGTTAATGACATCAAATTTAATCCCTTGTTTACCAGATTCTGCTCTCGTTATAGTTTTGATATTTACTTTTGCCAATTCTGCCAAATCAAGCTGACTCAAAGATTTTAGTCTTCTAAAATATTTAATATTATCCGCTAAAGCCTCATAAATCATCTAAACATGATACATTTTACAATTGTTTATATCTAGTTGAGAAACTGTCTTATTTTTACCCATATATTGTCTAATAATTAAATTCACTATATAATAATTTTTAAAAATCTTGGTCGTGTATTATGAGAAAAACTAATTTTAGGATATATATATTTTCTTTTCTAATCATGATTATTTTGTTTAATAGTCATTCTGTAAATTCAAAAAATTACAACAATATCAATCAAAATTATATTATTAAGCCAACAATAATATCAGTAGTTGACGGAGATACACTTAAAATAAGATTAAAAGAACGTGATACAAGCGTAAGATTAACAGGTATTGACTGCTACGAAACTTCAGCTAACAAACACATTAAATATCAAAGAAATCAGGGGCTTACAGATTATGAAATAATTTTAAAAGGATATAAGGCAAAAGAAGAATTAATAAAAATTTTGAGAAGACACAAAGATATTTATCTTGAAATCACAGGTGTTGACCATTACAGCAGGCTCGTTGGTATTTTCTATTACAAAGACACAAAAGGTAAATACATCAATATAAACAACGAAATGATGAAAACAGGATATTGTCCGCAATACATATATAAAAGAAAGTAATTGAATGTTAAACGATTTCTTGCAGGAAATTTATAAAACGCTTCTATTTATAAAACGTTTTTCAAAAGATAATCCCGATTTATCAAAAACTTTTATTCTCACAAATTATACAAAAGTGAATAAATATGGATATAGGGAAAGCATACCAAATCAAAATGATTTAATTTCTGTGGATAAATTAATATCTCAAAGACTTGATGATATATTCAAATTTTTCAATTGGTATAATGAAGATATAAAAGACGCAAATATAAGACTACGAAAATACATATTAAAATATATAGAAAAACGAGAAAAATTAAGTAATCAATCCCAAATAGATGATTTGAACAGGTTTTTAATAAAATATATTGACAATTATCTTAAAAATGATGATAAGTTTAATAAATTTATGGAACAAAAAAAGCCTTGATGAATTAAGCAAGGCTTTTTACCCAACAACCGGCTTTAAATTGTCATATTCTTTATTGACGCTTTTGAATAAAGTGGTAAAATTAATTTGTTACTATTCCGGGATCGTCTAACGGCAGGACAGGTGACTCTGGATCATCTAATCGTGGTTCGAATCCATGTCCCGGAGCCAATAAAAAAGACACCTTATACAGGTGTCTTTTTTATTTATAAATTTTACATAATTTTTTCCAAACCATAAATAAACTCATTATGTTCAGCTATATATTTAACAGCAAGTTTTACACCAGCCATATAACACTGTCTGTCCATAGAATCATGCCTGATTGTCAAAATCTGCCCTGATGCACCAAAAATGACCTCTTGAGAGGCAATATACCCCGGCATTCTAACAGAATGAATACGAATGTCCGAATAGGATTTACCTCCTCTGGCACCTTCAATTGTTTCTGTTTCTTCACAGTTACCGGTTTCAAAAGTCATAGTTCCTGATTCTGACATCATAAGAGCAGTTTTTATAGCCGTACCGGAAGGTGCATCTTTCTTCTGGTTGTGATGAAGTTCAATGATTTCAGCATTATCAAAATATTTAGAAGCCTGTTTAGCAAACATCATCATTAAAATAGCTCCTGTCGAAAAATTAGGGGCAATAAGACATCCAAGCCCCTTTGCCTGAGAAAGCGCATTCAATTCTTCTATTTGTTCATCAGAAAGACCCGTTGTTCCTATTACAGGTCTCACTCCGTTTTCCAAACAAATTTTGGCATTCTCAAAAACATACTTTGGCTGAGTAAAATCTACAATCACATCAGGCTTATGCATTAATATTGCTGATTTCAAATCTCCCATTATACGAACTTCGCGTTTAGCACAAACTTCTGAATCAATTTGATTTATGTCAACTGCACAAACAAGTTCAAGTTCATTATCAGAACATACAGCCTTTACGACTTCCTGTCCCATTTTTCCCATTGCGCCTACAACACCAACCCTTATCATAATATAACCCTCCTATTTTACCTGGAATTCTATTTTATTTTAGCAAACTAATATAAATTTTTATATTACCCGCAAAAATATGATAATATAAATATATGGAATACGCCTTTCTACAACAGAATATTGAGAGAAGAACAGAAGAAGACTCAAAACAATTTAACTCGCAAAATTTAAATCTGCTGTTAGACTTTTTTAAGCAGAACGTAAAAAATGTATGCCTTATAGAAGGAGCCCCGGGTTCATTTAAAACAGCTCTATTTAACAAAGCTACCGATTATTTTTCAGACAATGTTCTGATTTTCAAATTCAAATGTTTTGAAGGCACAACACTTGATGATATATTCCTTTCTTTTTTTGAAGATTTAAAAAAATATGCACAGCAAAAAAAAGTCAGCTTCACAAAGATTGAAACAAATTCACTCTCACAAAGAATAAATAAATATTTAAATCACATAAATTTACCTTCTGTGGTTGTATTAGACTCTCTTGAAAACATATTCGACAAAAAGAATCAAAGTGAAAAAGAAGAGATTTTGAATTTTATAGAACACCTCAATACTATGCAAAAGTTCAAAATTATTCTCATATCAAACTACTTTGATATGAAATATTTGGATTTAGCATCTTATTCAAAAATCGAAATAGAACCATACACAAAACAACAGACACAGGAATATTTTGAAAAACTTAACATAAAAAATGACGAATCGTCCCTTGAAAAGTTCTATGAAATAACCAAAGGTTATCCTAATTATATTTATGTCACAGCAAACATTATCAGCACACTAAAAACAAATCTCGGGGCTCTTGTTGAAGAATATGAAAAGAAAACAACGGGTTATGAAGATTTTATTCTTCAAAAATTAATTACTTTTGCGCCTGAAAATGCAAAAAAATCTCTTTATATCCTCTCTCTATTCAACGAAGGTCTCACATATAACTATCTTCAGGAATATGCTTTTTTCTCAAAAGAACAAGCACTTTATATGTGTGAAAAAGGGCTTCTGGCTAATGAATACGGATATGTTTACATAAAAGGATATGTAAAAAAATTCCTCCTAAACTTTATACCTCATTTTGAAAAAATGCGTATACATAAATACTGGAAAGAATTTTATGAAACACAGCTTCCATTAAAACCCAACAATCGTGTAATTCTTATCTCAAGAAATACAATGAGAAACCAGATTGCATACCATTCATCTTTCTTAAATGACAAAATACCTGAAAAACAAGACAAAACAGATATGTCTCTTATGGGGTATCTGAATAGTAACCTCACGGCATGGAATTTAAAAAATACAAATATAAAACAGGAAGAAAGCGGCTCTATACAAGAAAAAAAACGTCCACAAATGCCAGAATCCGTAAAAAACAGAAATGGCAAATTTGAAAAATATGAGCTGACTAAAGAAGAAATGGCTCTTTTAAGTTTCCCTATTGATATGAGGCAAAAAGAAGAGAAAATAGCGCGTGACAAAATTCATCGTGAAATGCTTAAAAAAGAAGAAAAAATTACAGAGAAAAAACAAAAACTTGAAGACATAATCTCTGCTGCCGACAGCCTTGAATCTGTCCACAGTTTTGACTCAGCATATGGACTATATCTTACTGCTTTTGAATTAAAAGAAGATGAAAAATATACAAAATATTTGCCTGATTTATTAAATAGACTTGCAGTTTGTGCAAAAAAACTAAACAAAACAGTAGATGCGATCGACTGGTATAACAAACTTACAGACTACTACACATCGAAAAATGATGAAGAAAAAGTAAATGAAACAAAACTTGAAATTGCACAAATATACAAAGATTCTTATAAAATAAATCATGCACGTGTCATTTATGAAAACTTTATCAACAAAAAAGCGGCTGCTTCCGATTATATAATTGCCAGATCATATATATCACTAGCTGAAATAGAAGAAGACCTCAACAACACTGATAAATCAGTTGAATATTACAAAAAAGCTTTTGCTTTATCTGATAATATAAAAGACAAAAATATATATACAGAAGCCTACTTCAAATATGCACTTATTCTCGATGACTTTAACCAAACAGATGCTGCTCTGGATTTTTACCAAAAATGTATAAGAAATAGTGATAAACCAAGTATTCCTTTATCTTCTTCTTATACAAATATTGCTGAAATAATGAAAGAAGAAGGTCAGCTGAAAAGAGCATCCGACTATTATAAGCACGCACTGAGAACAGACCTGGCACAATCAAATCACGAAGGTGTATATTATCTTTGCTTAAAATTGGCTCAAGTGTATGAAGAACTAAAACCCTCAGAAGCATCTAACTGGCTTTTGAAGTCACTCTCAGCTGCAAAAAGAACAAAAGAAAAAATATATATTACTAATGCATACATAGAGCTCGGGGATTTATATACAAAAGAAAATTCTTACGAAAAAGCCCTGAAATCTTTTCTTCTTGCAAAAAGAAATATTCCGGATGACGAAAGCATAAACGAATACAAACATAACATTGAACTAAGAATTAAGGACATAAAAGACTTAATAAAACCCTCTATATACGAAAAAATAGTCGGAGAAATAAACAAAAATGCACATTGAACAAAAGAACTTAATCCAAAAAGACTTAAACTTTCAGATAACAAAACTGTTTGAAGAAAGAATGAATACATTTGAACAGCTTTTTAAAATATATAACAGCCACACTAACCTTGTTAGCAAAAATGATGAAAAAAATCTTTTTGAAAAACATATTTATGATTCGTTGTGCTTTATATTGTTTAAAAATAAATATAATATAAATAACAATATTAAACTTATGGACATAGGAACAGGCGGAGGATTTCCATCTATTCCTTTATCAATAGCTTATCCTGAAATGGAAATATGTCCTGTTGATTCGATAGCAAAAAAAATCGGATTCATTGAACTGGTGCAAAAAGAACTTAGATTGGATAATTTGCACCCAATTTGTAAAAGAGTAGAAGAGCTTGACAGAAATTTTAAAGGCAGTTTTGATGTCACGACTTCCAGGGCTGTGGCACCATTAAAGACACTGCTTGAATATGCAATTCCATTTGTAAAAAAAGGAGGATATTTTATTGCTTTCAAAGCAAAAAATGCAGACGAAGAAATTGAAGAAGCACAAAATGCAATAAAAGTATTAAAAGCCCAACTTATAGAACGCATACCTTACAAGCTGCCAAATTTAGAAGAATATAAAAGAGAATTGCTTATAATAAAAAAGCTTGAAACAACACCTGTAATGTATCCCAGAAAATCAGGTCAGGCTAAGAAAAACCCATTATAAAAAATTATTATTAACAATTCTTAACAATAATCCTCAATTCATGCAATTATTTAACAAGTATATACTTTATATATGTAAGAGAGCAAAAAATTATTGAGGACAAAATGAGTATTCAAGTTCAAAAAACTGAATCTGGCTGGATCGTCAACAAAAACGGAACGTCTTTTTCAATTACCGATAATAACAAAAACGGTAAATATGATTCAGGTGATCTTTGCAAGGAATTATCCGGCAAAGGAAACACACTCTCAGGCGATGATTTAATCGAAGTAAAATATCAAATACTTCAACAAGGCGATGGTGCTACGCAATCAGAAATGACCGAATATTCAAGATATAAAGAAAGAAAAGCTCAACAAGAAAAACTTCAACAACAGCAACAACAATATATGCAACAGTTCCAGCCAAAACCAAAGAAAAAAGGCTTCTGGGGAACTCTTGGACAAATCACTACCACCGTTTTAAGAGGAGTCAGCGGATTTTTGGGAATGATGATTGGCTTCGGCGGTGGAGCAAATGCCTGGGCATTTAACAATACTGCTAATGATTGGGCTGTAAGAGGTTTCTCCGGATTCAGCAGCGGCATGCTCGACACCAGCACAATGCTTGGCAGCACAAGTCTCGGTGCCTATGGAATGACCGGCGGAACAAATTTAAATGCAGGAATCGCTCAAGTAATCAGCGCAGCACAAATGGAAAATGCACAAAGAACAGAACAAATAAACCAGATTCTAGAAGAACAAAAAGCAAAAGCTGAAGAAACAAAAGCTAAACAAGAAAAAGAAGCTAATGCCAAAGGAATAGAAAACTTATATGAATCTATCGGTGACAACGAAGATGAAAAAGTAATGGATAAAACAAATGCCGCAAAATTAGAAAAAATTTATGATGTCGGCAAAGAAGAATACAGCGAAGAAGAAATCGAAACCGCTAAGAAAATCAAAAAATATCAACACGTACCGGTTGATCATATATCAGATAAAGGCGGAGAAGAAACAAAACTTGATCCTTCAGTTGCCGCAAAATTAAATGAAAAACTCGGAAAATATAAAAACGAAACAAATGAATCAAAACAACAGGATATTTTAACCCCAGAAAACTTCAAAAAACTTAAATCTATACTAGCAAAACAACAATTAACAGAAAAAGACATTGAAATAATCAAAACAATACTCAAAAAACCATTAGAAAACCAATAAAAAAATAGCTGTTTAAAACAGCTATTTTTTTGTTTGTTGTAATTGAGATTGTTTTTGCTTAATATCCAAAGCTGCATTGTGAGCTAAAAGATATATAGAACAAGTTTTGTAATTTTTTAAATACCAGGCGCATTTTTCTTGTGCACATACTATTTCTATTGAATTACCCGCACTCATCAACGGACATATCGGTATTAATGCCATAATATAAATCTCCTTTTATTTAATTTTTAAGCGCCTCTGCTTGTTTGTATAAATTACAAGACTCACTGCGTTTTTTTTCATAGTCTTTATATATTCTTGTTCTGTTTATTACTTCATCAAAATCAATTTGGTGAGCATCAAAGTCCGGACCATCCACACAAGCAAACTTAACTTCTCCGCCTACCGTAACTCTGCAAGCACCGCACATCCCTGTACCGTCTACCATAATCGGATTCATGCTTGCTTCTGTTTTGATTCCTTTATCACGAGTTAACTCAGCAACAGCTCTCATCATCGGCATTGGACCAACAGCAATAGCATAATCAACTTTTTCTTTATTCATAATATCTTCAAGTACACCGGTAACAAACCCTTTTGTTCCCATAGAGCCATCATCAGTTGTCACATACAGCTCTGTACAAGCATTTTTCATTTTATCTTCCCAGAAAATAAGCTCTTTTGTTCTTGCACCCATAATCATGTAAACTTTATTTCCTGCATCTTTAAATGCTTTTGCAATCAAATAACAAGGTGCAGCACCATAACCACCTGCTAAGCAAACAACAGTACCATATTTTTCTATATGCGTAGGCTGTCCTAAAGGTCCTACTATATCAACAAGTTCATCGCCTTCTTCTAATTTAGCCAGCTGTTTTGTTGTATATCCGACTGCCATAAATACTATTGTCAATTCACCTGATTCTCTGTCATAATCCGCAATTGTCAAAGGAATTCTTTCACCATCTTCTGAAACTCTTAAAATGATAAACTGCCCAGCCTGTGCATTTTTGGTAATATACGGAGCATGAATAGTAAGTTCATACTGGTTTGGACATAATTCTTTTTTTCTTAAAATTTTATAACCCATTTTTTAATCCCTATTAGTTGTCTAGTGTAATTTTATATCAAAAAGCGCAATGTTTTCAAGCGGTTAGTTTTTTAGAGCATCCGCACCGGAAACAACCTCTGAAATTTCTTGTGTAATTGCTGCTTGACGAGCCTTATTATAGTCAATAGTCAAAACACGAATCATTTCATCAGCATTATTTGTAGCTGAAGACATTGCTGTCATTCTTGCAGCCAGCTCACTTGCAACAGCTTCTAACAATGCTTGATAAATTATATTAGTAATATACATAGGCACCATTTTTTGCAATATGCTCTGAGAATCCGGTTCAAACAACATTAAAGGATCAATTCCTTTGATGTTGTCACTTTTTGCACCCAACGCTTCTTCAACATCATCGACAGGTAAAATTTTCCAGTCTTCAACCAGATAAGACATCATATTCTTAAATCTTGTTGTTACAATTTCTATACTGTCTATTGTTCCATCGACATATGCTTTCGCCATATCTTCTGCAATTACTATTGCATTAGCAGAACTCGGTTCTTGAGAAATTTTTGTATAGCTGTTTAAAATTTCATAGCCTTCAGACTGTGCACGCCTTTTTAAAACAGTATTACCTTTTAATCCCACAACAAAGAATTTCACATCAATGCCTTGCTGTTTGTATTCTTTTGCTCTTTTTATACTGTATCTCACAACATTTGCATTGTAAGCACCTGCCAGCCCTTTATTAGAAGTAATAACAAGAATTCCTGCGGTTTTTACAGCTCTTTTTTCCATTAATGCAGGATAATTATCAATAGCACGTTCTATTTTTAATCCTGCCGAAGTAACATCAGAAGCTGAAGATAAAACCTTTACAAAAGCCGTTGCAAGGGCCTTAGTAAAAGGTCTTGCAGATTTTACTCTGTTTTCCGACCTTTTTACCTTAGCAGCTGCAACCATTTTCATTGCCCGTGTAATTTTTTGTGTATTTTTAATACTTGAAATTCTATCTTTAATATCTAATAAATTTGGCATTATTTATCCTTTGTTTAAAGCACTATGCAAAAAGTGAAGATTTGAAAGTTTCCAGATTTTCTTTGAGTATTTTCTTGTCTTCATCACTCAAAGGAGCACCGTCATTCAATCTTTGAGACAGCTCAGAAAGATTTGCATCTTGATATTCAAACCATTCTTTTTTAAACTGTGCAATTTTATTGTTAGGAACGTCATCAAGAAGCCCTTCGTTTGCAGCAAAGAGTATGCTTACTTGTTTTGCTACACTCAAAGGTGAATATTGCGGTTGTTTTAAAACTTCTGTAAGTTTTTGACCTCTTCTTAACTGATCTTGTGTTGCTTTATCCAAATCAGAAGCAAATTGAGCGAAAGCTTCAAGTTCTCTAAACTGTGCCAAGTCAAGTCTCAATTTACCGCCAACCTGTTTTGTAGCCTTTGTCTGAGCAGCACCGCCTACACGTGAAACAGAAATACCTGCGTTAATAGCCGGTCGTATACCTGAGTTAAACAGACCTGTTTCAAGGAATATCTGACCGTCTGTAATAGAAATTACGTTAGTCGGAATATAAGCAGAAACATCACCTGCCTGTGTTTCAATAATAGGCAAAGCTGTAATAGAACCGCCGCCGAGTTTGTCATTTAACTTACATGCTCTTTCCAAAAGTCTTGAGTGAAGATAGAATACATCACCGGGATATGCTTCACGCCCTGGTGGTCTTCTCAAAAGCAAACTCATAGCACGATAAGCCTGTGCATGTTTAGTCAAATCATCGTATACAATCAATACGTGTTTGCCTTGCTCCATAAATTCTTCTGCAATTGCAACACCTGCAAACGGAGCAATAAACTGCAACGGAGCAGATTCATCAGCAGTTGCCGAAACTATAATTGTATAATCCATTGCGCCAAAATCTTCTAATTTCTTAGCAAGTTGGGCAACAGTAGATGTTTTTTGACCTATTGCAACATAAACACAAATTACATCCTGACCTTTCTGGTTAATGATTGTGTCAATAGCAATAGCTGTTTTACCGGTTTGTCTGTCGCCGATAATCAACTCTCTTTGCCCTCTGCCGATAGGAGTCAAAGCATCAATCGCAGTCAAACCTGTTTGCAATGGCTGATGAACAGATTTTCTTGAAACAATCCCCGGTGCAACACGCTCAACAGGTCTTGTTTTTTCATAGTGGATATCACCTTTACCATCAACAGGCTTACCTGTTGGATTGACTATTCTTCCGATAAGACCGTCCCCAACCGGAACAGAAGCAATTCTGCCGGTAGTTTTTACAGTCATACCTTCCTTAATATGCTGATATTCACCTAGAATAACAACACCGACATTATCTTCTTCAAGGTTCAACGTAATACCTAGAGTACCTTTTCCATCCTCAAACTCAACAAGTTCGTTAGACATAGCGTTACGCAGCCCGTATACACGAGCGATGCCGTCACCGACTTCCAACACAGAGCCGATATTTGAAACTTCCATTTCGGAATTGTAGTTTTCAATTTTGGCTTTTATGATTGAAGTAATTTCATCAGGTCTGATTGCTGCCATTTTACTTTCCTTTTATTTTCTGTTAATTACCTAACATTTTCTTAAAACCCTGCAATTTTGAAGCCATAGAGCCGTCAATTGTCTTGTCATTGATTTTTAAAATTAATCCCGCAATGATATCAGGGTTAACTTCAAAAACAAACTTCACCGACTTATGGAGTTTGTTTTCAAGTTTTTCTTTCAATCTTGATACTGAGTCAGAATCCATTTCAACAGCTGAAACAACACCGACTTTCAAGATATTTTTTGCCTCATCCATTTCTTCTTCAAAACAATAAAGTATAACAGGAAGGAGGTTAATTTTGTTTTTTTCTATCAAAATATATAGCAAATTCAAAGTATATTCTTTGAGTCTGCCCTCAAATATAGACTTTAACAAATCTTTTTTTTCTTCAGCAGGAATAACCGGATGAGAAAGAAATTCTTTAAAATTTTTCAAATTGTCAGAATCATTCAACAGTTCAACAACATTAGCCAGCTCAGAATAAACCTCATCAAGTTCATTTTTATTCTTAGCTATCTCAAGCAAAGCCTCGGAGTATCTCTTTGCTAAAGGAATTAATTTGTTATCAATATTTTTGCTGCACTGTGTCATTTCTGTATATCCTACACGCTACACGTCTAATTTATCTAAACTGTTGATAAAATCATTGATATATCTTTTATGAAGCTCTTTATCTTTATCAAGTGCTGATTTTATCTGCCTTTGAGCAACTTCAATTGATGAAGAAGAAACATTTTTCAACAGCTCTGCCTGCACATGGTTTTCTTCTGAATGCACCTGTTTTTCAATATTTCTTTTTATTGTTTCAACGGTTTTATCCAAATCCTGTCTGGCTTTGATTTCAAAGGCTTTTGCTGTTTCCTCTGCCCTTTTCACAATTTCATCAAGTTCATCATTGATGTTTTTCAAAGAATCAGAAACTTTCTCGAACTCTTTTTTAGCTTCTTCCTTTAAAGAATCAGAATCTTCAACAGTTTTTTGAATCGAAGATCTGTAATCTTCCAGTTTTTTCGGCACTTTAAGAAAATAAATCACCGCACCGAAGAATGCAATCATTATTGCAAAGTTGATAACATTTGAATGTAATATGTTTGCATAACTGAAATCAAACATTTTTCTTCATAACCTCTTCAATCTCACTCTCACATAACGGCTCAAAAGAAACACCAACACCCATTAGCTTTGTTGTCAAATTATTTGCCAAATCAGCCACATCATGTTTCATATTACGGATAGTTTCCTCTTTCTGGTTTGCAAGAGATTGTTTTTGTTCACTAAAGTACGAACCTGCACTGTTTTTAGCATCGTTCAAAACCTTAGTTTTCTCTTCTTTCAAAGAATCAGCTTTAGAAGCAACTATATCTCTGGATTTTCTTTGCGCATCAGCTATTTTATGATTTTTATCTTCAACAAGTGCGGTAGCATTTTGCTTATGCAGATCAGCCTCATTTTTATTAGCCTTAATATAATCTGCCCTTTTCTCCATAATAGCCAGAACAGGTTTATAGAGAATAGCATTCATTATAAAAATGAAAACAATAAAACTGAGTGCTGATATTAAAAATGTTGCATTAAATTCCATAATATAGTTCTTCTATCTGATATCTTTTACAAATTATTTTACTGCAAGCAGCTGCAAAGCAATGAACAATGCATAAATAGCACAAGCTTCTGCAAGACCTGCACCGATAATAAAGTAAATCAAAGCTTTACCGGAAATTTCGGGTTGTCTTGAAATTGCATCAAGAAGACCTTTAGTCGCAATACCCAAACCAATTCCGGCACCTATTGCACCAAATCCGATAGAAAGACCTGCGCCGAGCTTTGCCATTGATAAAACTTCTACTGCTGAAGCTGCTACTTGTTCTACTGCCATAATTTTCTCCTTTTTTATACTAATTTATTATTTTATTTTTTTTAATTAATGTTCTTCTTCCTGAACAGCTATCGCTATATATGCCGTTGAAAGAAGCATAAAGACCAAAGCCTGAACAAATGCCACAAACACCTCAAAAAGCATAAATGGCAAAGGTAACAGATAAGCAAATATACCGACAAAAGTCACAACTAGTAACTCACCCGCCAATATATTCGCAAAAAGTCGAAGTGCAAGTGAAAAAGGTCTAATAACCATTTCTAAAAGTTCAATCAGTGCCATTATAATTCCTACAAGACTGAATTCATGAAGGAAGTATTTGGGACCTTTTACCTTAACACCCTGATATACATAATAAATCAATACCATTACAGCCATAGCTGCTGTCATATTGATATCATTTGTCGGTGAAGCAAGTTCACCGGTTTTCAGATGATACAATCTCCAAGGCAATTGACCTATCAAATTTGCAGTCAAAATGAACAAAAACAGTGTAGCAAGAAGCGGAATATGTTTTCTTCCCTTCTGTCCTATCATTGAATCAGTCAAGCCGACAAATGCACCTAATATCCCTTCTGCAACTGTCTGAAGTTTTGTGGGGATTACTGACATTTTTCTTGTACACAAAAAAGCGAATACAATAAGAATCCCCATTGTAATCCACATTGTGACTATGGTATCAACATTTACACTAAAATGACCTAGCTGGGCAATCCAATGTCCTTCTGACATTTTCTCTATCCTCTATAATAATAACCGAACCTTAACGGTTCATTTGTAATATATCACTATTGTGTAAAAAACACAAATATATGTATAATTAAAATGTTAATACAAAAAAGAAAAGAAACATACGATATATAGATGAAAAAATAATAAAAAGACCTGAAAAATCAGGTCTTTTTATTTAAAATTTATACGGTTTCAATTATATAGCTCTTTGAACTTTACCTGCTCTAATGCAAGAAGTGCAAACATTAATTCTTTTTACTGTGCCGTTTTGATTAACTTTAACAGATTGCAAATTCGGCTCTTGTCTGTGCACATTTTGCTTATGTGAAAAAGAAATTTTAGCTGCTTTAATTGCTTTTTTACCGCATACGTCACATTGTTTAGACATAGTGTATCCTTTCGATAAGTTGTTCGTTATTTTAGATTACTGTAAAAATATTTTAATATCAAGTCCGAAAACGCAAAGCTTAAAGTATTTTTACTTAATCAAGTCTGTCATATCTTTAACAGCTTTTTCCAAGCCGTCAAACACAGCTCTGGCAATTATATTATGCCCTATATTCAATTCTACAAGACCGTTGATTTCTTTCATTCTATGCACATTCTCATATGTAAGACCATGACCAGCATTAACCTTTAATCCCAAATTTTGTGCAAGTTCTGCGGCTATTTTCAGATTATTCAATTCATAATCTTCTGAATTTGTCCCATAAGCTTCTGAATATTTGCCGGTATGAAGCTCTATAAATTGTGCACCTGTTTTATATGCCGCTTCAACTTGAGTTTTATCCGCATCTATAAACAAGCTGACAATTATTCCTGCATCTTTAAGTGGTTTTACAAAGTCGCGAATTTTTTCAAATTGTCCTGCAACATCCAAACCACCTTCAGTTGTAACTTCCTGCCTTTTTTCAGGAACAAGGCAGCAATTTGAAGGAAGCACATCAAGAGCAATTTTTTGCATTTCATCTGTCACTGCCATTTCAAGGTTCAAACGCGTTTTTAATATATGTTTCAATTCAGAAACATCATTATCTTTAGTGTGACGTCTGTCTTCTCTCAAATGAACTGTTATACCGTCAGCACCTGCTTTTTCACATAAAAGAGCAGCCTGAATCAAGTTTGGTTCCAATCCGCCGCGTGCATTTCTTAATGTAGCAATATGATCAATATTTACACCTAATAACATATTTTTTCCTCTGTGTGTGTTTTTTTAATACGCCAAGTATAGCGCAAAATCCACTTTAAATTAAGGCTTTTTTATAAAGATAATATAAAGTTTTAGCTGCCAGCCAGTTTATCAGCCAGAGGGGCAACTACTCTTGCATTTAAAGTACTATCTGCCTGTTTTATATTATGCGCAATCCTATCGAGCTCTTCAGACCATATTGCATTTTCCTTAATATACTCACTCGCATCTTTTTCAGAACCATCCAATTGAAGCCTGATTATTTTTTCCAACATTTTATTTGCAGCAGGTGTAACTTTTTCAAAATTCACCGTCATAATACCTTCGTCATTAACACTGACAGCACCTTCTTTAATAAAGAAATTGTTCTGCATTATGTTTCTCAACCTGTGAGCATTGCTAAAGTCAGGTCCTTTTTGAACGTATGCACTAAAATAAGAAACAAGTATTTTCTTTTGCTGCTCAGGAGTATAAAAGCCTTTTTTTGTCAGCACATCCAGCATAACAAGTGCCCCCATATCAGCTTTATTTTCTTCAATTGTATTTTTGTAAATACCAAGTTTTTCAGTTCCGTTTTTCGGACCGAGTGAGTGAACATTTTCATGCAAAATTGTAAAATCGTGCAAAGCCTGTGTGTCAAAATATTTATGCTGGCTTTTGTCAAGAACCGCATCAAGTTTTTCGGCAATATTATCAGCATATTTAGCCTCTCGCATTTGAATATGATAAACATTGCGTTTTCCCCCACCTGTCATAACAGAAAGCTTATCATTATTCGGCAAATTTGAAGCAAGTGAAATTCCTCCTCTATATGCACCCTTCTGACCAGTTACATCGACCATATCAACATCTACCATTGTTTGTTTATTATCTTTTTGAGTAATGTTTTGTTCATATTCATCCTTAAATGGCATATTATCTGCCATAAGAGGCATATATTCCTTTATTTTTAACAAATAGTCAGTGCCTTTCTTGTTTACTATGCCTACACGAACTCCGATAGTATCCTTTGCATATGGAGTTATGTCGTATTTTTTAAGCATTGAGGAAAGCTTTTTATTTTTATTTACGGACGGTGTCAATTTATCATCATATGATTCTCTTGAAATCGTAAATTCCAAAGGTGAGTCCTGAAGCATTGCCCATTTTTTATCAGCAAGAGCATCCATATATGGATTGTTATTCATTAAAGCATTAGCCTGCAAAATCAAATAACGGTTAAAATCGTCATTTGAAGAACTAAGAGCAGCCAGCTCAAGCTCTGCTGCAGCGTTAAGGAACTGGTCTTTAAAATAATCTGTATAATCAGTTGCTTTAAGCTCTTCCCCGTCTCTTTCCACCATTGTTCTTTGGTTTAAGATTTGTTTCACCTCTGATATTTTATTTTTTTGTATCATCGAAATAAGAATATTATGAAACTCATCTTCTTTTAAATCTTCCGGATAAAACCCACGCTGAGGCATAGATTCAATTCCATATATAAGGTTAACACTTTCACCCTCAATATCTTTTGCATTAATTCCCTTTTGAGCATTAAACAATTCAAGAGCAAGTCTTGCTTCCTTATTACCTTTTAGTGATTGTTCTTCCAAATAATTTTTACAATCCATATTATGGGGATTATCTTGTATCAAGTAAACTTCATCCAGTATTCTTGCTGCTTTTACAAGATGTTTAAGAGCAGCTTTATCTCCATTGGAAAGATTTTTATAAGCTGAATTATTTTCATCTATAAGGGTATATTTTGCAAAATGAGAAGGTGATGTTCTTTTTTTTAGCTCATCTAAGCTAAGGTTTATTTTAAAATTTTTGTTGTCCGATAAAAAATATCCTTTGAAACTTAAAGTTGTCACATATTTATTGGAATATGCAAGAGTCTTTAATTGATTATACAAAACATTTGAATTTGATGAAGGCTGTCCATTGACAGAACATTCATTTTTCACACCATTTTTAGTGTAATATGCAGGAATATTTACTTTATCTATTTTATTGATTTTCATCTCTTCTCCATATCAAACGGTTAAGTGTTACAAAACACTAATAACATTTTTTTTGACAGTCATGTAAAAACATAGATTGCATTTTATACAAAACTTAATTATCACATTTGTGATATTATTGTAATTGTATGGTAAAGAAATTCAGAGATTTATGGAAAAAGATGTATCAATAATAATTGTTAATTATAAGACCAAAGATTTAACAATTGACTGTTTAAAAAGTATTTATGAAAAAACAAATGATTTGAATTTTGATGTTTTTGTTATTGATAACAATTCACAAGACGGATCAGTTGAAGCCATCAGATCAGCATTTCCCCAAATAAATTTAATAGAAAACAGCAAAAATTCAGGCTTTGGATCCGCAAATAATATTGGCATAAGACAATCCGATGCAAAATATGTTTTTCTTCTAAACAGTGACACAATATTAGTAAATAATGCCGTAAAAATTCTTTTTGATTTTATGCAGGAAAATCCTGACATTGGAGCATGTGGCGGCAATTTATACAGCAAAGATATGAAAAATATGCATTCATATGGAACTTTTCTTACGCTAAAAAGACAAATTTTAAAAACTTTTTTCTTAAAACTTTTCTTTCCAAAAGAACGTAAAGCCATAAACGACAAGGGAAGAAATGAAGAAAATCTTAAAAAACAGGTTGAATTTATAACAGGTGCTGATTTAATGATCAGAAAAGAAGCACTTGATAAAACCGGTCTGTTTGATGAAAGAATTTTTATGTATTCTGAAGAGTCAGAGCTTCAATTTAGAATAACAAAAGCTGGATATAAAATTTTTATCAATCCGGAAGCTAAAATTATACACCTTCATGACCAATCACCAAAATCTGATACTATGTATTTTGAGTTTTTGAAAAGCAAATACCTTATGCTCAAATTTTGTTACGGTACAGAAAAGAATTTAGCATTAATAAAACTGTTAATACTTTTAAGCAATTGGCACAAAATAATAAAACACAAAAAGAGCATTATTAAATTGTTTGATTTTATATTAAATGACAAACCGGAGAAAAAAAATGTTTAATATTCTAGCAGTATTTGTCGGAGGAGGTCTGGGCGCAAGCCTCAGATATATAGTCACGTTAATATCAAACAAGATGTTTGGATTTGCTCACGCAGGCACACTCTCCGCTAATATAGCAGGATGTCTTCTGATAGGATATATTTTCGGTCTTACAATGCAAAAATCAGACTTTTTTCCGCCCCAGGTCAAGTTATTTTTAACTGTTGGATTCCTTGGCGGACTTACTACTTTCAGCACTTTCAGCAATGAATCGTTTTGCCTTTTAAAAGACGGGAAAATCTTTCATTGTGCAATATACATGTTTTTGAGTTTGTTTTTAGGGCTTGTAGCAACATTTGCCGGATATATGATAGCAAAATAAAAAAGATAAAAAAGGCTCCCGGAGAAAGTCGGCAGCCGTCACCAAAGGTGAATTATGGTATTGGTCTAAATACTGCAATTCTTAGAAGATTACTTCATAAGAAAGTCCTTTTACAGTAGTTATTAATCAATTGTTTGTCTTGACTAACATATATTATTGTAAGCCTCACCTAACTTTTTGTCAAGTTTAAGTTTATACTTTTATTTCACCTACCCGGCTATAAGAATATTTATTGTTTTCAAATAAGCTTTCTAATGTATATACAAGTTTGAAGATGGGGAGAAAGTGAAAAAAGTTCTAATAGGATTTTTAATATATTGTTTAGCTTTTTCCTCTGTGTGTGCAAAAACCGCAAAACAAAAAGAACATGACAAAGAAAAAGAACTTCAGCAAAAACAAATCTCGCCTCCAGGCCAGAGCGATGACATGATTTGGGATTACAGAAGCGATAAATTTCTGGAATCATTAAAAAGCGGACACGGAATCTATGATGATAAAACACAAAAAGAGCTCGACAAAGAAATAATGCAAGGGCTGGATATAAATCTCCTTCCTGTTGATCTTGAATGCTGCATAAAAATTGCAATGGAAAACAACTATGATGTGAAAATCTCCGGAACAAAACAAGAAGAATCAAAATGGACTTACAGAAATTCAATGACAGAATTATTACCTGATTTTTATTACAGATATCAGATACAGGCTCTTCATGGTGAATTCCTTGTTGGTGACATATTGCCAAGAGTGATAGATACAAACCCAATTTACAGCGGAATAATGCTAAACTATCCTCTTGTAGGAAATGGCAGCCCTCTTTTTGATATTGCAAGCGACAGAAATTTGTACAAAGCATCAAAACACAATTTTAAATACACCCAAAGTGAAATGCTTTTGAACACAACATTATACTACTATGACCTGCTTGAAGCAAAACTCAATATAGAGGTTCTCATCTCAAACCTGAGAGACAGAACAGAACAGTTAAAACTTATGCAGGCACGTTATCATATAGGCATAGGAACAAAATATGATATTTTAAGAGCCGAAGCCCAATATGCAGATGCAAAACAACAACTAATCGGTGCATTAAATACTTTAAGACTAAAACAAGCACGTCTCGCAAATATTATGGGTATTGAAGTAACAACAACTCTCTACCCTTTTGAACACGGAGTACAACCACGAGAACTAATACATAACAAAAATAACATTGAGGGGCTTTACAATATTGCCCTTCAAGCAAGAGAAGATGTACTGTCTAAAAGAGCACAAATCAGATCTTTGACTATATTAAAAAATAAAAATTATACAGATTTTGCGCCCAATATCAGTCTCAGTTATGAATTTGCAAGAGTCGGCACCACAAATCCGGGCAGCCTGCGCCCGAATCACACTTGGAGTTTAAACGTTCAGGTTCCTCTTGGCAAAAGACTCGGACTGGGAACTATTACCCAAAAGAACGTTGATCTCGCAAAGCTAAAAACAGCACGATATGAACTTACAAATCTTGAAAGAGATATTAAAGAGAATATAGTTTCATCATATTACAGCTCAAGAACTGCTCTGGAAAAAATTGAAGCAAACAAAAAACAGGTGCTTTCAGCAGATGAAGGGCTTAAATTTTCTCTAATCGGATTCGATGTAGGACAAAATACTTTTATTGATGTACTAACTTCTCAAACAGAAAAAACAACTGCCAGACAACAACTTATACAATCTGTAATTGAGTACAACAAAGCTCAGGCACAATTACTTTTTGATACAGGAATCATAACTCCCAAAGCTCTTTTATTAAACTATAAAGGTCTAAAAAGCCAATTGCCTTAATTAAACAGCAATATTAATAGGATACTTAAGCTGTTCTTTTGTAACAGTTCTGTAATCCTGAATCTCATTCTTCAGGTTATAAGAATTTTCTGTTTCATTTTTAGCATTTTGTGCATTTTCGGAAGACTTCAAATTGGCAAGAAGCTTATTAACAGTACTTTCAGGGAGTGAATCCATAAACTGTATTAGGTCCAAAGTTTGCAAATTTTCAATTCCGAAACGTTTTACAAGAGATGACGAAAAATTGTTTCCGCCGGGATTTAAAGCTTGATAGATATTTGTTGAGTTGTTAAAACTTTGAGCAACAGAAAATTTTATAGAAGTTAAAAAATCATCTGCTGTAATATTTTGCCCGTCTGAAGACAGTGCATCAAATCTGTCAATCATTGTGTTAACAAGAGAATATGCACTGCTTTTTGTTGCAGAAGCATTTTCAATTGAAGATTTTATATTTTCTAAATCCTTTATTGAAATACCTTCATCAGTTGAACCACTGATTTTTTCAAGAGACAAATAAACAACCTGGGCTATTTGTTTTGCAGCTGACTGAGCCTGAGTGTATATAGAAAACGAAGAAGCCATAGCCGTGTTATTGATAGGATTTATACTATTAATCATAAAATAACCTTAACTTAACCTTTTGCACTTATATTTTATATAAAAACATATTACAAAAAATTATTGCTATCGAGCTTCTTCGAATTCAATATTTGTTTATCTTTTATTCCTGTGAATCAATGCTGAGACTAATTCTTCTGTCATCAGGATTAAATTTGATGATAGTTGTTTTTATTTTGTCACCTACATTTAAAATGCAATTATTCTTGTTTTGATAATCAACAACCTCGTTGTTTGGCAGAAGAGCTTCAACACCTGAGAATACTTCTACAAATGCACCAAAATGTTTGATTCTTGTGATAGTACCTTCTACTTTATCGCCTTCTTTAATTTGATTTTTTGCTTCAATCCAAGGATCTGCCTCAAGATTCTTCAAACTCAAACTAACTCTTTGTTTGTCATGATCAATGCCGATAATTTCAACTTTAACATTGTCAGCAATCTTCAAAACATCTGACGGATGATCAACCCATCTCCAAGACATTTGTGAAAGAGGTAAGAGTCCATCCATGCCGCCAATATCAATGAATGCACCAAAGTCAGTAATTCGAACAACCTCACCCTCAACAATCTGACCGACCTCAAGGTTAGAAAACATATTTTCTTTGTTCTCATCCTGTGCATCAGAATATACTTTTTTGTTGGAAAGAATAAAGTTATTCTGCTGTGGATCGAGGGAAAGAATTTTCAATTCAATTTTTTCACCAACAATATTATCAGTATCCTTTGCTCTCAGATGGCTAGAAGGAATAAATCCTCTTACACCTTTAACATCAACAAGAACACCGCCTTTAACAACAGAAATAACAGTTCCCTCTATTGTTGCATCTTCTGCTTTGAGAGCTTCCAGCTCTTTCCAAGCATAAGCCATTGCAACTTTCTTATAAGAAAGAAGAAAACGACCATCTTCATCTTCTTCTCTAATAATTAAAAATTCATATGCAGAGCCTTTTTCGAGAGTTTCAGATACGGGCTTTGTCAAATCAGCTCTTGCTTCTCTTTCAGGGACAATAGCAGATGTTTTGGCTCCAATATCGACGATTACTCCTTCGGAATCATATCCGCAAACAATACCTTTAACAAGATCTCCCTTCTGAAATTTATAATCATATTGAGATATTAATGATTCAAATTCATCATCGGTATAATTTTTAGTGACCATCAGTTTTCTCCATTTAAATAATATCCTCGTAGTAGTTGCTATTTTCATAATATTAAAATTAATCCGATTTTGTCAAATAAAAAATATCAAAACATTAATAAATCTCAATGTTCAAAAGGATTTTGGGCAAAAAAATGATATTTTGTTCGGTGTAAAACATTTCGGAAATTCAGAAATTTCAAGCTATACTTGAAAAATTAGCAAACACAAAACCAAGCTCTTCTATTTTTGAAACAATATCTTTATCTTGAGTCAAAAGATATTCTCTTTCTTTACGAAAATCACTTTTTGCTAAATCTTCAAAATAATAAGGATGAATTAAAACCTCTGTAACTGAAGGACCTTCGGGAATTTTTTTTAAACCGTCAAGAATAACTCTTTTGTCCATATATGATGTAAAGAGTAAGCCTATAAAATAATCATTTGTAAAGAGTTTTTCTGACTTTAAAAATTTAACATTACATGAAGTAAATGAATTCAACAATATATTTTTTACAAAGTTAAGCGAAATATCCAAAACTCCCATTTCTTTGTATTTTCCAAGCTCAGAGACACCGTAAAAAAGCTCTTTTTGTGTCCTAACATACGGTATTCCATATTCCTTTGCAAGCTTGCATGTCAATTTAAAAAAAGCAGGAATGCCATGGACATGAACATGTGAATTCAAATGATCAATTTTAAAGCTGTTCAGTGATTTTTCTATTTGAGCACGAAATTCAACTTCAACTTCATCTAAAAAACTTTTGTTATGAGAATTTAAAAGCATGTATCCATATCCGCAATTAAAATTACCGAAAGCATCACAAAGAAGAGATCGAGAATCTTTATACAAAAAAGATTTACCCTCAATGATATTCAAATGACATCCCAACCCCAGACCTTCACACTGCGGATAAATTTCTTTAGCCGCATAATCATAATCATTTCCATTTGTCATTATACATGTGCTCGTTAAAACACCTGACAAAAATGCTTTTTGAATTGCTATATTCATTTCTCTGCATTTTCCAAAGTCATCCGCAGAAAAAATTATTTTTTTTAAAGAATTCTCTCTCATACAAAAAGCCAAACCTTCTTGGTTCAGCTTTCATTATATAATAAAAAGCAGAGGAGATTAAACACTTTCTTGTGAGTTATTCCTATAACCTATACCCGCTCTGTACCCGGAAACAAAATACATAAATGGCAACGCCGGTTCAATCCATTTAAATCCTGACAAGACCCCGGCAGTAGCAATATCATCTGCATGCAATGCTATATCAGTCAGTTCCGGTTTTCTTTCATCGTAAACACCTTTATGTCTTCGTGAAAGAGATTTTTCTTTGTTAAAAATCGGGTCTATAATTTTCTGGCTCATTTTGTTTGCAATATAACTACCTCCGACTATACCAGTTGCTGTTATGCCGCTCAAAATAACCAACAATCTTTGGACAGGTGTAAGAGGCTTTATAACTTTTGCAGCCTGCAATCTTTCTGCTGAGAACAAGGCTGCACAAGCCCCCACGTTGCAAAGAAAAATATTAGCAAAATACTGATAAAAACCTTCTTTGATTTTGTTTGATACAGACTTTGGTGTTTCTGTCTTTGTCACCTTATCAGCAGTAACACCACCGACTATTCCTCCAACAACAGGAATAGCTCCAAGCAGAGATAATCTTCCGATTTCACTAAAAATGCCTCGTGCATCCAGATTTTCAGCTTCAGGAAGAATTGTATCAAAAAGTTTTTTCTTTGACTCTGATTCAGGTATCTCTTTTAATAAAAGAGTTGTTTCCTTAACTGAAAGATGATGTTTTCTTGCTTTTGTTAATGCATCCAAAACTTCTTTATTTTTAATTTGTGTCTCGGAAAGAAATGTATCAATTGCCTTGTTCTGTTTTACCAGTACCTCAGACATTGATGACGAAGGTAAAAGAGCAGGAATCAACTGTTTTTCTTTTAAGCTTATCTTTTTACCTAAAAAAGAAAAAGACTTGAGCCTTAATCCTCTTGCCCCTACTAGAGAGGCAGCAACAGTCGTACCGATTATTATCAAATTCTTAACAGCTTTTTGTCTTTTAAGTTTTTTATTATCTCCTTTTGTCGATTTTATCGTGTCATATATTCCATATCCCACACCTGCACCAATTAATAGAGCAGGCATTTTTTGATGTAATTTGTTCAAAATAATAGGTTGATCAATGCATCGTCCCAGTGCTGAAATATTCATTTTTATCCTTCCTTGCCAAAACTTGTTAGCTATGCCTAACTTTATTTGAAACAAAAAAGTTTGTCAACCCTAACTATTTTACTTCATAAGAATAAAAAAAAGCCGTCCTTTGAGGCCGGCTACTAGACTTGGGGAGGAGGTTTGTTTGACCTTTCGGTCTAACAATATACTTATCGGTACATAATGATAAATACTTTAGAAATCTCATCCATTTGGTTTACATATGTTTACAAAAATCCCCAAAATTGTAAGAATTTGACTTTATTAACAAATGTAACGAAAAAACAAAAAAGTGAAATTAAATACTTTTTATATACTTTATATATATGTAAGTGTTAAATAAATAAACGAGGTCAAAAAAATGGCATTCACACCAAATAATGCAATAGATCAAAAACTTGCAAAAATGTATGCTGAAAAAGTCACAGTAAATCTGGAAAACAGGTCCTCGCTTGATCCGGAAGATTTCTGGAAAACTATGCAGATGATTGCAGTAACAAATAAAGCAATGATGCATATAAAATAAGTTTATCGACAATAATACCTATTCCTAGGTTATGATATTGGAGATTTTGGAGTTTTCCCTATTAGTCTAGTTTTGCCTGAGATTACCTCAGGTTTTTTTTTTGCTTATTTTTTGACCGTCGGAGCAATTGCAAATGACACATTAGTCTGCTATTTTGCGAATAATGAAAAACTTAGTTTTTGTAATATTTCTTTCTTTATCCTTATTCATAAACAAAGCACATGCAAATTGCCGCCACGAGCCACTTTCAATATTATATCTGCATGGATTTAATGCATTTGACGAACAAATAGTGAATGATGAAGCCCATAGAGTTGCACAAGCATTTCAAGGAAAAGCAATGGGAAATTATTGCTTTAGTGGAAAATATAAAGTAATTTTTTGGGCAGATATATATCAGTGCGATGAAAGTTACAAATTATACAAGTCAGCAATTGAAGAATTAAACAATACACACAACCATACAAAGACAAAGACAGAGTTGAGCATGGATAAACAAAAAACAAATCTTTTAGCACCTCTTTTACATCCTTCGGATAAAGGCTCCGGACCTATATCAATATATCTTAGAAACTTAATAAACAGTTTTTTATACCAAATATTTTTTATAAAAGATTCTCCAAAACACAGACAGATAATTCTTGACCGAATACAAAAAGCGGCAGATGAAACAAACTCCAAATATGTAATAATCGCTCACAGCTTTGGTTCAGCTGCTGCTATCGATTTCTTAGAGCAACGAGTAATTGAAAATACGTATAATCATGAAAAATTTACGGGTTTAATTACATCAGCAGACTTAAACACAACCTTTAATGCAAATTACTGGGCGGAAGATTCTAAAAAGCCGATGAAAAATATTGCTGAATTTTTGATAAAAAACGACAAATTCTGGATTTGTATCAATCATAGAAATGATATAGCCGCAACAGGGCTTCCCAAAAAACTCACCGAATATCAAACAGAAGGAAGGGGATTTATAGCAAGTAGTGTAACCAAATCAAAATTTTTAAATAATTTCACAAGCATACTAAGACCCTTTGATTCAGACAACGGCAAGATAAGATCACATTCCTGGATTCATTTAAAACCTGAAGAATTTGCAAAAAATGTAATTGAAATCTATGAAAAAAGACATAAATAACAGTTATTTCAAAACAGCTGTTTTTAACAAATTCAAATATTCTGTTTTTTCCTGTTCTGTAAATATACCTTTTTTAGCAAAATGAATATGATAAATTCCTTTATCTGTATAAACAATTCGCGCTATTTCAGACTCTTTTGAATTATCAAATTTCCATTCATATGTAATTTCATCTTTTTTCTGATGTAATATTTTTTTCTCAAAAGGCTTATTTGAATTTTTCGCAACTGCTTCAACTGCCCCAATGTGATTTTTATAATATTCATCGAGTGTAGTCTTAAAATTGTCTGTAATCAGAAAATATTGGACAATAACAAGCTGTGACCATTTAAAGTTTTTTACGTCCTCACCCTTAATACCATATTCAGTTAATTTTGACTTTTCATCATTTTGTTCAAGAGCTTTTTCCCATTTTTTTAAATCCAAAGCCAATATAACATCACCCACTTGCTTTGCAGCAGGTTGGTCTTGTTTTTCCAAAAGTTTCTTTTTGGCATTAACATTATCCTTTAATTCCTCTTTGGATATTTCTGAAGCATAGCTGTTTTTTGCATCATAAGATGCTTCTTCAATAGCAATTTCTTTCAACAATTTTTTGTAATAAGCTTTTTCTTTTCCTCCCATTGAACCAAGAGTTATTGCTGTTTCATAAAAATCAATAGCAGCAGGATAGTCATGTTGAGAACGTTTTAAATCTGCATATAAGATATAGGCATTCCAGTCATCCGGATAGAGCCTTATTGCATCTTGAAAAGTTCTTTCTGCCATTTTATCGTCCTTATTATAGGCATAGCTGGTTCCTAACAAGCACAGAGTGCTGTATGAATCAGGTTTATATGTCAAAGCATTGTTAAAAAGAACAATAGCTGATTCATAATTTTTTTCATTATATGCTTTCATTCCCTGATCATAAGCATGGCGAAAATTTAAAGCATTCGTACAACCGCACTGAACAATGACAACAAAAGCAATAACCAACAAGCTGATAATATTCTTAACAGACTTTTTTAACATTAGCACCTCCCTATAAAATTATAATTACGATAAAGGTTAAGGGCAATATAAATTTATCAGGGTCTGTTTTTTCTGAAATCAGCTGCTCTGTAAATCTTTTTTGACCTTTGTATTAACGTATATAAAAAATCATTATTTTCTTTGTCATGTACATTTGTGCAGTCTATATTTTGAGGAATTTGAATTTTTGAAAAACTATTTTTTAATCTTTCAAAACTGTTCAAAGGACTATCCACTAACAAATCAATATCAGCTGAAATTCGTGGATTCCCAAATGCTCTTGAACCATGTATCCAAACATTTTTTATTTCTGATGTATGCTTGAAAAAGTCTAATAATAAATTATATGATTCCTCCGAAAGAGCTATATATTCAGGTGAATATATAGGGTTATTATCAGGAAGACTTTCCGGAACAAAAGGCTGAATCTTTTCTGAAATATGAAATTTTACATAGTAAAGATCCAAAAATTTTTCAACTTTTTCAAGAGGTTTTCTGTAATCGTGAAAAATCTTATTTACAATATGTTTTTTCTCAGCTGAATCTTCTGTTTTTAGGAGCGCATTCAAATCATCAATGTAGGATATCCAAACTTTTGCATCATCAATAATTTTTTCTTTTTCTGCTGTAATAAAAATTTCCCTTGGCAAATATAAATTTATATTTCTATCTTGTAAAAAATCTCTGAGAATTTTCCAATAAAACCCGTAGCAACTTTTAATAACATTCAACAGATCCTGTCTAAGCTCAGGTGTTTTTAATGCATTTCTAGAATAAAGTGCACTAAGCTTTTGAAACACAAGATAATTTCTCCTAAAATTCTTTATACGATAGTAAAATCTCGGAATTTTATTCATATTCCTCCAATTTGTTCGAAATAACAGATTTTAAATCATCGAATATTTTGAAATATTCGTCTTTTAAAGATTTCGCAATAACACTTTTTAATTTCTCAGGTCCATGAATTTTAATAATTTCGCATAAAGACAAAGCCTTTATCCAAGTTGCACCATCTTGAATCAATTCTACATAAAATGCTTCTTTAATAACTGCTCTTTGTTCATATTGAACCAAACCATTGTAAGCAAGATAACATTGAAGAAGAAAACAAGCACTATTAAAAAGTGTGTAGTAAAACAAACAGAGTTCTTCTAAACATTTATCATCAGGAGAATCACTATTATTCAAATATTCTTTTCTAAAATGATTCATTTTTTCTAAATCATTCAAAAAGACCTGTGAATAAAAGCTGCGCCAATCTTGTAAAATCATAAAATATATTATACACAAAACAGAAAGGAATTAAGCCATAAAATCAAGCTTATTTCCTGATTCAAGAGATTTTACCCTGGATTTTAGAGATTGAGCCTCGGCAGCAACTTTATAATCCTGTGAAGAAGGATCAGAAGGAGCAAGAGCGGCTTTTATAACAACATCAGCATGATCAATTGTTTTTTGAGGATTGTTTCGATCTAATACAGGCATTTTAATTGGAACATGACCGGCAACTGGTATTCCTTCTGCATTTTTCTCAATCGAAATAGAACCGGCAAAAGGACCTCCTGCAAGTTTATGAGCCATTTCATGTGCATAGATATGACTATAATTTTTTTGAATTAAATCTTCTTTTTCTTTTTTATAATCTCTTAACGGAGTAGAAAAAGAATTTGAAAAATTATTAACTATCACACCTTACCCCTTAATTAAAATGCTTTCTCTATTTATATTTTACTACACTTATAACATTTTGTGAAGTGTTATAAATCTAATTTGAGTTCAAATAATCAACTATGGCATTTCTGAAATTCTCGTTTTCAACATTAGCCTTCCCTGTATGAACAAGATGATTTAAAAGATTTTTGCAGTCTTCTTCAGGAATTCTTTTGTCTATTGTCACAGTTATAAAATCCCAATCACTCTTTTTGGAAGGAATCAATATAGCAGTCATATCTTTTTGCAAACCGTTTTGAGAAAATTTGTCAGGAATCACAGTGAACTTTTTACCGTTTTTCAGATAGTATCTGAGATAATCTTTTATTTCACGAGTATTATTTTTATCTGTTTTCTGATCAATATTTACTATGTTTATATCAGAGGTTTTGAGTTTTACATCAGACTTATCATTTACTGATTGAGTTTTTATAGAAGCGTTCAACTGTTCAGCTTCTTTTTGTTGGAAGAAGTAAGCAATTGCTGTTTTAATCTTCGGGTTTGCCATAAATTGCTTTGGATTCACAGAATTAACATAGTATCGAATTTTGCCTATGGGAGTTTCATTTAGAATTCCAATTTTTGACATATATAATATAAGTTCATTTAACATGGACTGTTCAATGCGCCCACTCAAAAGCATTGTCATATTATCTGCACCTCTAATGCCAGGTGTTTTAGGATGCAACGGAATCACAAGAGCAGTAGTTTCACCGTTTCTTTTTTCATCCATATTCCCATTTCTTACTATATGAGGTTTAGTGAAATTCTTAGACCAATCATATCCATATTGAGAATTCATCGACGAACGATAATCATATACCTCACGAGTATTTCCCAAAACATCGCCATGTCCGACACAAGTAACTGCAAAGTTAATATCTCTTTCAGTAATATGGGGAATAATCTTTTTTTGATTAATTTTTTGAGCCGCCATTGCAGCAGCCTGCTCGGGTGTTAGCCCCTGTGAGCCTTTAAATGACGGAACAGAAGCCTGAAGAGATTTTTTCTGAATTGCTGAAGATTCCCGGTTATTTACCTGAGAAAAATTATTAATACTTAATGCTGTAATCACTGATTAACCTTTTTGTTCATAAACTAACCATACAACTTACCTGAAAAGTATAATTTGTGTTAAAAATATGTAATGTAAATAAAGTTTTACAAATCTTCAAACAGCCTTATCACACCGTACTCTCCGTCATATCCCGAATGGCGAATTACTCTGCCTTCTCGCAATCTTTTAATTCCCTCTGCAAGTTTTGAAGAATGAACTTTTTCAATTTCATCAACCGGAACTTCCGTCAAAATAGAAAGTTCAGAACCAAGCTTTTCAATGAGAGTTTCATATTGTTTTGTAACAGCCTTACTTGCCGGCCCGACATTTGCAATTTCAGAAAGAATTTCAACAAGCGGAATAAGACTGATAACTTTACCTGCTGTTGTTGGAGGGGTAACAATCTTGCCTTTTCTATCCGAGAGTTCATTCACTCTGTTTAAAACACCTATTGTCAAAGGTTTATTACAAACAGGGCAAATTCCGTTTAAAGCTTTTGTTTCCTCAGGCGACAGACAGACATTGCACTTTCTATGCCCGTCTTCATGATATTTACCCTCTTCCGGAAAGAATTCAACAGTACCGACATATCCATTACCGTTTTTCAGCGCGTTTAAAACGCTGAAATAATCCAATTCAGTATCAAACACAGTTGCTTCCCTAGCCAACTTCGAAGGAGAATGAGCATCTGAATTAGAAACAAGTCTGTATTTATCAAGAGAAGACACATGCCAGTTCATCTCAGGATCAGACGAAAGCCCTGTTTCGACAGCGAAAATATGCTCAGACAAGTCACCATAACAGTCATCAATTGAATCAAATCCGGATTTTGAGCCAAGAACTGAAAACCACGGAGTCCAAATATGAGCAGGAATAAGAAAAGAGCCGTCGCCTGACTCCAGCGCAATTTCAAGCAAATTTCTTGAATCAAGCCCGAGTATAGGTCTTCCGTCAGATGAAATATTACCTATTTTTCCTAAACTGTTTCTAAAATTTTCAGCTGACTGCATATCCGGTACAAAAACCACATGATGAACTTTTCTCGTTTTATCCCATTTTTTATAGATAGTTGAAATTTCCACAGAAAGTACAAAATACACAGGATTTTCCGGTTTCAGAATTTGTTTTTCTATTTCCTGACGAAGGCGAAATACGCCGTTTCCAGCCGGAACAAGCTTTTCTTTAATCTCTTCAAACCATGCCGGATGAGTAAAATCACCTGTTGCAATCATGCCTAAACCTTTTTTCTGAGCCCAGACAGCAAGTTCTTCCAGATTACAATTTTTGCTTGTTGCTCTTGAATATTTTGAATGAATATGTAAATCCGCATAAAATAACATCTGTGCTTTATCCTCCAAAAACATTATAAAAATGGTAAAATTGAAGCGGTGCAAGTTTTACCATCTTTTCAAGAAAGTTTATATATTCACTTTGCATAAGTTTAGTATTCTGGGATTTTGTTAATTCCTTTTGTCTTCTATATTTTTTCATATGTATTTTGTAAAAACCGTTTTTATCCTTTATAGCTGCTATAAAATATACTGGTGTTTCCATCATTTGTGCAAATTTGAAAGTGCCAAGAGGAAACTCGACAATTCTATTTAAAAAATGTATTTTAAAAGAAGTATTTTCACTTAAAGAAGAAACCCTATCCCCTGCCATAATTGCAATCTGAGCATTATCAAGTTTATCCTTCATCTCTATTGCTGTGTCTATACTAATGTTCTCCACAGGATAAACAGATACATCTGTCTTTGCCTGTATTCTCTTTAAAAATCCGTTAAATATGCGGCACTGAGTTTCGCTTAAAAAGATATTTACATGCGGGTTGAGAGGATTCATAGGCTTTTGTATAAAAGTTCTCAACACCTCAATATTTCCTATATGTGAACAAATAAAAAATATCCCTTTTTTTTCATTTATATCAGTTTCAAGAAGACTTTTTTCTTCATTAGAATCAAAAACAATTTTTGTGTCATCAAATCTATGAGCAAAAACCTCCATTCTATCCACAAGAGATAAAGCATAGTTCAACACAAGTCGATAAGAGTTCAACAAAGTGGGTTTTGCATCAACATTATTCGTATAATTAAAAATTACAGACAGATTTTTCTTTGAATATTCTCTCATTTGTTTTGAAGAGCAAAAAGCACAAAATGCAATAATAGCGGTTAAAAGACATACAACATTCTTACCCAGAAACTTGTATAAATACCATAAGGTCATAAGCCTTTTTTCTCCTGCGGCTTGTTCTTTAACCTGATACCATTTCATTTTTTTACACACTCCAACAAGGTATAATCATATTTTCCGATGTTTTGATAAATCTTTTCTATTCTAAAGTCAGAGGAGTTAATTAGTTCTCTCATATCTGTCTCATTGTACATTTTACTCTTACCATTAGCCATACAGGAAAAATACAAAGAAATATGAGACAATGCGTAAGCTGCACCGGCAAACTGTTGTTTATCTATAAATGGTTCCAAAATAAAGACCCTTATATTTTCATCACTGCATTTTGAAATTTTATCCAATATATGCTGTATCTGTACTTTTGAAAAACAGTCTAAAAACTGGCTCATAAATACAGCACCGTTCATTTTAGGAAGATTTTTTTCATCTGACAAAATATCAGCACTCCAAAAACTACATCTGTCAGTATCAAAACTGTTCTTAGCAGCTTCAATATTCTCCGGCAAATCTATCATTGTAACACAGCATTCTTTATTATATTCAAGGCAAGCCTTTTCAAATTTACCGGTATTAGCACCTATATCAAAAACATGAGGAGGCTTTGTCTCAAAAATATATGGAAGTACTTCCTTAAAACAATCATCAGAATAATAATGATCAAAATCATACCAGCTTTTTTTCATTTTCTCAGGCAATTTTGTCAGCATCGGGTAAATGGTTTCAGAATCATAATAATACTTTTGCAGACCGGCAGGACGATTCTCCTTAAAAGAAGAAAAAAGTTCACTTGCACCGAGAAAACAAACATCTTTCATAAAATTGAAATTTACTTTTGTCATCTCATCATACAAAAAAGCTTCTGCCAAAGGTGTCAAAAAATAAGTTTCATCATTATTTTTTTTAACAAGCCCTATACAAAGAGCTGCATCAAACAATGTGTCAATACAATATTGTGAAACGTTACACTCTTCAACCAACTGCTGCTTGGTCTTTGGTGATGTCTCCAAAGCTTTAAAGATATTAAAATCAATCAAACATGCCACTGTTTGAAAAGAAAAAGGAGCAAATGCTATTTTTTGTGCCTCAGTAAGTGCATCAATTCTTGATGTTTGGTTTTTGTGTGTTCTCCTGTATAATGGTTTTGTAATTTTTTCTTCCATAACAGCCTCTTATTTTATCATTAAAATTATTCAGTGTCGTTTGTTTTACTAATCAACAAAAGGCTGAAAAGATATGAACTAATCAACCCCAGACCAAGTATCAGTCCCAAAGAACTAATGAGTTTGAAACTTGTACACGCCAGCAAAAGAAAAGAAAAAACTGTCGTCGCACAAGAAATCAAAACCGCTGCTTTTGATTCGACTGATTCATTTTTTGAATTAAACCTAAAGATTGAATAATCAAGGCTGAAGCCTATAATCAAAAACAATGCCAGTATATGAAACAGATTCAAACTGATATGAAACAGACCTAATACAGACAAGGTAAAAACACCACCGAGTACTGATGGCGCAAGAATTTTTAATGCATCTAACGGTTTATAAATTATTGCAAGCAAAATATATAATGCCAATATAGCAGGCAAGAATATTTTCATACAATTTTCACGACATTGTTGTACTTTTGAAGATATCTCTTTTTTTAAATCAATAATGGTTATCTCATTATTTTTTGAAAGCTGTTCATATATTTTTTGATCAACATGCTTGATAACTATAATTGATTGGTTTGGCGATGCCAAAAAGCTTTCTTTAAGCAAATGAGGCAATTTATCTTCTGTAAGGAAACCGGACCTGTTTTTTTCATTCAAAATCTTATTTTTTGTTTCAAGATCCAAAAATTTAGCATAATCAAAAAGCTCATTTTGATAGAATTGTTTTTTCAATCTTTTATTTTCATTTTGCTGTTTTTTTGAAGGCAAAAATTGACTTAAAGCTATATATTGCTCCTGAGGAATATGTTCTGTGACCTGTTCCTCTTTTTCTAACAGTGATTCTATATTTTCACCGTTTACTATTACAAAAGCCATATTTGACATATCACCTGTTAATGAAGAATAAATTTTTTCTGCTTTTAAGAGTTTTTTAGAAGGTTTATACATATCCTTTATGTCATCATTGAAGCTTAATTGAAAAAAACCGGCAAGAAATATAACAAAACAAACAGAAGAAAAAATGATTTTAGTTTTTTTAGAAACTTTTAAAGAAAAAATCATTTCAGCAAAAGATGATACGTCTTCACAACAAAGTTTTTTACAAATAACAGGATAAAACAACACCACAAAAGCATAAACACTAATCAAACCTGCTGAAGTAAAGACAGCTATTTGCATTAAAAGCTCGATTTGCGAAAACAAAAGTGTTAAAAAAGCACATACAGTCGTAAGCATACTGATTGTTAAACTTTTAAATATTGATTTTAAGTTATTATGGTGTGCAAAATAATGAAGTGAATAATCTACACAAATACCTATCAGCGTGGTTGAAAACACAAAAGTCAAAATATGTATAGATTCAAAAAACACAGAAGTAGCCAGATATCCGAAAAGTATTCCGAGAGAAAGACTTAATACAATCGGAATTAAAATCTTGAAAGTGCGAAAATATAATTTGCAAAGTAAGATTATAAAAATAGAAGATAACAAACAAATTATATTAATTTCTATCATTGACCTTGAGCTGGCTGAATACGTATGAACAGGAGAGCCTGTAAGATATATTTCAACGTCAGGAAATTCTTTTGAAATTTTGCATTTTAATTCAATAACTTTTTTCATTTCAATATTTAATAATGAAGGAGAAAGAGCTATTTCATCTTTTAAATTTAAAGTCATCAATTCATAAAATTTTCCATCTCGTTCTATTGGAACCTGCTCCTGTGCAGAAGGCAGATTTGCCAAAAAATCATTAAAAAGCAAGAACGGATCCTCTTCAATAGGAACAAGGTTAATGCTCAAAGGATTGTATAAACGTTCCATACTCTCCAACTTAACCTCTTCAACATCACCGTGTACAAGTTTTGTTCGTGTTTTCGAAGACAAAAGATTTGCATTATAATATTTATAAGTATTCAAAAGTTCCTTGAACTCATGAGTATCAGTAATATCTTTTTTGAAGGCATCAGCACAAAGCTGTTCTTTGAAAGTTTTTTTTACTTCTTCTATTTTCTCTATATCTGTTGATTCAAAAATAACATTAAGTCTTCCTGAAAACTTTTGGCTTAAATTAACAACAAGCTCATCTTTTGAAGAGTTCGACAAAATAGCCCTGAGAATATTTGTTTCTGTTTTTTTAGGATAAATAAAAGAAAAAACAAACAGAAAAATTATTATAGACAAAAATGTCACTCTTAATATATTAAAAATTGCTTCTTTATGCATAATTTACCTGCAATCAATAAAATTTATTGTTGTTTTGGTATTCTTTGTATCTATTATCATTTTTGAAATTTTTCCATTCAAATTTGAACTTGAACCATATACCATAATATAACCGAGTTCTCCCCTCAATTGTCCGTCCTGTTTAGGGGCAAGAGCCAAAAGCCAGCCGGATTGATTGTTTTTTTGATAATAAAGATTAAAATTTTTATCAAGATATGAATAATTTTTTGAAGCAATTGCTTTAATTACGGCATTAATATTTTTGTTCTGAGAAGTTGTATACTGTGACGTTGAATGAATCGGATGTACAGTTTCAAAAATAACACCCTGTTCTTTTATAAATTTAAAATTACCTCCGGATGCCAGATTAACGTTAGATGTTTTCATATATTTATTTTGTTCAAATTTGCATTCAGCATTGTTAAATTCAGGCATCTTAGAAGCAATTGAAGCTGCTGTTTCCGGGTGCTTAAATATTTCCATAGCAAATACCTGATCAAAAAAAGCAAAAGTAAAAAAAGTCAAACAAACAAAAAACTTTTTCATATTAAAATTCCTCTACTTTCTTTAGAAAAGTTAGCGGTGGTTTATAGATAGATTCTCTTGTATTAATATTTACACCTATCTGCATACTTTTTGCTTTAAAGAGTTTCTCTCCTGTTATTTTATCTTTAATAAGATATCTTATTAAAAGAGCGGGCTCAAGACTCTCGAGGGTTGTTTCAACAATCAGCTTCTGTTTAAACAAAGCTGATTTTATAAATTTTAAATCCATTGTAGCTATGGGATAAGCAATATTGTCTTTTCTCATATCATCATATGTATACCCTATTTTTTCAAGCAAATCGCATCTGGCTTTCTCAATATATTTTATGTAATTTCCATGCCAGACAACATTCATAGGGTCAAGATCATAAAATTCTACTTCAATTTCAGTGTATGTTGTAATCTTTTTCATTTTTTTATTCTTTTATTTTTTGAACCGTAAATATTCCCGCTGAACAGACTATTTGTTCTTTTTTATACACGTAAGTTACATTATTATCTTCTTTCTTAAGAAGAAGCTCCAGTTTTTCATCAGGTTTTATAATATGTGAAAATTTCATTCGTTTCACATGACTTACATATATTTTAGTTTCAAAAAAGTCTTGTGCAAACATATGTGCAAAATATAATTGAATAACGCCCGGCAAAACAGGAAATCCTTCAAAATGACCTTTAAAAAAATTACAGCTTCCAGGAAAAATCATACTTATAACAAACTCATTATTTTTTTCTTCAACATTCATTATCAAAGGTAATGAAATATTTTTTTCAAATAATGATTGAATTTTTTTTACATCAGTTTTACCGGTTTTTGTTTTAGGAATTTCATATAAGAACTTCCATTTTTGAGGAATGATTTCAGATATTTGCTTTGCATTATTTTTTAAAGTTTTAATAATCTCTGCCTGAGTGTTAGAGTGATTGCTAAAAAACAGATTCTTCCCTTGTTCTGATAACACAACGGCACAGGCAAGTTTGTCCGCAAATTTAAAACAATACACATCGGTTACATATACAGACTTTTTTAAGCAGTCCTCTATTTCTTGTGCACTAATTCTCTTCTCTTGTATCTTTAAGATTCTGTCATTTCTTTTTTTTAATGAAAAAATATTACAGCTTTTAAGCTCTATTATATCTCCGATAGTCATTTTTTCACCGGTAAAATAAGGCGAATCAACAACAATTTGAGAATTGTCGTCTAATGAAATTTTTACACTTTTATAACATTTCATATCATCGTTATAACTATATTTACTAGCAACTACACCTGTTTCCGTACAGCCGTATATATCAGATATATTTACATTATTTTTGCCAAAATAATCAAATGTAGATTCTTTGAGTTTGTCTCCAGCAGTAAGTATAATACTTGGAGGATTATTTAAGGATATCTCATATTTTTCAAATTTTTCAAGAAAAGACGGCGTTGATATAAAAATTTTATCTTTCAAATCAGCATTATCAGGATAAACAACTTCTTTTGTATCTATAACAAGCCTCCCCACAAAACATAGCGGCATAACAATAAAACAAGTCAGCCCAAACATATGATGAGGGGTTGTAGAAGTCGCAACAAGCGTTTGCTTATTATCAAAAAATTTTTTATACTCTTCAAAAATATCAAAAGCTTCTGCAATAACATTATTCAAAGTTTTTCTTATTTTTTTTGGTTGACCTGTGGAACCGGATGTAAATATATTGATAAAAATATTATTGAAATCAGGTGTTTCAAGATTTTTTAATGATTCAAAAGTTAAATCTTTTGGATATTTATCAAGTTGTATAAATTCAACATTCAAAGAATTTATCTTCTTTTCATCTGATACTATATAAACTTCTTTCCCAGCAATAATTGAAGAAAGAAAATTTAATAAAAAATGAAAAGCGTTTTTTGAAGTTATAAGAACATTGTTGCATTTTTCCAGCATAAGCCGCTGAATAACAGGATTTATCAATGTCATTATTTCTGCAATACTTATAAATTTGCCTTCGTTAAAAGCAACAATTATATCTTTATATTCCTGTTTATTAAAAATTTCCAAAAAATTCATTTGTATTACAGACCGTGTTTTCTCTTATAAATTACTCTAAAAATATATTCTATCGCAAAAAAGCATCCGAGAAAAAAATAAGATAAACAACCATTGTATATCATCCATATTTTATCAGACAAAAAACAGGTTATTATGGAAAGAAGAAACTGCACAAAAAGAAAAACACACCAGACATAAGTCAGTTTTTTTGTATAACATTTGACAGGTTCTTTCAACTCTCCTTCAGCAATTCTTGCAAACTTTTGTATAATGGTTTCCTCGCTAAAAAGAGAAGAAAAAAATACGAAAAAAATAGAAAAATTAACAACAACAGGATATAATTTTAACCCGACAAGCCTCGTAAAGTGAAATAGTGCTATTATAAAGAAAGTAAAAAACAAAGAAAAAATAAAGATATATTTTTTTACAAAGTCTCTCACTAAATCCATAAAGCACACTCAATTTATTGCAAAAGACCATAAACAGCATCAACTACATCATTAATTGTTCGAATTTGTTTAAAATTTTCAGGAGAAATTTTCTGTTTTGTAAAATCCTGCAAACGCACAGCCAAATCAACAGCATCTATACTATCAAATTCAAGATCCTCAAAAAGATTGGCATCCGGTACGATTTTTTCTTCACCAATTTCAAAATCATTGACAAGTATAGTTCTCAATTCATTTAATATATCTTCTTTTGTATGTTTTACACTCATATTTTGTTTGTTTATACCTTTATTATTTAGAAAATAATCTATTTTGATTGGCTTTCAATGAAATCAGCAAGTGTTTTAACAGAATAAAAATGTTTTTTATTTTCTTCTTTATCTGAACTCATTTTCAGATTATATTTCTTTTTTAAAGCCATACCAAGCTCAAGCGCATCAATTGAATCCAGTCCGAGCCCATCAATAAATAAAGCTTCATCCGTCTTTATATCATCAGGTGTAATTTCTTCTAATTCAAGAACATTAATGATGAGTTGCTTTAACTCGTTTTCTAAGTTTATATCAGCCAAAATTCCAGAACCTATCTTTGTCTCTTATATATTTTATAGCCCAACAATAAGCCAAAGTCAATTTTAACGCGCAGAAATCTTTTCTTTTATAGATTCGTTCAATCTGTTTCGAAGCTGTATCTCAGTTAGCCCCTGTTCTGCAAAGTCATCTATTCTGATTGTATTATTAACTGTAATTGTATAAAAAACAGGTGAATCAGAAGCATCATATACTTTTTGATTTTTAGCAAGAAATTTTTTATCACATGATATACATAAAGGAACTATATCTGTTTTTGTGTGCAAAGCAAGCATTGCTGCACCTTTATGAAGTTTCATATTTTCCCTCTGAGTCGTTCTTGTACCGGTTGGAAAAATTATTATATTAAACCCCTGGCTCAAAATCTCTGAAGATTCATTAATTAGATTATCTTTATCTTCGTCATTTACAAGATACAAAGACTTTATAATATTTCCCATAAACAAATTTTTTTTCAAATCTTTCTTAGCAATACACACAGTATGAGGCATAATACCTATAAGCAAGACAATATCAATAAAACTCGGATGATTGGCTACAATTATTTTTCCTCTCAGATTTTCCAGCTGCTCTTTGTTTTCAACAACAACTTTTATAATATTTGATTTTATCATTAGTTTTGTAAAAAATGCCCATGTTTTATGAATCACATTGCTGTAAAAATATTTTTTATTCTCTTTTTTTTGAAATAAAGATCCTAAAGGAAATATAATATAGTTTATTATCAATGCTCCGCAGCCGAAAAAGCAAAAAAGCAATAAAACTTCCATACTTCTTATTATTTTAATCAGCCTCATTGTTGTTCTCCGATATTTTTGATTTCAAACAAACCATCACTTGTAACAAATCTTTTGTCTTCTCCTTCCAAAAAGCTGAAAAATCTTTCTGAATCTGTTGTTTCAAAAAATAACCTTTCAGAATTTTTTAAAATGTTCCATTCAAAAACAGCTTTTGATAAATCTTTTGTTGAAATCAAACAAGAAAAACCTTCACAAACTTTTTCAGAATCACAACAACAAAACAAGACCTCATCCGAAGTTGATGTCATTAGTGCTTCAATCAAACCGGCTGAAAAAGTATCTTTTTCCGCAGAAACAGAATTATAACTTTCTTTTATTTTGTGCAAAAGAGAAAATTGCCCAACAGCACTATTATGAACTGAAAAACTAAATGTAGCAGGAGAAACTTCATTTTCCTGTGAATACTGCTCAACAAGCTTTCTCAATCTGTCCAATTCACCATATTGTGAAGCCAAAACCATTTTTACCTGAGACGAGTCATAACATTTTTGCATTGCACATAATGCTATTTTATCCAAAAGTGAAAGTTTTCTTCTCGACATCGGAGGGAGAAAAGAAACATCAACATTTTCTTCTGTAATATATACATATTTTTTTATAGAAAATTTCAATTTTTAAAATCCAGACTGTTCTCGACTCAACATAAATAATTATGTTAATATTAATTTTATTATAAATTGTGGTTTTAATCAAAAAGAAACAGGTCTTTAATGACAGATATTTATATAACAGCTTATAGTGCTATATGCAATCTTGGATGCAGTATTGACGAAATTTTTCATGCTGCACTAAAAGGTGAAAATGTTTTTTTTAGTTTTGACAATACAATAATAAAAAATAAAACATTTCCATTTGGTAAAATATCAAAAACACTGCCTTTGATTGATGATGACAAATATAACCTTAGATGTAACAGAATTTTGCTTCACTGCGTAAATAATTTAAAAAATAAAATTGATAATCTTTTAAAAAATTATGATAAAAGCAAAATCGGCATAGTTATAGGAAATACCAATTCAGGTGTTGATGAATTTGAAAAATCAAAAGATATTGATCATTCACAAATTGGAAACCCGGCAGGCTTCCTACACAAACATCTAGGATTAACAGGTTATTACAGCGGTGTTTCAACCGCTTGTACCTCAGGAATAAAAGCTTTTTCAACCGCAAAAAAACTGATAGATGCAAATGTTTGTGATGTTGTAATTTGCGCAGCTGTTGATGCGCTTTCCAGAATGCCTGTGTTTGGATTTCATTCACTAGAAGTTTTATCTTCAACCCCCTGTCTTCCGTTCAGCAAAAATAGAAACGGCATAAATATAGGAGAAGGCGGAGCTTTGTTTATTATTGAAAAAAAACAAACACCAAACTCTATAAAAATTATGGGTATAGGAGAAACATCGGATGCTTACCACAGTGCAACGCCTGACCCTGAAGGTATGCAAGCATCAATAGCAATGAAACAAGCACTCGAACAAGCAGGCTTAAAAACCTCTGACATTGATTATATCAATCTTCATGGAACAGGTACATTAAGCAATGACATAATGGAAGCAAATGCGATATCGAGAATATTTAAAAACAACATACAGGTTTCTTCAACAAAGTCTCTAACCGGTCATTGTCTCGGTGCTTCAGCAGGAGTAGAAGCTGCTCTTTGCTGTGCTACGCTTGACAAAAAAATCAATCCTGAATATTACCTTTTGCCACATATTTATGACAATGAATATGACACAAATTTACCTGTGTTAAATCTTGTAAGAAAAAATCAAAAAACAAGAAAGCTTAAATATTGTATGAATAATGCCTTCGGCTTCGGCGGTTCAAATGCATCCATTATATTAGGGAGGACAAATGAATAAAAAATACGAACTGTCAAAAATTCTTCCGCACGATGCTCCAATGATATTTTTGGATGAACTACTGAATGTAGATTTAGAAAAAAACTCAGTAAAAACCTCTGTAACCATAACGAAAGACAAAATTCTTTTTGACAGAGAAATCAATGGAATTTCTGCACTTGCCGGAATAGAATTCATGGCACAAACAATCGGATGCTACGCTTATTTCCAAAATAAACTGTCTGAACCTAAAATAGGATTTCTTCTTGGCAGCAGATTTTATGAAGCCGATTTAGAAAAATTCGAGCTTGGCAAAACGTATACAATCTTTGCACAACAAGCATTTTCAGATAATGAACTTGTTTCGTTTGAGTGTTTTATCTATAATGAAGGTAAAGAGTGTGCAAAAGCGAAAGTAAATGTTTATCAGCCGCTAAATAGAGAAAACTTGGATATATAGGTATTTATATGGGTAATTTATGCAACAAACGTGTACTTGTTACAGGTTCTAGCAGAGGTATAGGACGTGCCTCAGCTTTATATCTTGCAAAAAACGGTTTTGATATAACGCTTCATTGCAGAAACAACATTGAAAAACTAGAAGATGTCGCACAAGAAATAAAAAAATTCGGAGTAAAAACTGAAATGCTTGTGTTTGATGTAAAAAACAGACAGCAATGTTTTAAGATACTTAAAGAGGATATTGAAAAAAACGGAATATACTTTGGTGTTGTATTAAATGCAGGCATTGCAAGAGATAATGTCTTTCCAATAATGGAAGAGAACGAATGGGATGACGTTTTAAACACAAACCTTGGCAGTTTTTATAATGTTCTAAAACCAATAATTATGCCGATGATAGAACAAAGAATTAAAGGACGTATTGTTACAATGTCCTCGATTTCAGGGTTGGCAGGTAACAGAGGGCAGGTGAATTACAGTGCTTCAAAAGCAGGCATTATTGGAGCAACTAAAGCATTAAGCCTGGAACTGGCTAAAAGAGGTATTACAGTTAATTGTGTAGCACCGGGAATTATAGAAACAGATATGATTAAAGATCTTCCGGCAGACGAAATAAAAAAAATAATTCCAATAAAAAGAACAGGCAGACCGGAAGAAGTTGCGAGCCTTGTTAATTATCTTATGAGTGAAGATGCGTCTTATATTACTGGTCAGGTAATTTCCGTAAACGGAGGAATGTATTCTTGAAAAGAGTCGTTGTTACGGGTATGGCATTAGCCAGTCCTTTAGGATGTAAAGTTGACACAGCTTTTTCACGGTTGAAAAAGCTTGAAAATTGCATCGAATACTGGAAAGAACTGGACGAATTTGAAAATATGAATACAAGACTGGCGGCACCGGTCAAAGACTTTATTGTCCCAGAACATTTCAATCGCAAGGTTTTAAGAACAATGGGAAAAGTTGCTGTTTACAGTACAGCAGTAACTGAAGAAGCATTAAAAGATGCAGGACTTTTGGATGAGGATTGTATATCAAACGGAGAAACAGGAGTCAGCTACGGTTCTTCTTCCGGATCTTTAGAATCTATTATAGATTTTTATACAATGCAGGTCGAAAAAAAAATCAGATGTTTGAACTCAGGTTCATATATAAAGATGATGCCCCAGACAACAACCGTAAATATCTCTCTTTATTTTAAGACAAAAGGGAGACTAATACCTTCTTCAACAGCCTGCACATCGGGCTCAATGGGAATCGGCTACGGATATGAAGCAATAAAAAACGGTTACCAAAAAATTATGATAACAGGTGGAGCAGAAGAACTTCACCCCTCTCATATTGCTATTTTTGATACACTTTATGCAACAAGTTTAAAAAACAATACTCCTAAATTAACACCATCTCCTTTTGACAAAAACAGAGATGGTCTCGTGCTCGGAGAAGGAGCAGGAACACTAATTTTGGAAGAATATGAGCATGCAAAAAAGCGAAATGCCAAAATATACGCTGAAATTATAGGCTTCGGTACATCTACTGACGGTACCCACATTACCAATCCAAATCCCCAAACAATGGGTTCTGCTTTATCACTTGCACTTAAAGATGCAAAGATTTCTCCAAATGAAATAGGCTATGTAAATGCACATGGCACAGCAACAATGCAGGGTGACACAGCTGAATCACAAGCCACTTATGAAATTTTTAACAGAAGAGTTCCGATAAGTTCACTTAAAAGCTACACAGGTCATACACTGGGAGCTTGCGGTGCTATTGAAGCAATTCTATCAATCAAAATGTTGAATGAAAACTGGTATGCACCAACATTAAATCTTAGAGAGATTGACCCGACTTGTGCGAATTTAGACTACATATCAGGACAAGGAAAAAATTTAGACACCAACATTATTATGTCCAACAATTTTGCATTCGGAGGAATCAATACCTCTTTAATATTTAAAAAGGTTGATTAAATGATGACAAAGAATAAATACGGACTTGTTTGGAACAAAGATACAGAAGCAGAAAAAGTTGTATTAATGTGTCAGGAAAAAAAACCTGAATTAAAAGAGATTAAAGAAAAAGAAATAAAAACAAACAATTCTGTTTCTAATATGCTCATTGAAGGAGATAATTATCTTTCATTAACTGTACTTTCGAAACAATATTCAGAAAAAGTTGATTTCATTTATATAGACCCACCCTACAATACAGGCAGCAAACATGATTTCAAATATAACGATTGCTGGGTAAGCAAACATGACAAATGTTCACATTCAAAATGGTTGAATTTTATATATAAGCGTCTTGTTATTGCAAAAAATCTGTTGAAAGACAGTGGGATTATCTTTATTAGTATAGGAGAAAAAGAAGTTTCAAACCTAAATTTGATTTGTTCTGAAATTTTCGGAGAAGAAAATTTTCTAAGTTTAATAACAAGAGTCTCAAAAACAGCAAGTGATAAAGGAAATCACTTTGCTCCATCCTGTGACTATATTGTATGTTACGCAAAAAATAAAGAAAGATTAAACCCTGATAATTTTTATGAAGAAGTAGATGAAAGCCTTTATAAAAAATGTGATGAAAAAGGAAGATTTAGAGATGATGTTGCTTTTTATCAAGCATCTTTAGACCCGATGAGAGGCTGCATAAATCAAAGGTATTATATAAAAGCACCTGACGGAAGTCTACTTATACCACCTGGAAATATTTTTCCGGAAGACCTGAAAGATGCAGCCTTTATAAGACCAAAAACAAAACATGATAAAGTCTGGAGATGGAGTTATGAAACATATCTCAAACAAAAAAAACTTCTTGTTTTCAAAGAAACAAAAAACTCTCCTCTTTTGAACGAATTCAAAGAAAAAGCAAAATACAATGTTTATACAAAAAGCTATCTCTCTGAACGAAGAGAAAAAGGAGTAAAGCCAAGGAATTTTTTAACAGACAAAAAATTCTTAAATAGAAAAGGGACAGATTACTTAAAAAGTATGGGGTTGGACTTTTCATATTCTAAGCCCAAAGAACTCATTATGCATCTCATATCAATTGTACATTTACCAGAAGATGCATTAATATTAGATTTTTTTGCAGGTTCAGGAACAACAGGAGAAGCTGTGCTTACACTGAATAAAAAAGAAAATGCAAACAGAACTTTTATACTTTGCACAAACAATGAAGATAACATTTGTGAAAAAATTTGTTATCCCAGATTACAAAAGGCTATCCAAGGTTATTACAAGAAAGACAGCAGTGAATTTGTTGAAGGACTGGGAGGTAATCTAAAATATTTCAAAGCCGATTTCAAAAATTAATCAAAAAATCAAACCTGCATATATTTCAAATTCTTACTTACAACAAAATTTGCCTCAACCGATTTTTTGATATCATCAATTGAAAACATAGGATTAATTTCAATCAAAATCATTTGATTATCTTTGAATTCAAAAACACATCTTTCTGTAATAATCAAATCAACTTCTTTGTATGCCGTAAGAGGCAGGCTGCATTTTTTAACAATCTTTATTGCACCTTTAGACATATGCTCCATAGCAACAATAACTTTTTTCGCCCCAACAACAAGATCCATTGAACCACCCATACCCGGAACCATTTTTCCCGGAATCATCCAGCTGGCAAGACTGCCTTCTTCATCCACCTGCAATGCTCCCAAAACAGTAGCATCTATATGACCGCCTCTCATCATGGTAAAAGCCATTTGTGAATCATAAAAACAAGCACCATATTTTGCCTCAACAAAGCCTCCGCCTGCATTAATTATTCTGGTGTCAGGATTTTCCGAATTTTGAGATTTGCCTACACCCAAAAGTCCGTTTTCAGACTGAAATATAACATGTTTTTCACGAGGAACATAATCAGCAACAGCCGTCGGCAAACCTATTCCGAGAGTAACCACATCCCCTTCTTTGAATTCTTTTGCTGCTCTTCTGGCAATAATTTCTCTTATTTTTTCTTTTGTAAGCTCTTTTTCAGCAAGAACAGGATTCGAGACATATTTAGAATGTAAGTCTGTTTTAGTTTTTTCAGCAGTTAATTCCATTTATTTTTTCTCCCGTACAACAATATAATCCACAAAAAGCCCGGGGATAACAACATCATTAGGATCCAAACATTCAACAACTTCATCAGCCTGGACAATAACCGTTTCAGCCGCAGTTGCCATAATTGTATTAAGGTTTCTTGTGGTACCAAAGAAGTTAACATTTCCAAATTTATCTACTTTTGTGCCATAGATTAATGCAAAGTCTGCGCCGAGCGGTTTTTCAAAAATAAACTTTTTGCCGTCAATTTCCATTGTTTCTTTACCGTCTTCTATGACAGTCCCAACACCAGTAGGTGTAAGAACACCTCCAAGTCCGGTTCCTTTTGCTCTGATTTTCTCAATCAAAGTTCCCATAGGAACAAGTTCAACATCAAGCTCACCTGAGTTCATTTGTTTTCCTGTTTCCGGGTTAGTTCCTATATGAGAAGTAATAAGTTTTTTTATTTGTTTATTAACAATCAGCTTTCCTTTATCAGCATCAGGATAAGATGTATCATTAGAAATCATAGTAAGATTTTTAATATCTCTATGCACCAATTCATCAATCAGCTCATCAGGAGCACCACAGCTCAAAAAGCCTCCTACCATAACAGAAGAGCCATCTTTAATTAAATCTATTGCATCTTTTGCGGATATTATACTTTTCATACCCAAGTCTTACTTTCGTACTTTTTTTAATTCTATTACAAACATCACAAATTTAAAAATATATGAAGTTTATAGTTGCACTAATTTACATTTCGAATCAGGCATATTTATGTCGCCATATTTTACAAATGCTCTACCCACACATCCGCCTTTACAAAGTTTTTTATAACTGCAATCTTTGCATTTCAAATTTTTGTACAATCTTTCATTATACAATTCACACTTTTTTCTTTTTTTCCAAATTTCAGACACGGGCTCACTTTTCACATCCCCAAGATAACCTCTGTCACAGATTGCTTCCATACACATATACACTCTGCCATCAGATTGAATATTCAGTCTGTCATTATAATTACAAGAACAATAATTCGGTGTAGACATTTCTTCTATTCTCTGTTTATACATTGGAAGAGAAAGTATTTTTTCAATCTTGGGATTGTTCACCAAATCAAAAATACTGAACAGATTTATCGCCAAAAAAGTTCCTGCATTTTGATATTTTTTTTCTTTGCACAAAAGCTCTGCCGCAAGCAACATAAGAGATTCGTCATCAGGCTCTATGTCTTTGTGCATATCATTATATGCCTGAAGTCTTGACACAGCAAAATCCATTGCACCCAGTTCACGACAAATATCATATAAGCTGGTAACTTCATTGATATTAAAGTTGTTCACAGTACAGTTTATTGAAACCTTAATATTATTACTTACAAGTTTTCTTATTGTATCCACCAATGAAGAAAAGCCTTTTGACTTTCTAACTTTTTCAAAGGTACCTTCAGTTGATGCATCAAGACTTATTTGAACTACATCCAGATAAGGACTGAAAATTTCACCGAGTCTATTTATTTGTTCATCGTTAAGAAGCAAGCCATTTGTTTGAATAAACACAGAAACATTATTTTTTTTGAAAGTCTCAATAATATCCATAATATCAGGACGTAAAAAAGGTTCGCCGCCTGTCAAAATAATTTTTATTATGCCTAAATTTTGCACCAGATCATTTACCAGACCTTGTGCCTGGATAACAGATAATTCATTTTTGTCATTATATTCAGTATCATTATAATAACAGTGTATACATCTTAAGTTACACGATGAAGTAAGATGCCATGTTGCAAAAAGCGGAAATGAATGTTGAAAATTATCCGGAACATTCTGCCTTATTAAATTAACGAAGGGAAGGCTTGTGTTCAACAAAGACTTTTTCTCTGAAGAGATAATACCACTTGAAGAAAAAAGCATTTCATCAAGGTACATTTTTACAGCTTTTTCAAATTCATCTTTAATCAAGCTCAACAACAAATCCCTCTAAATACAATTCATTAAATAAATCGTTCAAAAAACTCTCCAAATCAGCTTTATTCAGATGTATATTATTTTGATGAATAATATTCGATATCTCTTTAAGGGAAAATTTTCCATCCAGAGAATCTATTATTGAACCTATCTGATAATCGGTTGTATAGAATTTTTGATTCTTTGCATTATAAAAGAAATATGTACCATTATTTATTTCAGGTTCATACCGTTTTAAAACATGTTTAGATAAATTTATTTTAGCTGTATTTAGCATACCCAGCTAGGAAAACAATTCCAATCTCCGCTATCACAGAATTGTTTAACAAACTTATCATTTTTTTCAGTTTGTTTTTTTGCAGGCAAATCAAATAACTTTACCTGAGCTAATTTGTTTTTTGTATTTTGAGCAACTTTTTTTGTGTCTATACCCAATAATGTTGCATTAGCTGAAATTTTTTGACCTGAAATTCTTGGAATCATAATAACAAACCTCTCTTTTTTTTGAATTATATAAGAGATAAGAAATATCTTCAAGAAAGATTATAAAATAATGAAAAATTATTACAACTAGCAAAAAATTATTTTTCCATGTTTTCCTTTTACAAAGACAAACAATGAGGATATATGATGATTATAGGTCCTATTCCATTCGAATATAAACCACAATACTGTTTAAAACAAAAAAACAAATCATCTATAACATTTGGTCACAGGAAAGAAATCAGAGACTCTTATGAATTCAATCTAACAAAACCTGTTTTCTTCTTCACAAATACAGCTTTAAAAAAGAAAAATGAAATATACAAAAGTTTTTTAGAATCAGGCATTAATCCTGAAAAATGCTACGAAATTAGTTCAAACAGCAAAGTATATAAAGCAGGAAAAGGAACCTCCTCAATAATAATAAAAGTAAAACATTCTGCGGCAGGGATAGAAAAAGGCGTAGTCAAACAAATATCAAAAGATTTTGACAATGAAGCAAAAATACTTTCTTCATTACCGGCTTCATTCAAAAACAGATTAAAATTAATTGGATATTCAACATTAAACGGTTCCGTAAATAGTATAGCAACAGAGTTCATTGACGGTCAAAAACCGGATGCCAACTCAAAAAATCTGGACAAGAAGATACTTTCACAACTCTATAATGATTTATTGCTCCTCGATGAAGCTGGTATTCTACATCGTGACCTTACAACATATAACATTCTCATTGACAAAAACAATATAGCAAAGATTGTTGATTACGGAGCATCAAAAACCTTCACAGAAATGGATAATTTAAGTAATTCCGGAAAAATAAAATACAAACAACCTGATTTTATCTCATATTCAAACATTCAAAATTTTGAAGAAAATGCACTTCTTGTTTATCTAAAACAACTTGAAAACAAAGACGGCCTGAATCTACAAGAAGCAGACAAACTTTTTGAAGAACACATAAAGCTTAAAGCTGACTACTATAACAAACACTCTATGATATTATCCATCAATCAAGAAAATAAAGAAAAAATAACTAATGATATTATTTTCCGTGATACATATGAGCTTATGAAAATAAAATCTCTAAACAAACAAATAAAAACAGATTTAATGAATTCGGAAAAACTAAGAATAAAAATGAATCATGCACAAAAAAGAGTCAGACTATATAATGACAATACATTAAAAAACCCTGTGACCGGACTCTATTGGAATATGCTTGAAGGTGCATATACAAAAGGACTCATTAAAACATCAAAAGAATGTATGGAAAGATATAGAGACAACAAAATCCTATACAAATACTTTGATTTACAAAATAAATTGGCAAAATTTCATTACAATGAAATTTTTATACCAGAATATACAAGACATGCAACAGAAATGAAAGAATTTTTGATAAAAGGAAACTCTAAAAATCTTGATACAATATTAAAAGAAGGCAATCTTCTTGAGATGAAAGATGCAGACGGAAACTGGTGCGGTCCTTGCATTCCAATTTATAAAGCTGATATAAATTTGTTGGAGGCTGAAAATGAATCCTATAAGTTTTAATTTGTATCCTGCTATAAAAATACATAGCAATACAACAAAACCACTTTCATACAAATATACAACACAACCTCAATTTGATATTTTCTTTAAAGCAAAAAACAATGAAAAAGAATATCTTGATTATCCTTTTATAAAAAAAACAGATGCAGTATTTTTTAATAACATCGTAAATACTTATCAGAACATAACCAGAAAAAGTATACTCAACAAACTTGAAAAAATTTCTTCTATGGACAGACTTGAAGGACATAACAAGCTGAATCTTGTGGAACACGTTATTACAAAAGAAACAAGAGGAGAAACGAGAAATTTTGACAAGTTAATAAGTAACATAAAATATTTCTCAGAAAACAAGAACTTAAATTCTGTTCTAATTGCAGACAGCTCAAAATATATTCTTGAAGAACCTCACGTAGATATGAAAGCATTTAATGAAGTTTTAACATATATTGTAAACAATGCAAAATTCAAAGATGCAGCAAGCATAATGAAAATTTCAAAATTGATTCAATCAATGCCTGAAAAGAAAAACATGCTTCTTTATCTTGCAAAAGATAGCTTCAGTTCACCGCAAATAAAGTGCATTGCTTCATTATCAGATACAATGACAGAAAAATTAATGTCAGCGAATGATATAAAAAATTTAGACACAAATACAAAATTTGAATATTTTAAAATTATAAACAACTCCAATATTAAAGTATTTGACGAAAAAATAAAAAAACTTTTTCCTACTTTTCCCTCGTCAAAAGAAGAAGCTGAACAGCTGAAACTGAATCTAAAAACACAGTTTTCACAAGAATCGCCGCTTGTGATTGACAATCTTAACAGCTTGAAAAAAGATCAAATTCCCTTACAATTCAACAAAGCAGACACTCTTGTTTTAAACATTTGTGCTTCAATATTAAAAAATAACAAACCGTCAAAAAATATCAACACAAAAACTTTTTATGAGCAAAAAGCTTTTCAAAGCATATACGAACTCGAAAAATATAAGCTCACCTATGAACAGCAAAATAAAATTTGCAAAATCATAAATGCCAGTGGAAAAATTCTCGACAAGAATGAAGAATTTTCATCCTCTGATATTGCACTCAATCTCAGATACAGAAACACTTTTGACATCTTTAATATTTTACATACACAAATGCTTCATACAGGTGTAATTAAAAAACTAAGGCTTATAAGAAAGGATGTTGAAAAATTAAAAAATAATACAAACATTATCCCCCAGGACAGTTTTGATGATGAAAAATTCACAACAAGAAAATTCTCTGACGGAACAACAAATAAAATAGTCGAATACAATATAAAAAATAAAAATAACCCGAAAGTTATGCTGCATTCAGCAGGAATTGAAGTCGCTGGACTTATTCCTGTCGAAAAAAATGCAGATAAAATAACAATGTTGTTCAATGCAAATTCCAACAAAATTTTCAGTACCTCATTTTTAAATAGCAATGATTTTAAACCATTTAGAACATACGGATTTGTTCTCAATAGCGATTATGAAGACATACTTGGAGGTTCAAAATTTGATCTTGCATCAGGATTTGACAAAAATATCGAAAACTTTGGCACTCAATGCTTAGAAAACAATTCCGAAATATTAAGTTATTTCCCGGACCTAATAAAAAAGAGATACAATTTGTCAGACGATTCATACAAAAAGCTTTGTGATTCAGCCATCAACAATAATAAAAAATCAACAGCCTTGCTTAAGTATTGCGAAGATTTAATAGGTTCAACAGAACGAATAGACGGAAGAAAATATAACGAGTTTTTCTTATGCAACCCTGTAATCAACGGTATTTTCGTCTATGGAAATATTGAAAGTTTGCCTTTTGAATTCAGAAAATTCGCACAGGAAAATGACCTGAAGATAATTCACATAAAAACAAGAGAAAAATGTAAGAAAAATATAGCATTTTAATGTTTAAAACCCATATTTGCTTTCAGCAATTTTCCTTAATTCATCAGCTAAGTCACCCTCTTTTATTTTGACTGTTTTCTTTAACTGTGTATTTTGACCAAAAGTTTCATTCAATTTCTCCAACTCCGGTTCTTTTTCCTTTTCTTTTTCTACAATTATTCCAAGAAAGTTTAAATTTTTTATATCATCCTTTTCAAAAGAATCAATATATGATAACGGATTCAACATATCAACATCATTTTTTCCATCACCTGCTACAATAACTATGTCAGTATCATCTGCTGTCTTTATTCTTTCCTTTATATCATAGTTTTTTGATAGAGGTTGTTCATCAATTACCGGCATAAACATCATCGAACGATATTTGTGGCATTCATGGTCAATTGATTTTTCTTTTAAAACATAATTAATATTATTTTCTTTTAAATAAACTTGAAGAGAATTTTTAACAGAATCATATTTTTCCTGAGGTATTTCATCAACAAACCCGAGAAAGAATTTCATTTTGCCTACATCTCTCACTAAGACAGTATTCTCTGAGATTTTTTCAGGAAAAGAAAAAACCGAATATTTTCCGTACTTTTCCGCAGAAAGCGTAGAGCCGCACTCCAGAGGCTCCAACCCATTTTCCTTGATAATATCTAAGGCTTTTTTGTTAATATCATACTTGTTCCATCCTGTTTTTGCTGATATTTTATTGTTTCTTATTTCATTGCTTTTTACATAAGGATAATCATCTTTGATGGTTTTATCTTTCAGAATTTCATCAGAACCTTCTTTAGTAAAAACAGACTCAGCTTCAGGAAAAACTATACCCTGTTTTTTATACAAATCATACATAAGCCGAAGTTCGTCATTAGTTCTGCCTGTTGTAATAAACAGTGTCATATCTTTATACTTTTTCAACAATTCATTTATCAATTCAAAATTATATTTTGCTTTATCAAGTTTCTGTCTATCCTGTGCATAAAAGACATCACCGGTTGTGTTAGGTGAAATCGTCCTATCAAAATCACTGTAAACATATATTTTGTTTTTTCCAAAACTCTGTTTTGTATGATAAGAAAAAACATTACCTATTCTCAATCTCAAAACCTCTTAATTTATACCTGTTTTATAAAAACTCCAAAATTATTTTTTTTGTTATTTATTGGTAAAGTATTGTAAATTTTGATATTTCAGTGTATTAAAAAAAAATATTTAAAGACTTAATACAAATAATTACAACACGGGAGCAAAGAAATGAGATTAAGTGCAGTAAGCTTTAATTACACACAAACAACCCGACTATCATTGGACAAAGACAATGTAAAATATATAAACTTTTCTCACAAATTACAAGAAGATACCTTTGAAAAAAACAATACAAAACTATCCAGCAACAATTTAATTATTGAAGCAAAAAAGGATTTAATGAAACAGGCAAAATATCTTTCTGATAAAAACCTAACAGCAGGATCCGGAGGAAATATCAGTTCAAGAGCAGGTGACAAAATTCTCATTTCAAAAGCAGGCTCGCTTTTTTCTGATTTAAAAGAAGAAGATATATGCATTATTGATGAAAACGGCAAAGTTTTTGAAGGGGCGAAACCCTCCTCCGAAACTCCTATGCATCTGGCTATATATAAAAACAGACCCGATGTAAATTCCGTAATCCACTTTCATCCTGTATATGCCACAGTTTATGCTGTTGCAAACAAAACAATGCTGCCAAACATACTTCCGCATACGACAAAACATTTTCACGATTTAAAAGTAGCACCATATGAAAACGCCGGAAGCGAGAATCTTGCACAAAAAACAGCAGAAGCGTTAGGAAACTCAGAAGCACTTCTTCTGGGTAACCATGGTGCTATTGTAGTTGGAAAAACGCCTCAAATAGCAGCAAAAACAGCAGACAGTCTTGAAAATTACGCCAAAATATCATATCTTTTGGAAAACTCCTGCTTCAAAGCAAAACAACTTTCTAAAGAAAATATAGACTATATGATAAATTCTTCCAAAAGATAAATAAAAAACCGTAAGTAAAACTTACGGTTTTTTATTGGTTTTCAAAATGTTATTTAGATATTCTGCCAGGTACAACAACACCGCCTTTAAGGTTCTTTTTGTAGAACTCAACGTGTGGTTGTAAAACGCTATCAAGAACTTCAGGAAACGAAATATTTTTCATAACTTTTTCAACAATTTCCTGATAAACAGTAGCAAAAGCTCTTAACTGTGTCATTGCACCTGCTGCTTTTGGAGTAAGCCCCATACCTTTTGTTGCTGTTCTTTCAACAAACGTAGCACCTGTTACTTCGTAAGATTTTGTCAAAGCACTAATATAGCTTTCTGCATTTTCTTTGCAAACACCATTGTCAACAGGAACAGTCAAAGCAAAAACGAGTTTGTTAGCAGGATTAAAATGAGCTTCAGCACTGTGATGCATTGCATCAGGAACTTTAGCAACCTGTTTCAATGTGTCTTTTACCGATTCATTTTGCATTTGTGCATGCCAGTAAACAGTATTTTCAAAAATAGCACCCATATATTGATGAACAGAAGCTTCTATACCATTTAACTTTGCATCTGCCCAGAAGATACCTTCTTTTAAGGCATCATTAATCTCTAAATCAGCGCAAAGAGAAAGATTGGACATTTCTTGAGCAGCTTCAAGCATAGCTTTCATATCTTCTTTAGCCATACCTGCATAAGCAAGTGTAAATAATGCGTGGTCGTCAAAAGCTGAGAATCTTCCGCCCACATCATCATGAATAAATAAATCTCCAAGCCAGTTGTTTTCAATTGAAGTTCTGCGAAGCTCACTTTTTTCAGCATTACCGTCAGTTACAGCAATAAAATGTTTATTAGCTGATTTTTTGGCTTCTTCTTCTGATTGTCCCTGAGCTTTGTATGCATCAATCAGCATAGCCAAAACTCTCAAAAATCCGTCTTTTGTTTCAAAAGTTGAGCCGGATTTTGATGCAATCATAAAATTAGATTTTGTAACATCATTACCAAGTTTGTATAAAAATCTTTCAAGACTTGCTGAATCAACATCTGAATAGAATTCAACAGATTCACCATTTACGTTCAAACCATTTATTGAAAGCATATGTTCAACAGTGTGTTTTGAACCACCAATCCCCATAACACTTAGTTTTTCAGCATTAGTAGCATTTTTAAGATTTTGAGCCAGTTCATAAATTTCATCTACCCTTTTCAATTGTTCCATAGGCAAATTTACCCAGTTCAAAAATTGACCTTTTTGATTTGCTCTTGAGGCAAATTCATTTACAAAATCAGAAACTTTTGAAGTGTATTTGTTAAAGTCAACACCGCTAAAGCTTGTTGTGATGTCTGAATTTTTTGTCATCATAATGTTTATCTCCTTCTTATTATCAATTTTTATTTTTATTCACTTTCTGCCACAACATCTGTAAGCAGTTCTCCATAGCTATTAAAATGACCTGTTGTTTCTTCAATAATATATTTTAGTTCAGGCTTTCCTTCAATTGCTTTTTGCGCACAATCAAAAGCTTCTTCCAAATCTTTAAAATCTCTGATGAGAGTCTTTGTCAAATCAGCACCGCGTTTTTGGGTATAAACTTGAAACATATCTTACTCCTTCTCCTTCATCTTATCTTTTGTACTCATAATATTACAAAAGGAACAAAATTTATATAAGTATCTGAGAGCCAATCATTAATCTGTGCGAATCAACCTTATTGTCATTCTGACAGTATACATAATTGAAAATCAATTTTAATGCCTGTCCTTTTAAGTAGTAATTTGCACCAAGTGTATATTCTCTTTGATTATTATTTCTAACCGTCCTGTCCGGGTCAAATTGATCATATCTTGCTAAAACCTCAAGCTTTTTGGTTAAATGATATGCGACTGTAACAAAAAGCCCCTGAGATCTTTTGTTTGTCAAGCCAGAGCCACCGTTTGAACCGTTAGCTCTGGCATATTCAAATTTTGTCCAAAATCTTTTATACTCATAACCTGCATAAGCACCTGTCAGATAATAATGCATGCCATGTTTTTCACCTGATTGTATACCTCCGCCTGTAACAAGTTTGCCATATCTACCATCAGTCTTGCCAAGAGGTTTAATATTCATCCAAGCATCAAATTCATGTCCCGGGAAAAATGCCGTAAAATTTGTAGATGAACTGTAAAAACCCATATCATAATCCATAAGAGAATAATCTCCTCGCACCCTAACCCCGAATTTACGAATATTTGCAAGATTTCTGGAAATTTGTGAGCGATTGATAAAAGCCAGCGTATAAGGAGATTGTGCACCTTCAATACCTACACCGGGACGGGAATTACCAACAAGTATACTCGTATGAGCTAATCTATGAGTTTCAATATACAAATCTTGAAAAAAAGGTTCCATAAAAGGTAAATGACTGCTACGGTGTGTAGGATCAAGCATTATTCTGAAATTTTCTTTCCCACCTTTAAATTGACCATCTATCAAGATATTTATCAATCCAACATCAAATTTTGAATCAGTATCCCCTCTTTCAGGAATTGTTGTAGAAAAATTACTCTGAATAGCTGTCCATATATGAACACTTTCAAGAGGACCTTTCTCCATTTTAAAAGTTAATTGGTCTTTTAATAACGCAGCAGGAACATCAGTTCTTTCGATCTCTAAATTATAAACATCTTTTGCCGTTTTTGTAATAACGTCAAAAAGAAAAAATTTTGGAGACGGCGCGCCATGAGCAGGATCATAATCAATTATTCCGCTTCTTTGCTGTGTCTTTTCTTCTGTTTCTTCTGTCTCCTTAGGTGCCTGAATAAAAGGTCCGGAATGCTTATCTTTATATCGTTTTTTGGGACCGTCGACATATACACTGTTGTCATCTAGTTCAATAACAGGATTATCATCTTCGTCCATTTCATCAAGAACAGTATCAGTAAAACTCTGCTTATCAGATGTATCAAGAGTAATTGTATCTTGAGCAAAAACTGCTGCGGGAACAAGCAGAAAAATAATTGCCAGTAATAATCCAATCTTTTTCACAATAAATATCATAACTTAATTTTTGTTTATTCGTTATTAATGTTTGTTCGACAAACAGGCAATTGTGTTTATAAGTTGTCTGCTTTGTAAGTATTATTTTACTCCAAAAAATAATATGAGTTACAAATTTTTTTTATATTTCATATTTATTCACATACATGTTCAAGAGCTTTTTCAAGAATATCTTTTACATGGTCATCATCTAAAGAATAATAAACATTTTTTCCTTTTTTATGTGCTTTGACAAGCTTGGCTGTACGAAGAACTTTAAGTTGGTGAGAAACAGCAGACTTCGTCATATTCAAAAGTACTGCCAAATCGCCGACACACATTTCATTTTCTTCCAATGCCCACAATAGCTGAATTCTTGTACCATCTCCCATGACTTTAAAAAAGTCTGAAAGCTCATACAAAAGATTCATCTCAGGCATATTAGGTCTTACTTTATTAACTATATCGATATTAATCGCTTCACAATCAGATTTTTTGTTATCCATATTGTCCAAAAACTCCTTCATTAAAGGTAATTTTTGTTCTAATTATACCATATATGAACAATTGTTCAACTATATTAAAAAAAGTAACAACATTATACCGCAAAGGGTTGACAATTGAACAGTTGTTCAACTATACTAATAACATACAATTGAACAATTATTCAATAATATGAGGTAATAAATATGTGCGAACATCACAAACACTGTCATTCTCATTCTCACGGAAATACACAAGAAAAAATCTCTTCTGTTTACAGAATCGTTATTGCCGTCTCGATTTTCACATCAGGTATAATCTTTCAGACATCAGAAATACAAAGGTTTTTGATATTTTTCACAGCATATATTATTGCAGGTGGTGATGTTCTTTTCACAGCTATAAAAAATATTTTAAATAAAGAATTTTTTGATGAAAATTTTCTCATGACCATAGCCACCCTTGGTGCTTTCGCAATAAAAGAATACCCTGAAGCTGTGATGGTAATGATTCTTTACAAGATTGGAGAATATCTTCAAGATAAAGCCGTTGAAAGATCACGCAAGTCAATCTCCGAGCTTATGGACATAAGACCTGATTACGCAAACGTTATTGAACATGGAGAAATATTCAAAAAGTCACCGAAAAATATAAAAATTGGAGATGTAATAATTGTAAAAACAGGAGAAAAAATTCCACTTGACGGTATTGTTATTGAAGGAAAAGCAACAGTCGACACAGCAGCCTTAACAGGAGAATCACTCCCAAAAACTCTCAAAACAGGAAGTGAAGCAATAAGCGGCTGCATAAATATTAATGGTGTAATCAAGATAAAAGTGACAAAACCTTTCGGTGAATCAACAGTTTCCAAAATCCTTAAACTTGTTGAAAATGCAGGAGAAAGAAAAGCAAAAGCAGAAAATTTTATAACGAAATTTGCAAAAATTTATACACCAGCTGTTGTTTTTGGTGCACTGACAATGGCTACTGCTTTCCCTTTAATTTTTGGAAGCGGATACAGCATGTGGATTCAAAGAGCACTGACATTCCTTGTTATCTCTTGCCCATGTGCACTTGTAATTTCTATACCGTTGAGCTTTTTTGCCGGAATAGGCGGTGCATCAAAAGCAGGAATATTAATCAAAGGAAGCCACTATCTCGAAGAACTCTCCAAGCCGGATACAATAGTTTTTGACAAAACAGGTACTTTAACAAAAGGCTCCTTTGAAGTTATAAAAATTGAACCTCAAAATGGATTTTCAAAAGATGAGCTTTTGAAATACACAGTTATGGCTGAAAATTATTCAAATCACCCCATTGCAGAATCATTAAAAAAAGCTTACTCAAAAACAATCTCTAATGATTTAATCAAAAACTCAGAAGAAATAGCAGGCAGAGGGGTAAAAGCTTTAGTTGAAGATAATGCTGTTATTGCAGGAAATGACAAGTTTATGGAGGATAATGAAATAAACTACACAAAAGCTTCTGAAATAGGCACTGTTATTTATACTGCTCTAAATGGAACATTTATAGGATACATTGTGATAGCTGATGAAATAAAAACTGACTCTTTGAAAGCAATTAACAGCATCAAAAAGCTCGGATGCAAAACAGCAATGCTCACAGGAGATTCCTTTTCAGCTGCTGAACACATTGCTCAAAAACTTGGTTTGGATAAATTTTATGCAAAACTTTTACCTTCTGACAAGGTAGAAAAATTAGAAGAAATTATCACCCAAAAGAAAAACAACAAATCTGTTCTCTTTGTCGGAGACGGAATCAATGATGCCCCCGTATTAACAAGAGCTGATGTAGGAATTGCAATGGGTGCACTCGGTTCAGATGCTGCCATAGAAGCTGCTGATGTAGTTATTATGGATGACAAACCATCAAAAATTGCTTTGTCGATTAATATTGCAAGAAAGACAATGAACATAGTAATACAGAATATAGCTTTTGCAATTGGAATAAAACTTCTGTTTCTAACATTCGGAGCATTCGGTTTTATAAGCATGTGGGGTGCTGTCTTTGCTGATGTAGGTGTAACTCTTCTTGCAGTGATGAATTCATTGAGAGCCTTATGCGTCAAGCATTGATTTTTATTACAATATTTTTTAAACTTATGTAATGGATATTTACTTTTTAAAATCCGATATATTTTTAAAACAATTAAATGAAAATATTCTTTTAAAATATAAAAATGAAAAAAAGGAAGCTTGCTCCAAACGTCAAAACGAATATGCACTTGGAAGATTTCTGGTTCATTTTATTTTGGAACATTATTTTTACATTAACAATCCCCAAATTTTAATTAAAAATAAAAAGCCATACATTGATAAAAAAGAGATTTGTTTTAATATATCTCACACAAAAAATATTATTGCAGCTGCGTTTGATACAGACGAAATCGGTTTTGACATTGAATTTATGAAAGACAGAGATTTTTCAAAGATAAATGAAAGATACGGAATTCCAAAAAGTACAAACGAAAAGGAGTCTTTTTACTCGTTTTGGACAGACTACGAAGCACAAATTAAACTGCAACAAAAGAGCTGTTCTTCTTTTTCTTCCCGATTTAACAAAAACTATTGGATGTGCATAAAATCAGCAAGAAGTATTGATATAGAAAAAGAACTGAAAGTTTATGAAATTATATTTTGCGAAAACGGAAATATAAAAAGAGAGCTTCAAGACATTAATGTATTAAAAAATATCCGGCAGCAACACCCGCCACAGCCATAACGAAAATAAGCTTCCAAAACCAGGATAGACCGGATTTCTTTAATGTTCTTTTCCTTTTAGAAACTACTTTTTCCTTTGATTTTAATTTCGGTTTTGTCTTTTGTTTTAATGGCTTTGCAGAAGCTTTTTCAGGTTTCTTTTCAAAGCGTGATGCCCTTGCTTTTTCTTCAAGATATTTTTCTTGCAAACTTTTTTTCTTTTTTGTTCCCAGAATCAATAGCTCTTCATCAAATTCAAGTTTCAAAAGTTTTTTATCAGTTTTGTCTTTTGCAAGAGCATAATTAATCCCTGCTTCAAAAGCTCTTTGAAGACACTCAAGAGCAGTAAACGCATCTTGTTTTATTTTTAAAGAATGCACGGAAGCATTGCCCTCTCTTTTCAAAAAATAAAGATCATCGATAAATTCTTTTTCTCTTATTGAACCATTCGATTTGTCTTTCAATGTAGCCAGCATATCATCAAATGTTGCACCTATTGTTAATTCGGGTGCAAGCATATTTTTACATATATTTTCAGCAAATCGCCTTGTTTGAGCAATACATTGTTCAAAATATTCATCTCTGTAAAGCTTTTCTGCCTCATTTGCTATTTTAAATAAATTAACATCAGTTTTTTTCAAAAATTCAAAGTTTGACATTTTCAATCCTCTGAAAATTATTATTGCATAAACAATCCTTTATTTAAGTGTTTCTTATTTGAAAAAAATTGGTATTATAATAATGTGTTTATTTTTATAGGAGCATCTGCATGGAACAAGGTAACGCTCACGCTGAATGCAGTGAAACTGCTGTGGAAATTAGTGTAAAAAAATCAAAAATCATGAGAATTTTCATTTCCTTTGCAGCCGGTATGGCAGGTTTGCTATTCGGACTTGATATAGGTGTAATATCAGGAGCATTACCCTTTATCAGTGAACATTTTACACTTTCTAGCCGTTTGCAGGAATGGGTTGTAAGCACAATGATGCTTGGCGCAGCTCTTGGTGCCGTATCAACAGGCTGGATTTCTTTCAAAATAGGAAGAAAGTATACTCTTCTTGCCGGCGCATCATTATTTATGGTAGGTTCGCTGGCATCTGCACTCGCACCCAATGTTGAAATATTACTAATATCAAGAGTATTACTCGGCTTTGCCGTAGGTATAGCCTCTTATGTTGCTCCGCTTTATCTGTCAGAAATGTCTCAAAAAGAAGACAGAGGCAGATTAATAGCAATGTATCAGCTTATGGTTACATTGGGTATCCTTGTTGCCTTCATATCAGATACCATTTTCAGCTACGGAGGACACTGGCGTTGGATGTTAGGTGTAATAAGCATTCCGGCTTTGCTTCTGTTAACTGCCGTTTTCGGATTGCCTGACAGCCCCAGATGGCTTGCTTCAAAAGGAAAATTTGAAAAAGCAAAAAACATTCTGAAAATGCTGAATGCCAATGAAGAAAAAGCAGAAAATGAAATGTCCGAAATAAAAGAAAGCCTAAAAATCAAACAAGAAGGCTGGGAGCTTTTTAAAGAAAACAAAAACGTAAGAAGAGCTGTCTATCTCGGTATGCTTTTACAGGCTATGCAGCAATTTACAGGTATGAACATAATACTTTATTATGCACCTAAAATTTTCAAACTTGCGGGTTTTCAAAACACAGAACAACAGATGATTGCCACTGTGATTTGCGGAGTTACAAACGTACTTGCAACTTTAATTGCAATGAAAACAGTTGACAAATCAGGACGTAAGCCAATTCTGAAAATAGGATTTTCTGTTATTGCTCTTGGAACATTCCTGCTCGGTGTATGTTTATTTATGATAGATGCAGGAATGTCAGCAGTATGGATTTCATTTGTAGCCGTTGCTGTAACATTGTTAACAATAGCAGGATTTGCAATGAGTGCAGGACCCGTAGTATGGATTTTGTGCTCAGAAATTCAACCTCTCAAGAGCCGTGATTTTGGCATTGCCTGTTCAACCACTATGAACTGGATATGTAACATGATTATCGGTTCAACATTCCTTACAATGTTAAACAATCTGGGTACAGCCCCAACATTCTGGGTTTATACCTGTTTAAACATAATGTTTATTATACTTACAATATGTTTAATACCTGAAACAAAAGGGGTTTCCTTAGAAAAAATTGAAATGAATCTTATGGAAGGTAAAAAACTAAAAGATATAGGTGTAAGCTGATTAAAACATTATAATCCATAGCAACTTTAGTATAATTTAATGTTTTTGGTGGATAAAATCTTCAAAAAAAATATTTATAATACAATCAAACAGGGGAGAATGTATGGATTTACAAATCAGCAGCTTAATGAATAATATAACCACAAAAGTGGATTCTTATAAATCAAAGCTTTTAAGCTCTGATACTTTAGACTTTTCAAATTATTTAAAAGACAATTTTGATAATATAGATAAAGATAAAAATGGTCTTTTGTCTAAAGATGAAATAAATACTTCTGCAAAAAAATCTGACAATCCAGAAATTCAAAAAATTCTTGATAATAAAAATATCGAAAGTATTATTTCTAATATAGACAAAAATTCTGATGATATGATTTCAAAAAAAGAAGCAGACCCTAATTCAAACCTCGGAAATATCCTTAAATCCACAGCAAATGAATTTAAAGATCTTGGTGCAACAACAGCAAATTTAGGAATAGCAGCACAAAGTCTTACACAAAAATTATGCCAGAATTACTATGCAAATGCTAATGTAACAAAATTAGCAGCTTCTGCTGTAAGTTATTTATTATAATTGTAAAAATAAACAGCTAAGGTTCTTGAAAATTTTTTTGTAAACCGTTATTATAAAATTCGGTTTATAATTTGGCGAAACATAATAAATGATAAATATTAACTCTTTAAAGAAGGACATATTAGCCTCTGTGATAGTATTTTTGGTTGCTCTTCCACTGGCAATTGGAATTTCTATTGCTTGCGGGCTGCCAATTTACAGCGGAATTATTTCAGGAATCATAGGCGGTATCATAGTTGGAGCTCTATCAGGAAACTCCTTGCAGGTTTCAGGTCCGGCAGCAGGACTAATCCTTATTGTTGTTGATATTATCGGAACAATGGGTGTGGAAAAATTATTTTTAATAATTTTTCTTGTAGGTATAATTCAAATAATTTTTGGATTCCTTTCTCTCGGACGCTGGTTCAGAGCAATTTCACCGGCAATCATTCAGGGTATGTTAGCCGGAATAGGAATATCCATTTTCTTGTCCCAGTTTCATATTATGCTGGACAGCAAACCGCAAAATTCATTTATTGCGAATATACTCGATTTATTCAGTGTAATATACAATTCAGTTTTACCGATGAACGGTTCACCCCATCATCTGGCATGTGTCATTGGAATAATGACAATAGGAATAATAATATTTTGGAATGCTGTTCCGCATGAAAAATTAAAAGCAATACCTGCTGCACTTCTGGCTGTTATTATTTCTTCACTTTTTGCAAATTTAATGCATTATGATATAAATTACATTCAGGTAGGAAGTAATTTCTGGCAAGATGTAAATTTTCTAAGTCTTTCAACTTTCAAACACATTTTTGATTTAAAGGTCTTGATAGGAGCACTTGTAATAACCTTCATTGCTAGTGCGGAGACTCTTTTAACCTCTACTGCAATAGACAAAATGTGTGAAAAGTCAAAAACAGATTATAACAAAGAAATTATCGCACAGGGTGTAGGCAACTCGATTTCGGGGCTTGTTGGAGGTTTACCAATAACCGGAGTTATTGTAAGAAGTGCAGCAAATATAAATGCTGATGCACAAACAAGATTTTCTGCTATATTGCACGGTGTATGGATACTTCTTTTCGTAAGCTTTTTCCCCAAAATATTAAATTTTATACCTATCTCAGCTCTGGCAGCTATTCTTGTTTACACAGGCTACAAGCTGGTAGATATTAATGCGGCAAAACACATATACAGACTTAGCAAAGGTGAATTTGCAATATATTTGATTACACTTATAGCTATTCTTTTCACAAACCTGTTTGAGGGAATACTTGTAGGCTTTTTCTGTGCACTGGTCAAAAGTGCATATAAAGTTTTGAAAGTTGATATAGACACGGAATATAATGAAGAAGAAAATAAAATTATTGCAAAAATCCACGGAAATATCACATTTATACAATTGCCCACATTAATTGAAGCACTCGAAGCACTTCCGAAAGACAAAAACATTCTTCTTTGCGCAGAAAGACTTCACTATATAGACCATGCCTGTGTAGATTTTATTAAGGAATGGGAAAAAGAAAGAAAAAATATTCAATGCGATTCTTGCTGTGTAGAAGTTTCTTGGGACCAGATAAAAGAAACCTACCCGAGTTTTAAATGGCACAGATTCCATAAAGATGATAATATAAGTCTACATTAATTTATATGCTATCTATTTATATCAGTTGCGGGCACTTTGTTATTTCTGTATCTGTACCACAAACACATATCAGTAAACAGAAAAGCCATATTAGCTATATATAACCATATAACAATATCCATACTATACAAAAGTTTGTGTATTACTCCACAAACATAACCGAGCATTATCAACAAAGAAAAATAAATGCTTTTGCCATGGACACACTTACTTTTATAAGTTTTCCATGCGGCAATAGGCCAACTTACTCCAAAACATACCATCATACCGGCTTCATAAATGCTCATAACAAGCTCCTTTTTGTTATTAATATAAAAGCTAATGTATTTTTACTTTATATTATTACGCTGAATTACAAATTGTAAAGCAAAGAATCTGAATCTGTTTAAAGATTTTCCTGATACATACTTACAAACATCATTATCGCAGATGTTAACCTATCAATATTTATGAATTCAATTTCAGCAAGCTCTTTTCCGGGTATTCTTTTTACTTTTCCATCAACATTAAATGGAACATCTTTATATGCCAGACTAACATGCACTGTTTGACCGTCAGTTAAAGATTTTTCAGCCTCAACAAGAAGACCTTTTTCATATACTCCCACCAGATTTTTTACAATAGGTTCTCGCACAAAATCAGAAGAGCCGATTATTTCATCATCAATATTTCTGACAGTCCAGTTTATTTCTCTAAAACCTGTGGAACGCTCACTTTTTGTTATGCGATTATCATCAGGCTTTGCATCAGGAGTATCTGTCATTTCTTCAAGATCAGGATCTTTGACAATTCTGTTGGGATTATAATCAGATAATGTATTTGGATTGAAAGGACCTTTGTTTATATCAATTTTTTCATACATATCAACATTAAATGATCCCTTGTCAGTCAATATTTTCGAAGGTGCGTCATCATAATGTTTATTTATAGGATAGTCAAAGACTACGTCCGTATTATTTATATCCAATCTAAGATGATTGTTTCTTATGATAGCTTTTTCACCAATTATGCCACTGTCTATAACAATATGAGAAATAGCATCCGAGTTCGAATTATTCACTGAATCTATGAATGCATAATCAGCATAAAGTTTCTTAAACTCTGCACCATAAAGAGCATCACCAACAGAATCACCGAGTGTTAAATGTACATTTAATGCTTTTTTGTCATCTGCATCAGGTTGATAATATATATTGTCTGATACATCACTTACATCACCTTGTGCATAATTAGCACCTTGTATATCAAATTCAAGAAGCTTACCTTCTGTATTTGCGTTATGAAAGCCCGTAGCTGCATTGCCGTCAGAATCTATTCTTTTGTCGCCTTTTTGTGATGTATCACTGATATCATAAGCCTGTGCCGTAATGGTATCAGCTTTTAAGGTAACTTTGTCTTTAACATATGCATGCATTATGTCAAGTTTACTATTTGGAGTAACATTTGCAAGTTCATCAGGATTCATTCCCGGATGAGGAACAACACTTGAAGGCTTTCTTTTTGAATCCAACACAGTCAGATTTACTGTTGAAGGAGCAACGTCAGGATTACGTTTTATTCTTCCTAAAGTTTCAATAGAAAGCTTTTCATCATTAACTTTTATCGTTATATCTTGAGGCGCAGTAATTTCCTTGATATGAGTATTTCCTTCAGATTCAATTTTGATTGAACCGTTTTTGCTGTACATGGTTTCAATATTAAGTTCACCAAGACTGTTCAACGTAGTATCCGACTCTGACTCAGACCAAAGTTTTCCTGTATTTGTAAGATTATCAAGATTTATTTTGCTATTATCGCCTTGAGCAAGAAGATATAAATTTTCGGTTGTAGAATTTAAACTATTTATTGAACCGTTATTTGTTGAAAGAATAGCATCTTTTGCTGAAAGAGAATTAATATTCAAATCTTTATCAATGCTTTTTATGTTCAGCGCATTATCAGCAGACAAGTCAACTCTTCCGTTTGCGCTAATATGCACAGCATTATTAGGATCAAGATTAAAGCCCTGATTTATAATATCATTCAATGTACTGTCAAGCTTACCTATATTATCTGCTTTGATACTTATATCTTTACCGGCAGATATACCTGTCGCATCAGACAATACATCATCTTTTGCAGAATTCAAAACAGAACCGTTTGTTACATCAATTTTCACATTATTTTCAGCTGTAACATTTCCTGTTTTAACATTATGTGCAATTTTTATATCGGAATCTTTGCTTGTTATACTTATATTATCTGCGTGCAGAACTCCATCTATATTAATGTCTCCGTTGTTATTTTCAATGGTTATATCAGATGTAGAATTTGTATTAGTTCCTTTTTCAAAAATAATACCTGACTGTCCGTTGTTTTTAATATTCAAGCTATTACCTTTTACATCAGTTTTTGAAGAAGAAGAAAATACAATTCCGCTTTCAGCACCGTTTGCTTTGTTATTGATATTAATAACGCCTTTATCACCGGTTATTGTTCCTTCAATTTGGATTTTTCCAATTGAATTCTCGTTATTATTAATAATATTCATCTGAGAATAATTATTGATTTTAGCAGTATCATTTATTTCAATTCCAAAATCATCTCTTCTTTGAGAAGAAATCGTTTCAGAATCAACTTTTACACCTGTTCCGTTATTTTCAATATTGACTATACCCCCCGCAACAAGCTGCCCTTCAGGAATAATTTGATTATCTTCACCAACAATTGTTCCATCAGAGATAATACCGTTGTTAATTGTGCCATTTATTTCAATACCGCCTCCGGCTGTACCATCATTACCTGAGTTTTTAAGATTCAATATACCTGTATGAACACCATCGCCATCTTCTACACTGAAATTCGAGAGCACTGCATCTTCATGAATAACCAAACTGCCTGCACCTGTGTTTTCATAGGTAATCTCATTACCCCAATTTTCAAGCTTTAATCCGATAATAACATCATCATCAGCAGAACCCGTAATTCCTGTGTTAGTAAAATTGTTTTGAGATTTTAAACGGGCTTTTAACGTACCCCACAAAGACATATTTCCACTTGTGTTTTCAACATTTAAAACTCCGTGGTTATCGATTAATCCCTCTGCTGTGAAGTTCAAACCGCCCGAACCGGAGTTAGCCAGATAAACCTCATTTTTTGAATCTTTATTTATTCCGTTCAAAATTTCTGCAGTAATATTCAACGCTCCATTTGTATTGTTTACGGTAATTTTGCTCGGATTAGATTCATCAGATTCAACAATATTATTATTCAGGTTTCCTCCCAATTGAATGCCCTGCTGACCTTTATTTGTAATAACAACAGAGCCCGTGTTGTTGATAGTTCCTGTTGTTACAATTCCAGAGCCACTGCCTGTATTATTGGCTGTTATTACTGAATTTTGAGAAACATTGTTTATAGTTCCAGTAAGGTTTAACAAACCATCAGCGTTATTTATTATTGAAAAATCACCATTTGCATTAAGATTGTTTACTGTTAAAGAATTTTTACCCGATGAGTTGTTCGTTATATCAACATTACCGTTATTATTTATAACAGAACCGGCTAAAATTAAATCACCATCAGCGGAAGTAACTGTCATATTCCCGTTATCACTAATTGTATAGCTTGTTCCTGATTTTTGAGAAACCCCCTTTCCTGATGAAACAGTAATATTGTTTTCTGCCGTAATATCATTGTTAGTTGTAATATTTCCGCCAATTGTTGTTAAGCTGATAACTTTACCCGTAACAAGATTATTAGTTGAAATCTCTTTTTGTGAATCAAATGTAATAGAATCTCCGTTGATTATTCCATTTGTGACAATATTTCCAACTGAATCAAAGTCAATGTTTTGGGCATTTACTTTTCCATTTGTTGTTATATCTGAGCCGGAATTTATTACAGCACCAATAGCAGCATCTATATCAGATGTAATTATATTTCCGTTTGTTGTGGTTAGCAAGACATTGCCTTCTGTTGAGGTGATTTTATCCTTTGCTTCTATGCTGTTTTGTGCAGTAATTGTTACATCATTCGTTCCTGTGATTTCGTTTGTTATTATATTTCCGTCTGAAATAAGTGTAACATTATCACCAACAACAGAACCGTCTGTTTGTATTTTGGAATCAGCATCATATAAAATATCTGTTGATGAAATATTTCCGGTTGTTGTAATTTCACCACCCGTCAATGTGATATTATTTTCAGCAGTTATATTATTTGCAGTAATATTTCCCGCTGCGCTGTAATCCACATTTTTAGCAGCAACAGAGGAATTTGTGACTATATCCTCAACAGAAGTAATATTAATTTCATTTCCTGCTGTAATATCATCCTTTGCAATTACTGAACCTGAAGATCCTGTTGTTTTTATGTTTGCATTATTTAAAGCTGAGATATTTCCTGTATTCAAATCGTTATCAACACTACCGATATATATATTTTCAGCCTGTGCATTAACTTTTCCGTCACCTCTTGTAAAGATATTAATGAATCGATCTAATAATCCTATATCTTTCTTTGCATTAAGAGTGATTTGTCCGTCAGAATTTAAAACAACATTATCGCCATTTTGGAGAATATTTCTTTGAGATGTAATATTTATATTTGCCTGATTCTCAGTTCTGATTTCATCATTCAAGATTACGTCATTATCTGATGCATTGTTTGTAATCTCGATATTACCATTATTCGAAGAAAGTTTTTTCAAAGAAATATCACCACTCGAATTATTTGTCACAACAATTGAACCGTCACCGGTACTATTAACATTTCCGTCAGTTTGGACAATTCCGCCGTTAGCATTAAGTACGATATTGCCGGACGCCGTGATATTTTTTTGAATTTCCAAATTTTCAGCACTATCGAGTTTTACACTGCCTCCATTTGTTGTCAAATCATTATCAAGATATATTTTTCCGCTTTCTGTTGTTGAAAGATTTATATTTTGCCCTGCTTCAATTGTTCCAAAATGAATATCCTGAGCATTACTGTTAAGATTTACAGAGCCCTTCATTGCAGAAGCGTCAACTTTATTGCCCGGCAGAACCTTTAAATTGATATAGTTATTTGATTTTCCTATATCTCCGGTTACACTGACCAGTCTAACATCTGCTCCGGCAGATATTGCATCACCAACAAAGTTTTGAAGAATATCCCTGTTTGCTTCAATGAATATATCTCCGTTATTTGTCGTTGAGATTGTTGTATTGAGTATTACATCACCACCGACAGCACTATTTATAATATCAATTCCGCCGCTTTTTGATAAAACGTCTTTTATTGATATATCGCCGGCATTATAGTTTTGTATCAAAACTTTTCCCGAACCTGAAGATTGAATCAATCCGTCTGATTGTATTATCCCGTCATTCGCAACAAGAATAACATTTCCGTTTGCAGTTATATTGTTGGCAATTTCCAAATCTTGTGCACTGTTTAATCTTATGTATCCCGTGTCAGTAACAAGGTCATTTGAAACAGTAATTTTTCCGCTTTGTGTGGTTGTAAGATCAATATTATTTTTTGCGGTTATATTATCAGTAACAATATTGCTTTTTACACCATTGATAATAACAGAACCCTCTGCCGCTGAAGCAGCAATGGTTCCGCCAGCTGTCAAATCAATAGCATTGGCCTCAGTACTTGTGCCGGCAGCCTCGCCAATGTCGCCATGTTGAGCTATCAAAATCACATCAGTTACCGCTTCAATAGACTTTTCCAATGCTTCATTTTGATAAATATTTTTATCAGCAATTACAGAAACTTCATTACCTTTTATGAGTCCATTTAAAATTACAGATTTGTCTGTTGCCGTTGATTTTAGTATAACATCATCAGTTGCGGTAATATTTCCTGTTGCAAGGTCTTTATCAGGACTTTCTAAATAGAAATTTTGTCCTGAACCACCAACATTTCCGTCTGTTGAAACTTTAATAAATTTGACATCCTCACCTTCAAGCTTACCGACATTTCCTTTGGCATTTAGCGTTATATCACCTGATGATATAAGTGCTGTTGAATCAAAAGTTTGTTCAATATTACCTTGAGAACCTATCGTAATCTTACCTTGAGAACCGGAGGTAACAACATCATTCAAAATTACATTCGCATTAAGGGCATTATTTGTAATATTAATATTGCCGTCAGCTGTTGTAAGTTTTTTCAGAGAAATATCGTTTCTTTCGTTATTTGTAACAAGAACATTTCCTTTTCCTGTGCTTGCAATATTCCCATCAGTTTGAGAAATTCCGTTTTGTGCTTCGAGAATAACATCACCCTTGGCTTGTATGTTATTTGAAATAACAAGATCTTCAGCACTATCCAACCTAATATAACCGGTATCAGTAATCAGGTCATTTGTAACAGTAATTTTTCCACTTGTTGTTGTAGTCAAATCAATATCATTTTTAGCAGTAATATTATCTGTCTGAATATTACTTTCTACACCGTTAATAATAACAGAGCCCTGTGAAGCTGAAGCAGTAATTCTTCCGCCGGCTGAAAGGTCGATAGCATTAGCGGCAACTGTTTCAGTCTTTGGCTCTCCAATATTTCCGTTCAATGCTGTAAGAGAGACATCCGTTGACGCTTCAATGGCTTTTTCTAAAGTTGAATCCTGTTGAATATTTTTATCAGCAATAATTTCAACATCATTCGCTTTTGCAAGACCATTTAAAATCACAGAAGCATCAGTGCCGGAAGCGTTCAAATATATTTTGCCCTGAGAACTGATAACACCTGTTTTCAAATCTTTCTCAAGACTCTCAACATAAAAATTATTAGCACTGCCGGAAACATTTCCATCAGCAGAAACCTTTATTGAATCAACATCACCAAGTGCATTGAGTATTATATTGCCTGAAGAAATTAAAGAAGTAGCAGAAGAATCCTGCTTAATGTTTTCTACTGAATTTAATGAAAGATTTCCACCGGTAATTGTATCTTTTATATTTATATTTCCAGATGCGCCTGTTGTTTTCAAAGACACATTGTCTTTTGCTGAAATACTTCCGAGATTCAAGTCTTTATCAGAAGTTTGTACATATATAGAACCGTTTTCAGCATCAGCTGTAAGAAGTCCGTCTGTGTTATCAATATTTATTTTTATATTATCTGTATCAGACTTTCCTATGCTTCCTGTCTTGCTTGAAAGGTGTATAGAATTTTGTGCTGATATGCCTGAGTCAGTTCCTGTTTGGGAGAGATTTCTACCCGAATTAATTGTAACAACACCATTTGTGGTATCAGAAGAAAGAGCAGTCAATTTTCCCGTAAGACTGATATCTCCTGTTGAATTTTCTGCTGAAATAGTTATATTCCCGTCTGAGGCAGTAACATTTTTCAAAATAATATCACCGCTAACAGCGTTTGTAATATTAACATTCCCTGTGGCAGAAGACATTTCACCTGCTGTGTGTTTGATTCCGGTTTGCGCTTTAAGATTTACATCATTCAACGCTGAAACTTTGTTATTAAGAATAATATTTTTTGAACTGTCTATATTAATAGAGCCGTTGTCAGCCTGAAGAGTGCTGTTAGTTGTAATTTGCCCTGCATTTCCTGTCGAAGATAAGTTTATGTCACCGGCAGATATAATATTTCCAAAAGTAATGTTTTTATTGACACTGTTTATATTTATTTCACCTTTAGAAGCAGAAGCCGTAACAATGCCGCCAGAAGCAACATCCAATCTGTTTGGAATATCTCCGGTTCCGCTGGAAGAGCCTATATTTCCGTTTTGAGCAGTAAGATTTATATTACCCGTAGCATTAATTGCAAGATCTAGAGATTCATCTTGCATAATACTGTCAATAGTATTTATAACTACGTTTTGACCTTTAATTGTACCTGTTGCATTCAAAGAACCTGATGTACCTGTTGTCTTGATATTAACATCACGGCTGGCAGTAATAGTACCGGTGTTAATATCCATATCAGGACTTTCAAGATAAATTCCTCTGCCTGTTGAATTTACCTTTCCGCCACTGTTAACTTTGAGTGCACTATCAACCGAACCGGTATCAAAATTACTTGTAAGGTTTATGTCCCCTTCGGCTTTTAATATAGCATCCGCAGTATTTTGTATGATATAAGTATTTGACTTAACAGTTATGTTACCATTTTGTGCATTAACTTCATCATTAAATTTTATATTTCCGTTATTCGTTGAACTGGAAATTGTAATATCGCCGTTCTGATTGATAACTCTTCCTATATTAGATTCACCAACTGTGTTTGTAATACTTATGTTTCCTGAATCAGTATTTATAATAGAAGAACCTGCATTCTGATTAATTCCCGTACCGGAAGCAATATCTATACCTTTAGAGGCCTGAATTGTAGCTCCGCTATTAATTGTGAGTTTATTTGAATCTGTTCTGACATTATCAGATTTAATTGAAACTTTACCTGTACTGTTAATATTATTGATATTTACAACACCCTTGCCTTGACCTGAAGAAGCTCCTGCGTTGATTATATTAATATTGCCTACACCTTCACCGGTGCCTGTTGTTGTCAATGTAGAGTTTGATTGCAGGTTTATGCCATTCGCACCTTTTATTTCAATATAATTTTTTGCAGTCAAATTTTTATCAAGATTAAAAAGCCCGTTACTATCAATGTAGATACTTCCATCTGAAGCAGTAATGCCATCAGACTTTTCAATAATAACAGTTTTGTCCGAAGCAAGCCCTATATCTTTTCCAAAAACAATTTCACTGTCATCAGTAAGTTTCAAATCACTGCCGATAGTTTTCAAATAAACACTACCCTCAGCAGCTTTTGCAGAAATTGGACTCTGAGTCTGCATTGTAATAAATCTTGTGTCTGTGCCTATCGAACCCTCAATTGACTCTAAAGAGACATTACCACCGGCAATTATAGCTTTTTCAATACTCTCATTTTGAATAATATCACCCTGTGCAGAGACAGAGACCTTTCCTGAATTTGTTGTATAAACACCATTCAGATTAACTTTTCCCGAGTCATCGGACACAGTTGCAGAATTTGTGACTTCTATATCTCCACCGTTATTTGTAATAGTAGTTGTATTTATATTACCTGAATCAGTATTGTTTAATTTAACAGAACCGGAAGTATTGTTTGTCAAAACAGAAACAGCAGACTGATTAATGCCTTCTTTGGCCGTAATTTCCATTCCTCCTGATGAAGTTATGTTATTGTTAATATCAATATCTTTTACAGAATTTATGGAGATTTTTTCACCGGAAACAGAATCATTAAATGTAATCTTTCCTCCCGGAACAGGCACTGAAGAAGCTGTTGTACTTAATGAAACATCATGTTTAGCTTGCACAGAACCAAAAGTAACATCCTTATCAGGGCTTGAAACATTTATATTGCCACCTGCAAGAGTAACCTTACCGCCAGAATTTAAGCCAATGCTCTGCCCTTGAGCAGTTTCACCAGCCAACTTTCCGATGTCTCCGTTTTCAGATGTAATAAGGTTAATATCGCCTTTAGCATCCAATGATTTTCCGGAAATTGTCTGTGTAATATCACCATTGGCTGAAATATTTATTCCGCCTTCTGTACTTTGAACAAGGTTGTTTAATTTCACGGAATCTGCATCAATTTGAATACCATTCTTAGCAGTGATTGAATTCAAATCCGCAATATTTGCCGCTGTAATTTTTACTGATTCTGTTCCATTGACTCCATTAGCAACAATGGAGCCTGTTTGAATAACATTATTTTGAGAAGAAATATCAACATATCCTTTGTCAGATTGAAGATTCCCTTTAAGAAATACACTTCCTTCTTCTGCCTTATTATCAATCGTTATTGCGCCGTTTGAAGCATTAACATTACCAGCAATCAGATCACCCTGATTATTGTTTGTCATTGAAATATTACCGTTTGCAGTAGAAGAAATATAAGAAGAATCAGTTTGTTCAATACCTGCATTTGAAGAGATATTTATGTCTCCTGTGGCCTCAAGCCTTTGAGAAATTGTAAGCTTTTCACCTTCCGCCTGATTTTTGATATTAATATCACCATCATAATTCGTAATATTGCCGACATTAATAGCACCCGATGCACCGTTATTAATATCAATATTACCTGAACCTGTACTTGTAATAGAACCGGATTGCTGATTTATTCCTTCTTCCGCACGAAGATTAATCTCACCGCCAACTTCAATATTATCTTTTATAGAAATATCTTTTTTACTTTGAGCATCAAGAGTAGAAACACCTGATATATTTCCGAGTGTCAAAGTTGAATTATTACTCTTTAAATGAGAAATCCCCCTGACAGAAGATATGTCAACAGCTCCGTCAACATCCAGATTCAATGCCTGTGATTCCGAACCTATGCTCATCGAAGGACCATATGTTCTTATACTAAGAGTGCCCCCGTTTTTTGTCTGTAAGGCATCAAAGGTATCATCAGCCTGTATAATATTACCTGAGGTGCTTGATACATTGATATTTCCATTTTCAGCCGTTACGGTATTTTGAAAAGTCAAATCAGAATTTGTAGCAGCTTTAATTTCGATATTTCCATTTTTATTTATAACCCTGCCTAACTTAGCGGCACCGTCAATGTTAATTGTTCCACTATTTGTGCTTGTTGTTACGGTATCTTTTGTTTGATTATAGATGTCCGCTTTTATACTTATATTTTTTCCGGCAGTAACATCAGCTTCTTGTGCAATATTAGCCATAGCTTTGATATTTACATTTCCAAGTGCGGTAACATCCTGCTCAATAAGAACAGTCCCCGTACCGGATTGAGCGGCATCATTTCCTATATTAACATCACCATTTGCATATATTTTTGAGCCGGACGTTATTACGCCAATATCACCAACTTTTGGTGTATCTATTGTAATATCTCCTGATGATTGAATTATATGAGCAGAACCATCACTTACACCGCTAGTGTTTACGGTATTCGCCACTATACTGATATTTCCGGCACCTTCAGTCATATAAGCAGAGTCAACTATTCCGCTCTCATTTACAATATCACTCATTTTAAAGCCTTGAAGCCTGGATTTATCAAAACCGTTTTCATTGAAACCGGCAACAATATCTGCATTTTTATTTATTGTAACAGATCGGCCGTCAGCTATATTTATAGAGTCTTTCGCAAAAATTTTACCATCAATTCTTGTTGAAGAACTTGTACTGTTAGACAACAAAGATGTTATATCCGACAAATTTGTAGTTCCAAGAACCCTGTTATAGTCTGTAAGAGAAGGGGTTATAGTTTGAAGGCTGCCCACATTCATAATACCTGAAGAACCGACAATCAATCCGCCCGGAGAAACAAAAATCACGTCACCGCCGATATTTCCACCTTTTAGTGCATTGAATATGCCGTATATGCTAACCTGATTGTTGACCATATTGACATATCTGTCAGCACCTTCAGCAAAAATCAAATTTGCAGTACCGCCTTGACCAACCTGAAACTGATCAAAATGATGAAAACCTGTGCCATTGTTTATAGTACCGCCAGTAATATTTGTATTATTGGATGTTCCTCCCTCAATTTGAGTACCGTAATTGCCTCCGGGAGTAATATTGTTATTTGCATAGGACTGTTGTACTCCGAATAGAAAAACAGTAAATGATAATGCCAAAGATTTTTTAAAAAGCTCCAAAAAATCAACATCATTATTTTGCACTTTATTTGTCTTTTTCATACAAAGCCCCTAGACTAACCTATTAGTATAATCATAACCCAATTTATATATACAGTAAATAATTTGTCTCATTTCATAAAGTTATTTATACATTTTATTGACTTTGTATTTTAACATCATATATATTTATTATTACGTAGGAATTGAGTTAGGATGAAGAAACTATTATTCTTAATAAGCGTTTGTTTATTAAGTCAGAATTTTACCATAGCATCAGAAAATTTAGGGGATAATGTTAGCAACATACCGCCGGTGCCGTTACAGTCTAAAAAAAACTTAATCGCCCCTGTTCCTAATAAACCTGCTCCGATTGCAACTTTTGCATCAGCAGCAAGTTCAACAGTTCCCGTTCCCCAAAAACAAATTACTGAAAACAATCCTGTTCCTTCTCCTACAAAACAACATTCTCAATCAATTCCCAAAGTTCAAGAAACTAAAGCACAAAAATCATTAGATGATAAAAACGTACAGCCAAAACAAATTCCCGCTGTGAATAAAGTTGTCAAAAAAGCAGCTCCTCCTGTGCCTAAATCATTAGAAGATTTAAAACAAGAATACAGACAGGCTGTGGATGAACAAGAAAAATACAAACTCTACGAATCAGCAAAAGAACAAAGAGCTGCAGATGGAGACACAAAATTCAATCTCTGGGCAGATATAAAAACAGATTTGAAAAACAAAAAAAATAACAGACCTCCTGTAATAGTTGAAACTCTATCAAATCCCGAAAATTCTACCGATGTCCGGGCTGTAATTACAAGAGTAGAATTTTCACCTTCAAAAGTTTTTACTGATGAAGAACTGCAACAACTGGCTTCACCACTGTTGTCCCAGCCTGTTACAATTACTGACATAAAAAAAGTTGTTGACGGTATTACAAGATGCTATATACTTGGTGACTACCCTACATCAAAAGCCTACCTCCCTCCTCAAACAATTACCAAAGAAGGAATCTTAAAAATAGGTCTTTTTGAAGGAACAGTGGGAAAAGTAATAGTAGATGGCAATCGCTGGACAAAAAGTTCTTATATAGAAAAACGTGTAGCACCTAAAGAAGGTGAACTGTTCCGTCTTGGCGACCTGGAAAAAGATGTTATCAAATTCAATAATAATAACCAAGTTAAATTGAGAGTCGGGCTAAATGCCGGTGAACAACAAGGTGAAACTGATATTGTTCTAAATACGGAAGATCCTTTTCCTTTTCATATTGCATTTATGACTGATAATCAAGGACGTCAGACTATCGGGACAACTCGCTGGGGTGGAATGCTTGCAGCTGACAGCCTGTTTGGACACAGAGACAGATTATCATTAGGGGGATATTTAGGAAGAGGAAACAGAGTCGGCTTTGCTGATTATAATATTCCTGTCGGAAGATTCGGAACAAGAATTGGTGCATCTGTTTCAGCAGGTAACATTTCTGTTGTCAGCGGAGCATTGAGACCTTTCGGCATTGGAGGAACCTCCCAAGTCTATTCTCTTTATGCTACACAACCGCTTTTTGACAGGCAGGATGCAAACATTACATCTTATACAGCTGCAAATTTAAAACATTCAACAACTGATATCAGCGGATTAAAAATCAGTGATATAAATACTTTCTCTTTAACTCAGGGATTTACGGGCAGAAAAGATACTGAAAAAGGTATCTGGTATACAGGTCATTACGGTTCAATCGGGTTTAAAGCTCTTGGCGGTGATGAAGACTTCTTAAAATACGAGGGCAACATCACAAGACTTCATGACTTTGGAAAAGGTATAATAGGTCAATTCAGAATTTCAGGACAATATTCGCCAAACGATCGACTGCCGTGGCTCGAACAATTCCAAATAGGTGGTTTGTCTACTGTCAGAGGATACTCAGAAGGTCTTCTTCTCGGCAAAAGCGGATACTTTGCAAGCGCAGAAATTCTTACGCCTATTCCTATTCTTCCCAAACGTATCGGCTCTGACAAACTCGGCTATATTTATCCCAGAGAAATGGTTAAAGGTGCGGTCTTTATGGACAATGGTATGGTTTTTCCATATAAAGGCGGTGCATCAATTGACGGTGGCGAACTTTTGATGAGTTGGGGCTGGGGTTTAAGAGTAAACTTAAAAAAAGATCTTGCTGCACGTTTCTACTGGGGGTACGGATTAAACAACAAGTATGAAGCTGATCAAAAAATGGGTAGATTCCATTTTGAAATCACATGTGCTCCTGATATAGGACGACTTGTTGCAGACAGAAAACCCGTTCAAAAAAAGTCTAAAAAGAAAAAAAACAAAGAAACTTTATAAAAAAGGGAGATGGTTATGAAAAAAATATTTTATATAACAGCATTTACATTTGTTCTGGCTTTGGGAACAAACGTTCTTGCCGAAGTTCCAATGCCTGTTATGAATCAAATTAACAGCCAAATATTCACACCTGAAGCAACAAGACCACTCCATAATTTAGAAAGAGACTCAAAAACCAACAGTGAGATTATCAAACTTCAAGAAAAAAATACAGAAAAATCAACTGAAGATAAAAAAGATTCTTCTGTTTTAATCAAGACACCTGTTAACCCCAAAAAAGAAAAAACAAAATTCAAAGATTTGTTTAAGGGCTTTACTGTTGATTGGTGAGGAGTAACATTATCTTTTTAAAGATATTGAATTATATCAGTAAGTTTTTTAACTGTATGGTAATCAGTTTCTTCTTTATCGCTGAAAAGAAAGTTTTTCACAATACCTGAAGCCTTTGCCGCATCAATATCACGTTTTTTATCACCTGTTGAAACAGAATTTTTCATATCTATATTATGTTCTTTACCTGCTCGCACAAACATTCCCGGAGCCGGTTTTCTGTCCGGATGTTCCAGAAAAGGACAGCAGTAAACATCCGTGATTTTTACTCCATTTTTTTCAAACTCCGATTTCATAAATTCATTAAAGTTATTCATATCATCGATAGTATAATAGCCGCGCTCAACTCCGGATTGATTTGTTACGACAATTATTTTATATCCTTTTTCTTGAGCTTTTTGACAAAGCTCAACTATACCGTCAACAAATTTGAAATCCTCTGTTTTATATACATAAGCATAATCAACATTTATTGTACCGTCTCTGTCAAGAAAAAGAGCCTTGTTCTTCATAAATTACACACCTGTTTTTATATTTTCTTCCAACTTGTCAACAATGGCAGAAGTAGAATAATCTTCTATTCGTTCTAATTCGACAGCTCTTCCTCCGTAAGAAATAACCTCCTGAGCTTCAGGCCAGTTTTCAATTTTTAGCCCTTCTTTGGCAATTACATCCGGCTTAATTTTTTTCACAAGTTCCAAAGCTGTATCTTCATCAAACAAAACAACATAATCCACAAATTCAAGCGAAGCAACAACATATGCTCTTGTTTGTTCATTTTGTAAAGGCCATTTTTCTCCTTTGATTCTTTTTACAGACTTGTCAGAATTTATGCCGACAAAAAGACAGTCACATTCTTCTTTTGCAGAAGCAAATGAATGTATATGTCCCAGGTGCAACACATCAAAACACCCGTTAGTAAAACCAACGGTCTTGTGTTCTGATGTAAGTTCTTTAGAAATTTCAACAGCCTCTTCAATTGAAATAATTTTTGAGGCTTGAGAAAGTTTATGTGCACTTCTTGATTTTGAAATGGCAGATTTTAACTCACTTTTGGAAACACATGCAGTACCAAGCTTTCCAACAACTATACCGGAAGCATAATTTGCAAGCTTCATTGCATCAGATATTTTTAAGCCTAGAGCAAGAGAAGCACCTAAAACAGCAAGAGATGTATCTCCTGCACCTGAAACATCAAAAACTTCCTTTGCTTCAGCTGCTATGTGTATAGCCTCACCTTTATTTGAAACAAACATCATTCCGTCTTTGCTCAATGTAATAAGAAGGTTCTCAATATCATATTTCTTCATTACGGCAAGTGCATTTGTTTTAATTTCGTCTTTAAAATTTGGTGAAGATGTTGTATATTTTTTTTCTGAAACCAGTTCGAATTCTTTCAGGTTTGGCTTTACCAGAGATGCACCTGAATATTTTTTGTAATCTTTTTCTTTTGGATCCAAAATAACTTTTTTATTATATTTTTTACAAAGACTAATAACTGCCTGAGTGGTTTCTATTGTCAACAAACCTTTTTTATAGTCAGAAACAAGCACTAAATCACAATCCTTAATTTCTTCTTCAACCTTTGATATAAATTCGAATATCTCATCATCAGTCAATTTCAAAGAAGTTTCTTTGTCTGTTCTCAAAAGGTGATTGTTACCGGCAATCATTCTGACTTTTGTCGTTGTATCATAATTTTTTGGTTTTATAAGACTATATTTACAATTTGTATCTTTCAAAAACTTTTCAATCAACTCACCTGATTCATCATTGCCTACAACACCAACATATTTTGTTTTAACATCAAGAGAAGCGAGATTTGCAATAACATTTCCGGTACCGCCAAGCATTGATTTTTCTTTGTCAATACGAAAAACAGGAACAGGAGCTTCAGGAGAAATTCGCTCAACATCACCGTAAAAGAATTTATCAAGCATAATATCACCGACACAAAGTATTTTTACATCCGAAAACTTATCAACAACACTACTGTTCAAAACAAAATCCCCTTTTAGCTTCAATATGGTTTAATATAATTAAATCAACTTCGCTTCTTCAAAGCAAGTTTATGTAAACTAAAGTAATTTTTATATATAAATTTTTGAAATTCATTTTTGGTTAAATTATACTTTATATAAGAAATTTTTAAGAGGAGTAAAGATGTACGGATTAATATTAGCAGGAGGTTCCGGAAGCAGATTATGGCCTTTGAGCAGGGAATTATACCCGAAACAGCTTCTGGCTCTGGACGGAAAAGATAGTTTATTACAATCAACATTTAAAAGGCTTCAGACATTTATTCCTTCAGAAAATATTATATGTGTAACAAATATTAAACACTCAAATGATGTAAAATTTCAAATAAATAAAATTACTCAAAATGTAAAAATAGTATCAGAACCGGCAGCAAAAAATACAGCTCCGGCAATTGCTGCTGCATTGACATTTATAAAACAAAAAACAATAAAAGATGAGATTGTTTTTATAGGTCCCTCTGACCATTTGATAAAAAACATAACAGCTTTCAAAGATACAGTAGAATCAGCACAAAAATTGGCTGATGCTGGATATATTGTAACCTTTGGAATAAAACCATCTTATCCGGAAACAGGTTATGGCTACATAAAAGCTGGCGAGTCTCTTTCATGCGGATTAAAAGTAGATAAATTTGTAGAAAAACCTGACTTAAAAACAGCACAGGAATACATCGAAAATGGTTCTTATTACTGGAACGGAGGTATGTTTATGGGAAAAGTATCCGTTCTTTTAAAAGAATTTGAAAAACATGCACCAGAAATATACAAAAATCTTGAAGCTTTAGACTTTAATGCTGAAAATAAAAATATTTCAGCCATTCCATTCTCTATTTTTGAAAAAATGCCTTCTATTTCAATAGATTATGCGGTTATGGAAAAGTCTGACAAAATTGCACTTGTTGAATTAAAATCTGACTGGAATGATTTAGGTTCATGGCAATCTTTGTATGATGTTAAAACAAAAGACAAAGACAGCAACGTAATTGAAGGTAACGTTATAGCAGACAACGTAAAAAATTCTTTGTTATACAGCAGCAAAAAACTTGTAGCAGTTTCAGGAGTAGAAGATGTTATTGTTGTCGAAACAGAAGATGCTGTTATGGTTTGCAAAAAAAATCAATCACAAAAAGTGAAAAATATTTATGACCGTCTAAAAGATAACAACAATAACGCAAGAATGGTACACAAAACTGTTTTCAGACCCTGGGGATATTACACTTGCTTAACAGAAGGTGAAGGTTATCTCACAAAAATGATTTCTGTATCGTCAAAACAAAAATTGTCTATTCAATCACACAATCATCGCTCTGAGCATTGGGTTGTGCTGGAAGGAAAAGCTCTTGTTCTCCTTGAAGGTGAAGAGCACAGACTGGAAGCCGGCCAAAGTATAGATATTCCTTTGCAAGCAAAACACTCTTTACAAAACCCTTATGACGAAGAGGTTAGAATCATAGAAGTCCAAAAAGGAGACTATATATCTGAAGATGACATCATCAGATATGAAGATGCCTATGGAAGAGTTTAAACTATTTTTTTGATTTAAATTTTATTTTTATGCCCAAAAAGCATATAACTTTATGAGTTGTGTTTTCATTTTTATGCGTTTTTATAGAAAATAATTTTTCAGCAAAGCCTGTCTTTTTGAGTGAAATAATTTCAGATTTTAATGAAATTATTTCACTGCTAAGTTCATTTATTTTCATAATCAAATCTTCTTTTGTCAACTCTTTAGGGGCGTATAAAGCATTTTTTAACCAATTCACAGACACATCTTTAAACTCAGCAATTTGACTATTTATTTTATGCTCATAATCTATCCCTGCAAACAGCTCATCATTGTCATAAAGTTCATCAACAGCCTCAATAGCTCTATTTTCTAAATTCAAATAAGATAATAGAGAAGAAAATCGTTCTTTTCCTCGAGACTTGTTAACTAAACAAACAAAAGGCTTATTAAATATCAAAGCAAAACACACTCCATGATAAGAATCAGTAATAAAAAAATCGCAATTCTTAATTGAATAAAGCCAATCTTCTATCGAAATTGCCGAATTCGCAGTTTTAACAATTTCTTTATTAAACTTTTGCTGTAAATATTTATAAACCTCATCCATTTCAATATTTTCATCTAAAACATAGCTTACTATCTTTTCATTAAAATCCATTTTTGAAGCATCTGCTATTTTATCAAATTTATTTCTGTCTATCAAAAATACCGGATCAAGTATCCATTCAGCATTTTTATTAAAAAGTTGTTTACAAATAGATAATCCGCTTTTTTCTCTGACTGAAACATGATCCAATGAAGAAAAATATTGTTTAATCCTGCCTAAGTCCTGTTCATTTTCACATTCAAAATAATCAATTCCAAAGCTTCCGGCTGCTGCTATTTTTTTCTTATCTATATTAGCAAAACCCAAAAGGTATTTATCAAAAAAACATTTTATATATTTATACCTGAAAACCTGATCAGAACCTGTAATAAAAATCTTTGTCTTTTTATTTAGTTCAGCAAAATCTTCATCTGTAACACATGGTGATGTAAGATTCAGATATTTTTTTGCAAAATTTTCCGTAAAACTGTTTGTATACGAATTTATTACCCATGGCAATTTATAGTCAATAATTTTGCAAGTTTTACCCAGATTATTAATCACTTCCTGTAAAGCATAAGCTGTAAGCACAGCTCCATAATTTAATGACCACCAGAAATTAATCACAGCACAATCAGAACTATCTTCTATGCAATTTTTAACGTTTTCAGAAAGACTCATCTTATCCAAGTTATTAAAAAATTGTATACTGTTTTTATGCGCAGCAAAAGGCATTCTTAAAGGCATATTTCCATTAATTGCTATTTTAGTATTTGATTTTTGTACATATTTGAAACTCTCTTGTACCTCACTAAAAAGAGACTCCCCTTTTGCACTGTTCAAAAGGACAACTGAAAGGCCTTTTGAATCATTTTTCAAACGTTTATCTTTTTCATATCCCCAAAAATCTCCGATTGTTATATCAGAAATCCTGTGAGAAGTAGTAAATGGACAACAGTTACAAGATTTTCTCAAAGAAAGATTTTGAAGAAAAGCTCTCATATAAGAAGACTTTTGAGCTTTGATAAAATTTTTCTTATCGTTGTTTCTAAGCTCATAAGACAATATCAATTCATTGTTCCAACCGTCTTTTTTATCTCTGAAGTTAAATGACTTTAAATAAGAAACTTCAGAAATCTCTTCTTGCAAATATTTAAGAAATATCTTATTCGAAGGAACGCCATGGCAAATTATATCAACAGTGAAAAGATTTTCATAATCTTTGTTTAAATAAGATTTCACCCCTGCAACCTGACATGGTGTACCAACAAACAAAACTTTCTTCTTATCTTTTAAAAGTCTTTCAATTTGAATATAAGTTACATAAGCTTTGCTTTGAAGATATTTTGAACCCTGAAATTTGTAAAGCTCTTTTAAATCATTTGTAATTTTGTGTTCAAGTATAAAATTATCGTCAAAAGCCGCTGCACAAACATATCCTTCTTGTTTAATAATCTGTTCGGCAAACACTGAAAAAATACCGCCAGAAGAGCTGTTTTTTCTAATTTCATCAGAAGCTGAAGCCCCATAGCATACATTGCTTTTGGACGTTATTAACAAATCATCAGTCAAAATCGGACATCTTGTTTTACATAAACCACAGTCAGTGCATTTTTTCTCATCAATAAAAGGATAAAAAAAGCCGGATTTATCTTCCTTCATAGAAATAGCATCCACAGGACAAACACATAAACAAGCACCACATCCGGTACAGTTTGTACATTCAGTTATATTACCCATTACAGCCTCTATAATTTCAAATTATTATTTTAAACCAATTATATTTATTGGGTATTTTATCATAAGAAAAAATTTTATACATCATAAATAACAGGATCTCTTTGCATAAGAGCAAGTGCTTTTGCTGCTGTATCAGAAATTTTTCTCATTTTTTTAGCTGTATAATAATCCTCATTTTTGTGAACTGCTTCATCAGCTGCAAAGCGGGAAACCTCTCTAATCTGCTGCAAAACATCAACAGTTCGATTTATATTTTTCAAAAACTCACCTTCATCAAGTTTTACATTTTCTTTTGTATTTTCCTTTATGATTCTTTCCCATTCCTTGCGAGAATCTTCTGAAGAAGATTTTGCCCACTTGGTAATAAACTGTGCATCATATCTGTTTAACGGTTCAATTTTTTCTGAAGCATTATATTTGTCCTGAATTTTTTTTATTTTATCATTCAGTCTGTCTATACCATATAAAACATCTATTACTGCATCATCCAAAGCATAAGTTTTTACTTCATCATTTCTGTCATCAGTCGGAGTCAAGGCACAAGCAACAGCAGCCAGCTCCTCCGGAGAGAGATATTCAAGACCTGATTTCAAAACCGTCTCAGCAAACAATAAACCGTCAAGCCCTCTAGACTTTGCAACAATTTTTCCTTTTGTAGTTGAATATAATTTTCCATTTTTTTCAACAAAACATTCCATTTCAGGATCTGTTAAAACCTTCGCCATATTTGAAAACTCATTTTTCATTTCTTTAAGAATTTTTTCAGGTTTTTCACCGGCTGATTCAAGCCTTTCTTTGAGGAATGATTTATCCAAAGCTTCCTCCACATTATCAGCAGAGTGCTCGATATCTATCAAATGACTCAAAAAGCTATAAGTCGGTTTGAAATTGCTGTTAATAGGATCAGCACTTGCTGAAACCAGATTAAATATACCGGCAGGGGAGTGTTTTTTATCCGGAATGATAACAACATTTCCTATTGAATCTTTTCCTCTTCTGCCTGCTCTGCCAGCCATTTGTTGAAATTCACTCGGTGTAAGGTCAACAAATTTTTCACCTGTTGTATTTGCTGATTCTTTAGCATATCTGTCAAGTTGAGTAAAAACAACTGTTTTCGCAGGTACGTTTATACCTGCACCAAGCGTTGAAGTAGCAAATACAGCTTTGACAAGTTTGTTTTGTGCAAGTTCTTCAACCAGTGCTTTATAAGATGGCATTTTACCGGCATGATGAACAGCAACACCTGAAAGAAAATCCGTTTTTTCATCAAAAGCACCCAGATAAAGTCCTTTATCAGTATATTTTTTAACAATTTCAGCAGCTTTTTCCTGTTCATCAGGAGTTAGCAATGATTTCCCTGTCTTCAAAAATTCTTTTTTCAGATAATCGCAATTTTTTCTTGAAAAGCTAAAAATAATCGCAGGAAGTTTGTCCTCTCTTTCCAATGTATCTATCAAATCGAATTCTTCAGGGCGTATGGCTTGTGTCTTCTCTATTGTCAGGGCTTTAGAAATATCATTAATATAATCTTGTTTCAAACCCATATTTTCAAGGCGTTTTTCAAAATCTTTTACCGACATATCATTTTTGCCTAAGATTTTTTTAACTTTTTCTAAACCGTCTTCAGGTGTACTATCACCTGATGTCAATCTGCTAAATTGAACAAAAGCTCTTTTTTTACCATGAGACAACAAAGTTGGATCAATCAAAAGCTCATCAACCTTTTCCAAACTTATAACTTTTTTAGTCCCATTTGAATAAAAAGCTTTTTTCTGTTCTTTTGTCATTTTATCTATCTTCAAAGCTTCATTAAACTTTGTTTGTGACTTATCAGAAAGAAGTGCAGCTGCACGTTTGGCTTCAAGAGGTTCTATATTAAATCTTTTTGCTAAAAAGCTTTCAAGTTTTTCAAGTTCTCCGCTTTTTTCAGGTACTTTTGACAAAAGAATCTCCATACCATTTTTAGGTGTACCATCGCCATTATTTTTAAGACTAATCATTGAAAGAACTTCTTTTTGTTTCTCTGTAAGATGTTTATCAGAATTAGGATAAAGACATCTATTCAGTTTTTTTAAATCGAATTTTTCTTTTGTCAAAGGGGTTATTGAAGTTTTTGACCTTTTAGGATCATAAATAAAATATTTCAAAGGAACATGACGTTCATCAGGTGAAATATTAGTCATTGAAGCAATACGATTCCCACCCTTTTCTTTTTGAAGCCTGTTCATCCACTCAATTATGACCGGTGCATTATCTGCCGTAGCAGAAAGCAAAAGCTGCTGGATATGAGCAGGGGTATACATTATAGAAGTTTCCCAAACCTCTCCCCTTTCCGGATCATTCATATAATGAAATTCGTCATATATTACAGTGGCAACATCTCTAAGTTTGTCATCCAGCTCTTCTTTACTGTCACCGAGCAGCATATTTCTGTATATTTCTGTTGTCATAATGACAACAGGAGCGTTTCTGTTTATTTTCACATCTCCGGTCATTAATCCTACATTTTCTTTTCCAAAGAGTTTACAAAAATCAGTATATTTTTCATTGGACAATGCTTTAAGAGGTGTAGTGTAATAGGTTGTTTTTCCTTCTTCAAGATTCTTATTGATAATATATTCAGCAATCAATGTTTTACCAGTCCCTGTCGGTGCAGGAACAAGATGATCTTCATTATCGAACAAATGTTTAGCAGCTTCTATCTGAAATTTATCAGGCTTTAGTCTGTAATAATCATCAAGAGACTTTTGGAAATCTTCATCTATGGGCACAGAAGATTCCTGTTTTCCTTTGAATGAAATATTATAGGGTTTTATAAAAATAAAATCCTCAAAACCTATTTGCTTATAGGCAAAACCTTGTTTTTTATTTTGAACAATCTTATTTTGAGGTAATGAATTAGAAGTAAAATTTACAGCAGTAACTCTTTGAATAGACATCCTAAAATCCTTGTTTTCTTTTTTGCACTAACACAGCAAAATAATTTTTGTTGTTATTAAAAAAAATTTATTTGATAAAACGTAACATCAATAAAAAAATTAACAAAAATAAAAAATCATAAGTATTATGAGAATATGCGGATCAACAAACTGACAAATTACTTTCCAAACAAAATCAAACAAACTGCAAAAGCAGCTTTAATCGTAATGGTTAGTGCTTTTCCTATTCAAACAGCACCGGATAAATTTGTTAAAACAGCAAAAGAGCCTTCTGTTTCCACGGCAATGTCTGTAATGACAAAGGGTCTGGATATTGTTCAAAATATAAATTGCAGAGGAGGGGTTACACATTGCTTCTCCGACAGCTCTTTGAATGTTTTAAGACAAAGGTTAATATCTTCCAATATAAAAACAGTATATAAACTGCCTGTGGATACAGCAATAAAACCATATATTCCATCAACAGGACAGTTTGGTTCCATAAGACCTCAAAATCGTCCACATTTGGGTATTGATATTTACCCGAGATTATACGGACGGAAGCCCAAAGAACCTGTGGCAGTAATGTCAGCGACTAATGGTATAGTGGTCAGTGTAAAGAAATCTCCGGAAAAAGATCCTAAAAATCTTATTGCAAATAACATCAAAATAATGTCTCCCGACGGAAAAATGTATTCTTATGACCACCTGGGAAGACCCGAAGACTATAAAGGAGCAAAATTTACAGAACTAAAAAATATAGGTGATATAGTTCAAGCAGGAGACACGATCGGTACAGTCGGAAAAACAGGAGAAACAGAAGTCTGGCACCTGCATTTCAGTGTATGCGATTTAGATGCTCAAAAAGCACAACAGAAAAATCCAATCTGGCAAAAATTGTTTAAGAAAAATACAGTATACGCCACACCAATGGGGCAAATTGATCCTTTGAACAAAGAAAAAGCGGGCAAAATCTCAGAAGTTCTGGGATTATACAAAACAGATAAAGGTCCCAAAGTTGACTATCTGGAGAAGCTTTAAATAGTTCTTTCAAATAATTGTATTTATTTTCATTTTTATTTAAAATTTAGTGAAGTAGAAATAGGAGTTTTTTATGAAAAATTTTACTAAATTATTTTTAAAATATTCAACAGCAATATTTTTTGCATTCTTTTGCTTTATCCCTCTTCATGCAAATAACGCACAAATAGTATATGCTGAAGACGGAAGCATATATAAATCCGTAAGAGCAAGCCACATTTTGGTTGATGATGAAAACCAGGCATGGGCACTAAAATCAAGAATAACAGAAGGTGAAAGTTTTGACACCTTGGCAAGACAATATTCAAAATGTCCTTCCAGAGAAAAGGGCGGTGACTTAGGTTACTTCGGTCGAGGACAAATGGTACCCGAGTTTGAAAATGCAGCTTTTTCAACACCGCTCGGTGAAGTATCTGACCCGGTAAAAACAAGACATGGCTGGCATTTGATAAAAGTAACAAGAAAAATGAAAGGCTGATTTTAAAAATCAGCCTGTTGTATAATTAAAATCTCTTGACGATAATATATGTTATTGTTAAACTTTAAATACCTTGATAATTAAATACACGGGATGTGGCGCAGCTTGACTCTGCCGAAAAAATGATTTAGTATCATTTTTGAGAGGTAGCACCGGAGGTGCGCTGAATATTCCCAAAACTCGGGATGTGGCGCAGCTTGGTAGCGCACCTCGCTTGGGACGAGGGGGTCGCACGTTCAAATCGTGTCATCCCGACCACTTCTAAATATGCGGAAGTAAATCAATGCTCAGAAAGCATCGGCTTTCTTCTTCATATTAATACCTGCCGTAAGAAGGCAGGACTGACAAATAAATATGCGGAAGTAACTCAATGGTAGAGTACCTGCCTTCCAAGCAGGCTGCTGCGGGTTCGAGTCCCGTCTTCCGCTCCATTTTAAAGGAGTTTAATAAAAATAATATGGCGGCATGGCCAAGTGGTAAGGCAGGAGCCTGCAAAGCTTTCATCCCCAGTTCGAATCTGGGTGCCGCCTATTTACTAAAAAGATCTCATTATGAGGTCTTTTTTAGTATCTTTTTCTCTTATCAACAAACTTGATATCATAGTCTAAAATCTCTGCAATAAGCTTGATTTCTTTATAGCTTACTGTTTCATTCCTTAATTTCTGAGAAAGATTATTCAATGAATATTTTTTATTTTCAATTATGCCAATTTTTCGTGCTAACTCAGTCAATGTAATATCTCTATCCATTACAAGCGTTTTTATTTCTTTTACAATTGATAATTTTTTGTCCATTTTTTTATTATAATGTCTTATTAATAAATAAATTTAAAAATACATAATATTATTGACAATTACATAAATATATGTAATAATATATATAATAATTTTTAACGGGATAAAAAATGGAACTCGAAAAAATAAATATTATACAGGATAACATATCAGAAATTACATCAATCGTAGAAGTTTGTATAAATTCAATATGTTACGAACCTGAAAACAATGCTCCAGTGCTCTATCTTTACTTCTTTGAATCAATTCAAAGAAAATTAAAAATAATAAGAGATCTGTTTTGACAAATGTTTTTTTATGTTATGATTTACGTAATGGGCGGTTGGCGCAGTTGGTAGCGCATCACATTGACATTGTGGGGGTCGCTGGTTCGAGTCCAGTATCGCCCACCATTTAACTCCCTACGGGGAGTTTTTTATTGCATCGGACTCTCACTGTATTGTTTCAAGTACTGTGAACGATCACGGGTTTTATGAAAAACTTCATTTAACAATTAATTATTAATATTTTATAAAGAAAAAGCTTTTCAACTACAAAATAATGTATATTAGAATTGACGGTTACGTCTCTTGACAGGTTTATTTGATTATAGAAATAAGCCCACGTCATTAAAATACTTGGCGTAGCTGTGCACAAAATATACTTTAAAGCGACCATTTTTATATGGTCGCTTTTTGCATGAATTTTAGAAAACAGAAAGGAGACAAACATGCAAAATTCAAACAATTCAAATACTACAAACCTTAAAACAGTTAAGGAAAAACTGTTCTCAACAAAACATCCATCAGAAAAGATGAATGATGAAATCAGAAACAGCATCTTGAAGATGAAAGAAGAACAACTAAGACGATTACGACCGTCACAGTTCGAGACAGGTACTGCGCCTATTTCTGATGAGGACTACCAAAAGATTTCGGAGTTAGCTAATTTTATAGCCGAGCATGTTCGGGAAGTTGGTAAGGAACAAACTATTCTTGATTTTCAAGTTGGGTTAAATCTTTTAAATAATTACAAAAAAGAATCTTTAATTAATTCAAAAATTCAATTAAAAGAAGATTCTGATTTTGGTGAAAAGACTTATGCAGCTTTGTTTGATGTTTTACAAAATTATACTTTAGAAGTTGTGAAACAATACATCAAGCTAGGAGCAGCCAATAATGCTATTTGGGCAACGAAAAATAATCCGAAAATCAATACTGACAAAAAGGTAGAAAATATTACATTAAAACTTGACGAAAGGAGAAACTAAAATGGGGAAAAAATTATACGGCTATGTTTCAAAAGGAAATATTGAGTATGAATGGAAAACAGAACCCGGCGCTTGTGAAGTGTGTCTGGGATTGAACGGTACAATTTATGACTCGGCAAATGATATCCCTGACAGACCTCACCCGAATTGCAAGTGTCATATTGAAATTCTGGAAAAAGAGTCAGATGAACCTATTGCTGATCCGATTGAGGCGCATAGAGAAAGGATAAAAGACAGAAAAAGAAATGAGCTTGAATTGGCAAAACTTTTAGGCGACGCGAAGTCTTTGGAGCAAGAAATTGTTGAATACATCAGGCGAATCAATGAACAAGACAAAGAAATTGAACAGCTTGAAAATTCTATTGATACAAGCATGTTAGACACTAAAGACAGGCAAAAACTAGCTGATGCTAAAGACCAAATGGAATATGCAAATTACAGAGGAAAAAACTTAAAGCAAGATGTAAAAATTCTTCAAAAAAAAATAGAAAAATCAGACGGCACAATTGAGGAAATATCTAAACTTGATTTTGAACTAATAAGACTGAATCAAATAAAAGAAGATTTAATTGTGAATTATACTGAAAAATGGATGGCAAATATTGGTGGAGAAATATTTGCATTGCAACATAATACTTCAGAAGCTTTGGCGTTATACAAAATAGGTTCTCCCGAAAGAAATGGCAATATTGATTACGTACAAAAAAACGGATATATGTATAAAAGTGTTAAAGAACTAAAAAACAATCAGCTAGAAAAAGATTTTTCGGATAGGCTACAAAAAGAAATCGGTAAAAAGGATGCACCGATTTTGGTTTTAAATCCCAACAGCACAATGGCTGCGGCTATTCAAAGAACAGAAGAATTGCAAACGTTTATCACTAATAATATTTCTGCATTAAAAAATGGCAGCACAATCAGCAACGAAACTATCACCTTTAAAACAGGAGATATGTATAATGCATTGCATGGGGCTGTAATCAGAGAAGCCCAAATAGATGTGCAAGGAAATTTAAATATACAAATAACAGATGTTTGGAATTTTAACAAAAATCGTCCGAGTTTAAGAGGACGTCTTGGTGAGAAATATCAAGAAAATGGAGAACTTACCAATTATGGTATTTTAATAATAATAAAAATTCCTCAAGAAAAATGGCAAAAAGTACTTCAATAAAATCTTTAAACACAAATAGCCGCTTGTAAGAATATACAATGCGGCTATTTTTTTATATAATCATTTTATGAATAAAAAATTGTTTAGTTTAGAGAAAATATTGTTTATTTTAATAAATTTATTTTTTAGCTTTTCTCTTCTAATATTCTTTTTATCAGAACATTTTAGTTTTTGGCTTTCAACCTGTTTGAACAATGCTGACCCTGTTTCAAGTGAGCAAGATGGTTATTATATATCCCTGATTATATTATTTTGGCTTTTATATTTAATCTTAAAAATATTTACATTTATTATTCTTTATAAATCGAAAAATATTTTTTCTTATCTAAATCAATTTTTAGAAAATTTCAAAAGAAAAAATCATTTTAGAAAATCTGTATTTAAAAAAGCAATTCTTTTGGATATAAGTGCTTATATCATTACAGTTCTTTTAAGTTTTACATTAATTAAAAAACCTATTACTGACATTTTTTTAGCTTTTGGATATTCGTTGATTATTTATATGTGCTGGGGTGGCGGAGTTACAACAAGTTATTCAATATTATTATTATGCTTAAAAACACATTCTTTTTTGAAAAAAAAGAAACATTTATTTTATTGAGCTAATTAAAAGCTGCTGCTCGCTATAATATAATTTTCTTGTATTTATTGGTAGCAAGCAAGTGGTGTTGTCACTTGTTACACAGTCTTCACATTACTATTGAATCTATTTAAAGCTATTGCAAAACTTTATAAAGTAAAATCATTTTTGAGAAAGATAATTGTGTATTTATACAAAACTTTTTCACCAGGCATCCAACCGTTAAGCCACTTGCAATGCTTGTTGATATTTTGCTTGATGCTTCAGATTATGGAGATATTGTACTCGACTGTTTCGGCGGTAGCGGAAGTACTTTAATGGCAGCACAGTAATGCGAAAGACGTGCAAGAATCATTGAAATTTCACCCAAATACTGCGATGTCATAATCTACCGTTGGGAAGAGTTGACAAAACAGAAGCATATTATTCTAAACAGAGAGGTAAAAAATGTCTAAACATAAAAATAAAAAACAAAAAAAAGAATACGATGTAGGTTATTGTAAACCACCAGAAGAATACAAATGGAAAAAAGGCTGCAAAAGTCCGAATCCATCAGGTCGCCCTAAAAAAGTTAAAAAACTTATACAAAAAGAAATTCATCGTCGATATTATCCAGGGGAATAAACAATTTCCCTGTTTTTTCGCTGTTAATTCCGTGCTTTGGAAAACTCAAAAGAACTGCAAAAAGAGCTGGATGTGGCAATCAAGAGATATAAAGAGCTATGCAAAAGATAAGATTATACGTTTGCCCAAGTATTTTGCAACTTTTTCAATAGTGTTCAATGTGATTGAAGTGTTTTCAGGGTCAAGAATACGGCAAATAGCGGTTCTTGATGTTTTTAGTTCTTTTGCAAGACGATTAACGGAAATGTTATCAGCAATCATTTTCTGCTGCAATTCATATGCAATAACTCTTTTAATAGCAGCAGCTTCTGACTCTTGAAGAATTTCTTCTTCTTCAAGAAAACTGTCAAAATTTGAGCCTATATTTTTTTTGTTGAGCATTATCTGTTCCTTTAGTTACTTTGGTGTCAAAAGTGATTATTGTGACACCATAATTACTGTACCAAATTTGATGCAAGTTTCAAGTCTTCATTTTAACCTTCCTCTCCAGAGGGATAAATTTCAGAGAATAATGCTTTGCAAACTACATGCACCACCATTTAACTCCCTACGTGGAGTTTTTTATTGCATCGGACTCTCACTGTTGTAACCGTTCAGATAGTTTGAGCACAAGTTGCAGATAGTTTGAGCAAAATCGCCACTTGTGGCTAAAAAGCAGGCTATGACTTGTTTAAAGGCGAAAACTTTTGAGGACAATTGGGTGTCCATTTCATGGACTTTTGAGTACATTTGCTCAAACTAAAATACCAACTAAAATGGACACTAAAAACCCTAATTCTAGGGCGTTTGAGGGGCTTTGCTCAAACTATCCGCAATTTCAAAAGTACTTGAAACAATACATCAAATGAGTAAATAGACACAGAATGACACACTAAAAAAGAGCCTTTCGGCTCTTATCTTTAAATGGTGGAGGTTAGGAGATTCGAACTCCTGACCCCCTGCGTGCAAAGCAGGTGCTCTACCAGCTGAGCTAAACCCCCATGGGTGCTGTGGAATCCACAATTATTATAATACATGCTGATTTTTTTTTGTAAAGAGATTTATTAAAAAATTTAGAAAATTCTTATAAATCCAAACCAATTACTTCAATACCATTATATTTAGCCTTATTCTTGCAGCTGTATCCCGTTGAAGAATCAGTCATAATGATTCCCAAATATGCACCTAAAATAGCTTCTAGTTGAGAAACCGGCAACATATTAGAAGGAAGTTCTCTTATATTAAACCTATATTTCAATGCACTCTGCAAGGCCTTACAATCAACCGGTGATCGATCCTTATAGACACCCGATAAACCAAGAGAGGACTTCAATTCATGAATATCATAACGAAAAATATCAACACCCGATTGTTTCATTTCGCAAAAAAAATCACACCCTCTATGAGAATATCTTTTTATCCAATCACTATCTTGATTAATCATTTCATTGCTTTGAATAAGCTGGTATTGCCTGGACATAAGCTTCCATTTAGCATTAAGCATGAGAGGATTTTCAGGCATTGCTATATTTATAATAGCATTTTGTTTTCCAACAAAATTTTTCAGAAAAAATCTTACATCTTCCATAGAAAACAACTTGTCTAATGTTATAATATTTAAATTTCTGTCGAGTATTGCTACTCCTGTTTCACTGGTTGAACAATTACCCAATGATATTCCGGCAAAATAAAGTTTGTTTACAAACTTTTTGTTTTTTAACATATCTTCTCTAATCATTTTAATATACAGTTCTTCTGACAGCATTCAACCTTGAAGGGTTTCGGCTTTCATACAATTTTTCAAAATTATTTTGTACATCTTTATAGTTTTTAATAGTCAACTCTATTGATTTATTGACTACAACAAACATTATAGGCAAAGAAATCAATACTGTCATAATACCAACAAACATATGTTTTGAAAACTTAATTAAATGTTTTTTTTGTTTTTCAGCATTTTTGTTGTTCTTATACCTGGACAATAAATCATTGAAAAGCTTCGTTCTTTCTTCCATTGGAATCTTATCGAAAAACTCAACATTGTCTGAGTTAACCATTACTACAAATTTTTTCGCTCTTGGACCGGATTTTCTAACAACAGGCTTCTCAATCTCAGCATAAGGATCATACTCCTGCGCTGCTGCTTTTTCCAGATTAGCTATACCGCCTTCCATAAGAGCCTTTGGGCTTTGAGACAAGAAGCCTTCTGAATCATCTGTGAAATTGCTCATGCTTCGAATAGTAGCCTGAAGCTTTTCTATTTCTATTTTTTCATCAAAATCCAGACTATGAAAATCTTCTGAATTGTCGTCTTGATAATCCGGCATTTTTCCTCAAATTTCTCACCAAATTGTTGTTTTTGCATGGTGTTTTTATGCTAAACTAAAAATATTATACTACATTATTTTTAAAAATTTTACCTGAATTTAGATGAATTAACGGAGATATAAATGTTTGATACAAAAAACTTCGATTTTGATAAAGATAAACTGGAAAGTTACATAAATAAGTTAAACACCCCGAAAGTCCTCATTATAGGAGATATGGGAATTGATGAAATGGTATACGGAGATACAGAAAGAATCTCCAGAGAAGCACCTGTCTTGATATTAAAACATTCAAATACCAAAATTATACTCGGACAAGCAGCAAATGCTGCACATAACCTTGCCACAATAAATGAAGGAAAAGTCTCTGCAATCGGATTATATGGAAACGACTATTATGGACCAATGCTTTTAGATGCTTTTAAAAAAGCAGGAATCAATACAGAATATATGGTTCAAGATTCATCAAGACCCACTACGGTAAAATCAAGAATATCCGGAGCAAGCTTTCATTCCGTAACACAACAAATTGTTAGAATTGACAGATTTGAAGTTGCTCCACCATCAACAGAAATTGAAAATAAAATTATAGAAAATATAGAAAAAGCAATTCCCTTACATGACGCTGTTATACTTTCTGATTATAATATAGGACTTTTAACAGATAAAATTATTCAAACAACAATCAATGCAGCTAAAAAATTCGGTAAAATAGTAGTAGTTGATGCACAAAAAGACCTATTTCGTTTCAAAGGGGCTTATGCACTAACCCCGAATCAGCCGGACAGTGAAAAAGCAGTTGGATATTTTATCAAAGATTCGGAATCTTTAGACAAAGCCGGTTCTGATATCTTAAAAATGACAGAAGCAAATGTTCTTTTACTAACAAGGGGCGGTGATGGAATGGCTGTATTTGATTCAACATCAGAAAAACACATCAATGTGCCTGTATTCAATAAAACTAACGTTTTTGATGTTACAGGTGCAGGTGATACTGTCGTTGCATCATTCACTCTTGCATTGGCAGCGGGGGCTGAACCTAAATATGCTGCTATAATAGGAAATATTGCAGCAAGCATTGTCATAAGATCTTTTGGTTGTGCAACAACTTCTATTGAAGAAATCCAACAAAGTTTAAACAAAATGAACATGGACAATTACACAATAAAAGTATAAAAATTAATTTATAAAACATAAGGAGAAGAGATGAGTTTAAAAGAATTAAAAACATTTGATTATATTCTAATCATTGCTATTGTTGCTGTTTTGGGGATTGGAATACTGGCATATCTTGGAAAAAACAAATTTAATAAAACACCTGTCGAAGCAACTAAAAAAATTGCATTTCAGGTCATGCTGAAAAGTGTATCTGTTACAGACAATGAAATGCCATTCAAAATAGGCGATGAAGCTTTTATTACAATAAGAAACATACCTTATACAAAACTAAAGATTATTGATTCATTATATCAAACAAAAAAAACAATACTTCCGACAAATGATCCCAAACAGCCATTCATTGTTGTAGAAGACTACTCTCAGCCGTATCAATATGATTTTATAGTAACATTGGTTGATGAAGCCAAAATAACCAAAGACGGTCCGGTTGTTGGCGGAAATAAAATCAAAATTGGTCTTCCTATTGTATTAGAAGGTTTTAATTATCGTGTTGGCGGAACAATTTCCAATGTACAAATAATTAACAACAAAGATCTTGAAGCAATCAACAAATATGTTGATGAAGCATTAAAAAATCAAGAGACAAAAAAAACAAACCAAGCAGATGAAACAGCGAAAAAAGCATCTGCCACAGAACAAACAGAAAAGAAATAAGAATGCATTGAAATATGATTAAGTCAGAAATTTTAGAACTTAAAAACAGATGTTATGAATTTTGCCAAAACAAGTGTGAAAAACTGGTCAAAAATAGTCTAATTCTCTCAAAAATAGATGAAATTATATTATTTTTTATAGGTATTACATTATTCGGTTCAACTTTTCTTGAAAGTGAAAAAATTGGAGCGTTTGCAATACTTGTAGTAATTCTGACATTTATCAAATGTCTTACAAAAAAAGGAACAAAAATCAGAATAACCAGCTGGGACGGTGCAATAATAATCTATTTTATTATATGCTTCATAAGCACAATAAACTCCACACTAGTTCCACAAAGTATACATGGCTTTTTAAAAACAGTAATATATATACTGTACTATTTTTGTGCAGCAAATTACTTTCAAACAAATCAAAATAAAATTAAGTATGTCTTTCTTATTGTCGGAAGTTTATGTTTTGCTGAAGCATTGATTGCAATATATCAAAATTTTGTTGGTGTTGAGCAAATTTCAACCTGGCAAGATTCAAATTATGTAAACCCAGAAGATACAATTGCACGTGCGTATGGAACACTCAAACCATACAATCCAAACCTTCTCGGTGGGTATCTTCTTGCCGGAATACCTTATATAATAGGAGCAGGTTCTATATATTTGATAAAAAGAAATTATAAAACTTTTACAATTTCTTTAGCGGCATTTTTAATTTGCTCCCTTGCAGTATTTTTCACAGGCTCAAGAGGTGCATATCTTGGTTTGGGGGCAATTATTGCTGGTTTTATTGCAATAGCTTCTAAAATTATATGGACAGATTTTAATGCAGAAGAAAAACTAAAAGCTATATGGAAGAAAGTAATAATAGCACTTGTTTCTGTTTTCGCTCTTGTTTTAATAGCAGTACCCAAAATAACAAAAAGACTGCTTTCTATTTTTATATTAAGAGGAGATTCTTCTACCTCTTTCAGAATGAATGTATACAATTCTTCATGGCAAATGTTCTGTGACAACTGGTTTCTTGGAATAGGAGCAGGAAACCAAACTTTTCGAGAAATATATGGATTGTATATGCTTACAGGTTATGATGCACTAAGCACATACTCAGTACCATTAGAAATAGCTGTTGAAAGCGGAATCTTCGGACTCGTAGCTTATGTGGCTTTCATCGCATTATTCTTAATATCAGTATACAAATTTATTACACATACAAACGGGTTAGCTGAAAAGATAATAGTGGCATCTGCAACATTAACAATTCTGGGTGTGATGACTCACGGATTGTTTGATACAATATATTTCAGACCACAAGTGCAATTTTTGTTCTGGACAATGATTGCAATGGCATCATCAATTTTGATTGACAAAGATTGTGATGAAAAATAGTGAGGTAAGAAAAATGAATCTGGCAAAAAGAATAACACTAACAATTATAGCACTGATAGGTTTTATAACATCCGTAAAATTATCAATGATTTATATGGATGTAAATTTCAATCCTTATGCATTATCCAGTTTCTGTTCAATCAATGAACTAATTGATTGTGATGGAGTTGCAAAAACAACTCACTCTCAATTCTTTGGTGTGCCTCTTGCTTTTTGGGGCTTGTTTTTATATTTCATCTTCTTGTTCTTTACATTTGTAGATAAAATCCAAAAAATAAAATTTCTTGGATTCCTTGGTGAAGTCTTCAAACGACCTGAAGCGTATATCAGTGCACTTGGATTTTTATCATTTTTTATCTCAATGATACTTGCAGGAATTTCCCTTTTTGAAATACACAAAATTTGTATACTATGCTTCTTTACTTATATATTAAACCTGATTATAGCAATAGTCGCAAGACCTTCCGGAGAAAATCCCTGGTCAGTTTTTGTAATAAGTTTTAAGGATTTTGTTGATGCAATAAAAATAAAAAAATATGCAATATCTTTTTCAATTCTCGTTCTTATTGCAGGAGGAGTTTTAGCCTACACAACAATCAGCGATGTCCTCGCTCCACAGGTAAAAATGCAAAAAGAATTGAAATATTATTCCTCACCTAATGGTGAATATAAAGTTTCAGGTAACACACTAGGGGATGAAAATGCAACTGTTGTATTATATGAATACACAGATTATCAATGTCCTTTTTGCTTTGTTTTGAACACAATGCTTCAAAGAGCAGTAAGCGAACTTTCTAACCTGAAAGTGGTTCATGTAAATCTTCCTCTTGATCAAACATGCAACGAAAACATGAAAGGTCAACTCCACCCCGGTTCTTGTACAATGGCAAGATATGCCATAGCAGCAAAATATCAGGGCAAATTCTGGGATATGAATAACATGCTTTTTGACAACGAATTTCACAGTGAAGCAGAAATTCTGGATAAAGCAGCTCAAATGATAAAAGGAATAAATATTGAAAAGCTAAAAGAAGATGCTCATAGCATGAAAATAGCCGAAGAACTTCAAAAAGACATCAGGACCGCAACCGAATACGGCATCGACGGAACTCCGGCATTTAGAATAAATATGGAAACAAGAATAGGAATTCTTCCATATCCTGAATTAAAAGAAAAATTAATCAAAGCAGGAGCAAAGGAAAGAAAATAATGGAGAAAATAATTCTTCATGCCTGTTGTGCAGTTTGTATGGCACATCCCATAGAACTCTTGAAAGAAAACTACAAACCGGTAGTTTTCTTTTACAATCCAAACATTTATCCGGAAACAGAATATTTGAGACGTCGTGATGAATTGATAAAGTACTGTGAAAAAATGGATTATGAATATCTGACAGGAGATTATGATCCGGAAAAATGGTACGCTTACATATCAGGACTGGAACAGGAACCGGAAAAAGGATTGAGATGTAATAATTGTTTTTCATTCAGACTTGAAAAAACAGCCCAAAAAGCAATTGAACTTGGAATAAAAAAATTCACGACAACACTAACAGTCAGCCCGCATAAAGTTTCAAAAAATATATTTACACAAGGCAGAGATATTGCAGAAAAATACAAACTTGAATTCTTTGATATTGATTTCAAAAAGAACAACGGATTTTTGAAATCAATGGAAATTGCAAAAGATAATGATTTTTACCGTCAACAATACTGTGGATGTGAATTCAGTATAAGAAAAGGCACAAAATAAATGTATAATAAAGTACAGAACTTTTTTGAGGTATTTAAAGAAAGATATGACCTCTATAATTCAGACAAAACAATATCCTTTAAAGTTGAAAACGGATATGAAGAAATTAGCCTGAAAAACATTTTCCAAATTGCAGAAAATTTTGCAAATAACCTGATCAAAAATTACAATACACAAAAAGAAGACAGAATAGCCATCATTTGTGAATCTCGACCTGAATATCCGATAGGAGTGTTCGGTATAATAAAAGCAGGATGTATTATAGTCCCTTTGGATATAAAACTTACAGAATCAGAACAAATAAACATCTTAAATGACTGCAAACCGAAAATATTATGTACATCAAAATTGTTTTATAAAAGAGCATTGGAGCTAAAAAAAAGCATCCCATTTATTGAACATGTATTCTTACTTGAACGCAATGAAACAAATTATGATGAAGCAATAAGCATTTACGATTTGCCTGTATTAAACCAAAATTATACAGTTGAAAGAAAATTAAAAGATATTGCATCTATCGTATACACATCAGGAACAACAGGAAATCCCAAAGGTGTAATGAATAGTTTCGAAAATATATGTTCGCTTATAGATATTGCCAATAAAATAGGAATCACAGATAAAAGCGTTCTTGTTTCAATACTGCCTTTAAATCACTCCTATGAACTTAATGTAGGACTTTTTACTATGCTTTATTGCGGTGCAAAAATCATATATTTAAAAAACTGGTCTAAAAATGAAATTGTACAAGCAATGAATGATTTCAAAGCAACGGACATGTTTGTTGTACCACTATTTTTAAATATGCTCAAAAGCATGTACGAAGAAGATATAAACAAACAATCTTTATTACACCAATATTTGTTCAGATTAAAATTTCATTTAGCAAAGTATTTACCTGTAAAAATAAAACGAAAATTATTTAAACGTCAAATCGATATGCTTGGCGGTAAAATGAGAATGTTTATAACAGGTGGCTCTAAATTAGATATAAAAACCAGCAGTTTCTTTGACAGAATAGGAATCTTTGCATTTCAAGGATATGGGCTGACAGAAGCCTGCTCAACAATAGCAACTAACTACGAAAACAATAATAAACCACTTTCTGTCGGCAAACCGATACCCGGAATAAAAGTTAAAATCAGTAATGATGGAGAGCTTCTGACCTCAGGACCGCACATAATGCCCGGGTATTATAACAATCCTGAACTTACAAAAAAAGTATTGGAGAAACAAGACAATGATATTTGGCTTCATACAGGAGACAAAGCTAAAATAGACAAAGACGGATATATATACATAACAGGAAGAATCAAAAATATGATTGTTCTTTGCGGAGGAAAAAATGTTTTTCCGGAAGAAGTCGAACCGGTTCTTTATCGTTCAACAATCTTCAAAGAGCTATGTGTTATGCCATTTAAAATAACTGAAGGGCACAACATAGGAACTGAGCAAGTCGGAGTAGTTATAGTTCCTGTAAAAGAATTACTGCAAAAAGAAGACAATGAAATTCAAGTAATAATAGAAAACGAAGTTAACAAACTTTCTGAAAAATATCTCGCACCCTTCAAACATCCTACAAAAATTATTATCAGAAGAGAAGATTTCCCCAAAACACCAACAGGTAAAATAAAAAGAAAAGAAGTAATAAAAATCTATAAAAACTATACATAAATATAAAAAAATAATGATATAATTTAAGTATTCTAAAAAAAGATATACACAATCGGAGAAATTAATGCCAAATTACGCAATAGGAATTGACTTAGGCGGAACGAAAATTTTAACAGGACTCGTAAATAAAGGCAGCGGTGAAGTCCTTCACTCTATTAAACAAAAGACAGGTTCAGAAAAAACAGCAGAAAATATTGTAGAAAAACTGAAAATTTCAATCAAAGAACTTCTTGAAATATCAAAATTTGATATTGCTCAAATTGATTCCATCGGAATAGGTGCACCGGGACAGGTAGACCGAGAAAAAGGTATTCTTATTTCTGCACCAAATTTGAATTGTGAAAACCTGAATCTCAAAGCGATTCTTGAACGAGAATTCTTTATTCCAACCTATCTTGGCAATGATGTGGGTATAGCAACTCTTGGAGAAATGAAATTTGGAGCCGGAGCTGGCTTTAATAATTTCGTTTGTATTTTTGTAGGTACAGGAATCGGCTCAGGTATTGCAGAAAACGGCAGAATTCGATACGGAGCAACAGGAACCTGCGGAGAAATCGGGCACATAATAGTTGATTCAGGAGGAAGACCTTGCGGTTGCGGCGGAAACGGGTGTCTTGAAGCATATGCCTCAAGAACAGCAATTGAAGCTAGGATTATGGGTGCACTGAAAAAAGGCAGACCTTCTGTAATCACAGAATTCATGAGAGATGATAAAGCAATCAGCTCAAAAATGATAAAAAAAGCACTGGTTCATAAAGATGAGCTTATTACCCAAATTCTTTTTGAGGCATCTGACTATCTCTCAAACGGACTTGCAACCGTAATTAATTTCTATAATCCGGAACTAATCATTCTTGGAGGAGGCTTGATTGATGCGATTGATGAGTTTTATGAAAGAACAATCACAAAAGCTAAAACAAAAGCTCTTCCTATTCCTGCAAGCAAAATTCAATTTAAAAAAGCAAAACTCGGTGACTTTTCAGGTGTCATCGGAGCTTGCTTTTTAGAAGATTTACAAAAAAGTTCTATGCCTTTTAAACAAACTGTTTAATTATGACAATGTAGAACCAGTCTTTTTCAAATTAGCAGAACTGGTTAATGCTGAGCTTATTGTTTGACCGGCTTGTTGAACACCTTCTGTTGTTTTGCCTTGAGCTAAAGTTGCTGCTGTTGTAGTAGCTCCACCAGCTGTTGTAGTAGCTATACCAACAACTTCAGTTGCTTTTCCGGGAATAAATGTCCATGCAAAAGCCTGTGCTGCAACACCTGTTGCTGTAATTACACCACCAGTTGTTGTTGTGATAGCACCAACTGTTTGAGCTGTTTGTGCAGCTTTTTGACCATTTTGGTTAGTAGCTTTTTTAGCTGCTGCTGTTGAGTTAGTTTTTGACATATAAGAAAGTGTTGAATTTAACAAGCTAGAGCTTGATGTTCTGAGTGAACCAATTCTGCTTGTATTTGATGAAATAGAAGATTTTTTTGTTCCCAATTCAGATTGAAGTTGAGCTATTTTGTCTGCATTTTTACCTTTAGCATTAGGCATTGTTGAAGCAAAAGCATTCAAAGAACCGCCTTTTTGTGAAATTGAAGAAGCAGATTTAGCCGCACCATTTTGTTGAGCCTGAGCTTTTTGACCTTGATTGTCAGCTTGACCTGCATTTTGTGCAGAATTTTGAGCAGAAACACCTGTTTCAGATGTAGGTGCCGGTTGAGAAGCATTACCTGAAGGCAATGAATTCATAGCAAAAGGGTTAGACATTCCAGATGCACCCATTGCACCACCGCCAAAGCCTGCACCCATACCTGCGTCAGCTGAGCCTTCAGAACCTTGAGCTGTTGAATTAGCAGCTGCATCTTGACCTTGAGGTTGTTGAGGAGCAGCGGCAGGTGCTTCGTCATCAGCAGTAACAGCTTCCGGTGTATAAGATTCACCATCTTCTGCCATTAATGAAGCGATTTCATCATTGATGCTGTTAGCTTCATCTTCAAGTGTATCATTTTCACCTTTGATAGTATCTATTTCGCTATTATTTTTATTGATTGTTGATATAGTTTGTTTTTCTTTTGTTTTTGATTGTTTTGTTAACTGTGTTAATTCTTTTTTATCTTCTTCTGCAGTTTCAGCAGCCTGATTAGCGGAAGCTTTAGCACTTTTAGCATCTTGTTGTGCAGCTTTGCCGCTAGCATCAGCTGAATCTAATTCTTGCAAGTCTTGTACTTTATCATTATTTGAAGATGCTGATGTAGTTCTTACAAATCCGTCATAATTTTGGAATTCTACACCTTGAGCGCCACCATTAGCCAAAGAATAAATATCAGTAGATTTAAGAATTTGTTTTTCTTTAACTTCTCTGGTTTCTTGTGTATTTTGTGTCTTTTGAACGCCTTGTTGACCTTGAACCTTTTTCAAATCTTGTGTTGTAATTGCGAATGGATTGTTGCTCATTTTACTTACTCTCTTTATTTTTACCTCTGTATATATATAAAAAAGAAATATATACAAAAATTGATATTTTTATATAAAAGAGTATATACTATTGTTCAAAACTCAATAATATCAACATTTCCCAAGTTTACATTTCTTTACAATTATTCTTGAGCAACAGGAACATTTGATTTTGCAAACTGCATTTCATAAAGACGTTTATAAAAACCATTCTCTCTGCAAACAAGTTCATCATGAGTTCCCAGTTCAACCAGTTCGCCTTCATTAATAACAGCAATTTTGTCTGCATTTTTAATTGTTGAAAGTCTATGAGCTATCACAAATACAGTTTTGTTTCTCATAAGATTATCAAGAGCTTTTTGCACCACTGCTTCCGACTTATTATCCAACGCAGAAGTAGCTTCATCCAGTATAACAATAGGAGAATCTTTCAACATTGCTCTGGCAATAGCAACTCTCTGGCGCTGTCCACCTGAGAGAGTTGTTCCTCTTTCGCCTATTTCTGAATCCAATCCGTCAGGCATTTCTTCTAAAAATTCATCAATATGAGCAGCCCGAACAACCTTTTGTATATCATCTTCAGTTGCATTAAAATTGCCCATTAATAAATTCTCACGAATAGTGCCTGAAAAAAGAAAATTATCTTGAAAAACAACAGATATATTATTCCTCAACGACTCAATTTTTAAATTTCTTATATCTACATTATCAATCTTAATCGCACCTGACGTCACATCATAAAAACGGGGAATCAGATTTGCAACAGTAGTTTTTCCTCCACCTGAGTTACCAACAATAGCAACTGTTTCACCCACTTTGGCTTCAAGATTTATATTTTTCAGCACAGGAGTATCTTTGACATATTCAAAGCAAACATTCTCAAGTTTTATACCCAGCTGCACATTATGCAATTCTTGAGCTTTATCCGAATCATTTATTTCAGGTTCAATATCAAAAAGTTCAAGTGTACGACAAAGAGAAACAAAAATATTTTGAATATTTGTAAGAGTATTACCAAGTGTTTTCACAGGTTTGTACAACAGCAAAAGTGATGTAACAAAAGACAACAAGCTTCCGCTGGTCATTCTGCCGGAAAGAACAAGATAAGTACCAAAAGCCATAACAAAAGCAATTCCAATAGAAGCTATTGTATACATAATAGGTGACATCCAAGCAACTCTTTTTACGAGTGACATATTTACATCGAAAGAAGCCTGAATTTCTTTTGCAAATTTTTTAAACTGATAATCAGCAAGGTTGTATGCACTGACAATTTTGTTGCCGGTTGTAGTTTCATTAAAATCAGTCATAATATTGCCGCCGATTTTCATATTTTTATTAGAGGCAGATTTTATTCTTTTTCTAATCAAAGCAGCAGGTAAAAATGCCACACATAAAACAACTACACCTACAAGAGCAAGCTCCCAAGAGTTATACAGCATAACACCAATTAAAGCAAATGCACCGATTCCTGAACTCATCAATGCTTTGATATTATCCAAAAGACCCTTTGATGCTGTTTCAGGATCAGTCAAATATCTTGTCAAAATTATTCCGGAAGTATTGTCATCATAAAACTTTGAATCCATATGAACGAGTTTTTGGAAAAGTCCAAGCTTAACATCATTAGTAACTTTTTGACCCGTCCAGTTTGTAAGATAATCATTCAAATATCTTAAAACACCCTGCAATGCAGCAAAAGCAACTATTCCAAAAGGAATTACATAAGCAAGAAGCATATTCTTTTTTATTAATACTTCATCCATATATGGCTTTAAGGCATAAGCAATTACACCGTCCAGAGCACCAACCGGTAAAGCAATCAAAAAACCTAATATAATTCTGAAAAGATAAGGCTTTATATACTTATACATTCTTTTCATCAAATATGCGTAATCAAATGAATTTTGTGCAGATGTATCTTTTAATTTCATCAAAAACTTCCTCTATTCTAATATCTAAATATAATATCGTAAAAAGAGCATGCCCGCCAGTAAGCAAAATATTTATGAATCAACAGGAAGCTTCAAAGTAACACTAAAAGTGTTTTCTTTTGAAGAAGAAAGCTCAATTGAACCATTCATTGCAAGCACAAGCCCCTTTACAATAAACAATCCCAAACCCGTACCTCTGGTTGTTCTGGTAGTTTTATCATCGATTCTGATAAATTTTCCAAAAAGTTTATTCAATTGTTCCGGAGGAATATAATCACAAGAGTTTGTTATTTTAACAATTGCATAATTTTTTTCACTCCAAGCATCAACCTTGACAGGTGTATTTTCATAAGAATATTTATAGGCATTTTCAAGCAGGTTTACGAAAACTTGTTCCAACCTGTCAGAATCAGCTATTACATAAGGAAGATTTTCTCCCATTTTAATTTCAATTTGTCTTTCAACCTTATGTTTTGTTGAAAAAGCAGCATCATTGAGCGTATCAACCAGATTCACCGGCTCAAGATTCAAATTAAGTTTTGCTCCTTCAATATCAGGAATTACAAGCAGGTCTTCAACCATTCTGCTTAATCTTTCAGACTGATTTTTGATTATTTTCAAAGACTTTTGTTTTGTTTCTTCATCCAATTCAATATCCTGTCTTAAAAGTCTCGACGTGTAACCTTTTATACTCGTTAACGGTGTACGAAACTCATGACTAACCGTATCGATAAGATTCGAACGAAATTCATCAAGTTTTTTTAGCTCTCTGTTCGAATGTTTCAGCTGCCTATACGTATTGTTAATTTCATCTGCCATTTTATTAAACTCAGAAGCAAGAAATACTGTTTCATGCGGAGTAAACGGACTTTTTAAGAGCCTGATTTTTCTTTTATAATTCCCTTTTGACAATGCCATAATTCCTTTTATCAACTGTCGAATGTTAATATAAAGATAATAAGTATAAAGCCCGACAACGAAAAATATAAACAATGCCGAAACACAAAGTGCCAGTATAATTTTGAATCTTGCAGTATTAATAGTAGTTTTCGTAATATGATGAGTTGTATTGACAATAATTGTCATATCAGGATTTGTAGCTTTATAATATGCAAGAGGCTGGTTTTTCACTTTCCCGAAGATTTCTGCCTTATTATTTTTAAGTTTTTTGGGCAAAGCATAAACAACTCTGTTAAAATCTTTTTCGTTATAATTATGTGCAGCAACAAGTTTTTTATCTTTATTCAAAACATAAATTTGACGATCATCTTTTTTATAAATATTAAAAATCTGGTCTTCAAAAACATCAACATCAACCTCAGCAAGAACAGCCTCTTCATCGTCTATTTTCTTGAGAATTTCTATTGATTTTTTGTTATAATCATATTTTGTATAGTCATTCCATTCTTTATATTTGTTTTTTTGAGATTTTTTAACCAGCTCAAGCGAAGACAACACTTTGGAATGAGCAAGAAGATCTTTTAAATAAATCTCTTGAGCATAATCCGCTCTGATATGTTTCAAAGCAAGAACTATCTGATTCAGCTCATCTTCACCCGAACGGGAAAAAGTCTCAATGTTGGAAGCAATTGATTCTGATATATTCAAAGCCGAATATTTAAGCTCATTACGCACTGCATGCTGGTTGATATTATTGACAATTACAGCACTCACAACAGTCGGAACAATTACAGCAAGAAAAAGAACTATGATGATTTGTTCAACTATTTTCAATCTTTTCATTTTGATAAAATTTTTCATTGGATATTACTCATCTGCTTCTTGAATAGGAGTAAGCTTATATCCGACATTAGTAACTGTATGCAGATATTTCGGATTTTTTGTATCTTCTTCAATTTTCTGACGCAAACCTCCGACATGTACACGAACCATTCTGACGTCTTCATCAGAATCATATCCCCAAACTTCATCAAGCAGTACAGCCAATGAAACAGAGTCATTAAAGTGTTGCATAAGACAATACAAAATTTCAAACTCTGTCGGAGTAAGTTTAATTTTTTTGCCTTCTATTGCTGTTTCTAATGACTCGGGGAAAAGTTCAATATCTCCCATTTTTAAAATTTCTTGTTTGAGCGAAGCATCATTTTTTGAATCATCGGAATTTCTTCTTAAAAGCGCTTTCACTCTCAACAGAACTTCCTGAATATCAAAAGGTTTCACAAGGTAATCATCAGCACCGCAATCAAACCCTTGTGTTTTGTCTGTAATAGTTCCTTTTGCCGTTAACAATAAAACAGGAATATCAGGTTTTGCTTTTCTCAAATTCTTACATACATCAAATCCATTCATCTTCGGCATCATAACATCAAGAAGAACAAGATCATAAGAATTCGTAACAGCTTTGTTTAAACCTTCCATTCCATCACAAGCAGTATCAACTGCATATCCGCTGTGAGAAAGGTCAAATTCCAAAAGCTCTCTGATTTCATCATCATCATCTACAACTAATAATCTTTTCTGCATAGCGCACCTTTAAATAAATATTTTAGACAATATACTGTTCAATATGTATTTTCTCATAATTTATACGTCTAAACAAGAAAATGTTAAATTTGTATCAATTTGCCAACCTTGCCAATCTTGCAATTTAGCGTTAATTTTGTCATTATTAATTTATGAATTATATTTGGTTTTTTATAATATTAATTTCAATAATTTCAGCAATTTTTACAGGCAGAATTGATGCTGTTGTGAATGCAATTTTAACAGGAGCACAAAAAGCTGTTGAAATTGCTATTTATCTCGCAGGAATCATGGCATTTTGGCTGGGAATAATGAAAATTGCAGAGAAATCAGGTCTAATCGAAATTATTGCCGGAGCAATCACACCTGTTGCCAAGTTTTTATTCCCTGACATACCAAAAGACAATCCGGCTGTTGGAGACATAGCAATGAACTTTACAGCAAATGCCTTCGGACTTTCAAATGCAGCAACCCCGATAGGTATAAAGGCAATGAAAGAACTTCAAAAACTGAATATCAACAAGGAATCCGCGTCAAATGATATGTGCACACTTTTGGCAATGAATACAGCAGGTTTTCAGCTTGTGCCGGCAACAGTTATAGCTATACTCATCGCCTGCGGCTCAAAAAATCCGACAGAAATAATTCTTCCTACTTTAATTGTTACATCTATTGCTTTTATATCAGCACTTGTGATAGTAAAAGTTCTTGAAAAAATAACACCACCTCAGCAAATTAAAAATAACGAGGTGAATAATGTTTAAAACAATCATCGACCTTTTATCAAGCTGGCTTATTCCATTGATTATAATCATAACATTGACTTTTGGTATCATAAAAAAAATTCCTGTTTATGAAACATTTATTGAAGGATCTAAAGACGGATTAAAGGTTGCAATAGATATTATTCCTTATTTAATAGCAATAGTAGTTGCAGTCTCAATGTTTCGTGCTTCCGGAGCAATTGAACTTGCGCAGCAGACACTTGGCGGAATTTTAGAAACATTAAAAATTCCTGTTGATGTTTTGCCGGTTATGGTTGTACGTTCGTTATCAGGAAGTGCTGTTTTAGGTATGTTTTCTGATATTGCAAATCAATTCGGGCCTGATTCATACATAACAAAGCTAACCGCAATAATGGTCGGAAGTTCTGAAACAACATTTTATGTGCTTGCTGTATATTTCGGAGCTGTTGGAATAAAAAAATTCAGACATGCTCTTTTAGCAGGCATACTAGCTGATATTATAGGTATAATTGCAGCAATCGCAGTAGCACACTGGCTTTTTTTATAAAATAAGTTGATTAAAGAGGGCAAAAAATGATAAAAAAATTCGCAATATGTATATTAATGATGTCGCTAATTGTACTTAGCGGATGTACAAAAAAAGATGAAAAAGAAAATAAAGACCTCTTATCAATAATAAAAAAACGAGGTGAACTTATTGTTGGTGTAAAATTTGATTCAAAGCCTTTCGGATTTGTTGAAAACGGAAAACTTCAAGGCTATGACATAGACATAGCTCATCTTATGGCAAAACGAATTCTTGGAAACGAACGTCTTGTAAAATTTGTAGAAGTTACCCCATCAAACAGAATCTCAAAACTCAACTCGGGTGAAGTTGATATGCTCATTGCGACAATGACAATAACACCAAAACGTTTGGAAGTTGTGGATTTTTCACTTCCCTATTATTATACGGGACAAGCTATAATGATAAGGAAAGGCACTTCAATAAAAAAAGTAGGGGATCTTAACGGAAGAAGAGTTATTATTATTTTAGGAACAACAGGTGAAAAAAATCTCAGATACTTTGCTCCTGAAGCAATGCTTCAAGGATACAAATCATATCAAGACGGTTTTATAGCATTTCAAAATAGAAAAGCAGAAGCAATGACAACAGATGACAGCATTCTTGCCGGCTTTGTTATGGACCATCCCGAGTTTATGATTCTTCCACAAAGATATTCACAAGACGGATACGGCATAGCTTTTCGCAAAGGTGAAGAAACAAAGTCTCTTCAAAGTGAAATCAATATTGCAATAGGAGAGCTTAGAAGAAAAGGTCAGCTCAACTACCTAAAATCTCTTTGGCTGCCGGCAGCAAGCGACAATTTCAAACAATCTGCAAAATAATTTTTAGCTCAATGCTTTTAATTTTTCATCAAAAGAGGTTTTATGATAATTTATTTTTGATGAAATAATTGGCTGTCTGTATTCTGCTTTGTTTATAGAACGCGCATCCACGATAGGAGCAGGAGGCATTATAGTCCATTTATACAAAGCTGTTGACATTCTTCTAAAAAACTTTTGAAGCCACTCGAGCTTTGTCTCAGATGATAATGGCTCACAGAGTTCTCTCAAATGTTTTTCATGCAAAAACTCAACATTCATCATATCAGAAATTGTTTGCTGCAAGTTTTCAACACGCCATATAACTTCATCCAAAAATTCATACGGCATCAAAGCCTCTTCAGCAAGAAGAGGTTTACCGGTTTTCGGATTTATTGCAAGCTCCGCACCCGGACGTTTCAAGATTACAGATTCAGGAATCGCATTTTTAATATTTCTGTTTTTATTCATCCACTTTGCCAAAGCAAAAAGTTTTGTTTTTGAAACATCTGCAAGCGGTGCGAATCCGCCGGACATATCACCATTTATGGTTGCATATCCCATATAAAGCTCTGACTTGTCAGATGTAGCAATAGGAAGGCAAGACTGAAATTCATTAGCAACCCCCCACAGAATAAGAGCTCTTGATCTTGCTTGAATATTGTCATTTGTAAAACATTCTTTATAGCGGCAATCCCATTTATTCTGAATCAAACCAAACACTTCATCAAATTTTGTTCTGGTTGCTTCAAACATGTCTTTGATTGTAATTTCTGTAAAATTAATCCCGAGATTGTCAGCAAGTTCTTTAGCATCATTTTTACTTTGAGAGCTCGTGATTTTTGATGGCATACTTATGCCAAAAACATTTTCCGCACCGAGAGCATCTGCAAGTAAAACAGCACTAACGGTCGAATCCAACCCTCCTGAAAGTCCCAAAACTGCTCTTTTAAAACCTGTTTTTTTGAAATAATCCCTAATTGACTGCACAATTGTAAGATAAGTTCTCTCAAGATCCGGCTCGTGATCCAGGCTGAATTCTTTTTGAGAATTCAATGTTTTTTCAAGACCGTTTGGCAAAGCATGAATTTTACCTTTTTTATCTTTAACATTAACGATAAAAAATTGTTCCTCGTAGGACTTAGCCATATATGTAAGAACACCGTTCTCATCATATACTCTTGATGCACCTTCAAAAGACACACATTCACCGGAACCAACCTGATTAACATACACAATAGGCGTATTATATTTTTTAGAAACAAAACTGAGCATATTGTGTTTCAACTGTTCTTTTTTTGCTCTTGTAATAGAAGCAGAACAATTCAAAAGAAAATCAGGATTCTGCTCTTCTACAACAATTTTAACCGGATCAACATCGTAAAGATTTTGATCAAAAAAGTCAGCATCATTCCAGCCATCTTCACAAACTATTATACCGGCTGATTCAGAACCTATTTTTGTAATCCTTGAAGCACTATTCACCTCAGCAGGCTCAAAATGTCTGTAATCATTAAACTCTGCATAATTAGGAAGAAGTGATTTTCTAACGATACTATTGACTTTCCCATCTGACAAAACAGCTATTGAATTATAATACTTCTTTCCCGTTTTAGATTTATTAAACTCTGCAAACCCGATTATAACCTGTGTTTTGGGATAATATTTTGTCTTAAGAGCAAGTGCTTCCAGCCATTCAAGATTTTCTTCAACTATAACAGGAAAACGATCAATAAAATCACCAATAGGATAACCGATCAAATACAACTCAGGAAATACAATCGCATCAGCTTCAATTTGTTGGGCCCATTTTATCCATTCATAAGCTTTAAGAGCATTGCCTTTAACATCACCGGAAATTGGATTTATCTGTGCCATAACCATTGTATTTTTGGGGAGTATGGCTCTCAATTCTTTCGAAAGTTCATCTCTTTCCGTTTCAGAAAGATTTTTATATTTCAAATCTTCATCTATTTTTTCAGCAAGTGCAAAAATTTTTTCATTCATATTATCATCCTCTTATTTTATATTTTATCAAAAATAAGAAGATTTTAAGACTATTGATTAAAACCTATTGGTTTTCTTGATAAAGATTTATGAGTCTGTTTAAATTCATTGAAAGCCTTTTCAAAATCTTCTGACAGAATTTTAAATCCGGCTAAATCCATGTTTTTGAAGGTTCCATTATTCATCTTTTCCGTAATACCTGTTCTGTCATATCCGTATAACTTAGCTTTATAAGTAATATCCGCAATATCTGCACCTGTTGCTTTCACATCAAAAAGCTTTTTAGCAAACTCTTCTTTATCAAACATTTCTGAAATTGTTTTATTTCTGGTATGTATATCTAAAATTTGTTTTGTACCCTGTATTGCTTCAGGAGGTCCGACAAAAATTTTGTTGCCGATACGTCCTGCTCTGATAATCGCAGGATCAACAGCATTAATATTATTAGTCGCAGTAATAAGATAAACTCTGTCATTGTTTTTCTCTACATCACTTAAAAGAGTCAAAAGCTGATTTACTGTATCATCCGCATAAACATTACCTCCACCTCTTTTTCTGGCAACAGCTTCAAATTCATCAAGAAAGATAATGCAAGACTTATGCGACTTTGCCTCATCAAAAAGTTTTCTCCAATTTTTCTCTGTCTCTCCTACCCATTTTGAAGAAAGCTCCAAGCCATTAAGCTTGATAAAATGAGCTCCTGATTCATTTGCCAAAGCCTCCGCAACTAAAGACTTACCGGTCCCGGCAGGCCCGTATAAAAGAACACCGTGACTTTGCACACCCTCATGGGCAGCCGGATATTTTAACGGATTTAAAATATCTCTTCTGAGCCTTTTGATAACAGAATCCATACCACCTACATCTTTAAAGGTAATTGATTTACCTTTTTTCCTGACAGAAGGAATCAATAAATCTATTGTTTTGGAATTTAAAGACTCAATAGCACCCCTGTTATCTTCTAAAAAGCTGTATTTTGTTGAAAACATTTCTGTTGCGGAAGATAAATCATGTTCGGTATTATACTTGATATTCATAAAAAAGTTTTGCCCAAAAATTTCCGAACCCGGCAAAGCATAAAAACCTTTACCTTGCTGAAGAGGAATTGTTCTTGGAGTTATTGGAACATTTGGAGGCACATTAATTTTTAAAAGGTTTTTTCCAAGATTTGTAACATGCGGTGCACCTTCATTTGTTCTTTGAAAAAGCAGTGCCCCATCTTTGAGTTTTGCATCAGGAATAAAATATACATTGTTTATAACACCCATCAAAGATTTTTTAGAGTGCTGCAATAGCTCCTGGGCTTTTTTCAAATTCTTCCCAATAAGAAGAATATCTCCATACAAAAGTTGGTTTAACATCCAAGCAACTTTATCTTCAAGAGATATTTTCCCTACTATTTTGGGTACGAGAGTACTTATGCCTGCTTTAAACGAAAGTTTGGATTTCGAAACAAACAGCTGACTATAATGCACATCAATCAACGGATTTGTCGCATTATTTGTCTTCGGAAAATGCAGAGATGTTTTGACCTCATCTTTTTCTGAGGCTTTTAACACATTTTTATTATTTATTTTATTAAACATCAATACAGAAGATATTTTCATTTCTTACTCCTTAATATAGTGTAACTTTACTAATTTAATACAACCTGCTCTTTTAGCTTTGGTGCATTAAATCCAATAGGATTACGTTTCATTTTTTTCTTCTGTGCCATATTCTGTTCTTTAAATTTAATTAACGCATTTTCGAAATCATCTCTTGTTAATTTTATACTCGCCAAATCTTCCTTTGTTGCTGTACCAAGTTCCATTTTTTCAAACAAGCCCAATCTTTCAAAGGCTTTATCATGAGCATCTTCTACAATCTGCGCAATATCAGCACCGGATAAATGATTCTCAAACAATTTTTTAGAAATTTCATCAGCATTATAATCAGAAGCAAGAGGTCTGTCTTTTGTATGAATTTCAAGAATTTGTTTAGTATCTTTGGGTGATTGAGGGAGTTCAAATGTAATAATTTTTCCAAATCTTTTCGATCTAACTATGGCGTCATCAAGCATATCAGCTCTGTTTGTAGTAGCTAGAACAAATACATTATCTCCGTCATCATAAAGTTGAGTCAATTCTGCCAAAAACTGATTAACAATCTTATCTCCATATACATCTTGCCCATTTCTTTTCTTAGCAATTGCATCTATTTCATCAAAAAGTATAATTGAAGGCTGAGTATCTTTTGCCTGTTGGAAAATTTTTCTCAAATTTTCTTCAGATTCACCAACCCATTTACTCTCAATTTCAGGACCGTTAATTTGTATAAAACTCATACCTGAATCATTAGCAAGCGCTTTAGCTGCAAGAGTTTTTCCTGTTCCAGGACCACCCTCCAGAATAAATCCTCTGTTTATTCTTCTGTTTACATAAAAATCAGGATTTTTTAAAGGTAATAATACACCTTTCTTAAGCTCTGTGATTGCCTTTTCTTGTCCACCGACATCTGCAAGAGTCAACCTTTTTTTGGCAAAAGCTTCACCTTCAATAACCAAATTTTCAAGAGTTTTTAAGTTGACATTCTCAATTGATTTTTCCACCTGTTTTTCTACCGGAATCACCTTTGTATACATATCTTTCACAACATTTAAAGTCTCAGCTTTTTCGCCTCTTTTAATAGCCTCCTGCTGTACCTTTGAAAGCTTTATAGGTATTTCTTTTGAGCCAATTTTAAGTACATCGCCGATATCAACTTCAAGGCTGTCACCTTTATCAAAATAAGTGTTCGCTTTTGGACTTTTTAATGTCACTCTCATATCGCTAATATTAATAAACTCTTTTTTGCCTGTATCATTTTTAAAAAATGCTATTGAGCCGGGAAGTTCATGTTCTTCTATGAAAAAAACTTTTTTAACTGCACTTTTAAGTTGTACAACAGATTTTTTCATTGCATTCTTTGCACTCCTCAAATCTTTGCCTATTAGCAATAAATCACCGTGATTGAATTTTTCAAAAATAGTAGCAATTTTCTCCTCTATCGGTATTGTTTTTAAAGCAGCAGAAGGCACACCCTTGAAGGCTTGGAGTCTTTTAGCCATAAGTATGTTTGAATAATTTGCATCTATCAAAAAATTAAAGTTATCCTCAAATTTTTTTAAAGGTACAGATAATCCATAACTCGAATTGAAATCAGAACTATTTTTCTTAGTTCTAAAATATTTAGGGTAATAAGCAGGTATTGCTGAAACTTTCATTTTGACTCCTTATTCATCTCTTGAAGGGTAATAATTCAAAAAAAAACCGCTTATCTTTTTCAGACTCGCGGGTGCAATTTTTATAGATAAAGTGTGTTTTTAACAATTAATATATACACCTGCAAATCTGTACCTTTGTTTTAAGGAACGAACAACATTAACTGAGCTAATTATGAAGAACGTTAGCATTAATATCCAGTCAATATTCAGTGAGGCAATTTGCAATTGGTGCATTGTTTTTCCTTCAGTGTTATGTGTTTAGGTTATTTGTTATATATTAAACTACACTATGTTTTTGAATTCGTCAATACCCTGCTAAGCATGTAGTAATGAACAAAAAACGAAAATTATGATAAATAAAATGAAAAAATTAAGAAAAATTTTTAAAAATTTTTGAAAAAAAACATATTTTTTTATAAAAAAATAAAGAATATTAAAAGAATTCGACAGAAATATTGTATATTGCACACTTTATAAATGTTACATTTCTTAACAAAACCAAATTAAGCTTCAGCAAATTCCTGTTGATCTTGCACTTCGCTGTTTTCTGAAACTGTCTCTATATATTGATAATGACACATAGAAGCTACCTGTTTGGCCCAAGTTTCAATAATTTCATCCTGAGAGGCTTCATAGGAAATAGGCTTACCTATTTGCACAATTACTTTTGCACCAAAAGGTATCCAATTATACTTTTCACAACCTGTAATTGATATAGGCAAAATATCCCACTTAGCAGCTTTAGCAATTACAGCAAATCCCTTGTTAACTTTTTCAATTGTTTTATTTTTTCTTATTCCGCCCTGAGGGAATATACCTAAAAGCCAATTAGTTTTATAAAGTTCTTTTACTGTCTTTATAGTAGAAACCTCAAGTTTTTGTCTGTTAACAGCAAATGCACCAAGCCAATCCATATTTAAAGTAAAAAAACCAAAGTTTTCAAACAGCTCTTTTTTAGCCATATAAGCAATAGGCTTCATGATGGCTGTGGAAACCAAAAACGGATCCAGATGAGATACATGATTAGCTGCACAAATAAATTTTCCGTTTTTAGGAATATTTTCTCTGCCTTTTATTTCAAAGCGATAAAATAACCAAAAAATAGGAATAGCTATAAAAAAGCACCAAATTGCCTGGTATATGCACCTAAAAATATTAAATTCATTTGCGTATCGTCTTGCATAATTCTTTTTCATTACTTCCTCTGATTTCTAAATATAAAATTTAATCCAGCACATATTCTTTTCCTGTCAATTGTGAAATTGTATCACACCATTGATGCATCATTTCTTCAATATTATCACTATATGGAATCATTTGACCAATTTTTACAGTAATCTTTCCACAAAACGGCCATTTGGGTTTTTGATCAGAACCAATAATAGCAACAGGCAAAATACCGGTCTTTGTCGCTTTTGCAAAAGAAGCAAAACCTTTTGATATTTTTTCAACCCTATGACTGGAATCTCTTGTTCCCTGAGGAAACAAACCCAGCATCCATTTTGTATTTTTGATATTCAATGCAGTTTTTATAGTGGAGACTTCTACTTTATCTCTTCTCACTGCAAATGCTCCGCAATAGTCCATAAGCATACGGGAGAAGAATTTGTCAAAAAGTTCTTCCTTTGCCATAAACGCAATAGGCAAATCAAGAGCAAAAGGAAGCAAAAAAGGATCTCTGCCAGAAATATGATTTGCTGCAACTATAAATCTGTCATCGTCAGGAATATTTTCTTTTCCCTCAACTTTAAAATCGTACATCATCTTGATATATGCACCAAAGCATACATTACAAGCCAGCCACTGAAAAAAAGTTCTGAACTTATTATATATTTTTGCATCTCTTTTTGAATATTCGCTCATTGCATAAACCCTAATCTAGTTATAATACATTATAGCCTAATTATTTATAAAGAAAATGCTTTCTTTATAGATTCGCTGTATGGCGGATAGAGAACGCCTTTTTCTGTAATAATTCCGGTTATAAGCTCATTTGGTGTAACATCAAACCCGGGATTTATTACATTTATTCCTTCTGCACATACTCTTTTGCCATTTATATGTGTTACTTCTTCATGGCTTCTTTCTTCAATAGGAATTTCTTTACCGGTTTGTATCGATGTATCAATTGTTGAAAGAGGCGCAGCTATATAAAAAGGAACATTGTGATATTTTGAAACTATCGCAAGATTGTATGTGCCTATTTTATTAGCAGTATCACCATTTGAAGCAATTCTGTCGGCACCAACAACAACCATATCAATCATTCCTTTATTCATGAAATAGCCGCTCATACCGTCTGTGATTAACGTTACAGGAATTCCGTCCATGGCAAGTTCAAATGTAGTAATTCTTGCACCCTGCTGTCTTGGTCTTGTTTCATCGGCAAAAACTTGAACCGTATTATCTTTAGCAAAAGCTGAACGAACAACCCCGAGAGCTGTTCCGTAACCGACTGTTGCCAAAGCACCTGCGTTGCAATGCGTAAGAATTGTTGCACCTTTTTTCACAAGCTCAGCACCATAATCACCAATTTTTTTATTAATGCTTATATCATCATTTTCAAGTTCTATCCCGTGGCGAATCAACTCTTCAACTATAACAGAAGGTGTTTTTCCTTCTGACGATAATTTTTCAGCTAATTCGAACTGTTTATCAACCGCCCACATCAAATTCACAGCAGTAGGTCTTGAACTTTTCAAATATTCAGCTTTATCTTTTAATGCAGCCAAAAATTCTTTGTCATTTTGTGTTTTTTTTGAAAGTTCAATAGCAGCAAGTGCCATCCCATGGGCACCTGCAATTCCGATAGCCGGAGCACCTCTTACAATCATTGTTTTTATTGCATCAAACATTTCATCAGAGGTTTTTATATCAACCATTTTATATTCATAAGGAACAAGAAGCTGATCTACCATTCTTGAAACATTTTCTGATTTTATCCATTCTATTGTTTTAATTTTTGATTGAAATTCCATTCCCATACCTTTTCTATCTTACTCTTTTATATCAATATTTGTTTGTTCTTCTGCCGGTTTCTGCTCAATTTGATTGTACACATACATTGTTACCATTCCTGAAAAAGCATTCATCAATGCACTCAAAATAGCAACAAAGAATACCATCATTATTAAAACAAAGAAACCCGACCTGAACAATAAGCTTACACCCAAATAATATGAACCTTTATAAATAAAACCTATTATCGTAGCCAGAGGAACAAATGAAACAGCAAACCCCAGAAAGGATATAAATCCGATAATTGCACCATACATAGCACCGAGTTTAGGTTCAAGTATACCAATCATATTGAGTTTTTTCATATAAATAAGAACCATTGGCGCAGCAAGTACAACAAGTGCAAAAAATGAAAAATTACAAATAAAAGGAATAATAGTAAGAAAGCCCAGTACTAAACCAAGTATGCCGGTTAATGCAGCCATTCTTTTTAACAAAACTTCATTTATCATCTTTTTTCTCCGTATTTTTTATAAATTAAACTTGTGCATATTTTGATAAATCACATTCTAAATTTCTTGCATGACAAACAGCAATAGCAATTGAATCAACAGTATCATCAAGTTTTGGCCAGCATCTGCCATTTTTACAAACCATTTTTTCAACAGCTTCAGCGACTTCATCCTTTGAAGCACGCCCATATCCTGTAATTGTCTGTTTTACCACAATCGGTGTATATTCAATAGCCTCAACAGAATATTTTTCAAGAGTCATCATAATTACTCCTCTGGCTTGAGCAACAGGAATTATCGTTTTTTGATTCTTAAAAAAGTATAATTTTTCAACTCCGGCAGTATCCGGTGTATACATTTTAACTATTTCTTCTAGGTCATTAGCTATCTCCAGCAAACGCCCCTGTTCAGATTTATTCTTATCTGTCTGAATAGAACCTGAGGCAATAAGGTTATAAGAACCGTTTACAGTATCAATAACACTGTACCCGACAATAGCTATTCCAGGATCTATGCCTAATATTCTCATAAATACAATTATAAACCGCTAAATAAGAAAAACAAACTCTTAACATTATCAAAACATAAAACCACAAACTCTTGTAACCAGTGCTCCTGCCAATACAGAAATTACAAATGTTCCAAGCCAGAGTATAGTTGCTTCTTTTATGCCTCTTTCTTTATATATTACAACCAAAGAAGCAAAACACGGTACAAACAATGTTATTACAATAGCTGATGTAAGAATTTGAAGAGGAGTCATACCCATTGAAGAATTACCTTCAAGCCCTGCCATGTTGAATAAACCAACCGAAGCAAAGTCTCTTCTTATAAGCCCCATAACAAAAACATCAGAGAACTGCGCCGGCAGATGTAAAAGGTGCACAACAATAGGCTCAAGTGCTTTTTGAAGCCATTTTAAAAAACCAAAATGATTCAAGACAGTAACAATTACAGAACCTATTGCAAAAAGGTAACAGGCTTCTTTCAAAAAATTCATAACCCTTGAAAAAGTTTTATAAACAATATTTCTGAAATTAGGCATTCTTATAGGAGGAATGCTTATTAGCAGTTCGGTAGATGAACCCGGCAAAAGTACATCAAGAGTTTTTCCTACAATACCCATAATAATAAATATCAAGCCTAAATATATAAGCCAAACCTTGAGTCCTCCTATTGATGCAAGCAAGGCAATAATTATTCCCTGTTGGGCCGCACAAGGAATCGTTACACCAAGTATAGCAGTAGCAATAGTTCTTTCTTTTTTTGAACCAAGAATACGTGTCGTTAATGTACCCATTGTTCCACAGCCGAATCCAAGCAAAAGAGGGATAACAGCTCTGCCATTCAGACCTATTTTATTCAAAAGATTATCTGAAAAAGCTGCCAGCCTCGGCAAATAACCGGAATCTTCCAAAAATGCCATAAAAAAGTAAAAAGCACTGAGCAAAGGAAGTAAAATACCAAATATGATTCCAACTGCCATTGTCAAAACACCAAATTCACCAACAAGAATATCAGTAAAAAGATTTGTGTGGAATATACCAATAATAAACGAATTTATCCAAGGATAGTAATGTTCGTTCAAATAACCAAATGCAAAATCCACAACATTGCCGGAAATAAAAACACCTATTATTTGAAATAATAAATATAAAACAAGTACAGACAGAATAAAATTCACAAATGGATTATAAAAAAATCTTTCTGCCAGATCATAAAAATCATTTTGCTTTGCAGTTGTTTTGACAACTTCGTTAAAAATTTTAGTTATATTTTCACGACGCTCTTTATATAACTCATCACGTTCAGCAGAATCCTGATTTTCATGAGATTCAATAGACATAATTTTAGAAAAGACATCACATGGAGAAACTCCATTACACAAGAGTTTTATATAAGGAGTTCTGTGAGATGAAATTTTAAAATTTTCTTTTTTAATTTCATTAATTATTTCATTTATACCAATATTTCTCACTGCAACCGCAGAAATAACTGTTACATCCAAAAGCTCACTTAAACGCTTTATGTCAATAGCAATTGAACGCTTTTTGGCTTCATCTGCCTGATTCACAACAACTATTACAGGAAGACCCAAATCAATTAATTGCTGGGTCAAAAACAGATCACGTTCGAGACTGAGAGCACTTACAATATTAATGATGATATCAGCCTCTTTTAATATATTTTGAGTAACTACTTCGTCATCAGTGTAATTGCCTAATCCATAAGTCCCAGGTGTATCAATAATTTCACCGTATTCAGTGTAAGCCTTTGCTATATCAACAGTAGTTCCCGGGTAATTGCTAACTTCAACATAAAAACCGGATATGGCGTTAAAAATAACGGATTTTCCAACATTTGGATTACCAACAAGTATAATCTTCGGTAATTCACTATTGTTCTCCTTTTTACATCCATATACACAATTTTTACAATTCTTACAGCCAAAAACGCTCATTATACAGCCTCTTCATCCAACATCTCTACAAATATATTCTCTGACATTTTCTTTCCAATAGCGATTGTTTGATCATTTTCCTTAACAATAACAGGACCAATTTTAGCTACACATTTTATAACTTTACCCTCAAAAAGAGCAAAACGAGCAAAATTACATCTGGAAAGACTTTTGTCAAACGCTATTATCTTACATCTTTGTCCCGGCTTAATATCAGTTAATTTTTTCATATCCATGTTTCTAATTTCTTACACGATTATTATATACCCAAAAGTAAGTTTAGGCTAACATTATTTAAAAAAAAATTTAACTAGCTCATCAGGGGTATTAAAGAATAAGCAAAAACAGTTTATATTTCAAAACAAAGTTAAAATAGGAGCATACAAGATGAAAAAAGTAGTATATTTTGATGTTGAAGACTATGAAAGAGAGTTTTTACATAAAGAAAATGAAAACAAATATGATTATCGTTTAATAGAAAGTCCTTTGAACAATCTTTTAAAAATCGAAGAGGATCTAAAAGATGCAGAAATAATTTCTGTTTTTACCACATCCAGAGTAACAAAAGAGGTTCTTGAGCAATTTCCTTCTCTTAGGCTTATTGCACTACGTTCAGTGGGCTTCAATCACATTGACATTGATTATTGTAATAATCATGACATAGTAATAGAAAATACTCCAAATTATGGTAACAAAAGTGTAGCAGAATTTGCATTCGGACTAATGCTTGATGTTTGCAGAAAAATAACAAAAGCATATACTGAATATAAAGAAATGGATGTTACTCCTCAAGGACTCGTAGGCGAAGAACTTGGAGGAAAAACCGTAGGCGTCATTGGACTAGGTGCAATTGGCTCAGAATTCGCCAGACTCGCTTATGGTTTTGACATGAAAATACTAGGTTATGATTTATCAATTAAACAAAATCTAATTGAAGATTACAAAGTAGAATACACTGATTTTGACAGGCTTTTAGCTGAATCTGATTTTATTTCTCTTCACACACCGTTAACAAAAGACAATCATCATCTTTTTAATGAAGGTGCTTTCAAAAAAATGAAAAATTCGGCGATTTTAATTAACACAGCAAGAGGAGAACTTATTGATACACAGGCACTTTACAATGCTTTGAGCCAAAAACTTATAAAAGGAGCAGGACTTGATGTATTAGAAAGTGAAGAAACAATCTCTGACCCGGATTATCTTGTTGATATAAACAGACTCAATGATTGCGCATTAAAACAAACTATTTTGAATACCAGACTGCTTCAACTTGAAAATGTAATTATAACACCTCACATTGCATACAATACAAAAGAATCCATTCACAGAATTTTAAGTACAATGATGACAAATATAAACGCTTTTGTAGACGGTGTAGTAGAAAATAATATAAACTAATTTATTTCTCTACAAGACTTCTTCTGGCAATTTCTTTGCCTTTAGCATTGTAACCTATATCACCAACCCAATGAGCCAAAAGCTTGCCAGATTTTGAGTAACTGTATTGTTCATTTTCAGAAACATACAATCCGACAGAAATCAAACGACCAAAAGCATTGTACTTTCCGACTTTATATGGATATCTTTCTTTATCAAAAGCGGGATCCCAATCAACAGCAGCAAGGATTCCGCTTTTTGTATAATAAAAGGCATACTCGGGCTTGTCATCATAAATAACACAATATCCTTTAACAAACTTTGATGAAAAAAACATTACAGTTCTACCCTCAGGCTGAATATTTTGCTTTATTGAAGCCTGATTTTCTTTATTTTTTTCATCTATCCAATATGGTTCCAGAAGTTTTTTATCCAATTTCAAAGGAAGTCCGTCAAAAGCAAGTTTTTTTGCAGACTCGACAGTATATTGCACACTTCCCTGAAGTATTATATCATCACAAAAAGACATATTTGATGACATAAAAAAGAAAATAAAAACAAAACAAAATATAAATAAAATCTTTTTCATAAATTTATTATATCATTATTTCCCGAAACATTTTTCTTACAGAAAAAAAGAATGAATAATAAACTAATAAAAGAATTATCATCTGATAGACCGACAAAATAAAACTTTTATGTATGAAATACCATACAAAAAAAGCCGGAATAAAACTGAACAAAATATGAGCAAACCTTTTATAAGGTATTCTCCATTCAAGTCCCGGTACTACAACAATCACACTCAAAACAAAATAAATAAAATTTGAAATTAAAGCTGCTATGCCTGCACCAACAAGCCCCATTGTTTTTATCAAAAAGAAATTCAACGCCAGCCCCAAAAGACCTGACACTACTTTTAAAGCAGTAAGAATATATGTCTTATTAGCAAGATGATACTGCATAGTTGTATAATCGGTAAAACTCAAAAAGAAAGTACTAAATGCCAAATATGGAAGAAGCTTGTAAGCTTCAATATATTTTTCATTTGCAAAAAGCATAATAATATCCTTTGCATAAACAGACATCAATAAAACAAGAGGAAGCGAAATAAGCATATAATAGCCTGTTAATTTTGAGATTATCGGTCTTACATCTATCTTTTCCTCATACAAATTTATTATTCGGGGAAAAGCAGCTATTGTAATAATAGCAAACAATGTCATCAGAAGAGGAAATGTCATATTATAAGCAACACCAACCAATCCGGCATTTTTCATCCCATAATAATGTCCTGTAATGAATTTATTGCTTTGATTAATTGCCCACATGCTAATTGATGCGGCAGCAATAGGAAGACCATATAAAAATATAGATTTAATCATGACAGAATCCGGCTTTTCAAATTTTAAATACTTGAAAATATCGCTTTGAAAAACCAGAATAACATCTATTATTGATATAGAAACAGCCATACCAATTAAAACCGATACAGCACCAAATTGAAGGTACTTTATTATCAAAACAGATAAAACAATAGTCAAAATTTGATTCACAATTGTAGAAACAGTAAAAGCACCCGGTTTAATCTGTGCTCTCAGAACCTGAAATAACAAAGCCCTTATTGCAACCGGAATAATCAAGAGTAAAATAATCAAAAAGATTTTCGGTTGTACATTAAAATAATCATAGAACTTGTTTCTGAAAATGAATGTCAATATATACATTACAAACAAATTTGAACAAAGAATCATAATCAAAGTAGAGAGATAATTGGGAATTTTTTCAGAAAGCTGGTTTTTTCTAAAAAACCTCAACCCTGAAAGACCTATCCAGTCAGAAAAAAGTATACATAAAAAACTTAATACAGCCAGTGAAATTACATAAATACCATATTGTGCAGGTGAAAGAAGATTTGTATAAACAGGGACAATAACAGCATTGCCCAAAAGTCCAAATAACTTAGACGGCGCATATTTAGCCATATCTTTAAACAGGACTTTCATGGGCAATGCCACTTGATGAATATATTTTTTTACCTCTTCAGTCATTTCTAAGAGCGAAAAACTATTTTACGGCTTTAATAATTTCGTTAGTAATATTGTCCCCGCCATACAAAACAGCATCCGTTGTTAAAATTAACTCATATTTCTTTTCTTTTGCTACTTTATTGATATCTGCATTAATTTCATCATTGATTTTTTTCAAACCATCTTTATATTTTTGATCATATGATTTTGTCATATACTTCAAATCATTATTTAATTTCTTTTTAAGCTCTTCTTTTTTCTTGGGATCTTTTTCTGCTGCCACTTTAGCATTTCCGTCTTTTACAAAATTCAAAACAGCTTCTTTTTGTTTTGCTCTTTCAGCTTTCAAAGTTTTTACACTTGATGAACTGTTGACAACTTTTTTAACATCAACTACCGCATATTTTTTTACAGCTTCTGCACTAAAAGCAATGCTTTGAAAACCAACACTAACCGCTAAAGTCAAAACTGATAAAATCATAATTTTTTTCATATAACTAACTCCCATTAAAATTATTGTTCAAATTATATCATAAATTTATTTTTTTGGAAAAATAGCCCCATTGAGCTAGTTAAATTAAAGTAATAGGATGATTTACTAATAAAAGAAGTTCAGTAAAATATTTATTGAAAAGGTTGATTAAATTTGAGCGTATTAAAAAATTATAAAAGCAACAGAACTTCATTAACCGCTTTGTCACTGGCAATTGTCTTATTCTTTGCTGTGCAGCAAACAGCATACAGTTTTTCACTGCCTTTTAAAAAGAAAAAGCAAGAAAAACAAAAAATAGAAAAACCTGCTGTACAAATTAAAGCAGAACACAATGAATTCATTGAATACTCATTGGAAGACTGTATTGAAATAGCCCTAAAAAATGATCCGAACATAAAAGTATCAACAACCCAAAAAGATATTGCAAACTCTCAAGTTGGTCTGGCGAAATCAGAATATTTCCCAAACCTTACTGTCGGCAACGGATTTACATCCCAACACAACAAAAACTCAGGGAAAGGTGGAGGTTTCTACAATCAAGGCGGCAGTACATCTTCAGATAACAACTACTATCAACTAAATCTTGGTGTAAACCAGCTTATCTGGAACTTCGGAAAAACAACAGCAAGAATAAATATGCAGAAGTTCAACAGAGAATCAGCCGGTTATGACCTTGAAAATACAATATTAAATACCGTTTATCGAGTAAAAATGGCATATTTTGAAGTTCTTGCAGCACTGGCAAATCAGGATGTTTACGAGCGTTCTGTAAGAATAAACCAATTAAACTATGACAGAACAAATGCTCTTTTCAAAGAAGGGCTGAAATCAAAAATTGATGTAGTAAATGCAGAAGTTTATCTCACCGATGCACAAATTTCTCTTGTTGATGCTCAGGGAAAATATCAAAATGCTATTGTAAACTTAAATAATGCAATGTACTTTCCAGAAGCCCCCGATTATTCCGTAAAAAACACAGAAAGTTTTAATTTCCAAAAAGAAAAAAAACAAAAAGAAAATGTCTCTGTATCTTATGTCAAAAAAAGCGGAGAAGAAAATCTTGAGCAAACAGCGATTTTGACTTCCGGCATTGAAAAACAGGACATACTTCAAAACTACAAATTTAAGCCGCTTATTCTGCCTGTGAATGAAGCAATAGAAAAAGCTTATGAAAACAGACCCGATTTGAAATCACTCCAGATGGTAAAAAGGGCACAGGAAGAATCCCTAAAAGCAATAAAACGCTCATATCTGCCAGAACTTTCTGCCAGTTCAGGATATAATTACAGAAAAAATAGTGATGTATCAAACACAGGTTTCAATATAGGAGCATCTCTTGATTTTCCTATGTTAAACTTTATGGATATAAAATATAGTATAGCACAGGGAAAATCTTATTTAAAAATGGCAGAAGAGAATATTGACCTGTCTAAAAAAAATATCTATTTTGAAGTACAAACAAACTACATAAATATGGTTGTATTACAAAGAAAAATTCCTATGATGGCACAAAAAGTAAAACAAACACTGGAAAATTTTGAGCTCGCTGACGGAAGATATACGGTAGGACTGGGTAATTTTATTGAATTACAACAGGCTCAAACAAACTATAACAACGCACAGCTTGCATTTGTTCAAGCTGTTTTTGACTACAATGTAGCAAAAGAACAATTTCAAAAATCCATGGGGGTACGATGAAAAAACAAACAATAATAGTTGTATCAATAATATCATTCCTTGTCATAATTGGAGCAATGATAATATTACATAATAAGCACAAAGATTCCGGGTTTGTTACAGTACCTGCCAAAAAAGCTACAATAGTCGAAGCAGTCGAAGCCTCGGGGACAGTAAATCCTGTAAACACCGTAGACATAGGTTCTCAAGTCTCAGGAATGATTAAAGAAATTTATGTTGATTACAACTCAAAAGTTACAAAAGGTCAGCTTCTTGCGCAAATAGATCCGTCGCTTTTTCAAGCACAGGTAGATAAGGCAAGAGGTGATCTGGAAGCAGCTCTTTCAAACAAAGCAAAAATATCAGCTATGCTTGCTTATGACAAAAAGAACTATGAAAGATACAAAAAGCTATATACCAAAAACTACGTAGCAAAAGCAGATGTTGACCTTGCCGAAGCTACATACAAATCAGATATTGCACAGCTAAATGCAGCACAGGGAACAATAAATCAAGCACAGGCAACACTCAAAAATAACCTGACAAACCTAAAATATACAAAAATAATTTCTCCTGTGGACGGAATTGTCGTCTCAAGAGATGTTGACGTCGGACAGACAGTTGCTGCAAGCTTCCAAACACCTACACTGTTTCAAGTTGCACAAGATTTAAAAGATATGCAAATTGAAGTAAATGTTTCAGAAGCTGACATAGGAAAAATCAAAAAAGGACAAAATGTAGAATACACGCTTGACGGTTATGCTGATTCTATTTTTTACGGAAAAATTAAAGAAATTAGAATTGCTCCTACAACGGTATCCAATGTTGTAACATATACAGTAATTGTTGATGTTGACAATCAAGAGCAAAAAATGATTCCCGGAATGACTGCTAATGTTTCAATAATAACAAACAAAAGCGAAAATGTTCTGTGTGTACCGACAGAAGCTCTTAGATTCACTCCGACAGAAATTACCGGAGGAAAAAAATATAAAGATCAAGGATTGTGGATTTTAAAAGATAACAAACCGCAAAGAATTACAATCAAAACAGGTGCAAAAGATAGTGAACGAAGCGAAATAATTGCAAATAAGCTTAAAGAAGGCGACCGGGTAATTTTGAAAAAACGTGATGAAAAAGACAAAACTACAACTCGCCGCAAACCTCGAATGAGAATGTTTTAAGAACAAATATGGCACTAATAGAAATAAAAAATTTAATAAAAACTTACCAAACAGGAGAAACATCATTCAATGCTCTTGACAATGTGTCACTTACTGTTGAAAAGGGAGAATTTGTATCTATTATGGGTGCCTCAGGCTCAGGCAAGTCTACCTTCATGAATATACTCGGATGCTTGGACAAACCCACATCAGGAAGCTATCATCTGGACGGAATAAACGTCTCAGATCTTTCAATGGATGACCTTTCTGAAATAAGAAATCTTAAACTCGGTTTTGTTTTTCAGGGGTTCAACCTCATATCAAGGACATCTGCTATTGAAAATGTTGAAATGCCAATGATATATAAAGGAATCCCTCCGCAAGAACGCATAGAAAAAGCCAAATGGGCTTTAAAAATAGTCGGGCTTGAAAAAAGGGAAAATCACCTTCCTAACCAGATGTCAGGAGGACAACAGCAAAGAGTTGCAATTGCACGGGCAATTGTAAACGATGCACCTATCATACTTGCTGATGAACCGACAGGAAACCTTGATACAAAAACGAGTATAGAAGTTATGGAATTTTTTGTTACACTCAACGAAAAAGCAGGAAAAACAATTATTTTGGTAACACATGAACCTGATATTGCAGAATATAGCAAAAGGGTAGTAAGATTCAAAGACGGAAAAATTATTTCGGATGAATTGAATGCGAGGAAAGTATGATAGATTTTGAATCAACTTTTAAAATATCACTGCGTTCACTCAAAGTAAACAAAATGCGTTCGGTTCTGACGAGTCTGGGTATAATCATAGGTGTTAGTGCCGTAATAATAATGTTATCAATTGGAGAAGGAGCAAAAGAAAGAATTAATAAAGATATTGCATCAATGGGTTCAAATCTTTTAATGGTAATGTCCGGTTCTACAACCTCCAGCGGTGTAAGAATGGGAAGCGGAACACAGCCAACTCTTACCCTGAAAGATGCTGATGCTATCTTAAAACAATGCCCTTCAGTTTCAGAAGTTGCCCCCACTGTCAGTCAGGTACAACAGCTGGTTTATGCAAATCAAAACTGGTCAACAAGTGTATCAGGTATAACAACAGGCTATATGCCTATCCGCTTATGGGAAATTGAATCTGGCAGAGGAATCAGCCAGGATGACCTTAAAAACACAACAAAAGTAGCAGTTCTAGGTTCAACAGTAACAACCAATCTTTTTGGCGACATGGATCCTATTAATAAAACAATAAGAATAGGAGGAATGCCATTTAAAGTCATAGGTTTGTTAAAACCTAAAGGTCAAAACGGTATGGGACAGGATCAGGATGATACTGTTTTGATTCCTATTACAACTGCACAAAAAAAACTATTCGGAACTGATTTTCCGGGTATGGTTAAGCACATAAGTGTACAAGCAGTTGATGAAAACAGCCTGGAATCAGCACAAGAAGAAATCACTGTTTTGCTTAGAGAAAGACACAACCTGGGAAAAAACAAAGACGACGATTTTTCAATCAGAAATTTTACACAAATGCTTGAAACAGCAAAGCAAGCATCCAACACAATGGCAATTCTTCTTGGTTCAATTGCTTCTGTTTCTTTACTAGTAGGGGGCATAGGGATAATGAACATTATGCTCGTATCTGTTACAGAAAGGACTAAAGAAATAGGTATAAGAATGGCAATCGGAGCGAAAGCAATGGACATAAGAATACAGTTTCTTGTTGAAGCACTTCTTCTGTCTCTTGCGGGGGGGGTAATTGGTGTAATCATTGGTATCCTCGGCTCAAAAACAGTTGGGCTTTTCTCAGATTTAACAGTAATCATTTCACCAATTTCTATATTTCTATCTTTTGGATTTTCCGGACTTGTCGGAATTCTGTTCGGCTATTACCCTGCATACAAAGCCTCTTTATTAAACCCGATTGACGCATTAAGGTATGAATAATATATCTGATAATTAGTCTGCTGTTTAGCCTCTATGCTAAGTTTTATTTTTAAAAAATTATGATTCAATAAACTTGTACTAAAAAAGGAGTTTATTATGGATTTTAATCATGATGAATGCTGTAAAGGTGACTTCAGCAAATGTATAAACAAAGAACTAAAAGGCACCAAAACAGAAAAGAACCTGCAAGAAGCTTACTGTGGAGAATCTAAAGCCAGAAACAACTACACATTTTTTGCCGAACAAGCAAAAAAAGACGGATACGTTCAAATAGCAAAAATCTTTCAAGAAACTGCTGATAACGAGAAAGAACATGCAAAAATATGGCTTAAACTATTGAACGGAGGTAATATAAAATCAACAAAAGCCAATCTCGAAACTGCGGCAAGCACAGAAAACTATGAATGGGAAGACATGTACGCAAGATTTGCTCAAGATGCAAGAGAAGAAGGTTTTGATGACATAGCATTTTTATTTGAAACAATAAGAAACATCGAAAAAATGCACATGACACGATATAACAAATTAATAGAAGATTTAATGAAAGACATTGTTTTTCAAAAACCTGAGAAAATTATGTGGGAATGCGCAAAATGCGGATACACTTTTGAAGGAACAACAGCACCTGAAATATGCCCTTTTTGCAAACATCCTAAAGGTCATTTTTTTGAAAAATGCTATAACTACTAAACCTGTTCTTCTTCATCATCAACAGGGTTGATAGGAAGCCTGAAACCGAATGTTGAACCTTCTTGCGGTTTACTTTTTACAAACACTTCACCTTTGTGATGCTTTTCTATTGTTATCTTAACAAGATGCAACCCAAGACCTGTCCCTTTTACAGTATGTGTATCATTTTCAACTCTATAAAAACGTTCAAAAATCTTCTTTTGATGTTCTTCAGGTATGCCACAGCCCTGATCTTCCACAGAAACTTCTATAAAATTGGGGTCTCTGGCTATTTCAGCCCTTACTTTTATTCTTCCGTTTTCAGGAGAGTATTTAATAGCATTAGAAAGAAGATTATTCAAAGCTCTTTCTATACTTTCTACATTTATTGGAATTTCCGGCAAATCAGGCTCTTTAATCAAAGAAAAAGTAACATTTTTTTCTTCAGCAAGAACCTGCATACTCTGGAGCTGCTGCTCAATTATAGGAACAATGTTTGTTTTTTCTTTTACAACATTAACATTTCCTGCTTCCAGTCTCGAAAAATCCAAAATGTCATTAACCATTTTTTGAAGGCGTGCAGCTTCTTTATTTATAACTTCGAAAAATTCTTTGTTTGTTTTTTCATCAAAATCATCGGAATGATTATACAAGGTATCAATATATGTTCGAAGAACTGTAACAGGTGTTCTCAATTCATGGCTGACATTTGAAATGAAATTGCTTTTCATCCTGTCAATTTCAACTTCCTTAGTAACATCGATAAGAACTATCACATATCCGACATAATCCTGATTCTTTGAAAACATTGGAGAAATTACACACTTCATAACCTTTGAATCAACTTCTATATTAAATTCAAGCGGCTTATTCTCCATAACATCCAGAGGTGTGTCTTTGAATTGCTCAATACGTTCTTTAAAGCACAACTCTCCATCAGTATCACAATACATTTGTATTTTTGTATTTAAAATTTGTTCATCTTCAATTTCAAGCATTCTTTTTGCTGCATTATTCACAAGAACGACATTGTCATAATTGTCACAAACCACTACGCCATTAACAATACTCATTAACACGGCTTCGAATTTATTACGCTCAAGAGTAAGCTGATCAATATTTTGTTCTTCATACTGGTGAAGTCTCATAGACATATCATTGAAAGCATTAATCAAATCTTTGATTTCACCTGAAGTATTTTTGTCATCCAAAATATAACCAAAATCACCGGTAGAAATTTTCTTTACACCATGATGAAGCATAGACAGCTCTCTGGTAATCAGAATAGTGTTTATCAAAATAACAAGTGTAAACACTAGCCAAGCAACAGTAAAGACAACAAGCATAGAGTTTCTCGTTGCATGGGAAATATCTTTTGTTGCTCCACCTGAAAGCCCCACTGTTACTTTACCAATATTGGTTTTTACACCGTCATTATTAACAAGCATCTGAGAAGAACTGGTAATCATTGCCTGCTGTGCACGATTAGGATATTCATTTTTGCTTGAATAAATTATATTGTTATGATCATCCTTAAACTCAATGAAGGCAATTTCATTATTGCTGTTCATTATGGAACGTGTATGAGCCTGCAAAATAGAGAATTTATCAAATTCCTGAATATCTTTAGTAACTTCAACACTTTCAATTGCCAGCGTTTTTGTAAGTATTTCACCAAAACCACTATAAACTTCAGAAATTTTCTGTTGAATATTTGTAATAGCAAAAACAGCCAGCCCAACAATTAAAACTGTGCTGACAACCAATCCCAGAAGTATTAGTTTATTTTGTGTGCTTATACTAAGTGATTTCTTGCTCATTTTATTACAATTACATACTTTCACTCGATTATAACATTAAACTTAAAGAAGTTACAAACACTTAAAGCTTTATAAATAATATAACAAATTTTTTATTGTTTATGTTTTGTCCAAATAAAGCAAAGGAGAAATAATGAATATAAGCTTTAGCGGTATTAAAAATGCAGGAGCACAGATGCATATCCAGGAAAAAGACAAAGTTCTGAACAAAGGAGCAATGTTCGAATTTACTATTCCAAAAGGCAAACATATAAACCTGCATGTTGAGCTGAACAATGAAGGGGACAAAGATCTTGATAATTTTAAAGAAATTCTAAAAGAATTTCCTAATGAATACAATGCTAAAACACTTAATATTGATTATGACGAATTTATAAACATTGATACCGGTGAAAAAGAAAAATCTTATTTTTTAAACGGAAAAAATCTTAAGATGACCTCTGAAAATTTTAAAATCTTCAACAAAATATTCAGGCTTCTAGAAAAAATTAAGGCTATGCCAAACGAAAAACTAAAAGTAGAAAATTCATATGTATATTCCGAAGAAGCCAGAGATTCCTTTTGTTTTTATGAACCAAGATGCAAGAATGAAGATGAATTTATAAAGCTTCTTGATTCTGCCCACTATTCACAAAATGTTCATTCAGGAGCAAAAGTACTATCTCAAAAATTTGAAAAAGAAATGCTGGAGTATATTGGATAATAAAAAAGAGCGGTTAAAAAACCGCTCTTTTAAATGTTTGTTAGAAAAATTATAATTTTTCAGCAACCATTTTTGTAGTTTCAGCCAATCTTGTAGAATAACCCATTTCGTTATCATACCAAGAAATGATCTTAACCATATTGTCACCCATAACTCTTGTCAACAATCCGTCAACAGTAGAAGATTGAGATGAACCGATATAGTCAGTAGAAACCAATGGCTCGTCTGTATAGCAAAGAACGTGTCCGTCAGCGCCTTCTTTCAAAGCAGCATTAACAGCTTCAACTGTAACAGGTTTTTCTGTTTCAAAAACAACGTCAACGAGAGAAACGTCCGGAGTAGGTACACGCATAGCAAAACCATCCAATTTGCCTTTGAGTTCAGGAAGAACCAAAGCAACAGCTTTAGCAGCACCTGTTTTTGTAGGAACAATATTCAAAGCGCCTGCTCTAGCACGTCTTGGATCTTTATGACCGGCATCTAAGATTCTTTGGTCGCCTGTGTAAGAGTGAACAGTTGTCATCAAACCTTTAACGATACCAAATTTTTCTTTGATAACTTTAGCAACCGGTGCTAAGCAGTTAGTTGTGCAAGATGCCATTGAAATAATATTGTGTTTTGCTGGATCATATTCTTGTTCATTAACGCCCAAAACAATTGTTTTATCTTCGTTAGAAGCAGGAGCAGAAATGATAACTTTTTTAGCACCTGCATCAATATGAGCTTTAGCTTTAGTAGCATCTGTGAAGAAACCTGTTGATTCAACAACAACTTCAACACCCAAATCTTTCCAAGGAAGATTTGCAGGATCTTTTTCTGCAAAGAATTTAATTTTTTTGCCGTTTACGATGATACCTTCATCATAAGCTTCTACTTCACCATCAAATTTACCCATTACAGAGTCATATTTGAAAAGTCT
>DBGCOP010000026.1:0-1122 GCA_048360435.1 Candidatus Limenecus sp. | reverse complement strand
CATCTTCCTCCTTTTTTTGTTCTGATTTACTTGTTCCATATGAATCAGGCCTGGATTCAATTGAGAGCACAAAAACAATTTATCACCGCTGCATCAGACTTTCTTTTTTACGCCCTCATATAACGAAACGCTCAGAGGGTAAAATACAGTGGGCAAATGCAAAAAATTTTATTTTTTTGTTTTTGTCTCTCACATATACAAAAGAAGAACAGTGTTTTTACAGGGTGTTGAAGGAATTTTTTTATTTTTGTGCAAAAAATAGCTATAAGACTCCATTTTTTGAAATCTTATAGCTTTGCTATTGATAATATTGAGTTACTATTAGTTTTAATAATTAGAATTACTTTATCAACTTATAAATTTTTTCCAAGTTCATATGCCTTCTTCATTATATCCACATGATCCTCAGCTGTATTTGCTGCATCAATTCCACCGCCACCGATCATGCCTTTTAAGGAAGCCTTTTCAAAACAATCTACCCAGCCTTGCAGCCCATTATAGGCTTTCTCAAATGCACTTTCCTCATTCTCTGCCGCAGTTGCAATCATATAGATATCTCTGAATAAATAATCTGTCGAATATAAAGGATTCAATCTATCAAGAAGTGTTTTCATCTGACCGCACATCTCATAATAATAAATTGGGGTTGCATAGACAATAACTTCTGCATTCTTTACCTTTGCCATAATATATGCAATATCATCCTTCTGTACACACATCCCAGTCCTCTGGCAGGATAGACAACCGATACAATATTTTATATCTTTTCCTTTCAAAGAAAGAAGTTCCACATCATGCCCCGCTTCTTTTGCTCCCTTTGCACACTCATTTGCAAGTATATCAGAATTGCTCCCTCCTCGAAGACTTGTCGATATGATCAATACTTTTTTTGCCATAATTAACCAACTCCGTTTTCTTCAAAAAATTTCTGGATTTTATCAAATGGGATTACATCCAGATTATCGTAAAGATCTGTATGAACAGCCCCTGGAATTGTTAGCAGCTCTTTATTGGATGTGTACTTGCTGTCCTTAATCATATTTTCATAAGCATCTTTTCCAAAATAATAGCTGTGTGCTTTTTCTCCGTGAACAATGAGGACTGCACTTCTGATTTCATTAC
>DBGCOP010000025.1:0-103433 GCA_048360435.1 Candidatus Limenecus sp. | reverse complement strand
TTTTCTTTAGGAAAGTTTAGAGCAACATTAAGAAATCTTAACACTGTGCTTTTGTAATTTAGAAATTAAATAATATAATTAATAATGAAAAATACATCACAGAAGAGGACGGATTATGAAACTTTACATCGAAGATATAGGAAAGCATGAAGGACAGGAAGTTAAATTACAGGCCTGGCTTTACAACAAACGTTCAAGCGGCAAACTTCACTTCTTACAGCTGAGAGACGGAACAGGCGAGATTCAGGCTGTTGTGTTTAAAGGAAATGTTTCTGACGATATTTTTGATTTGGCAGGAAGAATTACTCAAGAGTCCTCTGTTGAAGTTACGGGAACTGTAAAAAAACATGACCGCTCAAGAATCGGTTATGAAATTGATGCAACGGATGTTAAAGTTATCGGCGATTCTGTTGATTATCCGATTACTCCAAAAGAACACGGAACGCACTTCCTTATGGAGCACAGACATTTGTGGCTTCGTTCTTTGAGACAAAAAGCTATTTTGAGAATTCGTCACAGAATCATCAAATCTGTTCGTGATTTCTTTGACAATAAGGGTTTTACTCTTGTTGATGCACCTATTTTTACGCCAAATGCGTGCGAAGGCACAACAAACCTGTTTAAGGTAGATTATTTTGACGAAAATGCATATTTAACACAAAGCGGACAGCTTTATATGGAAGCGGCTGCCATGGCTGTGGGCAAGGCATACTGCTTCGGCCCGACATTCCGTGCAGAAAAATCAAAAACAAGAAGACACTTAACGGAATTCTGGATGGTTGAGCCTGAAGTTGCCTTCTTTGACATTTATGATGATATGGACTTGGCTGAAGAGTTTGTTGAATATATTGTTCAGGAGGTTGTTAAAAACAACAGAGAAGATTTGGAAGTTCTTGAAAGAGATATTTCAAAACTCGAAAATATTAAGCGTCCTTTCCCGAGAATTTCTTATGACGAAGCAATTGAAATTCTTAAGAAAAAAGGAAATGACACACAGTGGGGTGCTGACTTTGGCGGTGATGAAGAAACCTTGATTTCGGAAGAATTTGACAAACCTGTTATGATTCACCACTATCCTATGGCAATCAAAGCATTCTATATGAAACAGGAAGGCGACAAAGCTGCCTGTGTTGATATGATTGCGCCTGAGGGCTATGGAGAAATCATCGGCGGCGGTCAAAGAGAAGAAGATATTGATAAATTGAAAGCAAAAATTAAAGAACAAGGTCTGCCTGAAGAGGTCTTTGACTGGTATTTGGATGTCAGAAAATACGGCAGTTGCAAGCACGCAGGTTTTGGATTGGGAATTGAAAGAACTGTTGCATGGATTTGCGGTCTTCACCACGTTCGTGAAACTATTCCGTTCCCGAGACTTATGGACAGAATTCGCCCTTAATTTTAAACCGAAACTTTCAAACTGAAATTTAAAAATTTTTTATTCTCGTGATATTATTATCATAAGTATGATATTAATGTAAACGGGGATAAAAGAATGTTTGAAAAATTCAGAATAGGTGTAGACATAGGCGGAACTAACGTGAAGATTGCTCTTGTTGATAAGAAGGGTGAAATCTCTCATCCCAAAACTGTGCCTACCCGTGCTGAAATGGGTTATGAATATACAATCGGAAATATCACTCAATGTATTAAAGACCTGATGAAAGAAGCTGAAATCACAACAAATGACATTGAGGGAATTGGTTTTGGTTTTCCCGGTCAGATTGATTGTGATAACGGGATTGTAAGAATTTTGCCTAATATTCCGGGTTGGATAGATGTTCCTATTGCTGAAATTATGCAAAAAGAATTCAATGTCCCTGTGAAAGTTGACAATGATGTACGCTGTATGGCACTTGCAGAGTTGAATTACGGCGCAGGTGCCGGCTGCAAAAACCTTATCTGTATTACGGTAGGAACAGGTATCGGTTCGGGACTTGTCATAAACGGAAAACTTGTAAGAGGTGCGAGCAATGCCGCAGGAGAAATCGGACACATAAAAATGCAAATGCATGACGGATTGATTTGCGGATGCGGCGACACAGGCTGTTTTGAAGCTTATGCTTCAGGTCCTGCTATTGTTGCTATGGCAAAAGATTATGTCAGAGGCGGAAAAAGTGCAAAATTTAGAGAAATTGCCGGTTCAACCGCGGCAATCACCCCCGCAATTGTTTGTCAGGCGGCCCAGGAAGGCGATGTTGTTGCAAAGAAAATCTTTGAAAGAATGGGCGAATATCTGGGTATAGGGCTTTCAAGCGTTGTTAACCTTTTGAACCCCGAAAAAATTGTAATCGGCGGCGGTGTTGCTGATGCCGGAGATATTTTGTTTGAGCCCTTGAAAAAAACTCTCAAGGACAGGGCAATGCCTATTCAGGGGGCTGCTGTGAAAGTCGTACCTGCTGAACTCGGAAATACGGCGGGGCTAATCGGAGCAAGTCTTTTAATAGACAACTAAAATTATGAATGAAGCACAAAAAGAGCTGTGTGAACAGCTTCAGGCAGAAATTGAAGAAGAAATTAAAGAACGGGACAGACTGTTTCGCCGCAAAGTGATATGGCTCTGTCTCGCTTTGCTTTTGATACCAGCTTTTTTGTACAGGCATCATATTGCATATAAAATATCTCATTTTATTGTTAAGCCGACACAGACAACAAACAAAGCTATCAATATTTATGAACGTCCAAAACTTGATATTATTGATACTTATTTAACCAGAGTTGCCCGTTCGGATGACCCTTTCAGCGATGATACAAATCCTGAGTATAAGCTTGTGAATCTTTTTGATTTTCAGTCAGAAGAGTTTATTAATATTTTAAATGACAAAAACGAAGTAGTTTTCAAGCTTTTGCCTATGGCAACATTTTCAATGTCCGGAAGAGTGCTTGCTGTTAACAGTCTTTATTCTTCAAACATGGATACTTTTGACAGAACCGCGCAGGTTGATATGGGACTCATTTGGGGGAAGTGTGCGGCTGATGCTGCTTGGCTGGATAGAAATTTTGAATTTAAGTCGAAAAAATATTTAAACGGACGTGTTTTGACTACCACAATAAAAGACAGGGATAAATTTGAAAACAAATGCAGAATCAATGATTCTGAGGTTCAGCATTTTCATATTGTTCCTGCTTCGAACAATATTCTCGGCATATTGCTAAAACAGAAAAAGTTTACTCCGATTCGAATAGACGGACTTCTGGTTGACATTTTCAGTCCTAAAGAACATTTGAAAGGCAGTTTAAACATTGATGATATTAATCAGGAAAGCCGTTCGGGCGGTTCTTGCAAGGTCATTTTGATTACCTCCGTTCAGGTCGGGGATAAGATTTATAAATAAATTGTCTGCATGATACAATATTACTATGCTATATTTTTACTTTGGACAGGAAGATTTTAATATAGAACTTGAGCTTCAAAAGCTCAAGACAAAGGTCGTGGACAAGTCTTTTTTGTCCACAAATTATCGAGTGTATGACAACCCGAGATATCAAGAGCTTATTGACGTTTTAAGAACACCTTCTTTGATGTTCGGGAATGTGCTTGCGGTTATAAATTGTGAAAAGTATTTTTTTGATTCAAAGGGAAAGATAAGTTTTGAGGACAAAGAGCTTAAAGAGATTGAAGAAACCATTCAAACCATGCCTGAAACTCTTCACATAGCTTTTGTCTGCCGTATTGAAAGAGAAAGCACAAAAAAAATTGATACAAGACGAAAACTCTACAAAATTTTGTCAAAATATGCCTCTGTGACAGAGTTCCCCGAATATAAGCCATATCAAAAAGAACTGGCTTCTTGGATACAGAAACAGGCAAAGAAAAAAGAGTTAATTTTTTCTTCGGATGTTGTCCAATTTTTGATTGAACGTCTGGGCACGAATCTTAGGGTTATAGACAATGAGCTTGAAAAACTTAAACTCGCTGTGTATCCTGAAAAAGTCGTGAAAAAAGAGGATATAAAAAATATCTGCACTGCAACCGAGGATATTTTTGTTTTGATAGATTATATTCTTAAAGGTCAGAAAGACCTTGCTTTACAGGAATTTAACAAACTTTGCACGAACAAACACTACCTTGAGATTCTGGCTGTTTTGCAGACAAATTTTACAAAGCTTGCATCAATTAAGGTGGATTCTGTGAACCATAATTCTTTTGAAATAGCATCAAAGACAAGGCTTCCCGAGTTTATTGTCAAAAAACATCTTGAAAAGCTAAAGAATGTACCCATGGACAGGCTTGTTAAAATCAGAAAAAACCTCCTTGAAGCAGAATATAGAATCAAAACCGGAGAGATGGCTTTTTATGAACTGCCTGTTGAATTGGCACTGTTAAATTAAAAGATAGCAAAGGGGAATATGTTTCATCCTGTATTAAAAAGAAAATTTGAATATTTTACAAACTATTTCGAAACGGCAATGAAGAATACAAAAAGAAGCTTTGCTCAATCAATAGTGCTTTACGGTCAGGATATTTCCGCACAGTATTTCCTTGCGCTTGAGATAGCACGGTTGTTGAACTGCCAAAAAGATACTGCTTTTGATTGCGGATGTATAAATTGCAGCTGGATTCGAAACAACCAGCATCCTGCTGTTTTGACTATTTCCAAAAACGATAACAAGCCATCTGATGATACGTCAAGCAAGGTTATTTCAATCAAGCAGACCCTTATGATAAATAACAGCTTGATAAACTCGTCTGATTATTATCGTGTGTTTATCTTTTGTGATTCTCAAATAGGTGAACTCTCCGATGTCAGCTGTAAACAGCTTGAGCCTTATGCAGCACTGGGGTACAAATTTCCTCAAGAGAACTGGATGCCCAAACCTTTAAACAGAGAGGTTTTGATTGAGGCAAGTGCGAATTCTTTGTTGAAATCCATTGAGGAACCGCCTGAAAGGACACTTTTTATCTTTCTGACAGAGGACAAGGAAGATATTATCGAGACAATTATTTCTCGTTCACAGTGCTTTTATGTTCCGTCGAACAACTCGAATGTTTTTGACATAGAGTTTCTTTCTTCTGTAATGGCAGATTATCCGAGGATAAAAAAGATTGATGTGATAAACACTGTGCAGTCTCTTATTTCTGCTTATGAAGACAGGGGATATTCTCTTGAATATGTTCTTGATTGTTTAGAATATTACCTTGCTCAGATGATAAAAAATAATTTGGAGAATAAAATTCTTGTTCAAAAGATAAAAGAAGATATATTAAAAATCCAGCATTCGAAAAAACAGGCAGAGTCATATATCAAGCCCCAGCTGGTTTTAGAGGATTTGTTCTTTTCTTTTTGTTAAGTTTTGTTACAGATATATACTTTTTATGACATTAATATGGCAATTATCTTGAAAGAAAATTGTTTATATAAGTACGAGAGATATAAAAGAGACAGAGAAAACAAACACAGGATAAAACAAAAACCACATCGGTTAAACACCACATAAACACATTAGAGATATTAGAGAAACAAAAGATTTAAAACTTACTACTTACTTCATTAATTTACTTCACACACTTCACACACTTCACAAACGAGGAATGTAAAGCAATTTTCATTCCAACGGCTTGGTCATTATGACAGAGCCGTTTTTTTTTGCCTTAACATTGTAACAAACTCCCAGCCATGCTGTAATAGTCATGGTTTTTCTATTATACAATAGTGTTAATAAAGATTTAGTACTATTTGGGGAGAACAACATTGGACTGCACAGAAGAAAAACTGGACTTATCGCAAAACGCAATTAAAGTTTTGGAAAAAAGATATTTGAAAAGAGATGCTCAGGGCAAACCTACGGAAGAACCGAAAGATTTGTTCTTGAGAGTTGCATCTACACTGGCTGAAGCTGACAAAAAATTCGGTGCTACTCAAGAAGAAGTTGATGAATCAACAAAAGAATTTTATGAATTTATTACAAAACGCTATTTTATGCCGAACTCACCTACATTGATGAATGCAGGAAGAGAACTCGGACAGCTGGCGGCTTGTTTTGTGCTGCCTGTTGAAGACAGCCTCGAAGGTATTTTTGAAACAGTTAAAAATACTGCTTTGATTCACAAATCCGGCGGTGGAACAGGTTTTTCTTTCTCCAGATTGAGACCGAAAAACGATGTTGTTCGCTCTACTATGGGTGTATCTTCAGGTCCTGTAAGCTTTATGGAGGTCTTTAACGCAGCTACTGAAGCGGTGAAACAGGGCGGAACCAGACGCGGTGCTAACATGGGGATTTTGAGAATTGACCACCCTGATATTCTCGATTTTATCAATTGTAAGTCCGACAACTTCAAACTTAACAACTTCAATATTTCTGTTGCTATTACAGATAAGTTTATGGAAGCTTTAAAAGCAGGTACAGATTATGAATTGATTCACCCGAGAACAAAACAGGCTGTCGGCAAACTGAGTGCCAAAGCTGTATTTGATTTGATTGTTGAAGGTGCCTGGAAAAACGGTGAACCGGGTATTATTTTCATTGATCACATGAACTCGGATAACCCGACTCCTTTGATTGGTGAAATCGAGTCAACTAACCCTTGCGGAGAAGTTCCTCTTCTTCCTTATGAAGCTTGCAACCTCGGTTCTATCAACCTTGGCTTGATGCTTAAAGGTGAAGAAGGAAATTACAGTGTAGACTGGGATAAACTGGCTAAAGTTACCAGAATGGCAATTCACTTCCTTGATAACGTTATTGCTATCAACAACTATCCTTTGCCTCAGATTTCCGAAATGGTTCAAAACAACAGAAAAATCGGTCTCGGTGTAATGGGCTGGGCTGATATGCTTATGAAAATGGGTATCGCTTACAACTCTGAAGAAGGTACAAAACTTGCTTCTCAGGTTATGGAATTTATTGATTACGAATCTAAAGTTAAATCAATTGAACTTTCTAAAGAAAGAGGCAGATTCGGCAACTTCAAAGGCAGTGTATATGACGGCAAAAACTTCCTTTACAACAAATACAAAGGAAAATCAGCCGGAATAATCACAGATGAAATGTGGGCTGATTTGGACAAACAAATTGAACAGTTCGGAATCAGAAACGCTACAACTACATGTATTGCTCCGACAGGTACAATTTCTATGATAGCAAGTGCTTCAGGCGGTGTTGAACCTCTGTTTGGTCTTGTATTCATCAGAGACGTAATGGACGGAACAATCATGATGGAAATCAACCCGATTTTCGAACAATATGCAAGAAAACACGGATTCTATTCAGATGAATTGATGAAGAAAATTTCTGTTGACGGAACAGCTGCACATTGTGCTGAAGTTCCTGAAGAAGCTAAGAAGATTTTTGTTGCTGCTCATGATGTGTCTCCATACTGGCACGTAAAAATGCAGGCAGCTTTCCAGCTTCACACAGACAACGCTGTTTCCAAAACAGTAAACTTTGAAGAAAATGCAACAAGAAAAGATGTTGCTGATTCTTACATCCTTGCTTATGAAAACGATTTGAAAGGTATTACTGTTTATCGTAACAACTCAAGACAATTCCAGCCGATGAATCTTGAGAAAAAAGATGACAAGAAGATGCCTGAAATTAAAGCAGTAGAAGAAACAAAGGTTGAACTTCCGGAGGCTCAACACGAAGGCGAAGAACACAAGTGCCCCGAATGCGGTGCGGTTCTCGGTTACGGCGAAGGCTGCTTCATCTGTTTGAATTGCGGATATTCAGGTTGTTCATAAGAAGAAGTCCGAAAGCTAAAAACAAATACAAAAAAGGCCCTTGATATTTTCAAGGGCTTTTTGGTGAAATATATTTTTTAAGTTACATCAAGATACCTGCGATACAAGCTGAAAGGTATGATGCAAGTGTTCCGCAAAACAGAGCTTTTATTCCGAGTTTTGCAAGGTCTTTTCTTCTGTTTGGTGCAAGTTCTCCGATACCTCCTATTTGAATGGCAATTGAACCCAGGTTAGCAAAACCGCACAGTGCAAAACTTGCGATGATAACGCTTTTTTCACTCAGAACTGATTTCAACGCTGTCAAATCAAGGTATGCAATAAATTCGTTAAAGACAAGTTTTGTACCCATTAAAGAACCAACATCAATTGCTTCTTTGAAAGGAACACCCATTGCTATTGCAAACAAAGAGAATATGCTTCCGAGAATTTCTTTCAAAGAAAGATGAGTCAGGTCTATGTGAATAAAAGAAAGATTCATGTGAAGTACATTTGCCATGAAAAGTCCGATGTGACCGAGAATCCAGTCCAGCATAGAAATGAGTGCTGTCAAAGCTATCAGCATAGCTATTACATTGATTGAGACTTTCATACCGTCAGAGGCTCCGTGAGCAATTGAGTCTATGAGGTTTACATGTGTTTTCTTTATTTCAACTTTTACTTCATTTTTGGTTTGTGATTCTTCTGTTTCAGGATAAACGATTTTTGAAATAACAAGAGCTCCCGGAGCTGCCATAATTGAGGCAGCAAGGAGGTATTCGGCAGGAATTCCCATACCGATATACATTGCCATAACACCGCCTGCAATACACGCCATTGAACCTGTCATAGAAGCAAGAAGTTCAGACATTGTCATTGTTGGGAGGTAGGGCTTAATCATAATTTGTGCTTCAACCTGACCGACGAATGCCGAGGCGATATTTGAGAGAGCTTCTGCTCCTGATACGTTCATTATTTTATACATTACCTTTGCACAGATTTCCACTATTCTTTGCATTATTCCATAGTAATAGAGAATGTTTACAAGAATGAGTATAAAAATTATTGTCGGAATAAGTTTTAGTGCAAAAATGAAACCTGCACCTGTGCCGAAGAGTTCTTCCATTTTTCCTGGGTTATTTGTCAGTACACCGAAAACAAAATTTCCGCCTTCATTTGAAAAATCAAGAATTTTTTGAATAAACATTCCGATTGCGTGGAATATTTTTTGTCCCAGAGGCACCTTTAGAACAAACACTGCTAAAAGTATTTGTAATATAAACCCCGGAATTATGGTTTTCAGTGAAATTGCTTTTCTGTTGTTTGAGAATGCGTAAGCTATCCCTAAAATTAAAATAATCCCGAATATTCCGACAAATCTATCCATACTGTTCCTTACATATAATCTGTTTCTTTTGTTGTTTCAATTGTACTTAAATAGTATTCAAATTACTAAGTATTTCCGTATGATTTTTGATATTTGTAACAAAGTTAACATTTCTTTTGAAAATCATGCAACAATCGGTGTTGTCAGGTTTTATAAAAATAGTGAAAGTGTGAAAGAATATTTATGACTGTTTCTGTTAATAATCCTAATATGAAAGCAGCTGGCTATAAATTTGTTGTTCAACCGCCTGTTATCAGGCCGTATTCATTTTATGATGAATTGAAGCTGGGTGAAGACAGGTATCTGGAATATTTGAGTACAACAAAAACAGTTTCACCCGAACTCAAAAGCAGTAAAAGAAGAAGTTTTTTTAAGGGTCTGTTGAAAACAGCAGCAGCTGTCAGTGCAGGAATTTTGATTTATAAAAACCGTTCAGGCTTGAAGAACTTTTTTGTTAATGCTTACAATAGAATAAAAAATATGATAAAAAAATAATCATGGCATCTGATTCTAACAAAAATACCAACCCAAACAGCGATAAAAAACCTGCGTTGTTTCAGCTTACAAAACAACAGGTTTCAGCCGGTGTCGAAAAGTATGACAAGGCTGCTGCGGCTATTCAGGTTTTCAAAACAATTCCGATTGATGAATCAAAGCTGAGAGAAAGACCGGTTATTTTTCAAAAAAGACTCAATTCTCTTGACTCTACCATGTTAGAAGAAAATGCGTATAAAGTGCTTGATGATCCTGATTTGAAACTCGAGAAACGGATTGAAAACTGTGAAGATTCGATAAAAGCTCTTGATGAAGAGATTATTGTAGCTGACGCGGTTAATGATGAGGCAGCAAAGGCGGAGCTTTTAAGACAAAAATCGCTTCTTTTGAAGAATCTTGAAAATATGAAAGCCGAATATATGGAGCAGAACATAGACACCAGGCTCACGACTGTGATTGCAAGTTTTTTGCAGATTCCGTCAAAAATTAAAAAAGAATTTTTGACCAGATTCAAGCTGTTTTTGAGACATTCGAAGGTTTTAAGAAAAATAAACCCGTTGATGAAAGCAATGTATGCCAGAGAGACTCTGGACAAGCTGGATAAAATTAACAAATCCGTTGACCAGCTTGTGAAGATGAAAGTTCCGTTTGGTGAACAGGAAGCAAAATATCAGACTCTTGTTAATCATCTGGCTAAGGCAAATGCTCTGCATGCTCAAATAAGAAAAGAACTGAAAAACTAAGATCCGAATCTGTCTTTCATATAATCGAGAGAACGTTTTGAGAGCATTTCGTTTTTAAGTTTTTTGTTCTTTTTAATTTTTCTGTCAACATTCAGCTCTTCGACTATTCCCCAGTTTGAGTTTACGGGTTGGAAATGTTTTTGCTCAGGGTTTGAGATAGCATGTGTTAATGCACCAAGCATTGTGATTTTCGGAAGAGTTAACATTTCTTCATTGTTAAGATATGCTGCCATATTTATTCCTGCAAGTAATCCGGAGGCTATTGACTCTGTATAACCTTCAGTGCCCGTGATTTGTCCTGCAAAGAAAAGGTCTTTTCTTTTTCGGCATTGCAGAGTTGAATCTAAAATCAGCGGCGAATTTATGAAGGTGTTTCTGTGCATTACTCCGTAGCGCAGGATATTTGCGTTTTCCAATCCCGGAATTGAATGAACAAGTTCTTTTTGTGCTCCCCATTTTAAGTTTGTTTGAAACCCGACAAGATTGTACATTGAGGCTGAAAGATTGTCCTGTCTAAGCTGAACAACGGCATAGTTTTGTATGTTTGTTCTTTTATCCACAAGTCCGACAGGCTTCATCGGGCCGTATCTGAGAGTGTCGACACCTCTTGATGCGAGCACTTCAACAGGCAGGCATGATTCAAAGAATTTGTCATCTTTTTCAAATGTTTTAAGCTCTATTCTCGGTGCATTTGTCAGTATTTCATAAAATTTTTCGTATTGTTCTTTGTTCATCGGGCAGTTGATGTAAGATGCTTCGCCCTTATCATAACGGCTTGCATAAAATGCAATATCAAAGTTGATTGATTCTTTTTCAACAATCGGTGCAATAGCGTCAAAGAAATGAAGATGTTCGGAACCTGTAAACTTTTTTATATCTTCAGCCAGTGTATCAGAGGTTAGAGGACCTGATGCTGCTATTGTAGGTATATCTTGAGGGATTTTCGTAAGTTCCTGTCTGATTAATGTGATTTTCTCACTTTTTTCAATCAATTCAGCAACTTTTTTTGAAAACATTTCTCTGTCAATTGCCAGAGCATTCCCTGCCGGAACCTGAACTTCTTTTGCTATTTCAATCAGGTAAGAACCGAGGATTGACATTTCATGTTTTAAAAGACCGCTTGCATTTGTAGGGTCTGAAGAGCCAAGGCTGTTGCTGCAAACAAATTCCGCCGGGTTTTCAGTGGTGTGTGCACCTGTTGTTTTGTGAGGACGCATTTCATAAAGCTCAACACTAATTCCTCTTTTTGCCAGCTGGAGTGCTGCTTCGCATCCTGCAAGACCTGCACCTATGACTACAACTTTTTTTTCGTTAGAATCTTCCATTACATTGCCATTTCATCATAAGAGTCAAGATCATTGTAGTTAAACATATTCACAAACTGGTACAAAAGTTCCGGGAAAAATCTTTTTGAGCCTACTTCGAGCATTACACGCAGTGCTTCTTTTGTGTTTTTGATTTTGTGGGGAGTTTTGTTTGATGTTAAATCATCAAAAAAGCTGCAAAGACCCACTACTCTGGTCAGTTTGCTGATTTGTTCACCAGATAGTTTGAAAGGATAACCTGATCCGTCGTTGTTTTCATGGTGCTCAAGAGCCACAAGACAGATGTCTTCCGGCAGCTTCATTTCATATTTAAGAATTTTATAGCCGATTTGTGTGTGTTTTTGAAAAACTTTGTTGTCCTGTTGAGAAAGGTTTGTTTTTTCAAGTATTTCTTTAGGCAATCTGGTCATTCCAATGTCGTGAAGAAGAGCGGCCTGTGTGAGTTTTTCTATCAAATCTTCGTCATATTCAAGCTTGAAGCCCATTGTTGCAGCAAGTATTGCTGTGTTTAAAGCATGTGTATCATAGTAATTCCCAAGAAGTTTCAACTGTGAACAGAATTTTACGTCTTCAATTATATTTTGGACATCGTCAAGAATTTTGTCTTTAATTTCGTCAACCATTTGCACTGCATCTTTGTTTGCATTTTCTTTAATAGCAAACATAGTTGTTGCATAGTAAGATTTCATATCCACTTGTGCCTGTGCTTTGAATTTTGATTTTCTGTTGACTGTTTTGTCAAAAATAATTTCTTTTGGTTTTTCAGGCGGCAGTGCTGCGTCATCAGGCGTATAGGTTATGCCTGATGATTCATGTTCTTGTGTGGTTCGTCTTGTCTGACGATTTTCAATGTTGTCAGGTGTTTTTTTGTATAAAATTTCATACTGGCTGATTTGCAAAAGTTTCCCCGAGGTGAGAATTTCTCCTGCATCAATGAGTTTTTCACCGTTTTCATTGTATACATCAAACGGGAGCATTTTAAATTTTATAAGCTCTTCGACGAGAATTTTTTCCATAGCAATCCAAAATAAAATATTACTTATAAATAATTATAGGTTAGATTTTATATTTTGAAAACAATTCGTTTATATGATTTTCAACTATATTTACACGATTTTTCTTTAAAATTTGTTATAATACCTTTGTAAAAATTAAAAGGAAGAAATTTATGTCTGTTACGATTGAGTATATTGCACACAGTGCTTTTTATATAAAAACGGGAGATTATGGTATTTTAATTGATCCATTTATAAGCGATAATCCGAACGCTGATTTTGATGTAGGAAAAGAGGTTGTGACGGATATTGTTGTAACACATGCTCATGCGGATCACCTTGGGGATTCTATTGAAATTTCGAGAGACAAAAAGTCTGTAATAACTTGTATTTTTGAACTGGCAAATTACTGTATGGAAAAGGGTGCATATACAAATGCAGTGAACATGGGCGGAAAAATCAATTTTGATTGGGGTTCTGTGAAGTTTCTTCCTGCTTTTCACAGCAGCAGCAATCTTAATGGTGACTATGCAGGTATGCCTGCGGCAGTCCTTTTGGAAATAGAAGGAAAGAGAATTTACCATGCCGGTGACACATGTTTGCACTCTGAAATGAAGGTTGCAGGTGAGATTTACAAGCCTGATATTGCTCTTTTGCCAATCGGATCTCATTTTACAATGGACATTGATGATGCAGTGATTGCTGCACAATGGCTAGGTGCTCAAAAGATTGCTCCTATGCACTATGACACATTCCCTCCAATAAAAGCTGATGTGAATGAGTTTAGACAAAAGATTGAAAAGAACGGCAAAGAATGTGTACTTTTGAAACCGGGTGAAAAGATTGAGCTTTAGGCGTATGAATTGTTCAGAAAAAAAAGTTGCATTAATGATTGTTCCGACCGGAATAGGCGCATCAATAGGCGGCTATGCAGGAGATGCAAGTTTATATGCACAAAAAATAGCACGTCATATTCCTTTGATTGTAAATCCTAATATTGTGAATGCTGCTGTGTTTTCGGGCATTACAGAGAATATGTATTATGTTGAAGGACGTTCAATTAATGAATTTGTTAAAGGAAATATTGCTCTTGTGCCCTCTTGTGATAATAAAATAGGGATTATTTTTGACAAAGCCATACCGGAAAATGTTTTAAATATACATCTGAATACAATTAATGCAGTGAAAACAGTATATGGTATAGATGTGGCAGGATATGAGGTTACGGAGAAAGAAGTCGGAGTAAACTTTTTTAACACAGAAAATAAAATCTCATCTGGCAGTGTAAAATGTCCTGAAACTCTTGTTGAGGCTGGTCAAAAGCTTCTTAAGAAAGGTGCACGGGTTCTGGCTGTTGTATGTTTTTTTGAAGAACCTCCTGAGGATGACTATGAAAATGGCGAAGGTGTGGATATTGTCGGAGGAATAGAGGCTGTGATATCTCATTATCTTTCACGGGAGCTGGGTTGTCCGTGTGTGCATGCGCCGGCTTTTGCTGATGTGACAATTTGCCCTGAGAAGGTTAGTCCTAAGGTGAGTGCTGAATATATTACGCCGACGTTTTTGCCATGTCTTCTTTTTGGATTAAAAAATGCTCCTTTAACAGTAAGAATTGATGATTCATCAAAAGGTGGAATAAATAAGAGTAATCAAGGGAATTGTATTACATATAAGAACCTTCACTCGCTTGTGGTGCCTGTTGATGCTCTTGGTTCCTCTGCTGTTTTGGATGCTGTTGAAAGAGGAATTCCTGTATATGCAGTGAGAGAAAATACCTCTGTTCTTAATATAAACCGCTACTCAATTCAAAAGCAAAATGATATAATAGAAATTGGTTCTTATGAGGATTACATAAACATTATAAAAAACGGAGTAATAAAATGAAGAAAAAAGCTTTTACAATCCCTGAAACTTTGATTTTTATGACAATTGTCGGTGTTATTTGTGTAATGATGATGACAATTATCAAACCGAATCAAAAATTTTACAGATTTGCTTATTACAACGCATATTATGTACTTGCAACTGCCGGATATAATATTCTGGAAGATGCAAGAGCCAGAAGAGAATCAGATGACCCGAGCCGTTATCCTGCTGAGGACAGAATATTTCCTGAAGATGTGAAAGAAATGTGTAAAAAACTTGCACAAAATCCTGATGTAAAGGCAGGAACCAGTGATGAAAACTATGGTTATATAAATGCTACTTACTATAAATGTTCATCAAATTTCATTGCCAAGAAGAATGCCTTGGATTCTGATTTTGGCAAGGGCAAAGAATCTTTCAAAGCAACAAATTCAATGAGATTTTTCCTTGCTGCAAAAGATTCGCTCGGCAACCCGTTCAGCATGAATGTAAATGATCCTATCGGAGGAAGTGCTGTTCCTATTGAGTTTTATCTTATCTGGGTTGACCTGAATGGTGACAGAGGTCCGAATACTGCAAAAATTGCATCAAACGGACGTCTTCCGGATATTGTTCCTTTTGCAATGACCACAACAGGTAAGGTTGTTCCTCTTGGATATCCGACCGTAGATACTACCTATTTGAGTGCACGTGTGAAATTCCCCAACGATTCAAAAGATGCTTTTTCTCAAATTGACAACTTCTATAATATACAAGTGAAATCATACGGAGATAGGGAATATCCGACTCTTGACGTTTTATCCGTAAGAGATACGTGGAAAAACTTTGTTTCAGGTACTGCAATGGAAGTTCCTGCAAAGTATATTCCAAACACTGCGGCACAGGATGCAAAATGCACTCCTGCTTCATCTGCTGAAATGTCAGCGTGTCGTGTAGAAGTCGAAGAAGTAAAAGCAATGTAAGCTTAATAAAAAACATAAAATAAAAAAAGCTTTTGTTTTCGGACAAAAGCTTTTTTTACAGAAGTTTTAAATTGTTTGCAGCTTCTTTGTGGTTTGGATTTAGCTCGAGTACTTTTGTGTATTCTGCTTTTGCTTCGTCTTTCTTTCCTGCGACTTCATAAGCAAGAGCAAGGTTATATCTTATATCTACATTGTTTGAATCCAGTGACACCGCAGTTTCAAGTGATTTTATTGCGCTTTCATGTTCTTTGTCTTTTGATTGGAGTATACCTAAGAAGGTGTGTGCTCTTGTATTTTTCGGATCGATAAATACTGCTTCTTTATAATATTTTTTTGCTTCAATAAAGTTTTGAAGTTCATAATAAATATCAGCAAGAGTTTCATAATAAAGGCTGACTTCAGGTGCCAGTTCAATTGCTCTTTTACACTGTCTGACAGCTTCGGAGTAGTTTTTGATTGTTCTGTTTGCTGTTGCAAGTTTGAAATAGATTTCAGGATTTTCGTTATTGTATTGCATAGCTTCCGTAAATTTGTCAAAAGCTGCTTTTGTTTTTCCCTGATTCAACAGATATACGGCCTCTTCTGCAAGAATAGTGCTGAGATTGTTATGGATGACTTTTATATCGGAAGGTACAGCTACCTCGATAGCATCGTTGCAGACCTTTTTTGCCATTTCAAAGTCTTTGTTCATACAGTGAGCCATAGCCAGAGTCTGGCTGAGGATGAGATTAGTCGGATCCTGAACAATGGTTTCGTTAATCAGATTGATACTCTCTTGAATTTTGCCCGTATATATATAGATTTTGGCTATCAGATTTTTTATTGCAAAAACATCTGTGTTCTCAAGCTCGAGTGCTTTTTTTGCGTATGAGAGAGCTTCTTCATAGGAATGAACGTGAAAAAGCAGATTTATCAATTCTTCATAATAAACATAATTGTTAGGTTCAAGGTCAATTAGTTTTCTTGAAAGGTAGATTACGTTTTCGGTATCTTTTTGTTTCAGGTAGATTTTTCTGAGTTCTTTAATTACATCAATGTTATTTGATTTGTGCTGGAGCACTTTTTTATAGAAGTTAATAGCTTTTTGATAATCACCGTAGGTTGTATAGATATTACCCATTATTTCGTAATATTCTACTTTTTCTTCTTCATCATCGATGAAAGCAACCAGTTGTTTATAGAGTTTTAGCGCAGATTCTTTTTGTTTGTTGTTGTAATAAAGTTCTGCAAGATTTCTCATTGCGTTGAGGTCGTATTTATCTTTTGTTAAAAGATAGCTGTAAAAATGGATTGCCTTTTTTTGCTGATGTGTGTTTTTATATAAGGTAGCCAGCTGTGCATACAAAGACAAATCATCCGGATAAAACTGTACGAGCACAAGAAGATTCGAAATTGCATCGTATTCTTTCTGATTTTCTATATAGGACTTTACGAGCAGCTTTCTAAGCTCATGGTGATAGGGATTTTGTGCAAGGTATTTTTTTGCAAGTTTTTGACCGGTTGAAAAATCGCCGTTGAGAAAAAGTGTTTCAACCTGTTTTATGACTTCTTCAGGTGAAATTTGCAGATCTTCTCCTTTTTTGGGTGCTTTTTTAGTTTCTTCTTTAAGGCGCATATAAACATAAGCAAGCCCTGAAACAAAGCAGATAAATAGAATTAAAAGTATTATGTTGTTTAACATTTAAATAACCCTGTGTGCTCAAAACTCTAACCCGGAGGCCATTTCATCGGCCGTCCCGAAAGAATGTGGAAATGAATGTGAAAAACCTCTTGTCCTGCTTCTTTTCCTGTGTTCAGAACAGTTCTGAATTGTGTTATATTTAATTTCTGTGTAACTTTTTTAACGGTTTCAAGCAGTGCACTCATTATTTTCGGATCATCCAGTTCATTGAGCGATGCGTAATGTTTTTTGGGTATGACCAAAATATGAACCGGAGCTTGTGGATTCAAATCATTGAATGCTACACAATTTTCATCTTCGTACACAAAATTTGACGGGATTTCTTTATTTGCAATTTTACAAAAAATACAATTTTCCATACTATTTCTATCCCTATTTCTATCCTTTTTACAATATTATAATGCATTATGTTATAATTGAAAAGTTAAAATAATCTGCGCCCGTAGCTCACCGTTGAAGCTTTAACGAAGTTAAAGTTCAACAAAGTATAGATTATTTATCCTGCTGAGCGAGCATGATATAATGAGTGAGTTATTAAATTTGCGCCCGTAGCTCAGCAGGATAGAGCGTCAGCCTCCGAAGCTGAAGGCCGGGGGTTCGAATCTCCCCGGGCGTAAATAATACAAGAAGAATTTTTTGATTCGAACCCCCACGGGTTCATAATCTGAGAGTTCGAGCCAAGGCTCAAACAGCCCCGGGCGCAAATAATACAAGTTCAGGGTGCAAGCTATTTGATAATAACCCTTTTTTTTATTAATATTGATTTTGAGAATAAAGCAGGAATTGTAAAATGAGCAATAAACCCATTGTCGCCGTAGTAGGAAGACCAAATGTCGGAAAGTCCACCTTTGTGAACAGAATCGTAGGTTCACGTCAGTCTATTGTTGACGACCAGCCGGGTGTAACACGTGACAGAATATATTTTGATGTTGAGTGGCAGAATAAAGAATTTACGCTCATCGATACAGGGGGAATCATTCCCGGCGATGAAGATGAAATTATGCTCAATATCTTTACACAGGCAAAAGTTGCCTGTGATGAAGCAGACAAGATTATATTTCTGGTTGACGGAAAAAACGGCATAAATCCTGTTGATTATGATATTGCTAATGTGTTGAGAAGAAGCAAAAAGCCTGTATATCTGGCGGTGAATAAAATTGACTCACCCGAGAGATTCGATATGGTGTCTGATTTTTATGCTTTATCAATAGGAGATCCTCATCCGATTTCGGCTTTGCACGGCTCAGGCGGTGTGGGTGATTTGCTTGAGGCGATCACAGCGGATTTTGATGCACAGGAAAATTCAGAAAAAAGCGATATCATAAGACTTGCTATTGTAGGGAAACCAAACGCTGGAAAGTCTTCAATTGTTAATGCTCTTCTCGGGGAAGAAAGAGTTATTGTAAGCGATATTTCAGGTACGACAAGAGACACGATCGACTCAAAAGTTAAATATGACTCAGAAGAATATATTCTTGTTGATACAGCAGGCATAAGAAAAAAAGCCAAAGTTGACTGGGGTGTTGAAAAATTTGCCGTAGACAGAGCTATCCGTGCAATCCGTGATTGTGATATTGCCGTTCTTGTGATTGATGCTATTGAAGGACTGACAGATCAGGACAAAAAGATTTCCCAGACAATTGTAGAAGCAGGAAAAGGGCTGATTGTTGCCGTAAACAAATGGGATCTTGTTGAAGACAAGGATAAGTCTGACCCGACAGCGAAATATACTCAAAAACTTATGCAAGAAGCTCCGTTTTTAGATTTTGCACCGAAAATTTTTATCAGTGCAAAAACAAAACAAAGACTTGTCAATATTTATAAAAGAGCTGACGAAGTATATGAACAGTGTCAAAAACGTGTTTCAACAAGTATTTTGAATAAAGTTCTCTTAGAAGCAATGGCGATGAATCCGCCGACAAGTAAAAAGGGCAAAAAACTCAGAGTATATTATGCTACACAGGTGAGAACAGCACCTCCGACATTTATTCTTTTTGTAAATGATGAAGATCTTGTTCAAGACAGCTATAAAAGATATCTCGAAAATAAAATGAGAGAAGCTTTCGGATTTTTTGGCACTCCGATTCGTATTTCTTTCAGACAACGCAATGAAAAAGGGAATTAGGCTATTTTCGAAGCAGTTTTTTAGCTTTGGCAAAAAGTGCATGGAATATTGTTTTGTATCTTGCACATTCAGGGTCAAGAAGATATACCTGACCTTTTGAGGACATGCCAATCTGGTGAACATCGCCTTCGTATATGTCGAAAGGTTTGTAGCCGGCTTCTTTTATTTTGTCTCTGACCATTTCCACAAAGGGTTCTGATAGTCCGTGCTGGAACAGTTTTTCTTCCAGATAATAGAACATTTTTCCTATATGTCCTTTTTCATATATAGGAACATCAAAATTTTCATGAGGTCTGTTCATTGGGAAATGATTACCCATAGATAATTTAAGTATTTTTTCGTCAGGGGTTTCAAAAGCTAGTGCACTCGAACCTCTGTTGAGGTAGGTGATTATTTTTTTTGATGCCAGATTTTCATCTTTTTCCACCCTTTTTATGAAGTCGTCCACACTGGTTTCGTAGGTATTTGTATGACCTGCAGGTACGGGTAATATTTGGCGTTCGGCTTTTTGTATGTCTCGCAGTGCTTTGTCGAGTCTGACCGGGGCAGGGTATTCTCTATGGTTTGTTGGAATTTTCATGATACTTTTTATAAAACAGTCAATATCAAAAATTGCTAATTTGATGTAAAATTATATTACAAAAAAGGAGAAAATATGATACAGATTCTAATTGCGGCAGTTCTGGGATATTTGATTGGTTCTATTCCCACAGGTTATTTAATAGTAAAAGCAAAAACAGGCGAGGATATCAGAAAAGTCGGCTCAGGTTCTACGGGTGCAACCAATGTGAAAAGAGTGCTGGGCAGGCAGTGGTTTTTTATCACAATGCTTCTTGATGCAATCAAGGGAGCTTTTCCTGTTGTGATAGCAATAGTCTTTTTAACAGCTTATTCAAAATACGGCATAACTCCTGTTGTGGCTGCTATTTTTGTTCTTCTCGGACACAGCAGATCAATCTTCCTGGGTTTCACAGGCGGAAAATCAGTTGCTTCAGGCGTAGGAACGATTCTTGCTTTGAACCTTCCTGTCGGATTAATCATTGCGGTTATCTGGGGAATAATCACATGGGTATCAAAATATGTCTCATTGGGTTCTATGATAGCTCTTGCGCTGTCTCCGTTTTTGATGTGGGCATTTAAACAGCCTTTGGGTTACATAATTTATTGTGCTGTGGGTGCTGTTTACATTATATATTTGCACAGAGAAAACATTAAGCGTTTGATAAAAGGTGAAGAAAATAAAGTGAGAGAATAATATGCCTCAATTTAACTCAATAAAAACGGTTCCCAAAATTGCAATAAACGATAAAGATACGCTGTCTCTGGTTTATACACCAGGAGTCGGTGCTTCTTGTTTGAAGATTGAAGAAAACCCCGAGGCGGCTGAGATTTATACAAATAAAATCAATTCAGTCGCTGTAATTTCTTTTGATTATGAAAAATCTCTGAAAAGAGCAATTTTTTTGAAAAGCGTGCTGTTGATTGATGCCTATCCGTTGCAGGTCGATGAGGTCTTGAAAGATGATTTCAAATTTGCAGTTGAAAATATTGCAATAAACTTCTGTGCAATAGATTTGTCACTGATGTCAGAGTTTGCTTCTTCGATTGAGTTTGATGTCGATATTCCTGTTTTGAAAGAGCCGGTTTCAGATTTGAAAGGGTTTTTCGGGGCAATTTCAAGAAACGTCTTTATGATTGATACTTCAAAACTTTCAGGCAATGTGGCGGAACGCTCGCTTCAATTGCATGAGCTTGCAGGAGGTGTCATTGAAACTGAATTGACAGAAGAAAAACGCAGAAAAATGGTGGCAATTGTTTCTGACGGAACAGCGGTTCTGGGATACGGAAACATTGGGGCTCCGGCTTCTATTCCCGTTATGGAAGGCAAGGCTGCTTTATATGCCGAGTTTGCAGATGTTGATTCTATGGTGTTTTGTGTAAAAACACAGGTTGCACAAGAACTTGTGAAAATTGTCACAATGTTTAAGGGGTCATTTTCTGCAATACACCTTGAGGACATAGCTGCTCCGGCATGTTTTGAGATTGAGGAAAAACTGATAGAAACAACGCAACTTCCTGTTTTCCACGATGACCAGCATGGAACGGCAATCATTGTTCTTGCCGGGCTATTGAACGCTCTTGTGCTGGAAGAAAAAAATATTTCGGACATAAAAATTGTTATTGCAGGTGCAGGTGCTGCGGGTAATGCGGTAGCCAAGCTTCTTGTTTTTGCGGGTGCAAAAAATATAGTGCTCGATGACATCAACGGTGCTGTTTTTAAGGGTCGTGAAACAAACGACAAATACTTAGAAGAACTTGCGCAGATTACAAATCCGAACAATGAAAAAGGCGGACTTAAAGATATAATCAAAGATGCTGATGTCTTCATCGGGCTTTCAAAGGGCGGCATTCTCACAGAAGAGATGATAAAAACAATGGTCAAAAAGCCTGTTGTGTTTGCTCTTGCAAATCCCACACCCGAAATTATGCCGGAAGAAGCAAAACACGCAGGTGTTTATATCATTTCAACAGGCAGAAGCGATTTTGAAAATCAAATAAACAATTCTTTGGCTTTCCCAGGGTTGTTTAAAGGAATTTTAGAGGGAAATATTAAAAAGGTTACTAATGAAATTAAATTAGAGAGTGCTTTGATGATAGCTTCAATGGTACCGACGGACGAACTTACGCCTGATAATATACTCCCCGATGCTTTGGACAGAATGGTACCTTTGGAGATTGCGAATGTAATTGTAAAAAAATTCGGAAATCCCGATTAATATTTGATTAATCCGAAACTTCCGAAATTTTCGCATGATTGTAGGTTATTGATAGGTAGTTAGGTTATTGGTTAGCAAAAATAATTTTTTATTTTTTGCCACAGACTTGTATTTGGTGCAGGAGCAGGCTGCGGCGTCGGCGTTGGAGGAACTGTCGGTGTTCTGAATTTGTTTTTAATCCAGTTTATACCCTGTTTACCTTTCCAGATTCCGAAGGCTGAGAGCCCTACAACTAAAGCGGCAAGAGCCACTTTGCGCCATGTGTTGCTCGGTTTTTGCGGCATATAAGGATTACCCTGATAAGGCTGCGCTCCCTGAGGCGGAACAGTTTGATAAACATCTCCTCTGGGCAGTCTTTGAGGCGGCTGCATATTCGGCAGAGGGTCAGGCATTATCTGTCCCGGCATAGAAGGTGCCCAGCCTCTTTGGGCTACATAATTTTGTAAATATGGAGACGGCACATCCGTAATGTATCCGACAAGGTCATCGGCAATAACGCCGTGTGTTGTCAGCTGGTCGAAACAATTCGGATACATCGGGTACCCCTGTGACATTCCGTAACTAATTGGCTGCATAATTTTTTTCTCACACTATAACTTTCACACATATCTATAAAAACAAATTGGACATGAAAATTGCCTGAATTTATCTAATTGTAAAAATTAAATGTTCATGATATTAATATTTGTACCACCTTGAATTCTCAAAATTGAGGTGAGTCTTAAAGATTGGACGTACTAACGTTTGAAAAAAAACATTAAACTGGCGAAACATGCAGGTTTTTGTTACGGCGTAAAAAGGGCCGTAGAAACAACAAAAAAATTAAAATCTGAAAATAACGATAAAGAGATTTTTGTTCTTGGTGAATTGATACACAATTCGCATGTTATTAATGAGCTTTCTTCTCTTGGTATTCATACGGTAGATGAGCTTCCGTGTGACAAAACAGGTGTTTGTGTCATAAGAAGCCATGGCGCAGCACCCGAGGTGTTTGAAAATGCAAAAAACAAAGGCTATGAAGTAGTCGATTTGACCTGCCATGACGTGAAAAAAGTTCAACAAAAAGCAATTCAGCTTGTTCAAGAAGGGTTCCTCCTCGTGATAGTAGGAAAGCCCGAGCATCCTGAAGTTTGTGCTATCAAAGCCAATGCCCAGCCTCATGGAGAAAAGGTTTTCGTTGCTCCTGATGTTGAAACGCTTAAGCAATATGAAAAGATTATTAAAGATCATAAAAAAATCGGCGTTGTCGTTCAAACAACCCAGAGAATTGAAAACTTAAAAAGCGTTGTTGATTATCTTATGCCTCTTGCAAAAGAAATTAAGATTTTCAACACAATTTGTGCTTCGACTTCTTTGAGACAAAATGAAGCAAAGAGTCTGGCTCAGGAGTCTGATTTGATGATTGTTGTGGGCAGCAAAAAAAGTGCAAACACAACACACCTTGCGGAAATTCTAAAAGGTATAACAGAAACAATCCACATTGAAACAGAACAAGAGCTGGATGACTATAAGGAAGTTATTGAAAAATCTCAAAATATTAGCGTGACGGCAGGTGCTTCAACGCCCGAAGCTATTATTGAAAATGTAATGAAAAAATTAAATGAATACTAATAAAAAAAATATAAATGAAAGGAAAAACAAAACATGGTAACAAAAGAAATGGATGAATTCGAAAGATTATTAGAAGAATCTTTTACATCAAAATTAAGCGTAGCTGACGTTGTCAGAGGTCAAATCGTTAAGAAAGAAAATGACGGATACCTCGTAGATATCGGTTCAAAATGTGAAGGTTTCCTCCCTAACAGAGAAATTCCTTCTTCAATGGTTGACGATATGACAATCGGCGAATGCAAAGAGTTTTATATCTTGAAAGAAGATGAAGACGAACAAAGCGGAATGCTTCTTTCTTTGAAAAGAGTTGCTTGTGCTCAAGCATGGCAGACTCTTCAAAATGCTAAAATTTCAGGCGAAACAGTTATTGCCAAAGTTGTTTCGCTTGTTAAAGGCGGAGTTATTGTTGAAGTTCAAGATCTCAGAGGTTTCATCCCTGCTTCTCAATTGAGAACAGGTATGCCGTTTGACGGTTTGATGAATCAGGAAATCGAAGTTAAAGTTCTTGAAGCAGATGCTAAAAGAAACAAACTCATCCTTTCTCAAAGACAGGCTCTTGCTGAACAAAGAGAACAGCTGGTTGACGAAGTTATTTCTAACCTTGAAGTTGATCAAATTGTTGAAGGTGAAGTTGTCAGAATTGCTGATTTTGGTGCATTTATCGACATCAATGGCGTGGACGGACTTTTGCCTATCTCTGAAATTTCTTGGCAGAGAATCAAACATCCTTCTGACGTTTTGACACTCGGTCAAAAATTGGAAGTTAAAGTTTTGAAAATTGACGAAGATTTGAAAAGAATCAGCTTGAGCTTGAAGAGAATCGGTGACAATCCATGGGAAGAAATTGAAGACAAATTTGAAGAAGGACAGGTTATCACAGGTACTGTTAACAAAGTTACTTCTTTCGGCGCTTTCATCAACATTTTCCCGGGTGTAGAAGCTCTTCTTCCTGTTGCTGAGATGGAAGATTCTAACGTTAACCCGTTTGATGTTTACAAAAACGGTGATGAAGTAAAAGTTCTTATCAAAAAATTCACTCCGCAAGAACACAGAATTGCTTTGAGTGTTAAAGATATGAACAACTAAGGCATTTGAAGCTAAAATAAAAAGGCACTTTAGAAAATAAAGTGTCTTTTTTGTATTTTTTTAGTACAAAAACATAATCAAGAGTTTTCGCCCGAAAAGCATAAGCCCTATGAGAATGCTTGTCATTGCAGCAATCAAGACAACCCCTGCTGAGAGGTCTTTGGCGAGTTTTACGAGTTTTGAATATTTATTTTTGTATAACGCATCAAGTGCAAACTCAATCACAGAGTTAAAAAGTTCAGCTGTGATGACAAAACTGATAGAAAGAATCAAGACGCAATATTCTATACATTTGAAATTGAGAAGTATTCCGCCAAGAATTGCTATGAAACCTGCAAGAAGATGAAAACGATAATTTCGTTGTGTTTTGTATGCTACGCTCAAGCCTTCTATTGCATAAGATAAACTCTTTTTATAACCGCTTGCGGTAAACTTTGACATTTATTACTCCTTAATTCCAGCTATCATTTTGGTTTGTATATCCCACATTTCTTGAAGTGTTTCTTCAGTCATATGGTCATATCCTAGCAGATGTAGTATTCCGTGGGCAAGCAGGAAATAAAGCTCGTCTTTGAAACTTTTGTTATTTTCCTTTGCCTGTCTTGAGGTTGTGTCCAGTGATATTATAATTTCTCCGAGATTTATTTCATTGTCAAAGATAAATCGTTCTTCTTCAGGGCTGTCAGCGAACATTGCGAAGCTGATTACATCTGTCGGACGGTCTTTTTGACGATATTCTTTGTTAATTTCATGGATTTTCTCATCGTTAACAAAAACCACATCAAAATATAAAAGGCTAAAATCATAGTCTCTCAGGCAAGATTTTTCAATCCATTCATTTTTAGAAAGAAAGAATTCTGCCATAGAAACCGCATCCTTTGTGTATTCACTCAGGTTGAGCGTTTCTTTTTCAAAGGTTTCGTAATCGTTTTCTATAAAAATATTAATTTCTGCTTTGTTCATCTTCCTGATTTTCAGACTTTTGGAGCCTTTTTTGAATTTTCTTTTCTATTTTGTCTTCTTCGTCTGTTGTAATTCTGTCAGGCGCAACGAATTTCTTTTTCAAAGCTTTTTCTTCGAGTTCCTGAATAATATTTTCATGATATTTGATTCTCTGGTGGTGAGCGGCTCTGAGGTTTTTGCTCAGTACAGAAGCAATTGTTTTCATATCTTTAAGTGTCAGAGGGCTGTCAGAGAGCTGACCGTCATTGAGTTTTGTTTGGATGATGTTGTTTATCATGTTGTCCAGTTCTTCTTGAGAATGATCTTTGAGCGTTCTTGAAGCTGATTCGACAGAGTCGGCAATCATCAGAATTGCTGTTTCTTTCATATTCGGTCTGGGACCCGTATAACGGAATTGTTCTTCTGTAACCTTTTCTCCGCCTTCTTGTTGTTTTGCCTGATTATAGAAATAGCTTGCAATCGAATCACCGTGGTGCTGCACAATAAAGTTCTGTACAATCGGAGGAAGTCCGTATTCTTTTGCAAGGTCTATCCCGTCTTTCGGGTGAGCGGTGATAACCATTTTGCTCAATCTCGGATTGAGTTTTGTGTGGGGGTTTTCGATTCCGAAATATGTCTGGTTTTCTACGAAAAATAGAGGTCTTTTGAGTTTTCCGATGTCGTGATAAAGTGCGCCTACTCTTGCGAGTACAGGGTCTGCGCCAATGGCTTCCGCAGCGGTTTCACAGAGGTTTGCTACCATTAGACAGTGTGCAAAAGTTCCGGGGGCTTCAAACTGCAAACGTTTGAGCAAAGGCTGGTTGTTGTCGGCAAGTTCTGCAAGTCCGTATGGTGTAACAATTTTGAACATACTTTCAAGAAGCGGAATAATGCCCAGAACGATGATTCCTGACAAAAGACCGTTTATTGTTCCGATAAGAGCATTCACCCAAACAATTGTTGAATCTATCGGATTTATAGAGTTTTCAATCAAATTAATGATTAAAATAAAGAACAACATTGAGAATCCGATTTCTCCGCCTATCTTAACAAGGTCAAATCTTCTTGAGTATCTTACTTTCGAAGTAGCGATTGCAGCAATTAAACAAACCAGGATGAATACAGCAGCAGGCTGGATGGGAATTTGTTCCGCAAGCGAGATGATTGTGATTAAAATAGCTGTTGATATTACAGCAACTCTCGGGTTTGTGAATATTGCTATTAAAACTGCCACAGCAGGAAAGGGCAGATAATAAAATGATGCCCCGTTGGGTAACACAGCTGCCAGTGCTGACATGAGAACAGACAAAAGTGCAAGAACGGAGAGATAGTTTTTGGTTACGAACTGTTTTTCATAATACAAGAGGTAATACATCAACGTAACAACACCGAGGGAGACAAGAGCAAAAATGCCTATTATTCCCTTGTAATTTAGTTCAAGTACGTTGTAGCCAGCTTTTGCGAGTGCATCTTTTTTTACTCTTGTTACAGGCTCGCCTGCAAAAACTATTTTTTCACCTTTTTCAAATTTTACAACTGTCGGAGAAACAGAATTGATGGCATTTTTTCTTGCCAATTCGGTTGCTGTTTCATCAAACACCATGTTAGGTACAATAACCTGTTCCAAAAGTGCTGAAATAACACGTATCTCTCCTTTTGACGTTTCAAAATGAGTGTTTCGAAGAATCATCGTCGAAAGATTATTTTTTTCAAAATCCTTCTCAGTAACCCCCTGATTTAAAACGTTTGTGAGAGTTTTTTCGGCTTTTTTGAAGGTGTTGTGCATCCTTTCATCGTTAGAATTTATCAAATAATTCAGGATGTAGTCTTTGTAATAATTATTTTCAAAATCAAAAAGAAGGGTCATTTCTTCTTTTTTCTGTACATAGTTTGAGCCTTTTGCACGAATTTCTTCAATCGCTTTAACCAGTGTTGCATAGTTGTTTTTTATGTATGTGTCTTCAGCGGGAGTCAGAATCGGCTCAACTTTTTGTGCTATTTCTTTTTTGTTCTGCTCTGTTTTGAATGTGTCAACAACTTTGATTGTTTTTGGTGCTACAATGTCTCTTTTGCTTGTTCCGTCGTCGGCAATGATGCTCTGGAACAAGAAATATCTTGCCCCAAGGACAGCTGTCATCGCAACAGCGAAAACAATAAATATTAAAAAGTTTATTATTTTGGACGACGAAAATGTATTGGCAATCAGGTTTATAAATTCTATTTTTCTCATAATACGATTTATTTTAATACTTATATAAAGAAAATCAATCCTACCTAAAGTGTAGAGACGGGCATAATTGCTTATTAGATAAGTGTTTTAGGTTTAGGCTGTATGAAGGAGAGAGCATGCTCTATTCTCAACTTCCTGTATGATGTAAAACGCATTGAAAAAGCTACAATCAACATATAAGTCGAGGTTAGTCTATATTTAAAATAAGGTGAGTGAAATTATGAAAACAGACAATACAAATATTGCAGAGAGAAAATTCACAATTGTTGATATATTTGCAAATCAGCATCCTGTAATTAACGGTTGGATAATGCTCAGCGCAATGGCAATTGTTGCACTTTATGCAATAACATTTACGGCTGTGTAGTCAATGATTTTTCAGTTTGATTAATTTTTCTGTTTCGAGTGTGGAAAATAGTGCTATTTCTTTGTTCAGCCAAAGCAATTGTTCCATTTGGCGGAGCGTAAGTTCATTTTTATCTATGTAAACTCTTTTTATATCTTTGTTTTTAGCAATATAGTCTGTCATTTCTTCAAATGAATCTATAAAGACTTTTTGTATTTTGTGATTGTCTATATTTGCATTCAGAAAAATCACTGCTTTTTTAATTTGCCCCATATAATTATCCTGATTAGAACTATTTGTCGGTTATTTTGTATAAAGAATAACATTAAACTTTTTGTATGACAAATAGTTCTATTAAAGTGATTGGCGAAAATATAAGAAAATACCGCAAGCTGAAAAATTATTCACAGGAAAAATTGAGTGAGCTTGTTGAGCTCAGCACTGATTATATTTCTTTAATAGAACTGGGAAAAAGAATTCCAAGTTTAAAAAGATTATATAAAATTGCCGGAATTTTGGATGTAGAGCCATATTTGTTTTTGAAAGAATAAAATCTTTTATTTAAAAACCAAAATTCATAGAAATTGTAATGCCTGCAAAGAACATTACTTTAAGCGTGTAAGTCTATACACAATATAAGCTGTCATTCGCTTTGAAGGTTTCTTTACATGTGTTTTTTGAGTTTGAAAAATAAGATTTATATCTGAACTTTTTCCATTACCTCGTCTGGAATGTCGAAGTTTGAATAAACATTCTGTACATCGTCGTGTTCTTCAAGCTTGTCCATAAGAAGAAGAATCATCTTTGCTGTTTTTTCATCCGTAATCTCGAGTGTATTTTGCGGAAGTTTTGTCAATTCTGCGCTTGAATGCTTAAACCCGAGTTTTTCCAAAGATTCAACAACAATCTGGAAATTTTCCGGAGCAGTAATAACTTTGTATTCGTCTTCTTCGTCCAAAAAGTCGTCAGCACCGGCGTTGATAGCTTCATTGAAAAGCTTTTCATAATCAACTTCGTCTTTGTTGAAAGTCACAACACCGGCAGGTTTAAACATCCAGCCGACACAGCCTGTTTCACCGAGGTTGCCGTTGAATTTTGTGAAGAAGCTTCTTATATCGCCTGCTGTACGGTTTCTGTTGTCAGTCATTGCTTCAACAATAACGGCCACTCCGCCTGCGCCGTAGCCTTCGTATGTTAATTCTTCATAGTTTTCGCTTGCGCCTGCGCCGCAGCCTTTTTCAATTGCACGTTTGATATTGTCGTTAGGGAGTCCGCCGGCTTTTGCTTTTTCAATTGCTGTTCTCAAACGGAAGTTCGCAGCAGGGTCGCCGCCGCCCATTTTTGCTGCAACTATGATTTCTCTTGAATATTTTTGAAAAGCTACACCTCTTTGGGCATCTACTTTAGCTTTTTTGTGTTTAATTGTTGACCATTTTGAGTGTCCTGACATAAATTTATCCTTATCTTAAATTATTATTCTGTTACTGCTCCGACAGAAGCGCTTTGTACTGTTTTTGAATATTTAGACAGATAGCCTTTGACTTCTTTTGGCGGAAGAGCAGCAAAACTTTTTCTTCTCTGCTCAAGTTCTTCATCGCCTACAAGAAGCTCAAGACTTCTTTTCGGTATATCTATTTTAATTTTATCACCGTTTTTTATCAAGCCTATAATTCCGCCCATCGCTGCTTCCGGACAAATATGACCTATGCAAAGCCCTCTTGTTCCGCCTGAAAATCTTCCGTCTGTTATCAGTGCAACTTTTGCGCCAAGTCCTTTTCCGACAATCATAGATGTAGGGGCGAGCATTTCTCTCATTCCGGGACCGCCTTTGGGGCCTTCATAACAGATTACAACAACATCGCCTTCTTTGATTTCGTCTTTGTCTATTGCTTCCATTGTTTCTTCTTCGGAGTTAAAGACTTTGGCTTTTCCTTCGAATGTTAGAGCAGAAGGGTCAACGCCCGAGATTTTTATTACGGCGCCGTCTTTTGCGAGGTTGCCTTTCAAAATTCCTAAGCCCGGGTTTGAAGTAATCGGGTTTTCTAAAGTGTGTACAACAGTGTTGTCAACCCACGCTGCTTGAGCGATTTCAGAGATTTTCAGACCTGATACACCTTTTGTGTCTTTGAATTCGGGCGTTTTCCCAAACAGAGTTTTCATAACCCCCGGAATTCCTCCTGCGTTGTGGAGGTCTGTCATTGTGGGCAGAGCAGAGGGGTCGAGTTTGATAATCTGAGGGATTTTATAGCTCAACTCGTCAAAGTCGTTGAGTGTTATGTCTATGCCGCCTGATTTTGCAATAGCAAGCAGGTGCAGGATTGAGTTTGTTGAACCGCCAAGTGCAAGGTCTGTGACGATTGCGTTTCTGAGTGAATCCTTTGTTATAATGTCAGCAGGTTTGATTCCTTTTTCAACAAGTTCAACTATTTTCAATCCTGATTCAAAGGCGATTTGTTTTTTCTTTGCCGAAACAGCGGAAGCTGTTGCACAGAAAGGAAGGCTCATTCCCATTACTTCTGTCAGGCACGCCATTGTGTTGGCTGTATAAAGTCCCTGACATGAGCCTGCTGACGGACAGCATTCTTCTTCCATTTCGTGAAGACGTTCTTCTGTTATTTTGCCTGCCGAGAGTTTGCCGATTGCTTCAAAAGAGCCTCTAATCATTGTCAAAACTTCTTGTTTTGAGCATCCGTCCATCATTGGTCCTGCTGTAACAACTATGCAGGGGATATTCAGTCTCAAAGAAGAGATAAGCATACCCGGGGTGATTTTGTCACAGTTTGTAAGAAGCACAAGTCCGTCGAGCTGGTGGGCTTCTGCCACTGTTTCAACACAGTCGGCAATCAAATCACGAGACGGAAGTGAATATTTCATTCCGCAGTGTCCCATTGCAATTCCGTCACAGACAGCAGGTGTTCCGAAGATAAAAGCCTGACCGCCTCCTGAATGGATTCCTTTTTCTATCTGTCTTTCAAGGTCTCTCATTCCTGCATGACCCGGCACAAGATCCGAGAAAGAACTTGCTATGCCGATGAACGGTTTTTTCAATCCTTCTTTTGATACACCGGTTGCATATAATAAAGAACGGTGCGGAGCTTTGTGTATACCTTTTTTTACGCTGTCACTTCTCATTTTTGTTTACCTTTTAGACTTAGACTCTTGATACAGTTAAAATTATACTACAAGTTTTGAAAAAATATGGTATAATTGAGGCTATGAATTCAGAAAACAACAACAATTTTATACAAAAAGCTTTTGAGCTTACTAAAGACAACATTATTCTGGCACAGCCGCTTATCATATTTTTGATAATAATAAGTTTTACAATGACAGGGCTTGCAAATCAGACAAATCACATTGCTTATGTCGTTATCTTTACGGCGAATGTGCTATTGTGCACTGCATTTTTCTCAGGCTGGTTTTATATGATAAAAAAAGCTGTAAAAAACGCAAATCGTGAGTTTAAAAATCCTCAGGAAAAAGCTGAAGCTTCTCTTGCTCTTGGAAGAGAATTCTTTCCGGGTGTGGGCGAATACTTTTTGCCTGTATCATTTACGATAGTTACATATTTTGTTGTTTATATACTTTTGCTTTTTACTTCGTACAAGGCAGGAATGTATTTTCTTCCCAATCCTGAGCTTGATTGGCACAAGTTGATGTCTATGGGAAATGCGTCTGTTGTTGAAATGCAGAAGTATGTAGCTTCATTTAGTTTTGAACAGCTCAGAGCAATAAACCTGTGGATGTTGTATATGCTGGGTATTGCAGGTTTGTTCACATTTTTGACAATATTTTTGTTCCCTGCTGTTTTTGACAGAAACAAAACAGGAAAAATGGCAGGGAAAAAGGATTTTATTTTATATGCGCCGTTTATGGCTTTTAACAGAAATATAGTTTTTATTTTTAAAAACTTTTTCGGTTCTGTCGGTTTGCTGATATTTTTATTTTTTGTGAATTTTATACTTTCACTTTTAAGTATACTGTTTAATTTAAACATTGTCCTGACAGTTGTCGGGTTGATAATATCTTTCTATTTTATGACTTATGCGGCAGTATTGATATTTCTGTATTATGAAGATAAAAAATAATACCGGCAAACAAAATACAGTGATAGCCATAGTCGGCCCGACAGGTTCGGGCAAGACAGCCTGTGCCGTGGAGCTTGCAAAACAGCTTGAAACAGAGGTTATTTCGGCTGATTCAAGACAGATTTTCAAAGAGTTTGACATAGCCACAGCAAAGCCCTCGTTTGAAGAACGTCAGGGCATCAAACATCACCTTATAGATGTTGTGGAACCTACTCAGGAGTTTACTGTTGCTGATTTTGCAGACAATGCAAGAAAAGTTATGGAGGAGCTTTTTGCTAAAGGCAAAACGCCTGTTGTTGCAGGCGGAACAGGTCTTTATTTCAGGATTCTGCTTGAAAATTATGATATGCCCAGAGTCGCACCGAACAAGGAACTTCGAAATGAGCTTCAACAGATTGCTGACGAACATGGTGTTGAAAAAATCTATCAAATGCTGTGTGAGCTTGATCCTGTGCTTGCAAAAAACATGCATCCGAATAATACGGTAAAAATCATAAGAGCGCTTGAGGTATGCAAAACGCTTAATATGCCTATGTCACAGGCGCAAAAAGTTAAACCTGAGCCTGAATATAACGTTATATGGCTGGGTTTGAACAGCGAAGACAGACAGTTTTTATACAACCGCACTGACAAACGGGTCGATAAGATGGTAGAGTCGGGGGTTGAACAGGAGGCAAAGATGCTTTATGAAAAATACGGAAAGCTTCCTTCTTTAGTTAATACGATTGCATATCAGGAGTTTATCGAATATTTTGACGGTTTGATTTCTTATGAAGAATGTATTGAAAAAATAAAACAAAATACCAGAAGATATGTAAAAAGACAACTTACGTGGTTTAGAAGAAATTCTGAAATCAACTGGTTCGAGGTTCAACACGGGGATTTTGTTAACAAATTGTGTGAATTTATTGTAAAATAAATAAAAATAATAAAAACTAAGGCAAACACGGGGAGAAAAATAATAAATGGACAAAGAGAAATTTTTGAATTTTGTTAAAACTCACAGAGAAATTTTTGCACTAATCGGGCTTCTTGTCTTGTGTTATTTTTTGTATTTTTTCAGCATGGGAAATTATTCACTGATTGATGTGGATGAAACCAGATATGTCACAATGTCAAGGAATATGTTTTATACAAAAGATTATCTGACATTATTTTTGAATGGTGACTTTTTCTTTGAAAAACCGCCTCTTTATTTTTGGCTTGAAACTTTATCATTTATGATTTTTAAACATGTCAGCGAAGTTACAGCCCGTATCCCTGTTGCCCTGACAGCTACATATGGTGTGTTCCTTACGTATTTTCTCGGAAAGAGGATTTGTTCAAAAAAATACGGAATTATTTGTGCATTGATTCTGGCTACATGTTTTGAATATGTAGTTCTTGCACGTGTAGCAATTCTTGATATGCTGTTGTCTGTTTGTATTGCTTCATCTGCGTTTGCCGGAATTTATACTCTTTTTTGCAGAGACAATTACAAGAAATATTTCTGGTGGCTTGCTTACATAATGGCAGGCTTCGGCGTACTTGCCAAAGGGATTCCGGGGGTTGCCGTGCCCGCTTTGACAATTTTCTTTTCATACCTTGTTGCGAGAAAGTGGAAAGAACTTTTCAAACCTCTTTATATAATTCCGGGTTTGTTGTTTTTCTTTATTGTTTCATTGCCGTGGCATATTGTTATGCTTAACATACACGGGCAGGCATTTTTCCACGAATATATTTTTAAACACCACATTGAAAGATTCGTAAATTCTCATGAACTCGGAAGAAAACAGCCTTTTTATTATTTTATACCGGTGTTTTTCTTAGGCTTTATGCCGTGGATTTTTTCGTTCATTGCACAGCTGGTAGTTTGTTTCAAAAAGCATTTCAAAAAAACAGAAGAATATATAGCACGTTTTAATGATCTGCAAAGGCTTGAGCAGTTTGTTGTTTTGAACATTATATTTTTCCTTGTTGTTTTCATTTTCTTCTCAGCTGCAAGTACTAAACTTCCTACATATATTTTGCCTGCAATGTTTCCTGCTGCTTTGATACTCGGGAAATTCTGGTTTGATTACATCTGGAAGGAGGAGAATGAAAGGGCTGTAAATATTTCAACGCTGGTGTTGAATTTTGCTTTTATTGCTACTGCAATAGGGCTTTTGGTAGCACCTTCTTTTGTCAGAGAAGCTGACAGAGCAGGTCTTTTGGCTATGCAGATACCGGGTGTGATTGTGATTCTTGCATCTGTTCTTTTAAACAGTTTTGCTGTTTTCAAGGACAAAAAACTTTTGCATTTTCTTGGAATTGCAGGATTTATGGCTGTTTTGTCAATGTTTTCGACAAAATATATTTTCCCTTATGTATTGAGTTTTCAACAAAATCAGCTGATTGAATATTCGAAAATGGCAAAAGTCGAAGGCAAAAGACTTGCAAGCTGGGGATTCGGCAAAAAATACAGTCTGCTCTATTATGGAGCAGGAGAGGTGGATTTTCTGGGCAAAGCTGACCCTGCTTCGCTTGATTTGAATCCGAAGACTTATTTGATTATAGAAACCAAACAGTGCAAGAAGTTTTCAAAATACTTTGATTATGAAGTTTTGAAAAAGGGAACTAAATATTCATTGATTACTGATATAATTAAAAAATGATAGAACCCGAAAGGACAGAAATTTGTTTGAACGTTTTACGGAAAAGGCTATAAATATTATCTCAATGGCACAAAGAGAGGCTGCGGATTCTCAAACCTATAAAATCTATCCGGAGCACATTTTGCTCGGTATACTTGAGACGAAAGCGAATATCTGCTCCAGACTGCTTGTTTACGCAGGCGTGAACCCTGATGATTTCAGAGAACATGTATATGAAAAATATAAAAATGTCAGCCACGATTTTAAACATACGAACATTGCCTTTAGTGAAGGGTCTCAAAATATTATAAGAGCCGCATTTGAAATTGCCAAAGAAAACAGAAATTCCTATATTATGCCTGAACATCTCCTGTTTTCAATAGTTCTGGCTGATGAGCCTTCTGTTATGGCTGATTTTAAAAAGTATAATGTTGATGTTGAAAAGCTTAAACAAACCTTGATGAAACTGATTGAGAAAAATAATAAAAAAGGGGATAATCATCCTGAATTAATCAGAAGAAAAGACAAAAACGAATATCAAACAATACAATCAATTTTTAAAGAAGGCGAGTCAAAAGACGTTCTTGACCGTGCAGTAGCTAAGCTGACAGCTTCTCACTATGAGATTCTGGGTACAGAGCAGATTGTCCAGTCCATTTTGGAAGACAGTGAGTCTGACATTGCCAATATTCTAAAAGAAGAGGGCATTGACCTTGAAAAATACTGCGGAAAGCTTCAGGAGGTTTCTTCCCGTCAGGCGGAATTTGAAGAAAAACAGATTATTTTTACTCCGAACGCTTTTAAGACAATGCTTCTTGCTTTTGAAACAGCAAAGGAACTCGGCTCTGCTTCCGTAAAACCCGAGCATATTATTCTCGGGGTGTTAAAAGCAAAAAGCGGAATTGCATACAACATTTTTAAAGAATTAAAGGTTGAAGATGATGATCTTGCGCACAAGATTATCAAGCCTATTGAAAAACAGATGCCTGAAACTCTCACAATTTTGAGATTTGCAAAACGTGAGGCTCAGAGTATGAACCGAAACATTGTGGGCAGTGAGTTTATACTTCTCGGAATTATAGACGAAGCAGTCGGCATAGGGGCAAAGGTTCTTTCTCAGCTTGGAATTACCATCAAAGATGCAAGAATCGAGGTGGAAAAGGTTCTGGGTTATGGAAATTCATACACATTCGGTGAGGTTGTTTTTTCTGACAGAGCGAAGAAGATTCTTGAGATTGCCTGGGAAAAAGCTCAGAAACACAAGAACACAAAGATTGCTTCCGAAAACCTTTTGTGGGCAATTACTCAGACGCCCGATTCAGTTGCTATGCAGGTGCTTTCGAACCTCGGGGTTGATGTGCTTGAGATAAATCAGGGAATTTTGACCGAGCTCGACAAGTTGAAAAACACCGAAGACTAATCAGGTTTTTTGATTTATTTGTTCTTTTATGTAAAGTTGTTGTGAGATGAAATTAATCGATTTAATCAAGCGGAACAGAAGTTGCTTTTTGCATCACTCTGTCCCAGCGGAAGTAGCTGTAATAGATTCTTACGTCTCTTACGATTTTGAGCCACGCATCTTTTTGATACAGAAAATTTTCTTTGTTTTTATTGATATAATGGATCGACAAAAGTCCTTCATATCCAGCTGTAACCCGGATGATTTCACACTGTGCCGGCATGGATGGGGCTTTGTCTGCACACCATATTGCAACAGAATCTTCAAAATTGTCTTTTAAAATCTGATATTTCATTGTTTTGTTTCTTGAAGACACGTTGTTTAAAAGGTTCATCATAAATTTGTAGCAGGAATTTCCTTTTGCGTAATTGTAAGCGTGAAACACAACCGACTCAACCCAATCGTTTGAATAAGAATAAGACGGAATCCATTGTGAAATTACTTCCTGATTCTGTTTTCCGAAATATACCTGTTTCCAGTTTTTGTTATATTCCGGATACGTTATTAACGCAGTTTGATAGCAATTTCCTGCTTGTGCAAAGAAATTAATGAGAATAACGCTCACAAAAATGAGCAATATTTTATACATATACCCATGCAGGTTTTTCATGAGCAACAACTACCTCAAATTTTTCTTTTTCAAGAATTCTTTTTATTTCTTCCACAAAAGGTTTTTCCGATTCAAAATGTCCTATATCCAAAATGGCTGTTCTTCTTGAATCAAGCGCATCATGGTATTTTACTTCGGAAGTTATGTAAGCATCTATGTTATATCTTTCAACTTCGGGTATAAACTCTGCTCCTGCACCTGCGCAGACAGCAATCGTTTTTACCACGGTTTTTCTCGGGTTGTTGATGAGTTTTATTCGTTCTGTGTTGAATGCGAGTTTTACTTTTGAAATCAACTCGTCAAGTGTCATTTCATGAGGAGCAAGACCTGCTCGGACAAAGTCGTTAAGCTTTCCTGTTTTTTTCAGGTTCAGTCTTCTTGCTATAAGGTCGCTTGTACCATTTACTGTTTTATCGCAGTTTGTATGAAGCGAATAAATTTGAATCCCTCTTTGAACAGCTTTTATTATTTTTATGTCTTTGACTGTTTTCAAAGGTTTAAAAATCATAGGGTGGTGTGAAACAATCAGGTTGCATCCAAGCTCCACAGCCTGATTGATAACATCGTCCGTGACAGAAAGACAGATGAGGATTTTTGATGTATTATCGTTTCCGAAAAAGACCTGCCAGCCCGGGTTGTCCCATTCTTCAGCAAGTTCAAATGGGGCATATTTTTCTAATGCTTTGATGATATCAGTTGTTCTTGCCATACAATAACTCCAGTATCCGAGAAGCTATGTTCTCTTTTGTATCTCTTTCCAGTCCGGTTATGTTTAAATCCTTGTTGATTACAAAAACTTCGTTATATTCGCTTGAAAAACCCGAGTCTTTTTTTGAGATGTCGTTGGCTATGATATAGTCGCAGTTTTTCCGTTTGATTTTTGCTTTTGCATATTCAATCAGATTTTCGCTTTCCGCACAAAACCCTATGACCTGTTGATGCTCTTTTTTAGTTTTGCATATTTCAGACAAAATGTCAGGATTTTTAACTAATTTTACAATCAGTTCGTCGTTGTTTTCTTTTTTGATTTTGTTTGCAGCTTGAATTTCCGGTCTGTAATCAGCTACTGCTGCGGTCATTATTAATACGTCCGAATTTTCAAATTCCTGTTTTACCTTTTCAAACATTTCAGATGCGCTTGTGACATCAATGTTTTTACAGGCAGGGTTTTTGGGTAAAGACGATGTTGTGATGAGAGTAACATCAGCACCGAGTTCGACAGCTTTGTCTGCGAGAGCTTTTCCCATTTTTCCGGAGCTGTAATTGCCGATGTATCTCACGGGGTCAAGATTTTCTCTTGTTCCGCCCGATGTTATGACAAATTTTTTGCCGTTGAGATATTTTTTTTCTGAAAAAAGGCTTTCGATTTCTTTAAAAATTTTATTTATGTCAGCAAGCCTTCCCTCTCCGTTTGTGCCGCAGGCAAGATAGCCTGATTCCGGTGCAATGATTTGTGCTCCCATGTCTTTCAGAGTTTCTATGTTTTTTTGAACGGATTTGTTCTTCCACATACCCGTGTTCATTGCAGGGGCGAGAACCATTTTCTTTTGAAATGCACACGCAAGCGAGGTCAAAAGGTTGTCACAAATTCCGTTTGCGATTTTTCCGATAGTGTTTGCAGTGGCAGGAGCAATCAAAAACACGTCTGCCCAGTCACAAAGACTGATGTGTTCGGGTTTTTTGTCCGAAGTTTTGAACTGTTCTTTGTAAACAGGCTCCTGTGTAAGGGTTTCGAGTGTCAGTTCAGTTACAAATTCAAGACCTGAATCAGTTAGCACGGTTTTTACATTGGCACCGTTTTTTTTGAACAGCCTGATAAGCTCACAGATTTTGTAAGCTGCAATTCCGCCTGTTATCCCTATTAGAATGTTTTTGTTTTTAAGCATAGTTATCTGCAATCCGGCATGCGCATAGCTTTTCTTACGCCTTGAAGCACTTTTTCCGCTTCTTCTCTTGCTTTTGCGTTGCCTTTTTTGATAATTTCATCTACGATTTCAGGATGTTCTTCGTAATACTTTCTTCTTTCACGTATAGGACGAAGTTTCTCATTCATTAATGCGCCGAGTTCTCGTTTGCAGTCCGCACAGCCGCGTTTTCCTGCGATACATTCTTCCTGTACCTGTTTAATTTTTTCTTCATCAGCAAAAGCTTTCCAGTAAGAAAAAGCAACTTCACATTTGTCAGGATGACCCGGGTCGTCTTTTCTTGCTCTGCTTCTGTCTGTTATGGCTTTCATAACTTTTTTGGCTGTATCTTCTTCCGAGTCTGAAATTTTTATGTCATTGTGGAAGGATTTACCCATCTTTTGACCGTCAACACCTTTGAGCAAAGGTATTTCAGTAAGTTTGGGTTTTGCCTCTGTGAAGAAATCAGTCTTGTAAATATTGTTGAAACGTCTTGCGATGTCTCTGGCTATTTCAATGTGTGCAACCTGATCTATTCCGACGGGTACATAGTCTACATTGAAGGTCATAATGTCTGCTGCCATTAAAACAGGATAACCCATAAGCCCGTAGCTCACGTTCGGTTTGTTTTCACCTTCTGTGCGAATCATTTTTGCAAGGTCTTTCAAGGTGGGGTCTCTTTCCACCCAGTTTTGCGGAGTAATCATGCTTAAATAAACGTGAAGTTCTGCTGTTTGAGGAACGTGAGACTGGATGTAAATATGTGCTTTTTCCGGATTAATTCCTGCTGCGAGCCAGTCGAGCACAACATTTCTTGTGTCTTCTTTGAGATTCTCGGTACAGTCAAACTTTGTTGTCAGGGCGTGCCAGTCAGCCACAAAGAAAAAACATTCAAATTCTTCTTGAAGTTTTACCCAGTTTGTGAGCACTCCGAGGTAATGTCCGAGGTGAAGTCTGCCTGTGGGGCGCATTCCTGATACGATTCTGCCTTTTTTATTTGTGTCTGTCATTTTAGTTCCTTATCCTGATTTCTATTTAATTATATAACAAATATGGTGAGTTGTATTTTAGTATTTATCTAATAAGATTAATAAAGACAAAAGGAGTTTTTTATGTTTGAAATAATTGAAAAATCGAATTTTCTTATACATCTTCTTCCTGATTTTTTGCACAACAAGTTTTTTGTCACACTTTTGCATGTTTTATTCTTTCTTATTGTTATAAGAATTGCAAATGCTTTTATTGAAAGGCTTTTGGATAGATTGTGCAGGTACAAAGATGATTATGAATTCAGAAAACAGCTGGCAACTTTGAAGTCAATTATAAAATCAATAACAGACACAATAATAATTGCTTTTGCAATAATGTTTATCCTGAACAATCTGGGTATTGATATAAGACCTATACTTACGGCGGCAGGCGTTGTCGGTGTTGCTGTCGGGTTTGGTGCACAGAGATTCTTCTCTGACATAATCACGGGATTTTCTCTTCTTCTTGAAGGGCAGGTAAGAGTCGGTGATTTTGTCGAAATTTCAGGTCATAAGGGTGTTGTTGAAAAAGCTGATATAAAGCTTGTTCAGCTTCGTGACCTTCAAGGCAGGGTTCATTACATAAGAAACGGTATGATTGATATAGTTACAAATTATTCCAGAGAATATTCTTATTATGTATTTGACATAGGTGTTGCTTACAAAGAGGATGTGGATAATGTAATCGGCGTACTGGAGCAGCTGGATAAAGATTTTAGAGAAAACTCGCCTTACAAAGACGAGATTCTTGCTCCTCTTGAGATTCTGGGGCTTGAAGAGTTCGGAGATTCTGCTGTTGTAATTCGTGCAAGATACCGCACAAACCCGATAAAACAGTGGTATGTCGGAAGAGCTTTCAACAAAGAAATAAAGAAGAAATTTGATGAACTCGGAATTGAAATTCCTTTCCCTCAAAGAACTTTGCATATTGAAAAAGCGGAATGAAATTTTTTCATGATAGAATAAATAGAGTCTAAAAAGAAAAAAGAAAAAGGAAAAAGGAAAAAGGGAAAGAAATTGGCTGAAATAAGTTCATATAAACTGGCAAGCATTGCAGCGAGAATTCTTGATGACAAACTTGCGAAAGATATTACAATTTTGAATATAAGCAACGTGTCTGTACTTGCGGATTATTTTGTAATCTGTTCTGCTGACACAAATACACAGGTAAAAGCACTCACAGGTTATGTCAGAGACAGAATCAAACACCTCTTTGACAGATTGCCGGCAGGTGAAGAAAATGACCTGAAAAACAGATGGAATCTTCTTGATTACGGTGATGTAATCGTGCATATTCTTCACAGAGAAGAACGTGAAATGTATGCAATTGAAAAATTCTGGTCTCACGCCCACAAGGTTGAAAGAGAAGAGTGGGAAGAAGAGTCAAAAGAATATTCTCAATATGAAAACTAAACTAGTCTGTCGGTTTTATAACAGAATTTTTTAATGTATCTTCACTGGCGATGACAGTTGTTACCGAAGGTTTTGAGAAGATATATTTTGCTGCGTTTTGAATGTCATCGGGCGTGATTGAGTCAATGAGTCTGAGTTTTTCTTCGGTTGCTTTGACTCCGTAGATACTTTCTTTTGAATCGCTGAGCACGGCTGTTTGTGATGCAGAGGACTCAATCGAGTTCAGGAGTTTTGTTTTCATTCTCAATTTTGCACCGTTGAGTTCTTCTTGAGAAACTTTTTCATTCATAATCTTTTGTATATGGTTTTTGAAGCCGTTCAAAGACTTTTCAACGTTGTCATATTTTATGTCATTTGCTTCTTTGTCATCTGTTGTGGTTTTTATGCCGAGCGCGATTATTCCGGAATCTCCCATAAAATCAAGGTCAGATTCAACACGGTAGGCGAGCTTTTGTTTTTCTCTAAGGTCGTTGAAGAGTCTTGAATACGGCCCGTCGCCGAGGATTGTGTTTAGAAGATAAAAAGTCATATGATCTTTGGGGTTGTGGTTTGTTTTGAATTTAAAAGCATGAACAATATCAGCCTGTTTTACGGGCAGAGATTTTGTTATGACTTTGTCTTTTTCAAGGTCTGAATAAAGGGGGAAATAACCTATTTGAAAAGGCTTGAATGTGTTTAATCCGATTGAGAGTTTATTCAAAACGGATTTTTCGATTTCCTGATTTTTTTCAAACGGTGCAGTAACAACTGCTTTTGCCATAGAGTTGTTTTTTATGTATTCAAACAATCCTTTTACTTCCTCAAGAGTTATACTGTCAATCGACTTTAATGCTTCTTCTCTTGAAGCTGTCTGCGGTCTGTTCGGGAAGAGTTTTTCCAAAGACAAATCCATTGCGCTTGTTTCAGTGTTCAAAAGAGACTCTTTGACGAGTTTTTTTGCGAAATTGAAGCTTTCGGGTGTCATTCTGGGTTCTGTGAAAACTTCTTTAATTGAGTCAAGTGCAGTGTCGAGGTCTTGAGAGAGCGACTGGCTTGAGGCGGATATACTTGAAAAACCTGCTGAAAAATTGAGGTTCATTCCTGCTTTGTGAATTTTGTCGTAAAACAAGTCGTAGTTTTTGTTTTTTGAACCTTCTGTCAGAATTACTGACAGAATCAAAGGAACTGCCGGTTTTACATTTGCCGGACCTTTTGCTTCAAGCGTAATGTTTGAGCAGGCAATGTCAGAGGTGTTGGGGTTTAAAACAACCTCCATGTTGTTTGCGAGCTTGTATTGTTTGATTTTTTCCGTGTCAAAGGTTTTGTCTTCGATTCTGCCTTTAAAAGATGTCAGTGCCGGTGTCTTGTGGGCAACACCTTGAACAGGCATATTTTGAGAGAAGCCCTGATTCGTTTTCAGATAGTTATTCATCAGGTCGGAATTGCTGACGGAATCGGGATGAACAACAGAGAGTGAAACTTTGTTGAGGTCGAGATATTTTTTTGCAAACTCTGAAATGTCCTGTGGTGTGATGTTTTCCAGAATAGGTATGTATTTTTCTATGTAATCGAGGTTCTCATCAAGCAGTGCATTGCCTATCAGGCTGTTGAGCAGCTGTGAATTTTCTGAAATCTGAGAGTAGGTCATTTTCAGATATTTTTTGCTGATGTCCAGTTCTTCTTGAGTGAGCGGTTTGTAGGCGAGTTTGTTGATTTCGTCATAGATTGTTTTGATTACTTTTTCTGTTTTTTCAGGCGAAGTCTGTGCTGCAATGATAATGGCTTTTGGGTCTTGCGGTCTGTTTCCGACCCTTTCAATGTTCATTGATGCGCCTGATTGTTCTTTGTTTAATGATTTGCTGATTCTTGCACCTTTATAGCCAAGCATTGATGCCAGTAACAATTCAAGCATAATCATTTCTTTTGCGTTGCTGTTTTGGGGTCCTGAAAATCCCATTACGATTGTGCTGGCTTGCGCTTTTGGCATTCTTAAATCTGTGCGCACAGGGGTTTGAATCGGTTTGAATTCTTCATATTTTCTGTTTTCGACAGGAACTGATTTGAACTTGTTGAAATACTTTGCGATTGTGTCTATTGCTGTTTTTTCGTCCACTTCGCCTGTAACAACGGTTGTGCAGTTGTCCGGAGTGTACCAGAGGTTGTAATAGTCAAGGGTATCTTTATTTGTCAGCCTGTTGATGTTTGCAACGGAGCCTGCAACAAGGTCAGGGGAAGTTGTTTTGATTTGGAAGAGATTTTTGATACAGCTGTTCATTGCCGTATTTTCGGGTCTGTCGCCGACCATGCTGATTTCAGAGGTTACGGGGCCTTTTTCTTTTTCCACCATTTCAGGTGTATGAGCAGGTGACTGGAGCATTTTCGACTGGATAGAAACAGAAGTTTCCCAGTCTTTATCGTTCAAAAGCTGTGATGAGATGTAGTAGTCTGTTTGAGAGAAGCCTGTTGAGGCGTTTGTCATAGCACCCATGTTGTTTACAATTTTGAAGAATTCACCTGCGCTCAGCCCGTCTGTGGTTCCATTGAACGCCATGTGCTCGTTAAAGTGGCTTATTCCTCTTTTGTCATCAGGTTCGTTCATTGAGCCTACGTTAAAGTAGGATTTCAGAACTGTCGGGCCTTTTTTGTTCAGGAGAACGACTTTTTGACCGTTTGCCATTTTGTAGAATTTTGCATTTTCACTGAAAGGAAGCTCTATTTCGCCTATATATTTGTATGGCATAGGCGCCTGTGCAAGATTTTGGGCTTTGAGAGCCTCAGCCGCGCTTGTTCCGTTTGTTTGTGAAGCAGCACTTGAGATATCCGGTTCAGCATCGTGAACTTTCATCTGTGTCGGTGCCGTCTGAGAGATTGGATTTTGTGCGGCAAAGTTCTTATGCACAGGCACTTTATTAAAATTGTTTTGTAAATTAAGAATACTTAATTTCATAGACCCTTGAAACACTTCCTTGTTTTCTTAAAGTTCCGGCAAGATTAAAAATTAACACCCTGACACATCATGTTTTATAAATCTTAACAAAAACATGTGTGATTTAAAATTTGTTGATAAAAAAAGTGTGTCTCAGTTTTTTGTCACATCTTAACATATAGAGGCAGTGTTTATGGAGTTTGTTCTTTTCAATCCAGCGTACTGCTGTGTGCATATTTTTTTTTGAACAGAGAACAACTTTGAAATTTTGTTTGAGCGAATCAAAGAGGAGTTTGAGTTTTTTGTTCACTTTGGGAATTTCTGAGGTGTCGTTTTTTGTTCGGTAGAACCTGCCTTTGTTGTTTTTGTATATTGCTGTGTCGAAGTCTATTATTATGACTGGTTTTTCTTTCATTTTTAAATTATAGAAAGAATTTTTTATACAAAATACCTGTTTTTTTATACGTAATTTTATATGTATAAAAATATGTATAAACAGTCTGGTTGTTTATAATGTGTAAAAAAAATACTATTATATTATGAGCAATGCCGTGAAAATTATAAAGCTGACCAACAACAAAGACAGAAAAGTCACGCTTATGTTTAATAATGAATTGTGGGAACTTTTCAAAGCAGCCTGTGCACAAACAAACGGAAAAGTTACCCAAAATCTTGAAATTTTGATGATAAAATTTATCGAAGAAAAAGGCTTGCTCTAATTTACGTTTTTAATCGAAGTCACTGCATCCAAGAGCCAGAAACGCAAGTTTTGCTGCTCTTTTGACAGCAGGTGTTTCTTCTTCACATGACATTTGCCAGAACGGGTTTTTTGATTTTTCTTTGTCTACTGCAATTTCACTACGCCACAATCTTTCCTGCGCTTCATCATCAGGAACATATCTTCCGAAAAGCTGTCTGCTTTCGGCGGATGACGGGTCTGCAATTTTCATAAGCCCGAACAGTGCCTGATTTCTTCCGTGTCTGTATGAAAAATCATGTTTTTCAACTCCTGCCGAGATTGATTTTGATTGGCGTTTTACGGGGTTTTCGATTTCGACTACGACTCTGTTTCCGTCTTCTTTCAAATGCAATTTTGTATCAGAGTCTTCTGCCTCGAGCGATTTTTGTGCAATCAAAAGTTCGTCAAAGTCTCCATTGTCCGCATCAATCAGTTTTTTTGCGAATTTTTCAAGATTATCGTCGTAAACAAAACGGGCTTTGAAGCTCGGTATATGAGCATTTTTTACAGATGTAATTTTCATTAATGTCTCCTTGGTGTAAAATTTTTCGGGGTTATTTTGCTGTTTGTTCAGCGAGTTTTTGTTCTTTTCTTCTTTTGCGTCTTCTCATAAGGTCTACAAAAGCCTCAAGACGTGTGATATATCCGGCTTTTCCTGATTGTTCGTCCATGATAAGAGGCAAAATCGGAATATCACAGTTTTCTCTCATTGCAGGGAAGAAGTTTTGTGACATAATTTCCGGCATACATGTGAACGGGCTGATGTGAATGATTCCGTCTTTTCCGTTTTCATTTGCAAAAATAATATCAGAAACGCACTCAAGAGAATCACCGCCTATGTCTCTTCTGAGGTAAGGTTTCGCAAGACGGATTGCGCGTTCGAGGTGAGTTTCTCCTTTTACAAACATTTTCGGAATAATTGCATCTTTTAAGAAACTTGAAATTGTCAGTGTTCTTCTCGTTTCGACACCCATTCTGCCCAGTTCTCTTTCTATGTTCTGGTTTGAGAACGGGTCTTGAACCATGTAGATTTCACCTGTCAAATCTACGTATAAAATCTCTCTGTTGGGGTCGATTTCAATTTTTTTCATTTCCGCAGCAGCTAGCTTTTCTGCTTTTTTTAGGTCTTTTGTGTGGTTTGCTTCATAGATAAGTTTCATTCCGCTTTTGAAGGCGCGTTCTGCGGAGCCTGTTTTTACTTCTCTTGCACGATAGTATGCGAGGAGGTTCTCCATTCTGTCAGCAGCAAAAACTTTTCTGAATGCAAAGATAATTGCTCTGATAATTGTTATCGGATTTTTTACCCCTGTTAATTCTGTCAGGAATCTGAACATTCCTTTGATTCCGTCATAGAGCTGGAGTTCGACATAGTTTGCATGATAGCCCATGTCTTCAAGAGTGTTTTGGATACCTGCTCCGTATTCACCAAGACGGCAGATTCCCGGTGAAGAAATCATAGCCACATAGTCGGCTCCGCCTTCGATTGCTTCGATGAAGTTTCCGAGGATAAGTTTGTATGGCAGACAGATTGACTCGGGGCTGTTTTTTGTGCCTAAAGACAGGGTTCTTTTACTTGAATAAGGCGGAATATAAGGTTCTACGCCGAGTCTTCTCAAAGCTGAGCCCCATGCAACATAAATATTTCCCATATGAGGGAAGGCTACTTTAATTTTTTCTTTTTTATTTTTTTCTGCCATTTTCTTTATCCAAATCTAGTATTCCTATTCATTATAGCTAAAGGACAGAGTTTTAGCACAGAATATTTACAAAGATTAATTATTTTTGCACAGGAGCGTTGGGGTTGTGGATATGTGCCTGCGGCGGGCCGTTTTTGCCGTACACAAACGCAAGAATCTCGGCAACTGCTACATAAAGCTCCGCCGGGATTGCCTGATCAACTTTTACCAGTTTGTAAAGTGAGCGTGCGAGCGGTTTGTTTTCAACTATGGGGACGTTGTTTGCTTTTGCTATTTCTCTGATTTTAAATGCCATATAGTCCACGCCTTTTGCCACTACGACGGGTGCAGGGGCAATTGATTTGTCATATTTTAGTGCAACAGAGAAGTGGGTCGGGTTGGCGACAACCACGTCGGCATTTGGAACTGCGCTCATCATTTTTTGTTTCATGAACTGCATCTGGGCGGACTTGATTTTTGATTTGATAATCGGGTCCCCTTCCATGTTTTTCCACTCGTCTTTTATCTCTTGTTTGGTCATTTTTATGGATTTGTTATATTCATAATCCTGATATTTTTTGTCAATGAAGCCGATAATCAGCATAGCCACGCAGATGTTGATGACCATTTGTGTCAGTATGCTGGCAAGAACAGCAAACGCAGTCGGAATATCCACGCCAAGGAGTCCGAGAATTTCGTCTTTTCTTCCCATTACGGTTGAAAATCCCACATAGCCTACTATGCCCATTTTGAGGAAAGATTTTGTTATTTCTACCATATTTTTGGGCTCAAAGGGATTCATCATTTTTTTCAACCCCTGAACTATGCCGGAAGGTGTGAGTTTGTCCCCTTTTGGTTTTATTTTTTCAAGAGAAAAAAGTGCGCCCACCTGAATTCTTATGACTATTGCCGTTACTACCATAAGCCCGAGCATAAAAGGCAGCAGAATGTCTCCTGTGATTTTTGCATAAGGTGCAAAAAGTGCGATTATGTCATCCACCTGAATTTCATCGGGGTTGAGGTGTGTGCAGGTGTAATAAAGCAGGTTCTGGAGTTTTTCCATGATTATTGGAGAAAGTACGAACAAAAGTCCGACACCGGTTATCATGCTCAAGGCAGATGTCAAATCCTGACTTTTTGATATATTCCCTTTTTTTCGCTCGTCTTCCCGCCGCTTGGGGGTCGCTTCTTCCGTTCTTTCGTCTGCCATTATTTTTCCTGTTTAGATAAATATCTCCATTATGCCTTTGAGGTAGGTTTCCGTAACCGTAATAAGATAGCTGACAGTCGGTGACAGGAACATCAAAAGCAATATCATTCCCACATATATCTTCAAAGGTATAGCAACCATGAATATGTTCATCTGGGGCATCATTTTTGACATAAAGCCCATTAGAACTTCTGATACAAACATAACACAGAATATGGGTAAAATCATGCTGATTCCGATAGAAAACATTTGTCCTGAGAGGTGAAGAACCTGTGAAACCACTGCTGAATTAAAAACAAAGTCAATTCCCGGAGGAAAACTTTGAAAACTTTTGTAAATCGAAGCAAAAAGCCACTGATGTGCATTAAGTCCGATAAAGACCATTGCCATGATATAAGAATACATCTGAGACACAACCTGTGTGCTTTCACCTGTTGTCGGATCAAGCACCTGGCTCATTGAGATTCCGATTTGTATACTCACAAATTCACCGCCGATTTGAACGGCAGTAAATATCAAAGTTGCAATAAATCCGATTATATATCCTATTGCGAACTCTCTAAACAGGTATATTCCAAGCTCCGGTATGCTGTGCGGTACAACAAGATGCGCCGCGGCAGGAGAAGCCGCTACCATGGGAAACAAAATAAAAGCCACGAGTGCACAAAGCCAGATTTTTACCTGTTCGGGGATTGGATAAGTGGAAATCAAAGGCATTGAAAAAATCATACCGCTTATTCTTGTGAAAATTATCACAAAAATAACGATATTTGCGGGTGATAACATTGTCAGAAGATTCGGCTCCACTCGCTTTTCACCCCGTTATTTAATCATTGTTTGAACGTATTCAAACATCTCTGTTGTGCGTGAAACGAACATGTTTAGCATCCACGGAAGCAAAATTATCAGCGTAAGAATCCCTGCAATAATCTTCGGCACAAAGGTCAGAGTTGCTTCTTGAATCTGGGTGACTGCCTGAAATACGCTGATTAAAAGCCCTACAACCATACTGACTATCAAAATCGGTGTGGACAATATTAATATTAATATGAGTACGTTTTGTGTAAGTGTTAAAAATATGGAATCTTCCATTTATTTTCCTTTTTCAGTTATGTAATAAATCCTTCAAGAAGTGTTTTCGTAATCAGATACCAGCCGTCAATCATTACAAAAAGAATGAGCTTAAACGGCATAGCAACGGTTGTCGGAGGTAAAAATAACATACCCATTGAAACAAGAATACTCGCAACAACAATGTCTATGACAAGAAACGGAAGAAAGATGACAAAACCTATCTTGAATGAGGTTTTTAGTTCACTGATTACATAAGCCGGAATGAGCGTGTAAGTCGGAACATCCTGCCAGTTTTTCGGTTTTTCGATTTTTGCCATGCTCAAAAACAGTCCGAGTTCTTTTTCCTCTGTATGTTTAATCATAAATTCACGAAGCGGAATGATTGCTTTGTCGAGTGCAACCTGTTGTGTAATCTGATTTTTCATATAAGGCTGAATTGCCGTATCGTTCATTTTTGTAAATGTCGGTGCCATTACAAAAAAGGTCAAAATCAAAGCCAAACCTGCAAGCACCTGATTCGGAGGAAGGGTCGAAGTTCCGATTGCTTGTCTTGTCAGAGCCAGCACGATAATGATTCTTATGAATGCCGTGCACATGATAAAAATACTCGGAGCGAGGGTCAGAATTGTCAAAAGAATGAGGATTTGTACGCCCTGAGTAAATTCCTGAGGGGTGTTTGCATTTGTCATTCCGACAGAAATTGTCGGGAAGGCAACAGCCGCATGTACGGCTGTATTCGTGCAAAAGACGATAATCATTGCACATAGTGCTTTTATAAAGTTTGATAATTTTTTCATTATTTTCCCAATTTTATTAAATACTCAACTATTGTTACATTTTACAGTGTTTTTCGGGGTGTGACCAATTCTTAATCAAACTTTAAAATCTAGACCAAAAAGCCTGTGCCATTTCCAAAAAAGTTTGATACAATAACTCTTATGATTAATCATATATTTAAACAAAGTGCCACCTATGCTCTGGGCAGAATGCTGGTTGAACAGGCTGAGGATTTTTTTGAAACCCTCGGCGAGATGGGCATTCGCTCGCTTCAGGTGTTGAAAATTATATTTCTTAATATAAAGAACAGAGAGTTTCAATGGAAGCTGATAATTAATCAGTGCTCAAGGTTTGCGGTTGATTCTTTGCCCATTACGCTTGCGATAGTCGGAATGTGTTCGATTATTATTTCTATGCAGGTTGCGCCTGAAATGGTTAAACAGGGCGGAGAGAAATATGTCGGTGCGCTTATGGGGGTTGTTACGACACGTGAAATGGGTGCTATTATGGCAGGTTTTGCAATCATTTCAATGATTGGCTCCGCTTATGCCTCGGAGATTGCAACAATGAGAGTTACCGAACAGATTGATGCTTTGAAGGTTTTGAAGGTGAATCCCGTTCAATATCTTTTTGTACCGAGAGTCATAGCAGGCTTTGTTATGATGCCGTTTGTTGTTGTGATAGCTTCAACTTTCGGAATTTTTTGCGGCGGTGTTGCCGCTTATCTTTCAGCACATGTGAGCAAGCTCAACTATATTAGTTCTTTGTGGCACGGGCTTTTTGTAAAAGACATATTTGTCGCTCTTTCAAAGTCAGCGTGTTTTGGTGCGGCTATTGCGTTAATCAGCTGCACGTGCGGTTATCTGGCATACGGAGGCGCAAAAGGAGTCGGAATTTCAACAACAAAAGCCGTTGTGTGGTCGTTTGTTGCGATTTGTATAATCGATTACATTTTTGCAATGTTATTTTTCTTTTAAAAAAACTTATAAAAGCAAACTAAGGAACAATTATGACAATAGAAGTTAAAAATATAACAAAGAGTTTTAAGGGAAAAACAGTTCTGAGTGATGTTTCTTTCAAGGTGGAGGACGGAGAAATCCTTGCAGTCGTGGGGTTGAGCGGTGCAGGAAAAAGTACGATTCTAAAACTCATCTGCGGACTTACAAAGCCTGACAAGGGTGAGATTGTAGTTTCTCCCGGCGATATTGCCATGGTTTTTCAGTATTCAGCTTTGTTCGATTCGTTGAACGTATTCGAAAATATTGCTTTTGCATTAAAAGAAAGAAAAGAATTTAAAAATAAATATACAGATGAACAGCTCAAAGAGATTGTAGCTCAAAAGCTGAAGCTCGTCGGGCTTGAGGGGATTGAAGAAAAAATGCCCCATGAACTTTCAGGCGGTATGCAAAAGAGAGTCAGTTTTGCCAGAGCGATTGTTACGAACCCGAACACAATTCTTTATGATGAGCCGACAGCAGGTCTCGACCCTGTGTCGTCAACGATGATTGAAGATTACATTGTCAGATTGAGAAATGAATTTAACCCTGCTTCTGTTATTGTCACCCACCAATTATCCACCATTCAAAGGTGTGCTGACAAAGTTATTATGTTATATAATACAAAAATCGTATACTCGGGCACTCCGCAGGATATGATTGAAAATGGAAATGAATATACAAAACAGTTTATCACTGCGTGTATAGAAGGCCCCATGAAGGTTGCGGGAACAGAAGATGCAGCCTCTGAAAATGATTCACAAGATAAAGGATTAGAATAGTTATAATGCGTTTTTCATCATCATTCAAAGTCGGAATACTTACACTGTCAGCACTGATTATCCTTATTTTCAGTATTTTATGGATAAAAGGACGTGCTCTTTCTGCCGGTGAAAGGCTCACGGTAGATTTTAAAGATGTTAACGGAATGAGACCGGGTTCTGCTGTACAGCTTATGGGTTTGAGAATCGGTCAGGTCGAAGAAATTACACCTGTTTTGACAAACCTTGACGACCCCTATGTGAAGGTGAAATTTGTAATCACGGAACCTAACATTACTATTCCGAATGCTTCTTCTATTTCTATTCAGCAATCTGGCATCATAGGCGAGCAATTTCTTGAAATTACACCGCCTAAATTAAGAACCATATATCTTCCGATTAACAAAAAATCTCAGGTTTTGCATGCAAATGACAATGTTCAGATGACTTTGAGCGAAAAACCTCACAATGTCGGAAAAGTTAAAAAAATTGAAATCATTGAAACTAATACTCTCCCTATAAATCTTCAAGAAGAAATAAAAACGGAATTTGCATACAAGATTGCTTATATCATTACTCTTCCGGGACTTCAGCTTCCTGAAAGATTGTCCGGAAAAATCAAACTTGAGGGCGGGAAACATCTTCTTTATGTCAGACCTTATACAAAAATGGCAATCTCTTATCCTAAAACAACATCAAAATTTACTGTTATAGAGCCTTTGAGACTGTCTGATTTTATGACACTTCAATACAGAGCAGCTATGGCACTTGCCGAAACGAATGAAAAACTCTCGGCTATTATGAGCGATGATGTAATAACGGATTTGAAGCAGATTGTTTCTAACGTTGATTTGCTCACAATCAAGGCGAATGCTACTCTGGATAAAACACAGCTGTTGATTGATTCTTCAAGAGGAGACCTTGATTCGTTAATGGCAACAACTGACAAAATGTCTGTGAAGATAATGGCATTGACTGACAATTTGAATGAAATTGTCTCAGACAAGGACTTCAAAGAAACTCTGATGTCTACAACAAAATCAATTGACAGATTGTCGAAGAACTTGAACAATGTTCTTGAAGATCCGAAAACTAAACAAACGCTTGAAAATCTTCAGATTGCAAGCAAAAATATTTCTGAAATTTCTGAGTATGTGAACGGAATGACAAAGGATCCTGCGTTGAAATCACAAATCAATACAACGGTTACGAAGTTCAACAAGGCTCTTGATGACCTGTCTTGTACTCTCGAAACGGTAAACGACTTGACTACGGACAAAAAAGACGAGTTGAATGAAACAATCAACAACGTCTCTGAAACTTCAAAGAACCTTCGTAAGTTCTCTGAAAAACTGAATAAGAGATTTCTTCTGTTCAGGCTGATGTTCTAGAGCCGGAGAGCACTCTTATGAAAGTATTTTTGACGGAATTTCATTACAAAAAGAAATATAACCTGCAAGACACAATTGTCTTTGCAGGTCTTTTCCTTCCTTCGCTCTTGTATCTCGGTGTGACGAAGGTCAGGAATTTTCTTTACAGAAAAAATATCCTGAAATCAGAAAAACCAAACGCTTACATTGTTTCTGTGGGCAATCTCACAACGGGCGGAACAGGTAAAACTCCGATTACGGCTGAGATTGCGAATTATTTTGTTAAACAGGGATATAAAACAGCTGTGCTCTCAAGAGGTTACGGCGGAAAACTGAAGAACAAAGATGTTAATGTCATCTCTGACGGCGAGAAAATCTTCTTTAATTCATTGGAGGCGGGTGATGAGCCGTTTTGGCTTGCACAAAATTGTAAGGGGGCTTGTGTTTTGACATGCTCCAGCCGTCTGAAAGCAGCGCAGTATGCTTATAAAGTGCTTAAATGCTCAAGGCTGGTTCTTGATGACGGGTTTCAACATCAGAAACTGGCAAGAGATAAGAATGTGCTTGTTGTTGATTCGGACAAAAAGTTTTCGAACGGATGTCTTTTGCCTGCCGGTGCATTGAGAGAGTCTGTTATGGAGGTGAAAAGGGCTGATGTGATTGTTGTGACAAACAAAAATTACACTGACAGGTCAGCCAGAACGTACGCAAGATATCTTCAGCAAAAATATAAAAAGCCTGTTTTTGTGTGTTCGCTTGTCCCTGATATGGTTTACAGGCTGAAAGATAATACACCTCTTGATGATAATCTTAAGCATGATCCTTCTGTCATTGCTTTTAGTGCAATAGGACAGCCCGAGCAGTTCTATTCGCTTTTAAGACGCTATGATGTTGTTGAAACAAAAGATTTTCCGGATCATCATATTTACACTAATGATGATTTGAGACAGCTGGCTGAATTGAAGAAAAACTGCGGAGCTGATTTGTTTATTACAACCGAGAAGGATGCTGTGAAGCTTAAAGAGCTTTCTGAAATAACTGATGATATTTATGTTTTGAGACTCAAACCGGATTTGGATGTTAATGAGCTTTTGAATGCAGGGGAGGAATAATGAAAATTCTTGTTATGAGATACAGATTTATAGGCGATACGCTTTTGACGGTGCCTTTTTTGAGAAATCTCAGAGAAGCTTTCCCTGATGCGCAGATTGATATGCTTGTTGCGCCTGTGTCAGGCGAAATAATTGATAAGTGCCCTTATGTAGACAATTTTTTGTATTTTGATACAACCAAAAAACACAGGTATGAAAACAAAGAGGGCGTTGAGAAAAAAGATTTCTGGTTTTATGTGAAGCTTTTAAGAGAACGGGAGTATGACAAGGCTTATGTTTTGAAACGGTCATTCTCCAGTGCTTTTCTTGCGTTTGCTTCCGGTATAAAAGAGAGAGTCGGTTTTGACACAGAGATGAGAGGCTTTCTTTTGACAAAAAGAGTTCCTTATGTTGAGGACAAACACGAAATAGACTGCTTCCTTGATGTATTAAAAGCAGACGGTGTTGAAGTAAAAGATGATTATCTCGAAAACTGGATAGAAGGCAGTGAAACTGAAAAGGTAAAAAATGTTTTAAGAATAAACAGTGTTAATCCTGACAGTAATGTGAAAAAAGTCATTGTCCATGCGACAAGCGGCAACCGTAAAAAAGAATGGTCAAAAGAAAATTGGGCAAGGATTGTTGAATATTTAAGCAATGAAAAAGGTGTTCAGGTTCTTTTTAACGGTACAAAGAATGACTCTGAAACTTATGAAGAGATAATGTCTTTTGTGCAATCGGAGTTAAAGATTCCGCCCGTAAACCTTTGCGGATGTTTCTCTTTAAGGGAATCACTTGCTTTCACTGCATTGTGTGATTTGCTTGTCGGAGTGGACAGCGGAAATCTTCACATTGCTGCTTCTGTCGGAGTACCCGTAATCGGAATTTACGGTCCGATGAATACAAAAAAATGGGCGGCCCACGAGAGGGATGCAGTTGTTATAAAAACTGATTTGCCCTGTCAGCCCTGCGGTTTGAAGAAAAAGTGCAAGAGAAATTATCAGTGTATTAGTGATATTTCTGTAAATATTTTAAAAACAGCGATAGACGAGAAGCTTTAGAGGGCATATAATATGTATGTGAATAATTTTGGCGGTAAGAATATGCATCTGAAAAATAATGGAAAAACAAAAAAAGATAGTAAAAAAGCTTTTACCCTTGCGGAAACGCTTTTGACTTTGACAATAGTCGGTGTTATAGCTGCTTTGACAATTCCGGCAATGAAGGAACACTCAGATATGTCTTCTATCATTGCACAGACACAAAAGGCATATTTGACGGCACAGTCAGCAACATCAGCAGTTGAATCGGCTCAGGGTGATTTGGAGCTGTGGCCCTGGTCTCAAACAGCAACAATAAATAACTATTACAAAAACGTGATGAATGTTGTTCCTGACAATGCTTGGACAGGTTATCAGACATATGAAATGGACGGTGATACCTGGGCTTTTATCCAGCCTCCGAGCTACTTTAAAACAACAGACGGAATGAGCTGGTACATATATAACTGGAGCAATGGTACAGATATGGGAAATTCCAGAATCTACGGGGTTATCCACGTTGACGTTAACGGAGCTTCGGGTCCCAACAGGGTCGGGGTTGATGTCCACGCCTTTACTGTTTCATCGGACGGTGTAAACCCTATGGGGGACGGTATCCATGATACAAATTCAACATGGGCTTGTACAAATTATATTATCAAGCACGGAAAAATGCCGTGGTACAATGATGCCAGCTATACTACATGTGCAGATCAAAGAATTTACAAAAAGTAGGAATTGTGAGATATTTATATGAAAAAATCTAATAAAAAATTTGGTTTTACTCTGGCAGAAGTTCTTGTTACTCTGGCGATAGTCGGAGTTGTTGCTGCAATGACCATACCGGCTTTAAGAAAAACTTCTGAAGAAGCAGCTACGGCATCTGTTGTTACAAAAGCTTATTCTACTGTTGCAAATGCAACAAAGGCTATTCAAAACACAAACGGTGCAATTAGATTTTTGCCCTGGAATGATCTGGCTTCTGTAATGGATCAGTATTATATTCCTCAAATGAATGTAATGAGAAACTGTAAGAACAACGGCGGATGTTTTGATACAGGATATTCAACACTGTCATTGAACGGCAGTGCTAACAACGATTTTCAAAACGGAAAAGGCTGGTATACATTTGTTACTGCTGACGGAATGTACTGGGCTGTCGGACAGGGTGATACAAAAGACGGAATTTGCAAATATTCTGAAGGTAATCCCGCATACATAAAAAACGGATGTGCTCATTTTGAAGTTGATACAAACGGTCCTAAAGGTCCGAATACCATTGGTGTAGATATTTTTGGCTTTGTTATCACTCCCGAGGGGGCTTATCCAATGGGCGGATGTCCGGGCTGCAAAAGTACGGGCTGTAAAGAAAATACAGGAAACGGCTGGCCTTGCACTGCCAGAATCATCAGCGAAGGAAAAATCAGCTGGTAATTTGAATTAAATTGAAATTCATACGAAAGGTTGAGTTTGATTTTAATCGTTTAATTTTCTTAAAAATATGCCGATATATTAAATGTAATTTATCTTTTACGGCGTATATTTTTAGAGAATTAGAGATTTATGACTACCAAAAATTCAGCAGACTCAATTTCCCCCCAATCAGCTATGCTAAAAATTGAAAGATACAATGACGATATAGCTGACGTCATTGAAGAGACAAAAGAATTTATCCTAAAAAATGATTGTTTTTATCTGAGTGTTGATATTTCAGGTCTTAATCTCATTGATGCTATAAAGATTTGTGTTTTGTGCTCTACTTTTCACTATGCAAAATATTGCGGTCTGGAGATTGCCGGGGCGAAGATTAAGTGGATAGTCAAAGATAATATAACAAAAGAGCAGATTTCTCTTTTGAAGCTGGACAATATAGAAATTGAAGTGAAAAAAACAAGAAGAAATTATGCGGATTACGGGGCTGCTTTTCCAAGAGTTTTCAGCCTTTGCAAATAAAGATTTATTTGTTGTATCATATTCAATATGAGTCAGGAAAATATAATTGAAGTTTGGAATGACGTTTTGTCTGTTTTGGAAAAGGAAATTTCCGATTCCACTTTTTCGACGTGGATTGTTCCTTTAGAACCTCAATATTTTGATGAAAACAGTTTTGTTGTGCATACGGGTCAGGCTTTTGCTCCGAGTATGCTCAGAAAAAACCACTACGGCGAAATGACTGCTGCTTTGAAAAAGGTTTTGGGCAAAGAGTTGGAACTTAAGATAGTTTTTGATGAAGAACTTGCGAAAAAGTTCTCTAAAAAAGCAGCAAAGTCAAAAGCTTCGGCAGCTGTTGCTGAAGAAAAAAACAGACCTGACTATGACAGTCTCACACAGATGCAGTCCTCAAATTTGAATCTGAAATATAAGTTCGAAAACTTTGTGGTTGGTTCAAATAACAAGCTGGCTTATGTTGCAGCGCAGACAGTTGCACAAAAACCGGGTGAAAAATACAATCCGCTATACATCTACGGTGGGCCGGGGCTTGGAAAAACTCACATTATGCAGGCTATCGGACATTACATAATCAAAAACAGACCGGAGCTAAAAGTGCTTTTTATTACTGCCGAAGAGTTTGTGAATGATGTTGTGAATGCATTGGCTCGCGGTGATGAAAAAACAAAAAAAATGAACAAGTTTCGCAAAAAATACAGAGAATGCGATGTCCTTTTGATTGATGATATTCAGCTTATTGCCGGAAAAACAAGAACAGAAGAAGAGGTGTTTAATACCTTCAACACTCTTCACGGCTCGGGCAAACAGATTGTTCTGACTTCAGACAGAACACCGAAAGAAATTCCCTCGCTTTCTGACAGGCTGGTCAGCCGTTTTGAATGGGGGCTCATGGCTGACATTCAGGTGCCCGATATTGAAACAAGAATGGCTATTTTGAGCAATCTTGCAAGAGATTCAAATATTTCTGTTCCGAATAAAATTATTGAATTCCTTGCTCAGGTTTATGCAAGCAACATTCGTGAACTCGAAGGCGCATTCAACCGTGTGACAGCGTATGCAAGTATTAATGAGACAGAGTTGACACTTGAAAATGTGAAAAAGATTATCAACTATAAAGAACAGCTCAAAACGTATTCTTTTGACGGAATTGTTGATGAAGTTGCTTCTTATTACAATATTTCTCCAAAAGACATAAAAGGCTCAGGTCGTGCCGCAAAAATCGCAGAAGCAAGACAGGTCGCTATTTATCTGTGTCGTGAACTGACCAAACAGAGTTTTCCGGCTATCGGCGATTTTTTTGAAAGAAAACACACGACCATTCTTTACTCTTACGAAAAAATTAAAGAAGAACTTGAGACAAACAATGTATTGGCTATGACGGTTGAAGCTGTTTCACAAAAACTCTGATTGAATTTTTATTCGTCTAAGGATTTGATTCCGATTTCTATTTTTTGAGGGAAGTTGTTTGTGATTGCGTGTACAAGTTCATTTGACGCATCAACCCAGAAATTTGAACCGCAAAGAATTCTCACTTCTCTTTCCTGAGAGGTATTGTCTTTTTCTTTCATTTTGATAACAACAGGGTCGCCCCCTTTGAAGTGAGTAAGTACATCTTTCAAACCTACAAGTTCTTCAAAAGGCATATCTCCTTTTATGTTAAGGGTCACTATGTTGCTGTTTTCAACTGCTTTTACGGAATCCACAATTATGTTGAACTGTTCTTCATCCCTTTTTTGGATTTTGCCCGAGATGATAACTTTCTTTTCCGACTCAATAAAAGAGTTGTAATCAATGAGTGTTTTGTGGAATGCAACAAATTCGACCTTGCCTGTGAGGTCTTCAATTATTCCTGCTTTGAGGAATTTTGTCGGATCTTTTTTCGTTGGAATTTGTCTCACCTGCGACAAAAGTCCGCAAACTGTAACGGATTTGTCGTTTGGCATATCTTTAAGTTCAGCTATGTTGTGAGTTGTCAAAAACGGAAGCTTGTCAATTATACTCGAGAGCGGGTGGCTTGTTACGTAAAATCCGAGATATTCCTTTTCAAAAGCCTGAATCTGTTTATCATCAAATTCTTCTTCACTTCCTGTAAGTGTGTATGTGTCAAGGTCAAGACCCGTGCTTGTTGTCATACCTGCGAACAGGCTTGCCTGGCCGAGCATTTTTGCTTCGTTTTGTCTGTAAGCAGAAGCAACCAGTGAGTCAAGGTTTTCCATAAGTTGTTTTCTGCTTTTTTCAATGTTAACAAAAGCACCTGACTTGATTAGACTTTCCAGAGTCCTTTTGTTCAATGCTTTTGAATCAATCCTTGTGCAGAAATCATAAAGTGACTTGAATTCACCTTCTTCTGTTTTTCGCTCTTTTTCAATCAACTCAATTACACCTTCACCAACGTTTTTAATTGAGGCAAGCCCGAAGCGGATGTTGTCTCCGTCAGGTGTGAATTTTGCGTTAGATTTGTTGATGTCAGGGGCAAGAACTTTTATGCCCATTTTTTGACATTCTCCTATATAAAGCTGTGTTTTTTCCTGATCGTTTGAAACGCTGGAGAGCAGTGCTGACATATATTCAACAGGGTAGTGTGCTTTGAGGTATGCTGTTTGGTATGCTACAAATGCGTATGCTGCGGAGTGGCTTCGGTTGAAGCAGTATGCAGCAAACTTTTCAATTTGTTCAAAGAGTTCTTCTGCCTGTTTTTGTGTCATGCCGTGTTTTGCAGAGTTTTGTACAAACAAACCTTTTTGCTCAGCCATTTTTTCCAGCTGTTTTTTACCCATCATACGGCGGACGTTGTCAGCTTGTCCCAGAGAGTAATCTGCCAGAGTTTGGAAAATCTGCATGATTTGTTCCTGATAAACGATTGTTCCGTATGTATCTTTCAAAATAGGTTCCAAATCAGGATGTGCATATTCGATTTTTTGTCGTCCGTGTTTTCTTTGTACAAAGTCGTCTACCATTCCGGAGTTCAACGGACCGGGACGAAACAGTGCAACAAGAGCACCCAAATCTTCAAATACTGAAGGTTTTAAATCTTTTACAAGCTTTTTCATACCTGCGGATTCAAGCTGGAATACACCGTCTGTGTCACCCTTTTGAAGCAGTTCGAAAGTCGCTTCGTCATCGAGCGGAATGTTGTTTATGTCAACTTTCTCACCTGTTCTGGCTTCTACCATTTTAAGTGCGCTGTGAATGATAGTGAGGTTTCGAAGTCCAAGAAAGTCCATTTTCAAAAGACCAATGTGTTCATCTTCTATCATTGTATATTCTGTAACTATCAAACCTTCTTTTGACGGTTCAACAGGCACAACATCCTCCAGAGGCATTTTTGAGATAATTACGCCTGCTGCGTGCATACCGGTGTTGTTTTTCAATCCCTCAATGGCTTTTGCCATATCTACGAGCTTTTTGACGGTTGGATCTGTGTCATAAAGTTTTTTAAGCTCCATTCCATCTTTTAGCGCATCGTCAATTTTTATCTTTGGTTCGCCGGGAATCAACTGTGCCCACTGATTGCTCTGTGCGTATGGGATGTCATAAACCCTTGCCACTGATTTCATGGCATTTCTTGCTGCAAGAGTACCGAAGGTGATAATCTGACAAACTTTGTCAGCGCCGTATTTCTTTGTTACATAGTCGATTACCTCGCCGCGGCGTTCAACACAAAAATCTATGTCGACATCAGGCATGCTGACACGTTCCGGGTTCAGGAATCTTTCGAACAACAGATTGTGACGAATCGGGTCAAGGTCGGTAATTTCAAGTGCGTAAGAAATCAAACTGCCCGCAGCTGAGCCTCTTCCCGGGCCGACAGGGATGTCGTTTCTTTTTGCAAAATGGATAAAGTCGGACACGATGAGGAAGTATTCGGCAAAACCCATTTTGTTGATTACGCCGAGTTCATAGTCCATGCGTTCTTTCAAAGCCGGTGTCAATGCACCGTAGCGTTTTTTTATCCCCTCGAGTGTTAAATATTCAAGATATGATTCTGATGTATGATTGGGCGGAAGTTCAAAATATGGGATGTGATATTTGCCCATTTCAATTATCAGGTGGCATTTGTCAGCTACTTCGACCGTGTTTTTTATACATTCTTCAAACAGGTCGGCATCCATCCAGCGGAAGGAGTCTCTGAGCTGTTCGGGTGTTTTTACATAAAACTCATCATTTGGAAATTTAAAACGGTTGTTGCTCTCTTTGAGTGCGTTAGTCTGGATACACAAAAGTGTGTCGTGCCAGTCTGCATCTTCTTTTTTGAGATAATGGCTGTCGTTTGTGATAACCATTTTTATGCCGAGTTCTTTTGCCAGTTCAATCATACCCGGGTTAGACATTTTTTGTTTTTCAAGTCCGTGGTCTTGAAGCTCAATGTAATAATCATCACCGAAGAGGTTTTTGTAAAATTTTGCTGCTTCATAGGAAGCTTCTTTGTTTCCCTGAATAAAGCCCTGTGCAATTTCTCCTTGAACACATGCAGAAAGGCAGATGAGTCCTTCGTGGTGTTGTTCTATCAATTCGTGGTTGATTCTCGGTTTGTAATACATCCCTTTGCATTTTGCAATTGATACAAGTTTTACAAGGTTTTTGTACCCTGTTTGATCTTTTGCTATCAAAACAAGGTGATAAGGGTGGGTTTTGGCCGGATTTTTTTCGGTTATATCTCCGTCGTACACATAAAATTCACAGCCGATGAGCGGTTTGATTCCTGCGCTTTTGGCTTCTTCATACATTTGAATTGCGCCGTACATGTTTCCGTGGTCGGTGAGTGCGACTGCGGGCATGTTGTTTTCTTTTGCGAATTTGCAAAGCTCTTTTATTCGGATTGCTCCGTCTAACAAGCTGTTTTCGGTGTGTAAGTGTAACGGTACGTATTGCATTATTCTGATTTAATCCCCTGTCTTTATGTATATTTAATCACATAAGGGGTAGTTTTTCAGCATTTTATTATGAAACGTAAATTATTTTTTTTGTTGTGTACAAGGTATTTATATTCATTTTAGAGTGACTTAAAACTCAACCCCCTGCGGGAGAGTTTTTCGGAACGAAAAAATGAATATAAATACCTGTATTGAAATAAAGCAAAAATTCATTTTTTTATCGAGTCAAGGATGCTTTTGTCCTTGAACATGATTTTTAATTCAACACGTCTGCTTTTTGAGTAGTCTTCTTTTCCGTTCACCATAACAGGCTCTGACGGACCTTTTCCCTCTACTGAAAGGAGTTTGAAGAGTTCTTTTTCATAAGATTTTTTGCCTTTATAGTTTGAATAAACTATATATTGCGCTACGCTTGAAGCACGTTTCAGGCTCAAATCCATGTTTTTGAAATATTTTTCTTCCGGTGTTTTTGCTCCTGCAAACGCCTGAGAGTCTGTGTGACCTTCGATTATAATTTCAGAGATGTTTTCTCTGATTTTTGGGTCTTTCATGATTGTATTCAGATACACCGGCACAAACTTTGACATGTAGGTTCTTCCTTTTGGTGAAAGCTCCCAGCTGTTCAGTTCAAACAGTTCAAGGTCAGAAATTTTTATTCTTCCCGAGAACTTGTCAACGTCAACTTTTATGTTATTTTTTTGAAGCTCTTTCGCTATCTGTTCCGTGACTTTGTACTGTGTTTCTTTTTCATTGACTTTGTTCTGGGTGAAACCTGTGATAGCAAATACAAACAATACAAGAAAAACTACAACCAGTCCGAGTAGCAGGTCGCTCATTGTTACCCAGAATACATTTTCATCACTGCCGCTTTGGGCATTTTGTTTGTATTTTACATATTTCATATTTTATCTTATTCCTCGTCATTGTTCCCGAAAAGGTCGTCTAAGATTCCCTTTGAACCTTTTTTGTTCAGGTTTTCCTGAAGTTTGTTCACAGAGAAAATCAAATTGTCCAAATAAGGAACAAGCGACTCTTTAAAGCTTTTGTCAAAAGCTGTTTTCATCTGAACAGGAAGTGTTTCAAAAGCCTGATTCAATGAATTGTTCTGGAGTTTTGATTCTCTTAAAAGCTCTACGAGGAACTTTTCAGAGGTTATGTTGTCAAAAAGTTTGTTCAGCTCGAGCTGAAATGCACTCAAAGGTGTGATACAGAGGTTTTTGTATAAGATTCTTTCTATAATCATAAAGAAGATAGAAGTACCGACTGCCACAACCGAAATCATTGCCGCTACTTTCATTGCTGCAAGCAGTGAAGAAACCGAAGCGATTGTTGCTTCCTGTGTAGCAAAATTTACTTTTGAGAATGCAAGTGAAATGTGAAGGAAGGTGAAAAGAGGGCCGAGACCTGTCAGGATAGTCGGAACAGCCGAGATGAATTTGTAATTCAGTTTGCTGTTAACGAGTGTATCTTCATTAAAGAAAAGACCTGAATCAACAGTGCATTGAATGTTTGAGGTTTCGTTGGCACTAATCATTCCGTCGTTGAATACAAGCGTGTTTTTGAATTCTACCCAGTAGTTAGACAAAAACGGTGTTCTTGAGAAGATTTCATCAAGTTCTTTAAAACGGTATGCAATGTTTCCCTTTTTGAAACTCTTTAAGACATTTGTCAGTGAGGTCAAAGATTTGTTTATGTATAGAACTTTTTTTACATAATAAATAACAACACCCGTAAAAAGTACAAGAATAGCAAGAATTACAGGGTCTAAAAAGAGTTTAAAATCAAACATCATACTTCCTTATTTTTGTATTATTTATATATATTTATACCATTTTTTGTGAAGGTGTACAATTTTTAGGCATCTTTGCCGCAGCAGTTTTTATATTTCTTTCCGCTTCCACAAGGGCAAGGGTCATTTCTGCCTATTTTTTCACCTTTTTGAATAGGTGTTGAAACCTCGTCTGCTTCTTCATCAGGAGCTTTGAAGGTTTGTGCTGCCTGAGAGAGCTGTGTCTGAATTATTTCGTCGTCTCTTCTGTTTACAATTTGTACGCCGAAACGTGTTCTGAAAAGATATTTTACGGTTTCAGACTGGATTTCATACATCATGTTGTTAAACAGGTCATAAGCCTCGCGTTTGTATTCGATGAGAGGGTCTTTTTGACCGTAAGCGCGAAGCCCGATTCCGTCACGAAGCATATCTATGTTGTGAAGGTGGTCAATCCATTTGTTGTCAACGACTCTTAAAAGAATGTCTTTTTCGATGTTTCTCATTACGTTTGTGTGTGAGAACGGTTCTTCCGGCACAAAGTTTTCTTCATACTGCTGCTGAATATCATTGTAGAATCTTATTGTTGCTTCTTCATGTTCTCTGTATGCTTCAATGGCAAGCTTTTTAAATTTTTCAAAGATAGATTCATAGCTTAATCCCTGAATATCGTTCACTTCAAGGTAAGAAAGCTGCGGAACAAGGGAATGGACTTCTTTTATCATACCCTGAAGGTCTTCAAAAATGTATTCCTGAGGGTTTTGTCCCGGAGAAATGTAGCTTTTTATGATTCTGTCCATCTCTTTTTCAATCATGTAATATATATCAGCGGTCAAATCCTCGCCTTTTAAAACACGACGTCTCTGGTTGTAGAATTTTTCCCTTTGAATGTTCATAACATCGTCATATTCAAGTACACTTTTTCTTATGTCAAAGTGATAAGTTTCAACTTTTCTTTGTGAAGCCTGAATCTGGCGTGTAATCAAGCCTGATTCGATTGCCATGTCTTCTTCCACATTGAGAGTGTTCATAAGGTTTATAATATGTTGTCCGCCGAAAATTCGCATAAGGTCGTCTTCAAGCGAGAGGAAGAATCTTGTTGAGCCGGGGTCGCCCTGTCTGGCTGCACGACCTCGAAGCTGGTTGTCAATACGGCGTGATTCATGTCTTTCCGTACCGATTACGTGAAGTCCGCCTGCTTTAACAACTTTGTCATGTTCCGATTCAGTAAGTGCTTTGGCTTCTGCCAGAGCTTCTTCTTTCAGTTCTTCGTAGTTTTCACAGGTTTCGGGTGTAATGTTTTTCTTGTCGAGTTCTTCTTTTGCCAGATATTCCGGGTTGCCGCCCAGAAGAATATCTGTTCCTCGTCCTGCCATGTTTGTTGCGATTGTAACTGCTCCTGAACGTCCTGCCTGTGCAATAATGTAGGCTTCTTTTTCATGGTGTTTTGCGTTCAGCACATTGTGAGGGATTCCTCTTTTCTTTAATAAATCGGAAAGATATTCTGATTTGTCTATGCTGATTGTACCGACAAGAACAGGTCTTCCGAGTTTGTGCATCTGCTCGATTTCGTTAACAACGGCAATGTATTTTTGTTTTTGAGACTTATACACAACATCCGGCATGTTGATTCTGATGTCGGGTCTGTTTGTCGGAATTGTTGTAACTTCAAGGTTGTAAATTTTTCCGAACTCAGCTTCTTCTGTCATTGCGGTACCTGTCATACCTGAAAGTTTCGGATAGAGTCTGAACAGGTTCTGGAATGTGATGCTTGCAAGAGTTTGTGTTTCGTCTTGAATCTGTACGCCTTCTTTGGCTTCAACAGCCTGATGAAGCCCGTCAGACCAGCGGCGTCCTTCCATCAGACGTCCCGTGAACTCGTCGACAATCATAACTTCGCCGTTTCTGACAACGTAGTCTGTATCTTTTTGATAAAGCTCTTTTGCTTTGAGTGCCTGTAAAAGGTGGTGGGCATACTGGCTTGAGACGTCGAAGAGGTCTTCAATTCCGAGAAGTTTTTCTGCGTGGTCAATCCCTTCTTCAGAGAGGATTACGTTTTTGTTTTTTTCATCGACTTCATAATCAAGGTCTTTTTGAAGCTGGGGTGCAATCTTTGACATTGTTTGGTAAAGCTGTGCCGATTGCTCGAGTCTGCCTGAAATGATGAGAGGGGTTCTTGCTTCGTCAATCAAAATGGAGTCAACTTCATCGATGATAGCGTAGTTGTAAGGTCTTTGAACAAGCATATCCACGCTGCCTGCCATGTTGTCTCTCAGATAATCAAAGCCGAACTCGTTGTTTGTTCCGTATGTGATATCACAGGCATAAGCTGCTTTTTTTCTTTCAAATTCGTCCATATCACGGCTGTTTGACAGAATAACACCAACCGATAGTCCGAGAAATTTATAGATTCTGCCCATCCACTCGCTGTCACGTTTTGCGAGGTAGTCGTTTACTGTGATTACGTGAACCCCTTTTCCTGTCAGGGCGTTCAAATATGCAGGAAGTGTAGCCACGAGAGTTTTACCTTCACCTGTTCTCATTTCGGCAATGTGTCCGTTGTGAAGGAAAATTCCGCCGATGAGCTGTACGTCAAAGTGTCTCATGTTCAAGACACGTTTTCCTGCTTCTCTTACAACTGCAAAAGCTTCGGGAAGAATTTCGTCGAGTGCTTTTTTCTCTAAAGCTCTGTCTTTTTTGAAATCCGAAGAGAATTCTCTGTTGGCAAGGTGTTCTTTGAACTCCTGTGTTTTTGCCCGGAGTTCTTCGTCAGTCAGCTTTTCCATTTCAGGTTCAAGCTTGTTTATATGCTCCACAATGGGCATCATTTTTTTTACTTTTTTCTGGTTTGGATCGCCTAAAAGTTTCAGCAGTAAATCTATCATTATATAAAATTCCTCAAGTCTCGTATATTTTTCACATTGATTTTACCACAGACAAGGCATTTTGAACACAAAAAAATATGTACAATCGGGCTAATTTTAGGGTATTATAAATGTATACATAAAGATTGGGAAACAATGACCGAGAACGAATGCAATTACAGTTTTAATTTTAAATTAGACGATTTTCAAGAAGAAGCACTGTATCACATAAACAACGGAAAAAGCGTTGTTGTTTGTGCGCCCACAGGTGCAGGGAAAACATGCATTGCTGAAATGGCTATACACAAAGCTCTCAAAGAAGGGTTCAGGCTTTTTTACACAACTCCTTTAAAAGCACTTTCGAACCAGAAATTCAGTGATTTTTCAAGAAAATACGGCGAAGACAAAGTCGGTCTTTTAACTGGCGATACCTCAATAAACAGAGGTGCACAGATTGTTGTTATGACCACGGAAGTTTTCAGAAATATGCTCTACGGGACGAATTTCGGCTCTGTGTCAGACAATCTCAAAGAGGTGAGATATGTTGTTCTCGACGAGGTTCATTACATGAACGATGAACAAAGAGGCACAGTCTGGGAAGAGAGCATAATCTACTGTCCGACAAATGTACAAATTATTGCACTTTCGGCGACCGTAGCGAACTCTCAGCAGCTCACCGACTGGATAAACACCGTGCATTCAAAAACAGAACTCGTTTACACGGATTTTCGCCCCGTGCCTTTGCGATATTTTTATTATGATTCTTCAAAACCGAACGATATTCTCCCTCTTTTGACACCCGAAGGCAAGCTCAACAAAAAGATTAAACCTGAATCAAAGGCAAAATATTTCGGTTCCAAAGGGAGAAAAATGCCTCAAAGACAGGTTGCAAAAGATGTTGTTTCTGTTTTGCACAAAAAAAATATGCTGCCTGCGATTTACTTTACTTTTTCAAGAAAAAAATGCGACGAACAAATGGAAAAGTGCTCGGGGCTTTGTTTGACAACACCTGAGGAACAAAAACAGATTAGAGAAATTGTTGACGAATATCTGGCAGAAAATCCTTATTTGTATAACAACAAACACCTTGAATATATCCTTTGCGGTGTTGCATCTCACCATGCAGGTCTTTTGCCCGGGTGGAAGGTACTTGTTGAAAAGCTTTTTCAAAAAGGTTTGATTAAAGTTGTTTTTGCAACAGAAACCCTTGCCGCAGGAATCAATATGCCGGCTCGTTCCACTGTAATCAGTGCTGTTTCAAAGCGCACCGACTCAGGGCACAGAATGCTTACACCGAGTGAGTTTTTGCAGATGTCAGGTCGTGCGGGCAGAAGAGGAATGGACGAAATCGGCTATGTAACCGTTGTCGGCACAGCATTTCAGTCTCCGGAAGAAGTCGCAGAGCTTGTTACAAGTGATGCAAATCCGCTTGAGAGCCGTTTTTCTCCGACTTATTCAATGGTTTTGAATCTGCTTCAAAGATTTACTCTTGATGAGGCAAAAGAGCTTATTTTAAAAAGTTTTGGCTATTATTCTTCTACAACCCGTCTGAAACCTCTTATGTTTCAGCAGAATGAGCTCAATCAAACTATCAGTTCTTTCAAAGAGTTCAAGTGTCCCTTCAACTTTACAACAAAGGACATGTTTGAATATAACAAACTTAAAAACATTTATGTTGAACAGAGAAAAACAGCAAAAATGCTGCGCAAGCAAATGAACAAAAAGAACCCGGAGAATGTTCAATATTGTCTCGATTTTGAAAAGAAAACAAAAGAGCTGTTGCACAAAGTCCACTCATACGCCTGTGAGACCTGTAAGCTGTACAGAAAACATATAAAAGAAGTTGAGCTTCTTGACAGGTTTGAGAAAAAGGCTAAAAAGCTTGAAAAAACAATCGAATATGAAAAAGACATCTATTGGAGAATCTTTTTGAACCATGTTGCTGTTTTGAACAAAATGGGCTATCTTCAAAACGATTATCCTAACGAAAAGGGTATGACGACTGCTGCTATAAGAGCAGAAAACGAACTGTTTCTTTCTGAAATCATTTTCAGCGGAGTTCTTGACACTCTTAAAGTTGACGAGCTGGCTTCCGTTGTTTGTGCAATCACAACAGAGGACTTGAGAGCCGATGTTTACCCCGAGCTTCCGATAAGCAAAGGAACGAGAAAAGCATTAAACAGAATCAAAGACATAAGAAGAAGAATTGCTATTGTGCAAAGAGACTGTGATATAGACACTGAGATGTATATAAATTCATATTACTCACCGTTGATTGAATACTGGGTGAACGGCGGTGAGTGGGATTCTCTTATGGAACAAATTCCTGCCGGCGAAGGGGATGTAGTGAGATGTTTCAAACGAACGATAGATGTTTTAAGGCAGCTTACGGTTGTTCCTAATGTGTCAGATGAGCTTGTTCAAAACGCAAGAGCCGCTATTGATGCAATAAACCGCTCTCCGATAGATATTGATTAATTTTTATTTCTAACATTTATATTAAGTTTCTTAAACAAAAGTATAAAGTTTGTGATTTCTCTATAAAGTTTTGAAATTTATATGCCGATAATAAAATTACGGAAGTTAATAGGAATGAATCATGACAAAAGAGAACATGAACAAGGCTGAAGATAATGGAGTATCACTTTTTTCAAGAAGCGCGGAGCTTTTGGGAGAAGATCCGTTAGAAGAAATTTTTGCGCTCAATTTAGGTGATTTTTTAACAGAACATTTGATTTCTGAGGATCTTGCGCAAAAAATTAAAAAGCATGACAGTATAGACAAATCAGAAAGCTTGAAAAAACAGCTCAACGAGCTTATTTCAATCTATTCTATCAACAATACTCTCTCTGTTCTTGGATTTACGAACAAAGAAGACTATATAATTTATAACTCAATAGCAAAAACCATTGTACAAATGGTTGATGCAAAAGCGTGCCACATCTTTTTGTCGGCGGAATATGCAAAAGGCTTTGAAGAAGATGCGTCAGGACTTGTTCTGGTGGGTTCGTCGATAGATCCTGATGAAGAGATTGAACTGAACAATGAAAAACTTGTGCGTGTTCCTATGCATTACGGAACAGAAAATGCGGGTCTTATTATTATTGAACCTCAAGAGAACAAAACGCTTTCTGATGAGTTTTTGAAATTGATAAAAGTTACATCACGACTTTTTGCAATTTCGATGATGCTTCAAAAATTGACGGAAGAAACAGCGAAAGCAATGGAAGATGCTGAAGTTTCAAGCACTGAGCTTCAACATTACCGTGCCGAGCTTACCGCTGTAATCGGAGATCTTGGTGAAGAACAGCAGAACTTTGTTGAAATGCTGGCAAAAGCTGTTGATGCAAAGAGCGAATTTCACAACAATCATTCTCAGCATGTTGCTGATATGGCGAAGATGATATGCGAATATCTCGGTTTGAATGAGAAAACAAAAGATTTGATTTATTATGCGGGACTTTTGCAAAATATAGGCAAAATTACTATTCCCGAAGAACTTTTTAACAAGAAAGAAAAACTTTCTAAAGAAGATTGGGAAACTTTGCAAAACCACCCGAATATCGGCGTAAGCCTGCTTATGAGCATAAATTTCCTCTCAGAGGTGATTCCTTATATCCATTATCACAAGGAACGCTGGGACGGAAGAGGCGAACCTGAAGGTTTGAAAGGACACAGCATTCCGCTGGGGTCAAGAATTATTGCCATAGCAGATGCTTACTCTGCATTAAGAGAAGACAGACCTTACAGAAAGGCGAAAACAGAAGCAGAGGCTCTCGAGATTATCAAACAGGAGTCCAACATAAAATGGGATCCTGAGCTTGTAAATTCTTTGGAATGTCTCCTTGCACAATAATTTGTGCGGGGAGTTCTCCCGAAGCAAAAGGAAAAGAGAAGAGAAAACAAAAATGAAAAGGATTTTTTCAATAATTCTGGCGGTATTTTTGATGTCTGCAATTCCAACCGTGTTTTTTGGTGCGGTTCAAGCAGCACCGAAAAAAAAGGTAGGTTATGTAAACATTACCTATGAAACAAAAGACAACTTTGTCATAAAATCCAAACTCTTCTATCCTGCAAAAGAAGAGGCTGTTTATCCGGTTGTTGTAATGCTTCATTCTCTCGGATATTCGGGAGATTACTGGGCATCAACCGTAAAACGTTTTGTTGATTCAGGTTCAGCGGTTCTTGTTATGGATTTGAGAGGACACGGCGCAAGTGCTTATGATTCAAATTTCAGAATAAAATCGTGGAGATATTTTTCTGAAAAGACTTTTAAAAAATATCCCGATGATGTTGCTGATATGCTCAGGTATCTTGCTTCAAACTACAAAAATATTTCCACAACAAAATATGCAATTGTAGGGGCTGATATAGGTGCAAATACGGCTGTTCTTGCTGCTGAACAACTTGTGAACAAGCCTTCTTGCATTGTTCTTATTTCCCCGACAAAAAGTTTCAAAGGGCTTTATACCCCTCTTGCTATTGCAAACATCGGCTCTGTCCCGATTTTGGCTATGGCAAGTGTAAGAGACAGATATTCATACAATGAAACTTTGTATCTGAAAAGGTTTGCTCAGGGTGATTATGAAGTGAAAACATATCCCTCCGGCGGAATGGGAATGCTTATGCTCAAAGCGAATCCGAACATGAGTTCTGACATTGTTAACTGGGTTATGCCAAAAATTAAATAACAGGTAAAAATACATGGCAATAAATTTTTATCACGTGTTTTGACATATTCGTGATGAATGTTAATTTTTCCACTGTAAATAATTCCTACAAACCTTATGTTCATAATCAGTCTTTTAAAGGCTATGATGCAAGACCTCTAAAGGCCGTTGTTATGACTGTTTGTGATGATTCGAATTCTTTTGGCATAATTGAACAGTTTTCGAAAATAGGAAAAAAAGAAGGGTTTAAAGTCTATTTTGTTAATCGACAAAAAGCATTTTTTGATTCCTTAAAAAAAATAAAGAGATTTTTTGAACCGGAGGAATACAGTAACGGTTATGTAAAGTGGGTTCAGGACTATATTGTTGTAATTCCCGATAAAAAAGTTCTGGCAGAAGATTGTTATCAGCGTTCAAATCTTGTTAAAACAATATCAAAACTTTCCGGTTCGAAAAGCGAGGTATGCAATGATTCCATACAGGGCGGCAATCTGTTTTTTGTGAAAAACGGTGCTCAAAATGAGCTTTTTGTGGGAGCGGAAGGAATGTTCGGCAAAAATATTGAAGCCGTTAAGAAAACGTATGGTGTTTCTAAAGTGCATATTATTCCACAGGCTGATTTTCATCTGGATTTGTTTATACGTCCGCTTAACAACAAAAGAGTACTTGTTGCTGATGATAAACTGACAATAAAAGAAATTTCAACAGCGTTGAGAAATATAAAAAAATTGATAAATAAAAATGATTGTACTCAAGTTCAGAAAAACCAGCTTTTGGAAGTAGAAGCAAAACTTACAGACTTTTTAAAAGTATTTAGAAAAGATGTAAAAAACTTAAAGAATCCTGATGCGGATCAGATTGTTTCGTGTCTTGAACACAAAGGCTTTTTCCCTATACGTGTCCCGGGGCGGATTTTTTACAGAATTCCTTATAGTGAAAACAGAGATGATCTTGTGCATTCAATGAATTACATGAATGCTGTTGTGCATGAAAGAGCTGACGGTGCTTTGTGTTATGTAACAAACAAATCGGAATTGAACGATGTTTTTGGCATAACTCCGGAGATTTCGGAGAAGATTGGTTTTGATTTTGAAAAAATGTTTATAAAAAGCCTTGAGCCTTATGTAAAAAAAGAAAGAATATACTTTGTTGAGGGTAAAGACAACAAAATGACTGACCTTCTTGAAGAAGAAAGTGGAGCACTTCACTGTTTGTCTAATGAAATTCCCGCAGAATTTTTTTGATAAAACATGACTTATGAAAAAAAATCATTAATATAGAGTAGAAATTTTCTCCTCCAAACGGATGAAAATTTTTATCAAATCGAAAGCAGGAGTTAACTTCTGACGTAATTGATAGTATAATTTAGCTAAGAGGCAGGAAGTAATTTTAAATGGATTTTCAAAAAATACTGGAAAATAAGCCGTTGCTTTTCGGGATAATAGGGGGACTTGTTGTTGTCCTTGCTTTGTTTATCACGATTGGTGTTATTGCTTCTTCAAACTCTTCAGGTGCGCCGAAAACCGTTAAAGAAAAGGTTATAGACAAGCCTTTGGATCTTTTGACAACAGACAATCTCGGAAAAGCAATCGAGATTCAGGCTCTGCTTGCCAGAGAAGGCATTACTGTTGAAAGACGTGCTGACGGGCAAAAATCAGTTCTGTATCTGGCTAAATATACTATGACACAAAGAGACAGAGCACTTCTTGCCATTGTTAAAAGCGGTCTTGTTGATCAGAATATAGGTCTTGAAATTTTTGATAAGGGTGATTTTACTTCAACAAAAGAGGATAAAAGAATACGTCTCACCCGTGCAATCAACGGCGAATTGTCCAGGTTAATCAGAAAAATTCCGCCTATTGAAAACGCATCTGTTTTCGTTTCGATTCCTGATCAGGCAATGTTTGCTGCTGACCAGAAACCAATTACGGCTACCGTTCAGATAGTTATGCCAAGCGGTGAAAAACTCGATAATATGAAGGTTAAAGCTATCAGAAACCTGCTTCTCGGTTCCGTAAACGGTTTGGAAGCAGAAAATATTTCTATTACGGATACGAACGGAAATGTCTATGACTCAATTGCTTCGGCTGATGATGATATGCTTGCAAAGCTTGAAGAAAATGACCAATATATGCAGGCAAAAGTTAAAACCCAGCTGGATAAATTAATCGGAAAGGGCAATTATGCCGTTACTGTCAGCACATATTTGAGACAGTCTCCGATGCAAAAAGATGCAATAGACTTTGATCCGACAAAGAAAACTTCTCTCACGGAACAGACATTCTCCGAAGGTCTCGGTGATCAGACAAGAGATACAAACAAAGGTATCAGTGCTGTCAGTGTTTACCTGCCAAACGGGCTTCCCGCAAACAATGCTGATTCGGCACAGAACAGAAGTTATTCAAGAACGGCAAGAGAGTCTCAATTCGGCGTACCGAAGGTTCAGACAAGCGAGCTTGTAAAACCCGGCACAATTGAGGATATTTCAATTGCGGTTACTCTTGAAGAAAGTGCTATCCCTGCAAATATGACTCTTGAAGAATTGAAAGAGCTTATTGCCAGAGCCGCTTCTCCGAAAGCTACTGCTGAAAATGTAGAAATAGCTTTCTCTGATTCTGTTGATCCTTTCCTTGCCGGAGACAAGCCCGAATCTCTGCCAAAACCCGACTCAACAGGCAACCCTTGGTGGATTGCAATAGCGTTGATTCTTATTGGTCTTGGTGTTGGTTTGAAATTCCTGTCTGACAGAGTAAAAGCTGCTCAAGAAAAACAAAGACAGGAGATTGAGATGTTGAGAGAAAAATCTCAGGATCAGGAAAAACAACTGAGAGACGTAAACCTTAAAGCTGCTGAACTGATTGAGAAACAAACTCAGCTTGCTCAGGGAATGCTTGAACAAAAACAAAACGCACAACAGCTTCCGGAATTGAGTACTACTCTTGCCGAGCTGGCTGATGAGATGAGCGGGCTCGACGAAGATGATGTTGCCGAACATGTAAAAAGCTGGATTGAAAAAGCTTAGCTCTTTAAACTACAAGGGGGAGAAAAAATTTGCCGATAGAAGGATTTGATTTTAAAGCATTTGCAAAAAACCTTGCCGATCAGGTGGGTCCTGCTCTGCCTCCCGGTATTATGGATCAGGACAAACAGTATATTATCAACATAGTATACAATTTTTGTTATATGGCAGGCGAGGCTATTTCAAATGATACCTCTATAAGCTTTAATGCAGAACAGGCGAGTATTGTTACACAGTTCATCGGCGAGTGGACTTTTCACAAGGCAATTGATACGGTCAAAAGCGGTATAGATCCTCAATTCAGAGATGCGATACTTCAAAAGGTTGCTTTTACTGTTTTTGAAATAGCAAAAACCGCTATCATAAAGGGTATGCCGCAGGCTGATATGATTGCCGTTGTTGAACTTCAGGTCAAAAAGGCATATCACGAAGCTCTTGAAGAGTTAAAAGAAAAAGGCATAATGACAGAGGAACAGGTCAAAGAAGCTGAAAGCCATTCAAATATAGATGAGATGGCTCAAGCGGCAGCGCAGCAGCAGGCTGAAGCGGAGGCTCAAGCCGCTGCACAGGGCGGTTCTGTTCAAAATGGTCAAGATAGTGACTATGTAAATCAGGTCAGCGACAATAAAATTCTTAAACTGGCTACTTTTGCAATTGTTTTGAGGCATCTGCCCGTTGACAAAAGGCAGCTTCTGCTTAACAAATTTAGTCCTGATGATGCGGCTATTCTTCAGGATTATGCAAACATGGATGATCTTGAAAACAAACTTGACAGAAATGTTGTTGTTAAATGTTTGAACGAAATCAAAAAAACACTGCCTGAACCCAGAAAGATTAACACCGGAAAAATATATGACAGATTATATAAAATTGTTAAGAATTCGAATATTTCAAAAATATCGAATATTATAAATAAGGAAAGACAGGGCGTTAAAAGCCTTGTTATGGGCGTTCAAGACGGAAGAGGCTCTGATATTCCGCCAAGAATTGCCGATATAGTATGCAATCACCTTGAAGAAAAGCTTAATCGTTAAATCGGAAAAATAACAGACGGATGATAATTAAAAAAAACAGACAAAAATTTATAAATAAAAAGCCCGAGGCTGCACCTGTTAAAGAGGAGCAGGTTCAGCTGCCTGAAGAAAAACCGTCTGAAGCGGCTGTTGAGACATCTCAACCTGAAATAAAAAAAGAATTGAAGGAAGATACCTCTGATATTTTTGAAGGTTTCAATTTTGATTCTATTGACTTTGCTCAGAGAGCTGAAAGAAGACGAGGCGACAGAAGAAGAGGCTATCGCCGTATTGATGATCGAAATATGATTTCCCGTGCACAGGAAGAAGCTATTCTTATTAAAGAACAAGCCTCAAAGGAAGGCTTTCAAAAAGGGCTCGAAGAGGCCCATGAGTCTGTTGGGGAACTCAGAGAAGCTGTTGAGGAATTTTTTGAATATAAAGAAGAACTCTATGACAAGGTTGCAGGTGATATTCTGGATATTGCACTCAAGGTTGCCGAAAAAATCATAAAAAAAGAAGTTGAGACAGATAAAACTGTTTTAGACTGCATTGTGAAAGATGCACTGAAAAGTCTTGCTAAAGACGAAAATAAAATTATACTTAAAGTGAATCCTACTGATGTTGAGTATACAAAAGAAATAGTGCCGAAACTTTTGTCTTCCGGACAATTTGAGGCTAAAATCTTTGTATCGGGCGACAAAGAGGTCGAAGAGGGTTCGGCGGTGATTGAAACGTCAAACGGTATAATTGATGCAAACATCAGCACACAGCTTGAATTAATCAAGGAGGCATTTAAACAAATCTAATGGCAGGAGCACAAGGTTCAAATTCAATAACAGAACTCGGTCTGGCGGCATTCGTTGTTGTCCTGATACTTATCTTGCTTATTGAAGTTCCGAACTGGGTAATCGACTTTTCGATTGCTTTGAATATCACGCTCGGTATTGTGCTTTTGATGATATCTTTGTATATCCAAAAACCGCTTGAACTTGCTGCATTTCCGTCTATTATTCTTATCGGAACGATGTACAGGCTCGTGCTCGGGATTGCATCAACGAGACTGATTCTTGCAAAAGGTGAAGCCGGGGCTACGATTCACGCTTTCGGAACCTTTGTAACCGGCGGAAATATGGTTGTTGGCGGTGTTATCTTTATTATCATTACGATTGTACAGTTTATGGTAATCACAAAAGGTGCGGAACGTATTGCGGAAGTATCAGCAAGGTTTGCATTGGATGCGATGCCCGGTAAGCAGATGACCATTGATGCTGACTTCAATGCAGGTTTGATATCTCCTGATGAAGCTGTTAAAAGACGTGAGGATCTTCAAAGAGAATCTGCTCTGTTTGGTTCAATGGATGGTGCTATGAAGTTTGTAAAAGGTGATACCATGGCAGGTATCATCATTGTAATCATCAATATTGTGGGCGGTTTGTGCATTGGTGTTTTGCAGCAGGGTTTACCTGTCGGAGATGCTGTATCGAAATATACGGTTTTGACAATCGGTGACGGTTTGTCATCTCAAGTTCCTTCGCTCTTGATGGCGGTTTCAGCAGGTATCGTTATGACCCGTGCTTCAGCAGCAAGTCCGAGTTTGGCTGCTGATGTTGCAGGACAGATTTTGAGCAAGCCGATGAGTTTGTTCTGTGCGGTTGCATTTTTGCTCTTGATTGCCTTCACAGGCCACTGGACAGGGCTGCCGTTCTTCCCGTTCCTGCTGTTCTCGGTAATTTTGATTATTGCAGCATTTTCTGTTCTTGTTAATCAGGATGTTCAGGCACAACTCGGACAGCTCGAAAATGTTAAACAGAATATGCAGGACCTTGTTAACCCGAACAAAATGTATGAACGTTTGGGCGTAGACGTTTTGAGTTTGCAGGTCGGTTCAGGTTTGCTTCCGATTGCCGATCCTGATCAGGAAGGCCAGCTGCTTGCAAAAATTGCTGCATTACGTCAGCGTGTTACTGATGAACTCGGTTATATTATTCCAAACATAAGAATCATGGATTCTTCTGCTCTTGATGCGAATGAATATTTGATTTCTATCAGAGGCAACAAAGTTGCAACAGGTTTTGTTTACCCCGGAAAACTTATGGTTATTGCTGACCAGTGGGATGCAACAGGCAAACAGACTCCTGCGGATTGTATTGTTAACATAGATCCGACTTATCAGGCTCAGGCCTATTGGGTTGACTTGTCTCAGATTGATGAAAGCGACCACCTCACGGCAGTCGATTCCGTTGATGTAATTGTTACACACCTTCAAGAGTGTGTAAGAAAATATGTTGATGAAGTTATGACAAAAACTGATGTATTGAAGCTTATGGAACTTGTTAAGTCTCAAGACCCGACACTTGTCAATGACCTTATTCCGACTATTATTTCAACAAGCGATTTGAGAAAAATCTTTGTTAACCTTATTCGTGAAAAGGTTTCGATTAAGGATATTATCTTTATCTTTGAGAGACTTTGTGATTATGCGAGATTTTCAAAAGAGCCGGATATTCTTTCAGAGCGTATCAGAGCAGCTTTGGGCAGACAGATTTGTCTTTCGAATACAACCGAGGACAAAGTTCTTTATGCACTTACGCTTTCAAGCGAATGGGAAAAAACACTTGATGACAGCTGTCAGAGAACCGAGCTTGGAACTATGTTCCTGTTAAACCCGATGCAAGTACAGGAGCTTATTGAAACAACAGCTTCTACTTTAATGAGAGCACACCAGACTGTCGGCAGACAGCCTGTTATTCTTTGTTCTCCGAGAATCAGACTGCCTTTGTATCAGCTTCTTGAAAGACATATTCCGACGATTGTTGTCATTTCATACAGCGAATTGATTACTGATATCAAGGTTGAGGCTGTTGATACAATCGGTGAAATGTATGCACCTGAATACGGACAATAGATATGATAGAACAGTCGACAGAACGTTCAATTGAATATATGAAAAAAAGAGCTTTTGAGATTATCGACTCAACACCGATGTATCAGTATAAAGGCTCTGTGTCAAAGCTTCTGGGGCTTACTGTTGAGGTAAAGCTTCCGGGGCTGAAAATCGGTGATTTGTGTTTTATTGAGACATATCTCGGCGAGAAAAAACCTGCTGAGGTTGTTGCTTTTAAAGGTGATACAGCACAGCTGCTTTTGCTTTATGACGGAGCCGGAATCGGACAGGGCAGCCTTGTGTCAACAACAGGGGCTCCGATTATGCTTCCTGTGGGAGAGTTTCTTCTTGGCAGGCTTATAAGCCCTATGGGAGAGGCAATTGACGGAAAACCTCTTGATACTTCCTGTGCAAATTTTGTGTCGATTGACGGTCCTGCTCCGAGTCCTTTTGACAGACCGATTATTAACACAATGTTTTCAACAGGTGTCAGAGCGATAGATTCGACTCTTACAATGGGTGCAGGTCAACGTATGGGGCTTTTTGCAGGTTCCGGGGTTGGTAAAAGTACCATGCTCGGGATGATTGCGAGAAATTCAGATGCTGATGTTAACGTTGTTGCTCTGATAGGAGAACGTGGAAGAGAGGTAAAGGAGTTTATTGAAGATTCTCTTGGTGAAGAGGGGATGAAGAAATCCGTGCTTGTGTGTTCAACAGGCGACCAGCCTCCTTTAATCAGACAGAAATGTCTTCAGGCTGCAACGTCTGTTTGTGAATATTTCAGAGATCAGGGCAAGAAGGTTTTCCTTATGACGGATACTGTTACTCGTTGTGCAATGGCAGGGCGTGAAGTCGGATTGTCAATCGGCGAGCCTCCTACAATGAAAGGTTATCCTCCTTCAATTTTTTCATGGCTTCAAAAGGTTCTCGAACGTGCAGGAAACAGTCCCAAAGGCTCTATCACGGCTTTGTATACGGTATTGATGGAGGGTGATGATATTAATGACCCAATCGTTGATACGGTTCGTGGTATCACTGACGGTCACATATTCTTGAGCCGTAAAGTTGCAGAAATGAACCATTATCCCGCGATTGATATTTTGGGAAGTATTTCACGTCTTATGTCTGCTATTGCTTCACCGGAACACAAGGAAGCTGCGGCAAAAATGAGACGGGCAATGGCCTTGTATCGTGAGAACAAGGACTTGATTGACGTAGGTATGTATGTTGCAGGTTCAAACCCGAGGCTGGATGTGGCGATTGAGATGATGCCTCAGATTAATGCCTTTTTGCAGCAGAGAGTTTCCGATTCTGTGAGTATGGACACAACAATCAGCACTCTTATCCAGATGATGGACGGTGTGGATATTTAGTCCCAGATTGATTCTTTTGTGTAACCCTTTTCGCTGAACTCAAAAGCAGTGCTGGTTACATATCTGAAACCTCTGTTCAAAGAGGCTATTTTTTCCATGTCTTCTTGGTCTAAAACAATGTCTTTTGCTTCAAAATTTTCTTTGAGTCTGGCAGGCGAGGTTGATTTCGGAATTACGGCAACGCCTCTGTTTATCTGCCATGCAATTAAAATTTGCGCAGGTGTAGCATTGTGTTTTTTTGCTGTTTCTAATACAATCGGGTGTTCCAAAAGCGCAGGCTCATTGACACTTTTAAGCTCTTCCGGTCTGTCTCTTGAGGCAAGAGGAGCATACGCCGTAATCACCATGGAATGTTTTTGAGCATATTCTAAAAGGTCATTTTGTGCAAGAAACGGGTGTGATTCGACCTGATTGACAGCAGCAGGAATTCTGGCATATGATTTCATTTCTTCGAGTTTTTTTATGCTGTAATTTGAAACGCCTATGCTTCTTACAAGCCTGTCATCAACAGCTTTTTCCATTTCTTTCCAGGTTGAAGAAAGCGGCAGTTCCTTTAATGGAATCATTGAATCAACTGTGATTTCTTCTGTTCCTTTTTTCAGCGCAACCGGCCAGTGAATAAGATATAAATCAAGGTAATCAAGCCTTAAGTCAGCGAGTGTTTGTTCAAGAGCTCCTCTCACATCCTCAGGTGCATGTTTGTCGTTCCAAAGCTTTGAGGTAACAAAAATTTCTTCTCTTTTCACATCGCAGTTTTTTATTGCATCTTCGAATGCTTCGCCTATTTCGGGTTCATTTCCGTAAAAAGCAGCGCAGTCAAAGTGGCGGTAGCCGATTTTTATTGCTTCGCGGATTGCATCATAAACTTTGCCTTTTTCGCTTTTCCAGGTTCCAAGACCCAGAATCGGCATTTCATATCCTGTATTAAGTTTGAGCATTTTCATAATATTACTCCTCGAGTTTAATATACTGGGTGTCTTCCCATCTCAAATCAATGTATTTTATTTTCTTTTTCATTGTTTTAATCTGGGGTAGAATGGCTGAAATGTTTCTTACACGTGAAAGTGCCATTACATTCATCTCACCTATTCTTACATTAACCTGAGGAAGTTTGATATAGATATCTTTCGGATTCCTCATGTCTATATATTCAACTTTTTCACCCGAGAATTGTTCCATTGCTCTGACCAGTGTCTCGATTTTTCTTATTTTCTTTTCGTCCCAGCTTCTGTAATCGTCGCCTTTTGTACCATAAGTCAACACTTTGATAGTGTTTTCAGCATTTTTAAGAGGCATGTATTCGTGTCCTATAAGTTTTCCTCCTTCTGCAAAAAATGCAATCGGAGGTACTTTGGGGTCAGGTGTAATGCTCAGAATCGGACGTCTTTCGACGATGATTATACTGAGTCTTGCCGGAAACCAGAGCCTTTTTATATAGACCTCTTTAATTGGGGCAAGTTTTTCTATTTCTTTTTCTATTTTTGTTGTGTTAAAAAGATATATAGGTCTTTGCGGTACGGGATATTGCCTCAACACTGCCAGAATTCTGTATGTCGGGGTGATTGTGTTTCCGACAATCGAGAGAGTATTGTTGCTGGCGGAAGAGAAGATGTTCTTGTTCAAATACCACTGGGGCAGCTTGTAAACTTTATATGCAGCGAAAATCAAAAGTATACACATAAAAATTCGAACCCAGCAGCGAAACCACTTCAGGCGCTCTTTGCTGCGTCTGACGTTTCTTTGCATCTGGTTAATTTTAACCCTGCGTTCTATATTCAAATTGTCATTATGGTTGTCCTGCATATTTTCGCTGTTTTATTTGTTTAAACAAGCACCGTTGAGAATGATTTGAACAAGTGTGTCATAGTCTATTCCCATAGCTTTTGATTGTGCGGGAAGGTCGCTCAGGTCAGTCATTCCTGGGCTTGTGTTGATTTCCAGTACATAAGCTTTGTCTTCGCATACCATAAAATCAACCCTGCTTACGCCTTTACAGTCACAGGCATTGAAGGCATCAACGGCAATTTTTTTGACTTTTTGAGTCATTTCATCTGAAAGTTTAGCCGGAAGAATGAATTCTGTCATTCCTGCTGTATATTTTGCCTCATAATCGTACCATTCTGTTTTGGTTCTGAATTCGAGAATCTCTGTTGCGAAAGTTTTTTCACCGTCTTGAAGAACACCGACTGTGAGGCTTTTGCCCTGAACGTATTCTTCTACCATAACATCCTGACCGCATTTCAAAGATTCTTTGAAATATTTTTCCATTTCATCAGGGTTGTTAACCTTGTACATTCCTATGCTTGAACCTTCTGAAACAGGTTTGAGCATAAAGGGATAGCAAAGTTCTTGAATTTTTTCTTTGTAATTCTCGTCTTTTCTAACCAGTACAGATTTGATAAGCGGAATTCCCGCTTCTTTTAAAATGTTTTTTGTGTATTCCTTATTCATGCAAACAGCACTGGCCATTACTCCGCAGCCTGTATAAGGAATACCCATAACTTCAAGCATTCCCTGAATGCAGCCGTCTTCACCGAATTTGCCGTGCATTGCGTTGTAAACTACCTCGATTTCTTTCTCTCGAAGTGTTTTGGGGAGGTTTTCGTCAACCTCAATCAGCTGCGCATTTTCATAACCGAGATTTTTCAGTGCTTTGAAAACGTTTTTGCCTGAACGTCTTGAAATCTCAGCTTCACTTGACGGGCCGCCCATAAGTACTGCTATTTTAGTTTTTGTATTTACTTTTTGTTTAACATTGTATCCCATAATTCAACTTCTTCTTTACTTTTTATTCCGACAAATTTTACTTCGGGTAAAAGTTCGATTGTGTATTTTTCTTTTACCATATTATACATTTTATTCATAAGATTTGAAACATCTTTTGAATCTGCATTTTCCACGTTAACAATAAAGTTCGCATGACCGAGCCAGACCTGTGCACCGCCTTGTTTCAAACCTTTGACACCTGCTTTTTCAAGCAGTCTGCCTGCCGAATCGTTGGGCGGGTTTCTGAAAATACTCCCTGCATTGGGTGTTGCAAGGCTCGGCTGTTTCCCTTTTCGAAACTCGAGGTTTCTTGTCATAATTGCTGTGATTTCTTCTTTTGGAGCAGGGCGGAGTTCAAATTTTGCATCAAGAAGAATGTAACTTTTCTTTTGCATTATTGAACTTCTGTATCCAAACTGCATTTCTTCCTTGTTTAGTTCAAGGATTTTTTTCTGTTCCATGTCAAAAACATGGCAAAGAATGCAGGTGTCTGAAACTGCCTGAGAATGTGCAGACGCGTTCATATAAACAGCTCCGCCGACTGAACCAGGGAAGCCTATCATAAATTCCATTCCGCTTAGTGAGTTGTGTTCCGCTTCTCTTGAAAGCATGGGGACTTTGACTCCGCACTGTGCCGTGAGGATGTTTTTTTCAAGTGAAAATGCGTTCATTTTTGTTGTGAGGATTACGTCTTCGTCAATACCTTGAGACGAAATAAGCACGTTTGAGCATCCTCCGAGGATGACAGGGTTTTTCAATTCTGTCAAAAGTTCTGCCATTTCTTCATTTGTAGAAGGAAAGAAGGCTCTTTTTGCACAGCCGCCTATTTTAAAGGTTGTGTGTTTTTTGAGTTCATAGTTTTCTATCATTTCACAGGGCATAGTCTTAAACCCCTGTTTTTGTTGCTTCATGGAGTTTTTTAAGCTCCGCACCGATTCTTGTTACGTCCCCGGCACCGAGCGTAATAACCATGTCGCCTGATTTTAGAAGCGGCATAATTTTTCCGGCTGCGTTTTCCATACTTCCGCCAATGTATTCTGCTTCTTTTCCTTTGAATGCCTGTACAAACGCTTTTGAGTTTATTCCTTCAATCGGCTCTTCGGAGGCGGAATAAACATCGACAACAATCAGCTTGTCAACGGCATCAAAGCTGTTCAGAAAGTCATTCCACAATCCTTTAAGCCTTGTGTATCTGTGCGGCTGGAAGATTGCGACAAGTCTGTTTTTCTCACACAGTTTTGCGCTGTCGAGTGTGGTTTTGATTTCTGTGGGGTGGTGTGCGTAATCGTCAAAAATTCTGATTCCGTCAAATTCCGCTACCTTTTGGAATCTTCTTCCCATACCCGAGAAAGTTTCAAAGTGAGGTCTGATTTTTTCAAGGTCAATACCTTCTTCATTCAAGGCTGAAACAACGGCAAGTGCGTTGTAGATGTTGTGGATTCCGGGTATACCCATTTTGAGTGACACAATTTTTGTATTGTTTTTGTATACGTCAAAAGCAGAGCCGAATTCTGTAAAGCTTATATTTTGGGCTGTATAATCAGCATCTCTTTCGATTGCAAAGGTAAGGAACTTTGTTTCGGGGTTTTGTTCAGTTAGTTTTCTCAGTCCTGAGCAGTCTTTATTTACTATAATTTTTCCGCCTTTAGCAATATTGTTTATGTGGATTTTAAAAGTGTCGAGAAGGTCTTGAAATCCGTTTTTGTAAAAGTCTACATGGTCCATTTCGAGGTTGTTTATGACACTGATGTTTGTATGATATTTGACGATTGTTCCGTCTGATTCGTCAAGCTCTGCGACGAAAAATTTTCCTGCTTCCGTACCTTTTTGAGACATCGCGTTTGTATGAATGTCGGGGATGATTCCTCCAACGACAAAAGAAGGTTTGTAGCCTGCTTTTTCAAGTACGTAAGAACAAAGTCCGCTTGTTGTTGTTTTTCCGTGAGTTCCTGAAAAACCGATAAACTGATGAGTTTCGTTATTTATCCCTTCTGAAAGCATTTTCAAAACATCAGAACGATGAAGAACCTTTATTCCGAGTTCTTTTGCTCTGATTTTTTCAGGGTTGTCGTCTTTAATAGCTGTTGAGGCTACGACGTTCATTCCTTCTTCAATGTATTTTGCATCGTGGCCTATGTATACTTTTGCGCCCATTTCCTCCAGCTGTTTTGTGTATTTCGAAGCTTTTATATCCGAGCCTGAGACTGTACAGCCAAGTTCCAGAAGATATTTTGCCAGTCCGCTCATTCCTATTCCGCCTATTGCAATGAAATGGAATCTGTGCGGAAATTTTTGAGGGGTTTTTTCGGACAATTGATTTTTATTGTTTTCCATTTTTACATCCTTACCAACATCTATATAAATTTTATTACAAAATAATTGCAAAATGTAAAAAAACAGAAAAATTTTGCTTATTTCTTAAAAAAACGTGGAATAATTTAGGGTGTAGGCTGTGAACTGCCAAATCAGAAATGGAGTACGTAATTGTCGATTAACGTAGTAATGCCCATATATACAGCACAATCAGGAATGGTGCAGGCTCAAAAGACGTTTGAAAAAGCGGCTGAAAGCATCGCATCCGGCTTGAACAGCTATGTCAATCCTGCTGATATGTATGTGGCTTCGGGACTTGATACAAGTATTCGTGCTGCGAATAAGGCAATGGGAAATATCCAGTCGGGTATGAATTTCACAGCCGTAGCTGATTCAGCCTTGAGCAATGTGACTGATTCCCTCCAGCGTATACGTGAGTTGAGCTTACAGGCTTCTAACGGAATATATTCCGATTCGCAGGTTGCGGCAATGCAGGAGGAAATCAATCAAAACATTGCACAAATTCAACAGACTTTAAATCAGGCAACTTTTAACGGTAAACAAACCGTGAACGCAGTGACTCAGGCTAACCCAAATGCTGCACCGGTGGTGGATTTTATGGTTAACCCCGAAAATTCACAGTCAATTTCTTATGACCCGAATGTGGTTTTAGGTGATATGAATTTTGATGTAACAAACCCTCAGGCGGCTGCTGACACACTGGCAAATGTTGATACGATGATTTCTTCGGTTTCTTCCAAAAGGGGTGACATAGGTGCTGTTCAATCTAGCTTCAACGCTGCCGCAAGCCAGCTTACAACTTCTATGATGTCTAATATGCAGTCCCTGAGTGATATTCAAGACACGGATTACATCTCTGCTATTATGGATATGAAAAAATCACAATTCACGATGGAAGCGATGGCTAAAGTGATGAAGACAGTGATGAACTCTGAGAGATATGTTCTTGATTTGCTAAAATAGCGGTTTTTTCTTGTTCGTTTGAAATGTCCTGATGAATTTTTGTCAAACGTCCTTTCAAATATTGAAGGCTCTCATCCATCTGACGTGCAAACTGTAAAACGTCTTCTTTGTCAATTCTGTCTATGTTTTCGATACATTTTACGAGGATTTTAGAGATGCTGGCTGTAATAGAGTACTCTTGGATGAAGTAATCAAGATCTCTTTCAAGGGAGTCTATATACTTCTGGGGCATAATTTTCCTCCTTAAGATTACTTAATTGTAAGTTTCATAATAGAACGCAGGTTTTATTATGAAATCATTATTCCATAATATGACTTTATTTTCAACAAAAGATAAGATATTTATTACTATGGAAATTACGAATTGGAAAAATCGTGACATTATAAATCACTTAATTACAAGAAAATGTATATTGCAGAAGGACTTGGCAAAAGATATCTATAATTTATTAGGAAGAGATTATTCACCTCATTCTTTATCCGGTAAAATTCACAGAAATGCAATTAAACTTGAAGAACTTCAAGCAGCTTGCAAATTGTTAGGATATCGTTTGATTCTTGAAGAAATAGAAGAACCTTAACTAAACTTTAATTTTTCTTTGCAGATATTTTTTCAATAACTTTAGTGGTTGATTTGCCTTCAACAAAGCTGATGAACTCGATTCTTCCACCGTTTGCGATAATGGATTTTGCCTCGGGGAGTGTTTCGATAGTGTAATCTGCTCCTTTTGTGTGAACATCCGGTTTGATTTCACACAAAAGTTTTTCCGGTGATGATTCATCAAAAATTACCACATAGTCTACACATTCAAGTGCACACAGAATTTCAGCACGATCGTTTTCATTGTTTATAGGACGCTTGGGGCCTTTGATTCTTCTGACGGAGTCATCGGAATTTAAACACACAATCATGACATCGGCAAAGGTTTTTGTTTTTTGAAGATATCTTACATGACCTACATGAAGGATATCAAAACATCCGTTTGTTGTAACGATTGTTTTGCCCTGTTTTTTCAGTTCAGAAACAAATTCCTGTATATTTTTTCTTTCGATTAATTGTCCCATTTTATTTTTTTACCGTTGAGTTGTTGTATGCTACTTTGATGAGCTCTTTGAGGTTTACCGGTTTTACTGCATAAGTTCCGACTTTTTTTACGGCTGCGGCTGCTGCATAATTAGCCAGAGGCAGAGCTTCATTAAAATCAAAATTGGAACCTGCAAGTCCGAGTCCGAGCATTGCAACAAAAGAACCGCCTGCGCCGGTTGCATCTACAACCTCTGTGGAGAAAGCGTCTAAGTTTATCTCATCAGCTCCGTCATAATAGTATACGCCGTTTGCGCTCTGTGTGATGATTACTTTGTCGGCTATTTTTCTCAATGCGGCAGCAATCTTTTTGATAGGCTTGTCTTTTGAGGATTTTGTCGCGATGAGTGCTTCTTCCATATTTGGAACAAGAATATCCACTCCGTCATATTTAGAAAAATCCTGACCTTTCGGGTCCATGAGGACTGTTTTGTCGTGGCGGTTTGCAAGTTTGACAATGTCTTTGATTAATTTAGCGGAAAGAACACTGATTACATAATCTGAAAGTATAATCAGGTCAACCTCGTCTATGATTTTTTCAACACTGTCATAGATTTTTTTAGAAACTTCAGCACTAACCGGCTCGAGAGATTCATTATCCACACGGGCAAGGTGTTTGTTGTTTTGTGCAATGAGTCTTGTTTTTACTGTTGTCGGACGTGTTTTGTCTTTTAGGACATTATCAGTGTTTATTTTGTTCTTTTTTAACAAATCAGTGACAACACCGCTGTAAAGATCGTCGCCTATTACACCGGCGAGGATAGCTGTTGCACCCATTGCGGCAATGTTGTTCGCTACGTTAGCTGCACCGCCTAACAGATAGGTTTTTCTTTTTACTTCAAGAACCGGCACAGGTGCCTCGGGAGAAAGACGGTTAGCCATTCCCCAGAGATATTCGTCAAGGATGATGTCTCCGACTACGAGAATTTTTGATTCACTAAATTTGTCTATGAGTTCAAAAAGTTTGTTTTTTAACGCTTTGTCCATGTTAGCCATACGCTAGTCCTTCGCAGATTTTTGTGATTCCATTAATGCAGGATTGTTTTTAGCCTGTTCTTTCAGTTTTTTCTGAATTTCAGCAGGGTTGAAAGAAGGATCTTTGTATTCGATTTTTGCATTATTTTTCAATGTATCAACGAATTGCTGCAAGACTTTTACTTTTTCCTGATTTTCAAGGAAACCTGTGATGTCGCTTTTGACTTTTTCAAAAGGTTCAACACCGGCGGCTTTTCTGTCTGTAACAAGGATAATGTGGTATCCGTAAGGAGTTTCAACGATTCCGCTTAAAGTGTTAGGCTTCATAGAGAAAGCTGCTTTTGCAAATGGTTCAACCATTTCTTCTTTGCCGAAGAAGCCGAGGTCGCCGCCCATTTTGGCACTCATTGTGTCGTCAGAGTTGTCTTTTGCAAGTTTAGCGAATGATTTCGGGTCTTTTTTCGCTTGGGCAAGAAGTTTTTCTGCTTTAGCTTTTTTCTCTGCCATTTCTTTTTTTACAGCTTCGTTTAAAGCAGCTCCTTCGAGTTTTTTGTCTGCTCCAAGCTTAGCTTTCAATTCTTCTGCGTTTGCACTGACAAGAATGTGAGAAGCTCTGACTTTGTCAGGATATTTGAATTTGTCGAGATTTTTGTTGTAGAAATTTTTAGCATCTTTTTCGCTTACTGATACAACTGAAAGTGTGTCAACAAGTTTTTGGATTTTGACTTCGTCTTCGAGATCTTTTTTGAACTGGGCTGCTGTAACACCGTTTTGTTTCAAAAGTTCGTTGAATTTTTCTTTTGAACCGACTTTGTCAATGATATCTTTGAGCTGTTTATCCATGTCTTCTTTTGAGACTTTTATGTGTCTTTTGTCTATTTCCTGATCGAGGAGTTTTTTCACAATAAGCTCGTTCACAACTCTGTCTTTCAGCATAAGATGAAGAAAGCTGTTTTCGTCTTTTTTGAGGTCAATGCCCATTTGTGAGAACATTGAATTGTCCGCAACGGCATCGAAGGCCTTTTCATACTGTTGTTTTGTAATTGCATCTCCGTTAACTGTAATAACGGCATTTTTGCTTACGCATCCGCATAATAACAATGACATACATGCCACTGTGGCGAATAATTTCAATTTCTTCATCTTTATAACTCCTTTTAATTATTTACTGTTAAACTCGTACGTTATCTTATTTATATAATAGAATAAATCACTCAATATGTTAAATACTTCTTTAAAGCTAAGAACACTATTGTTGAAAAGCAAGATTGAATTGCCCTCCTGACAGGACTTGGGGGCAATAGTATATTTTATATATTTTGTAATATTTCTGTCAATTCTTGAGGCAATGATAGACCACTCGGCTTTGTTGTAAGGCATATAAATTCTTATGTTGTCCGAAGTTTCTCTGATAAGTGAGATTTTTGCCTGTGTGGCAAGGAGTCTGAGGTGTATGATTTTTATTAAATTTTCAACAGGCTCGGGGATTTTTGAGAATCTGTCTTTCCATTCCTGATGAATTAAATCAAGCTCTTCGAGTGTTTTTACGTCGGCAAGACGCTTGTATTCAATCATTTTTTGTTCTTTTGAACCGACCCACTCGTCAGGAATGTAGGCTGTGATGTTTATGTCGACAATTGCAGGCGGCTGCGGTTTTTCACCTGTTTCTTGAAGCTCGTTGATTGTTTCTTCAAGCAGCTGGCAGTAAGTGTCAAAGCCCACATTTGTCATATGACCGTGTTGTTTTGTGCCCAGTATGTTTCCGACTCCTCTGATTTCGATGTCACGAAGCGCAATCTGGTATCCTCCGCCGAGAGTTGAAAATTCTTTGATTGCTTCGAGACGTTGAAGTGCTTCTGCCGTAAGCTTCTTGCGGTCTTTGTAGAAACAATAGCAGTATGCCTGGCGTTCGCTTCTTCCCACCCGTCCTCTGAGCTGATAAAGCTGGGCAAGTCCGAATCTGTCTGAGTCGTATATTATCATTGTGTTTGCGTTTGGAATATCAAGTCCGGATTCAATGATAGTTGTGCAAAGCAGGATGTCATATTTGTGTTGTGCATATTCGAGCATTATACCCTCGAGTGTTTTCGGGTCCATTTGTCCGTGTGCGACTGCTATTCGTGCGTTTGGTACAATTTTTTGAAGCTCTGCTGCAAATTCATAGATTGTTTCCACACGGTTGTAAAGGAAAAAGACCTGTCCGTCTCTGTCGAGTTCGTGGTTTATTGCATTTTTTACATAAGTTTCATTGTACGCACCGACGTGTGTTTTTACGGGAAGACGGTTCATCGGCGGAGTGTTTATTACAGACATGTTTTTTATTCCGGACAAAGACATGTAAAGTGTTCTGGGGATAGGGGTTGCTGACATACTCAGGATGTCTATGTTTTTTCTGAGCATTTTGAGTTTTTCTTTGTGTTTTACACCGAATCTGTGTTCTTCGTCTATGACAAGAAGCCCGAGATCCTTGAACACAATGTCATCTTGCAGAAGTCTGTGTGTTCCGATTACGACATCAACCTCGCCTTTAATCAGTTTTTTTATTGTTTCTTTTTGTTCTTTGGCACTTCTAAAGCGCGAGAGCAGTTCCACCTTGACGGGAAAGGGTTTGAATCGTTCTGAGATTGTCTGCCAGTGCTGCATTGCAAGGATTGTTGTCGGAACTATCACTGCTGCTTGCTTTCCTGACATTACGGCTTTGAATATTGCTCTTATTGCAATTTCTGTTTTTCCAAAACCTACGTCAGCACAAATCAGTCTGTCCATGGGCTTTTCAAGCTCCATATCAGCCTTAGTTTCCTGAATTGCTCTCATCTGATCAGGAGTTTCCGTGTATTCAAACGCTTCTTCCATTTCGCACTGCCATACGGTGTCAGGTTCAAAAGCTATGCCCTGTGCCATTTCTCGCTTTGCATAGAGTCTGAGAAGGTCTTTTGCTATTTCCTCAATTGCTTTTTTTGCTCTGGTTTTTGTTATGTTCCAGTCGTTTCCGCCCATTCTCGAAAGTTTTGGGTGAACAGAGCCCGAGCCTCTGTATCTCACAAGCAGGTTGACCTGTTCTGCCGGCATGTGGAGTTTGTCGCCCTGTGCGTATTCAATTGTGAGATAGTCTTTGAGCTGACCGTCGATTTCCTGTTTGCTCAAGCCTTTATAAAGTCCGACACCGTGCACCTGATGGACTACATATTCGCCTTCTTTTATATCGTTTACGGATTCGATATATTCAGCACTTTCTTTGTGATAAGTCTGTTTTTTTGCTGTAATATCTTTTGATTTTTTATTGAAAAGTTCTTTATCCGTGAGTATAACAAGTTTGTAATCTTCTATTAAAGAACCGCCCAGAGCAAGGTTCTCTGTCAGGTATACTGAGGAAAGTTCCGAAAAGTCGTCAGAAATAGGTATTTCAAAGTCACACAAGACTTCCTCAACTCTGTTTTTGTAATCCGTTGATATGACAACTTTATAACCCTGTCGAATTTTTTCTTCGACATATGTCAGGATTTCTTCCATTTTTGACGAAAAGCTCGGAATTAATGCACTCTCAAACTCGATTGTGTAGTCAGAGACTGTATCAAGAAAATTGTCCAGAAAAATTTTTTCTCTTTTTGCACAGACGTTTTTAAACTCCTGTGTTTCGAGGTGAGCTTTTGATTTTAGCGGAAGGTTCAAGGCTTTTTGTGTGTTTTCTTCAATCTGTTTTTCATAGTTCAGGTCAATTTGTTCAAATTTTGAATAAATTTCTGACGACTCATCAAAGACGAGAATAAAATCTTCGCTCAGAAGTTCTATGAGGTTTTTTGTTTTTTTGTTGAGGTATGACTGGAAATATTCTATGCCTTCAAAATATCCTTCGTTGTCAATTTTTTCCAGAGTTTCTTCGAGAAGTTCTCTGATTATGTCGGTGTTTTCATTTGTTTCAAGCCCTGCTGTTGTGCTTATGAGTTCGTTTTTGAAGGTCTCTTTGTTGTCTTTGTTCAAAATGAATTTGTAAATCGGAAGGATTTTTGTTTCTTTTATTTTTCTGACACTTCGCTGTGTTTTGTTGTCAAAGTTTCTTATATCAGTGACAGTGTCACCCCAAAGTTCAATACGTGTTGCATATTTTTCGGGAGAAAATACGTCTATGATGTCTCCTCTGACAGAGAACTCTCCGATGTCAGAGACCATTGTGACTCTTTTATATCCAAGGTTTATCAGATTGTGTGCGATTTTTTGGGTGTCAATTTCATCGTCGAGTTTTATTTTTATTGAATTTTTTTCATAAAATTCATTGTCGGGAAACTTCTCGGGGAGTGCTTTTACAGGCACAATGAGAATTCGTGTGCTGTCACTTTTTTCAAGGATTTCAAGCTGCTTTGAATATCTGTAAAGGTTGGAGCAAACCCCGTCATAGATAGAAATATCTTGATATGGAAAGATTTCTGCTTCAATTCCGAAGAGTTTTTCAAGGTCGTGTTTATATTTCAGCGCGCTTTGTTCGGAGTTTGTAATGAAAACGGTTCTTTTTTCAGTGCTTATTTGAGCAAGCAAGATGAGTCTCAAAAAAGAGGTAAGTCCGCTTAGGGTGAAGGAGCGGTTCTTTTTGAGGAAGGCAAAAAGCTTTTCGTTATTTAAAAAATTGTTTGTCAAAAGCCATTTCAACATATCAAGATTTTAGCACATAAGAGATGAGGGTAGTATTTATTATGTAATTTAATTATCAATTAAAAAAAATAAAAAACTCAGACCTGATACTCCATTCAAACAGAATATAATTTAAACCCGTCTCGGCAACTCGGGCAAGATTATCCCTAAAGCTTATAAGAATAAGTTCTCCGCCCTCGGACATTACCTCGTTTGTAGTTGTTTAAATAATATTCTGTAATTCATTACGTTAAGGTCTTTGTTTTTACATTTTTCAATTAATTTGCTTTTACACTATAAATATAACCTGTATGTTACAAAATGTTAACGAGGGTTTATTTAAAAAGGCAATTAATTTGAATAAAAATACTTTATATAAGTAAGGGATTAAAGGGATTAAAATTTTATAGGGAGAATAGATTATGGCAGTTGGACCAAGAGATTACATTGACCAGTTACTTGTGAAAAAGTATGCAGATGAAAAAGTTGACAATCCACAAATAGCAGAAATGGTCGATCCTCAAAAGATGCTTGATGCTATGGGTGATTTTTCAAATATGCACAGAACGATGATGAATCTGAATAACAGGCTGAATGAATTTTGTGCGGGATTGAATGCGAAATGTGCTCAATACCGATCTACAAGATATGCAATGAGCTAATTGTGCCTGAATAGGGTGAACTGTGTTAAAATAGCCCTATGAACAAAGATGTAAAAAACAAACGACTGATACTCGGTTCACAATCGCCGAGACGACACTCCCTCATAAAAAAACTCAACGTCGATTTTGACGTGGTTTCACCGGACTGCGACGAAAAACTCGACTCGGATATCTACTCTGACGATAAAATTAAATCCCTCTCTCTTCAAAAATCTCTCTCAATTCTCAAGGCAAAAAATCCAACGAATAGTCTCGTGATTAGTGCCGACACCGTTGTCATTTCAGACAGTAAAATACTGGGCAAACCAAAAGACGAAGCTCAGGCGCACGAAATGCTCCGTGCATTAAGCGGTAAAACACATTATGTGGTTACCGCTGTTACTGTGCTTGATTGTGATACGGGAAAGTATCTTTCTGATACCGTTAAGACCTATGTTACGTTTCAAGACCTTTCTGATGAATTGATAGACGATTATATAAAAACTTTTAAACCTCTGGATAAGGCGGGTGCATACGGTGTTCAGGAAATGGGACCGGATTTTATAAAAAGTGTTGACGGATGTTTGGATAATGTAATCGGTCTGCCCGTTGAAAGGCTGAAACAAATGCTTGTTGAAATGGGATATGATTTCAGCCTGCCGTGTGCTCAAGGATAAAATTTTTAAGAAGCTCGTGTCCGTATTGCGTAAGAATTGCCTCGGGGTGAAACTGTACTCCGTAAATCGGGAGCGTTTCATGTTCAACTGCCATTATGGTGTCGCCTGTATAAGCAGTTATTAAAAGCGGTTTTTTGACGGATTCGGGGCATACCTTGAGCGAGTGATAGCGTGTTGCTTCAAACCCTTCGGGAATTCCTTCAAACAGTCTGCTGTTTTTTTTGTAGAAGATTTTTGAAACCTTGCCGTGAAACGGTTCGGGGTCTTTGATGATTTTTGCATTGAAAAACTGTGCGATACATTGATGCCCGAGGCAGATTCCAAGAATTTTTTTTGTTTTGTAAAATTCTTTTATTGCATTCATTGAAACGCCCGAATCTTCCGGTGTCCCCGGTCCGGGCGAAAGGACGAGGGAATTGAAATCGAGTTTTTTTAACTCTTCAATTGTTATTTCGTCGTTCTTAAAGATACGGGGAGTGATGCCGAGTTCTTTGAAGTATTCCGCCACGTTGTATGTAAAAGAGTCGTAATTGTCAATCAGAATCATTGTTTTACCTCTTTTATGTTCACCTCTTTTATTCCCCGTACGGAATTTATACAGAAAATTTTTTTTGCACTCATCAAATCTTTTTTGAAAAGAATTTTTTCTTTAATTCTGCCTTCATCAAGGAGTTTTTGGCGCAGAATTCCGTTGAGGAGTCCGCATTTTAGGCTTGGTGTGAACAGTCCGTCTTTGGTTTCAATGACGATGTTTGTTCTTGAACCTTCAGTAAGCTCGTTTTTTTCGTTGAAGAAAATTTCGTCGTATATTTCGTTGTTTTTGATTCTTTTGAGACTTTCCCCGTACCATGGACGGCAGGTTGTTTTGTGATAGAGAAGAGTGTTGCTGCTGTTGACTTTTGTGTCGGAGATTTTTATGAAGTTGTTTTGAGTTTCTTTTAAAGGAAGAAGCTGTGTTTCAAAGTCTCCGTCTTTATTCAGCAGAATTCTGAGCATTCCGTCTTGTTCACAGGTCAGGTTGTATAAGCCTTCATTGAATTTAAACCCGAAAAATTTTGCCGAAGCTTTCATTCTTGAAAGGTGCTGTTTTAGATAAAGGATTTTTTTGTTTTCAACCTTTGCTGTTTCTATTATTTTAAAATCGTTTGAGGGCTTTAAGAAATCTGTTTTTAGGGAAGCTTCGTCCCATTCGTCTTTTATGTCTGAATCCCAGACAACAGCTCCGCCTGCACGGTATTTGTAAGAAGTTTCACTGTTTGTCTTTTGAAGAATTCTTATGGGTACGCTGAAAACTGCTTTTTGAGGTGAAATAAATCCGATTGCACCGCAGTATATGTTTCTTTTGCCTGTTTCAATTTTGTCTATTATATCCATTGTGCTGATTTTTGGCGCACCGGTGATTGAACCGCAGGGGAAAATTGCTTCAAAGATGTCATAGAAACTTGTTCCTTCTTTCAAGACTGCTGTGATTTCCGAGGTCATCTGATGAAGGGTTTTGTGGGTTTCGATTTCAAAGAGTTTCAGGACTTTTACCGTCGATGTTTTTGCGATTTTAGAAAGGTCGTTTCTCAAAAGGTCGACTATCATCACATTTTCAGCACGATTTTTTATGTCGGATTTCAAGAATTCAATGTTCTTTTTATCCTCCTGAGGGGTAAGTCCTCTTTTTACCGTGCCTTTCATCGGTTTTGTTTTTATGAATTTTGTTTCTCTGTCGAGTTCAAAAAACAGCTCGGGAGAGAAGGACAAGAGTGTTTCGTATTTGTTTTTTATGAAAGTATTGTAGGGTGTTTTTTGCTTTCGAAGCAGGCTTTCGTAAAGTTTCAAGGGGGAGGCGCTGCATTCAACGGTTCTGTCAAAGGTATAGTTAACTTCGTAAGTGTTTCCGTTTGAGATTTCTTTTTTTATCTCTTCAAGTGCTTTTTTATACCGCTCAAATGTTATGTCAGAGCGAGGGTTGAGAGGAATTTCTTCAACGTATGACGGTTCATATTTTTCAAAACTTTTGTGGATTTCAAAATAAAGAAGCGGAAGTTTTGATTTAACCTTTTTCCCTAAGAAACAGTCTTTTGCCTCATACCTGATATAACCGAGTGCGTATGCGTTTTTTGTTTCGTTTTCAAGTTCAATCAAAGCTTCTTTGAGCTGCTTTTCATCAAAGGCTGTAATGATTTTTTTCGGTTTTTTAAAAAGTTTATCTGCGTAGATTTGCATGAGAAAAGTGTACAATAAAAAAAATCCCCCTGCGAAATTAAATCCGCAGGGGGAAAATGAAAGAGTCTAGAGTATAGAGTGTATGAATTTTTCAAGATTGTTGAGTCTGTTAAGCCAGCCCTGAAGGAAAATTTTCTGGTTTCCGTATTTTGCAAATTCAAGGTATTTTGCTCGTCTTGCTTCTATAAATTTTTCAGGATATTTCCACAAGGCAGCTTTCATAAACTGGTTTACACGGGCTAAACCCATGTTGACAGCTGTGTCAAAAGCCAGAACCGCAAATTTGGGAGACATTCTGTCGCATCCGGCTTTTTTCCAATAATTTTTGTAATAGATTTGTTTGACTTCGTCGTTTGAGATGAATCGAACATCTTTTTGTGCGAGTCCGAGGCTTTTAAGCCAGGAATTGTAAGTGTATTGTGTGATTCCACGGTTTGTTGCACCTCCTTTATCCGAAGGGTTGTTGACATAGCCGCCTTCCCACTTAAGGACGAAGGAGAGTGCTTTGTTGAAAAGTTCGTCTGTGTTATTCATTTTCAGTCACCGTTTTTTTGTATTAATAAGTTTTTGACGTCATTTATGTCGTGATGAATCAGTGACAGCTGTTCTTGAAGTGTGCGGTGATTTTCCCGGTAAGTTCTGTCTGAAACATAATGCTCGCTGATATATTCAATCAGCGCAGATTTCATAGATTCCAGCTGCTCGGGAGTGACAAAGATTTTTTGCTGTATCAAAAACATCACAAGCACAATGAGTATCGGGGCGTATTCAATAATTTTTTCCATTGTGTTGTCTTTCAGTTGTGTTTAGTTGTGTTTGTTGAAGCTTTCGCACAGGTGCGCAAAACGCAGCCTGTCAGCGAAAGTCATTTGTTTTTTATATTTGTTTGTTATGGCTATAATTTTTTCTGCAATATTTGTTGCTTTTTTATAATCTTTTTTTTCTTCTATAATCTCTGTTGTCGGGAGATTTTCCGTTTGTACGGTTTTGAATTCAAAAAACTTTGAAAACATGTCGGCAATAGCTTTAATTAGTGCGCTGTACATTATGCTTGAACCTTGTTTGTTTTTGATGAGGAATGTTCATCAATCAAAACATTTATCAGTCCGATTATACCTAATGCACAAGCTATGATTGCATCTGCAAGCTCGGGTTTCATCACAACGCCGAATGCTGCCAGCACAGAGAAAAGCCCTTTGTATGTGCTTGATTGTGAAAGATATTTCAGGATTGTTTCAACTGTTTTATTCATTTTTTTTACCTTTCTGTTATTCAGATACGTTAATTTCAATTTGAGAGTATTGTTTTATGTATTTTGATTTTACATATAAGCCGGTACCTGTTGTATGTGTGTAAGAAAAAGGTGCATCGGTTTTTTCAAAGCCGTCATTGCCTGAAGGCTCACCTGAAGCACTGATGCAGATTTTGTGAGGTTCAAATACTTGAATAAGATAGGTTTTTCCGTCAGTGAAGGCAAAATCTGATTTTGTTTCTTTAATTTTGTCTTCGATGTTTACCCAGTTTGCATCTGTGTTGATTTTAAAATTTGCAATGTTTGCCATTTTTTTCTCCTTTATTTATTTTCTTAATTTAAAAAATCTAATGTGCCAAGATGTGCGTCATATGGTGACTTTGCACCCCCTTGGCGTTCGTCTATTACAAGTCTGTAAACTTTGTATGAAGCAGGCTCTTTTAATTCAAATGTCCTGAATACTATATTGCCTTCGTCAATTGTTGCAGGCGGTATATCAGTTTGTGTGTCTAGCAGAATATAACCTTTTGGGATAAGTGTTGTTTTTGATGTGTCTTCACTATTAGAACCGTAAAGTCGAATCTTTTTAGGCACTCTGTCCCTTTCTGTTTGACTGCTTTCAGCTTTTGTTATTTGTATTTTATAGGCTCTTATTGTTGTAATTTGGGGAAATGTTAATTGAATCCAAGTCGGAAGCCATTGATAGCTGTTCCAATCGGATAACCATCTTGTTCCTGTATTCCCGTCAAAAGCCCTATAAGCCGGTTCGTTTGTCCAAGTGGATATGCTTTTTGCCAAAGCTTTGTAACCATTGTCATTGTCCGCTGTGAGGTAAGGATTTATAACAGAAACATATTCTGACGGCTCAGTTTCTTTTTGTACAGTGTTAATAGAGTTTGTGTTAAAGTCAAAAGGGAGTATTATATCATCAGGTGTGGATGGTGTGATTGTTTTATTATTAAAATTAAACGTCATTTTCTGGCACCTCCGGTTCTTCTTCTTTTGCTTCTTCCTGAGAAAAAACAGGAAGGATTACTTCCAGCTCTTCAATTGATTGTGCCTGATTTACAGCTTCAAGAAGCTGACCTGTTTTGAATTCGATAAATTGAATACGTTCAAAGATTTTTGCGCAAAGTTCCTGAAACTCCTGAGCCGTAAGTTCAACAGCCTGATAATCATAATCAAGCCATTCTAAACATTCGACAGGCATAGCTTGTAATAAAATAAGTCTGTTGCCTGTTCTGTCCTGTGCTCTGTCGTCACAGTCAAAATGTGCGCCTTTGTAGACTATTCCTTCTTTAAAAGTAGCTTCTTTTATGGTGTTAATTTCAAAGGTTTTTGCTTCTTTTGCTTTGTTTAACAGCTCTTCATCTGTATAACCTTTGGCAATCAGAGCTGTTTCGGTTTCTTCAATTAAGAAACCCTGATTGTGATTATATTCAACAATGAAATCTGTCTTTTGTGATTCTGTATAAGGTTTGAGTAGTTGTGCTTTTATCTCCATTTTTATTCTCCTTAATATCCGCAGGCACGCCAAAATGACCAATTTTTCAAGTTGTTGCCGTTGTCTGTATCCCGTCTGTAAGCTTGAAAGTTATTTGTTGTCACATTTGTGACAGAAACTTCAGTTTTTGAGTCATTTTTGTTCGTAAGCAGAATATTTATATTTGTATTTGTATATGGTTTTAAGAATTGAACTGTGGTATTTTGGATTTCAGCAAGTCCTCCCTGCTCAATCCAGCCGTCGGACCAGACACGATACCAGCTGGAGCCGTTTTTGTATGTATCAACAATGTGAGTAATATTTTGAATGTCGTTATAATCTAGCACTCGGAAAGTTTGTTTTGCATTCAAATTTTCTATTTGGCCGACATTACTTGCCGAGGCGTTTTGTGTAACACCAATGTATATGCTTGAAACTTCCCGCCAAGAATTATTGTTATCCTGAAAATAATGTTTATTGTTTTTAGTGTTGTACCACATTGCATGTTCTTGAATTACCGGTCTGGATTCTTGCTCGTAATAGTGTGTATAAAAATAATCGGGTTTGATTGTGTTTTCACTGGCAGAAAAGGAAATATATTGTATTTGACCTGCTACTGTCTCCCAGTATCTGGAGAATGTTTCAATATGGCTGTTGACTGCTTCAATATTATTCAAACTGCCGTCAGCATTTTTCCCGTTTGGAACAAGCCCCTTTACCCCTTTGTCACACCAGATAGTTGAGCCTATGAAGCCAAAACCGTTAAAGATGTTTTTGATTGATGTAATACCTGTGTCTTGCAATAAACTGCCTGTACAAATAGGGAGAGAACAATTTTGAAATTCTAATGCTCCTGTATTTGTATATCGTGTAATTGTGTTAGAGCTTGTGTCATACCAGGCATTATATATGTTTACAGAAGGTTTAGTTAAATCTGAATAACAAGCACTTACGTTCTCGTATATTAAATTTCCTGTATCTTGCAAATATACAATAACATTGTCATTAGTATGTCCTGAATAGTCTGTTGTTATATCTTCATCATACTTCACATAATAGAAAAGCTTTTGTTCGTCCCACGAGATGTCAACAATTTCACCGCCGTTTAATGAAGCACCGATTTCAAGAGTTGGCTCGCTTGTTCCGTAAGGTACAATAACAACAGAGCCGGCTTTCAGAGTTAACGTTCCGTTATTTATTTCAACATTAATCCTTTGTGGAATTTCTGTTATACAGTTTGTAATTTGAGTTTGCCTTAAAGCGTTTGATGCGTTTGATAGTGATTCAATTCCTGTGTTAACTTTTTCTTCAATTTGATTAAATCCGTCGGCCAAAAGCTCTTGTGCTTCAATAAGTGCTACATCGGAATTAATTACAGTGTCACCGACTTTGTAATAAAGCAGTTTGTTTGAAGAAGGCGGCTGAACTGACTCAGAAGCTCCGTAAATCGGGTTGCACTCACTGGCCAGTCTGGTTTGCTTTGTTTCGTAATAGGTTGTACAGTTTGTTCTGTCATCACCGCGGGGTCTGTTAGTTGTGTTTGGCATATCATCAACATAGTGCCAGTGGTCTGGAATCCCCGGTGCATTGTAAGCGTTAATTTTTTCAGTATCTGTTGTGAATTGATGAAACCAGTTATTTTTAGGTAAATAAAACTGCTCATTTATTTCATCTAAGATGTAAAAATCTGCTATACCTGTGTTTACATAGAGCTTATCAATCTCCGTAGCCTGAGAAATGTCTGCAATGTATCTTCCGTCAAGCGTTTTTTTACAGGCGATACCTCTGTATGTAGTTTCGTAGCTTTCGGAATACAGACTTTTTATCTTGTTAACCGCATCAGGATATGCCATGGTAACAAGTGAGCCCTGAAGAGCCCATCCGACTGCTTCATCACCTGAAAGAATACGGTCTGTAATTTTGGTATCAAAAAGCTGGAATCCGTCTTTTCCTGCACCATTGTCATATTTTAAGTGCATAAGGCATTCGTTCAGAATATCCGTATTGCAGACAGACTCTCCCGCCACTGTCGGATTGTCCGTCCAGCTGTAAGTTTTTTGGGTCATTTTATAATCCTTTCTTTGCGTTTAATAACCTTTGGCTCTGAGACTGAGCTTGCATGTGGTAAGCTCGCCATTGTTTGTATAGGCTTTTATGTAAGCATAAGTGTTGGTTTTTTCTGTTATGACAACATAAGCATTGTTGTTATCATTTACCGTAGCAACAATTGAAGGCGGTCTGATAAAACTGTATTCTATCTTTAGCCCTTCTTTTTCAGTAATTTCCAACTCGAGATTCAAATCACGATCAGGAACATCAACAGACACGGTGAAGTTAGTAAGAACTGTCTGCACATTGTTTTGCGCTCGCAGAGTTATCTTAAACTTACAATATCTGAATGTGTAAGAGCCGGTATTTATTATTTTCCAGTCAGAGTAATTCTCGTTGTCGTCAGAATATGCCCATTCAATCAGTACATCATTTTGTCCATCAGAAGACGTGAAATGATAATCAAATGAAACAACTGACTCAAGGGAAGCACCAATGTCAAAGACCTGGCTCTGGTAAACACCGCTTGAAAAAACTTTTGCGCCCCATATTCCTCCGTTTGAATAATAAGAACCGTTGTTTTCCCAATTGGTTTCAAGGTTTTCCCATAAAACAGAATCTTCTTTTAGTTTTATTGTGTTTCTGTAAACTCTCAGCGTTTCATCAAGCTGTCCCGATATGTCTTCAAGAATATCGAGTTTTACGATTTCATTCATGCTGGGTATGCTGTCTACACTAATGACATCAAGTGTTGCATTTTTCGAATAATTATAACCGTTGAATGCTTTAATCCAGAATTTGAAAAGTCCGTTTGTGGGAATTTCCATAGAATATTTGTTTTCATTTATTCTGCTTTTTATGACAGTTGAGTTTTCCCAGCGTTCTCCCATCCTGATTTCATAAGTGTCTGTGTTGTCAGTATTTGGCTCCCAAACAAAATTAAAAAGATTGTTTGATTGAACAACATTGAAGTTTCTTACATCATCAGGTGTTGCAACCGAATCAACAATCGTGCTGACAAGAACCTTCGGTTCTTTGCTTCCGAGCTCGTCAGAATAGAGCCTTTCATCGTAATTTCTCCACTTGACCTCAAACACACCTGTTCCGTCATCTGTTACACTTGTGACTTTTACGGGGTAATGTTTGAGACCCATTAAAAGACTGTCTATCATAATTACATCACCGACTTCAAGGTCAGAAGCCCGGTAATCTGTCTTAAAACTGCCAAAATATGGCTGAATGAGCTTTGAGTTCACATAATACCAGGCAAGACGGCTCGCCTGTTGAAAATTTGTCACGGAATACATGTTTACGGAGTGTTCAATAGGCACGCCGTCTTTGTATTCCGGAACTTCCGCCGTGGCTTCGACTTTTTGCCATTCATGGTCAGGTGAAATATAAGTACATTTTAAAATGTCATAGTGTTCTTCTTTCGGAATTGTTTGAAAGGTTTCGGAACCCTTTATTATGTCTTGTTCGGAAAAGACTTTGCTCACAGATTCCTGCTTGTCAATTTTGAATTGTAAACGACCGTTTTTGACGAACAATCCCCCTCGGCAGCAGCGGTAAATTTCATCCATTAACGTTCTTGCTGAAGTTTGTGAGTCAAATATCATGTTGAACGTGAAACGAGGAGTGGGGTCAACTTCGATTTCGTTTCCTTCTTCGTCTTTTTTAGGCGGAGATGGGACCATTTCATCGCAGTATGCTGCTGACTCTATAAAACTGTCAAGGTCAAAAAGCTCTTCAATTAATGAATCGCTGATTTGTCCGTAATTGTTTATTCCCAGCCCGAGCCCATTGTAACAGGTCAAAAAATCGAACATTACCCAGGCAGGGTTTTCGGAATATTTTACTTCGTAAGAGTATTTGTTTTTGTAAACTCTTATCTTTCTTCCTTTTACAACTGCCGTGAGGTTATAATTTATATCAATTTTTGCACTTCTTGGCACAGAAATAGCCAGATATGCCAGATTTTTTAAAGAACCCACTTTTTCGGCACGTTCGCTTTGGTCTTTGCCTCCGACAATGGGGTCTACTGTCTGGTCTTGAGTTCCGTAGTATTCTTTGACTGAAATTCCGCTGATTTCGTTTGCAGGGATGTCGTTCAGCCTCACGTCGGAAAACCCTGAAATCTCACCTTCGGCAAAAGCCACGATTCTTTTTACTGTAACCGTACCGTTTTCGTCCTGCCAGATTCTGTTTCCCGCAAGCTTGCAAGTGCCGTAAAGAAGAGGAACAGGAAGATTCTGGTCGGTTTGTGTTTGGAGTCTGCCTTGGTAACTTGGTGATTGTGAAATGTCCGGAGATCTTCGACTTGTTATTATAGACAGAGCCATTCCTCCATATATAAATGCAGAACCGACAAAACCTGCAATAGTTAAAGCTGTTGATAAAGAGGCGCTGACAGTTATTCCAAGTGCTGTAACCATTGATGTTAAGGCTGCTGTGATAGATGCTGCTGTAAATATCATGACAGCACCCTAAAAGATTGAAAATTTTTAAACATTTTTAATCTCCCTATTTGTAGTGTATGGTTTTTGAATACATGGATTATTTTTCCGTATTCAAGATAAACAGCTGCGTGTAATTCATCTTTAAATCTTGTTGCGATAATGTCTCCTTGTTGCAGGTTTTCAGGAGCTATTTCAATGCAGTGTTTTTTGATTTTTGCAATTCCATAATAGAAATTTTTATCGTCATTATTACTTCTTAATTTGTACCTTGGTTTTTGTGGATAAAGAAACTGAACAGGATAAAAACAACCCTGATAAGTTCCGTCTTCGTTAAACATTTGATATGGACGACCGACTTCTTTAAGAAGCTCTTTTATCTTTTCTTCCACGAATATGTTCCTTTCTTAAGCATTTCTGACCATGTTTCTGAGCTGCGAATTGTTGTTTTTAATGCCGTCATAAGTAATGGAATTTAATAACTGCTTGTTGTCAAGCAAGTACTTTTGTACATCCTTAGAATCCC
>DBGCOP010000024.1:0-2753 GCA_048360435.1 Candidatus Limenecus sp. | reverse complement strand
TATGAAGATTATCTAAAGGCGAAATGGAACAGAGGTCTTTAATTTCCTCTTGCATGGAAGATACAGCAAACAAAAAGCCCAGTAAAGAGTGCAAAGCACCACCAATGGTGGCAAGGCTCTTGACAGGGCTTTTTCTTTTCTGTTGTGGGGTAATCAAGAGGAAGAAAGAAAAAGTGTGCATTTTTGTTCCATAAATGCTAAGGGTATGCTGATTTTTATTGTGGCGGATATATGGAACTGTTATAATATGGATATGAAGAAAGCGACAAATTTGAAAGTGTTAATAATTTTCAAACAGCCTCATTGCATGGAAATAAGAAACAGACTATCCTTAAAGTAGGAGGTGGCACAAATGGCAAATGAAGATAAAAAAGATTTTAATGCTATGTTGCATGATAGTAAGGATATGCCAAAATTTCAAATTATCATAGACCAGAAAAGTATTGAGAAATATGGTGGAAACAAAATGTATTTTGCTCCCCCGATTGACTATGACAAAGTAATGAAAAAAGTTCCGTATGGTAAAGTGATTACGGTTGGAAAAATACGAGAACACTTTGCAAAATTGAGTGGTGCAGATTTTACAGAGCCGATTACAGCGGGTATATTTGTTTCTATTGTAGCGTGGGCGAGTTATCAGCGTTCCGAAGATGAAACACCCTATTGGAGAACATTAAAAGCAAACGGAGAATTAAATGCTAAATATCCAAATGGTATTGAAGCACAGAAAGAAAAATTAGAAGCAGAGGGACATACCATTATTCAAAAGGGGCGTAAAAATATACGATACTATGTAAAGGACTATGAAAATTCTCTTTTTGATTTGAAATAGGCAAATTCTATTTCACAATTTCATATCTCTATACACAAAGCAGTTAGTCTTAGGATTGACTGCTTTTTTCATACCTAAATTTCAGATTGGAGTGATGAAATGGTGTTTGTTAGAGCTGTTCAATAAGATTATCGGTGCATAAAATTTTATTGTAGTGCTGATATAGGAATGGTATAATTTTCAAGAAAGGTAATCAAATAATGATTATCTAAAATGACAAAGATAAAAACGCAAAGCATTTTATTATGTGAGAGCTGGTAGGTAGCCCAGCCGTCCTATGTTTATAGGGTAAGTAACCTGCCCCTCCGGGTTGTCCGTTCTTTGTTTGGAAATAAACAAGGAGGGATTGATATGAAGACAATAAAATGTAAATTGACTGTGTATTTTGCAGAACCTTTTTGGGTTGGAGTTTTTGAAAGAATTTGTGATGGAAAACTTTCCGTAGCAAAGGTAACATTTGGTGCAGAGCCAAAAGATTACGATATTCAAGAATTTGTGTTGAAACATTATTATGATTTACAATTTAGTCCAGCAGTTGAAACGATTGTAAAAAAGGATAAGAAAAATCCTAAAAGAGTTCTTAGAGATGTAAAGAAACAATTACAGAACAATGGAATTGGGACAAAATCGCAACAAGCTTTAAAATTACAACATGAATTAAAAAAAGAAGAATATAAATCTAATTCCAAACATAAAAAGCAAATGGACGCAGAACAAAAGTTTAAGTTGAAGCAACAAAAGAAAAAAGCAAAACACAGAGGACATTAAATGATGTTGCAATATCATAAACTAAATATTTTATAAGTTCATATCTACACAAAGCAGTTAGTCTTATGATTGACTGCTTTTTTCTTGCCAAAATTTCAGATTGGAGTGATGACATGGTGTCTGTTAGAGCTGTTCAATAAGATTATCGGAGCATAAAATTTTATTGTAGTGCTGATATGAGAATGTTATAATGTGGATATGAAAAAACGATAAACGGTAATTTAAAAAGGGGAAATGAAAAAGTGGCAATTTCAAATATAAATACAATTATTAGTAATGATATTCAAAAAGTTTGGAACATTGTTTTAGCTGTTGATAAATATAACTCATGGCGAAGTGATTTGAGCAAAACAGAAATAATAAATGACAAACAATTTATTGAATACACAAAAAATGGATATGCTACTACATTTACCGTTACCGTTGCAGAACCATATAAACGCTGGGAATTTGATATGGAGAATAGCAACATGAAAGGTCATTGGATTGGTGTTTTTATAGACAAAGGGAATGAAACACAAATAGACTTTACAGAAAATGTGATACCTAAAAAGTGGTTTATGAAACCTTTTGTAAAAACCTATTTGAAAAAACAACAAAAGCAATTTGTTCTGGACTTAAAGAAAGCATTGGAATAATAAAATTCAAGATTGGAGATTTAGAAATGGCTTCAAGTAAAGATTATTTACAATTTGTTTTAGAACAATTATCAGAATTACAAGAAATAACATATCGTGCAATGATGGGAGAATTTATTATCTATTATCGTGGAAAAATCGTTGGCGGTATATATGATGATAGGTTACTTGTAAAACCAACAAAGTCTGCAATTTCTTATATGCCGACAGTTACTTATGAAATTCCATACGAAAACGCCAAAGAAATGTTATTGGTGGAAGAAGTTGATAATAAAGATTTTCTGACGGGGTTATTTGATGTGATGTATGATGAACTACCAACGCCAAAACCTAAAAAGAAAAAATAAACAGCTTCTAGTTTACAATTTCATATCCATATACACAAAGCAGTTAGTTTTAGGATTGACTGCTTTTTAAAAAGACACCATTTAGGTGTAATGATGTCTTTTGGGTGTTATTTTATAGGTCATATCAAGGCTCATTCAATCGTGGTAAATTCGTGGTAAAATGAGTTT
>DBGCOP010000023.1:0-1350 GCA_048360435.1 Candidatus Limenecus sp. | reverse complement strand
CGAAACGAGTTGTCAAGGACTTTTTATCAAAAAAATAAGCAACAGTATTATCTGTTGCACTATGCTTGTTGTGTATGTCATTTGGCTGTATAATTAATAATATAAATTTTACTGACGAGATCGGAGGTCATTGCAAGTGGATGATACTGTTTTATTTTTAAGCGCATATAATTCGACACAGTATAAAGCGACAAACTGGTTTTTACGAAAACTTCGTAATGTTATCCCGCACAAAAAGAAGCAGATGCAATCCTTACTGGAAAAGCATCATCTTTCTTTCGTGGCAACAGACGAGACTATTACTTCTGTTGATGGGAAAATGGAGGTAACGGCCCAATATGATTATGTACATCAAGCGACTACATTTTCCTTCAAATCAAAAGATTCAGCTGAAAAAGAAAACGATGCAAGTGACTCTTTGAAAGATTCCGGTTTCTATATCAATCTTAGGCACGCACAATCTATCTTAGTTGATGAACGATATTTCAAAATCGAATTTACTTTCTGGCTAGAGCCATTTTTAGTTTGGATAAATGGTCAGATGTATCAAATTGATGCCGGTGCCTTTATGATGAACAGTGTTTTGTTCATTGTTTTTGAAGTCATAAACTACAAAACAGGAAAACCACTTGCCAAAGATGATGTCGGGGCAAAAGCAGAAAACTACAACCTACTGTCTGTGGAGAAATATCAATTCTTTGATGAAGAGAAACCTGTCGAGGCAGGAATGAAAATTTCTGAAATAATATATGAAAATATTTCTGAGTTTATCTGGGAATTGACAAATAAGTGTTATCGTTCCCAAGAATATTTCTTTGTGCATGACACATTGGTCTTTTCGAATAATATTGAAAATATTTCAGATTACTTTTGCAAACTCATTGATACGAAAGCGCCTGCTGAACCAATTAAGGACATTAGTACAGTGGAAATATACCAATATTATCCACAAGCTGGTTGTAGTGTAGTTTCTGACTTTGATTGTGATAACTTTCAACCAATTTTATATTCGGCCATTATATTGGAATCGCTAAAACTCTATATTCATATTTTTCAAAACTCTAACCTTGAAAATGAAACAGATCTTCGGCGGTCGGTACGAAATGATATTTACTTGCAGAATCTTTTTTGCTCTCCTAATCTTCCAATTGAAACTCATAATTTATTGAACTACATTAAGGAAAGCGAGCCTTACAAAAAACACGCAGAAGCTCTTCACCTAAAAATATCCTATTTGACTGCACAAAATGAACTAAAGAAAAGCAGAAACTCTGCGATTTTGAATGTTCTGCTATACATTATTTCTTTACTCAGTGCTATCGGAACTCTTGATGTCATAGAAGCACATTT